>JAVEUZ010000004.1:0-101016 GCA_034005285.1 Flavobacteriaceae bacterium
ACTTACAATGATTCCGATAATCAGTATTTTGAAGAAAAGTTGAATTGCTTTTTGCATCTGGATTTAGGTTTAAAAATTGAAAATACTCGAAATTAAATAAAAAATCGCTACTGTTAATGAAATAATAATTCTAATCATAATTTTAATTTTAAAGTTATACGAAACCACCTTGATTTCTGAAACAAAAGTGCAGAGATTTAAAACTTTATAAAAAAGAGTGTTACCGAACTGTCGGATTTTGTGGATGAATTGTAAATAGTGCTAAATTTTGTACATTAGCCAAAATCATTTGATTATGAAAAAATCTTTGACGTATGTTTAGATTATACAGACACAAAAACAACCCTTTCGACTTGGGCGGTCATGTGTTAAATTCATATATTTCTCAAATTAAATTTAAGCTTAAAAAAGGTTGTAAATGAACCCGAAAATATCAAACCTGCAAACCGAAATCCTTTCACAACAGCGATTTGTCTATAAAAAAATCACCTACGATTATGAAAAAGCAGACGGCACAACCGAACAGCAAACCCGTGTCGTTTTTGACCGTGGCAATGGTGCTGCCATTCTTCTGTACAATTCCGAAAAGAAAACAATTATTCTAACACGGCAGTTTAGGCTTCCTGCTTTTTTAAACCAAAGTAAAGGCGGTATGCTGATTGAAGTTTGTGCCGGAACTTTGGAAGAAGCAAATCCTGAAGAATGTATTAAACGCGAAGCCGAAGAAGAAACCGGATACAGAATAAATGAAGTTAAAAAAGTTTTTGAAGCCTATATGTCGCCAGGTGCCATGACCGAAATTCTGTATTTCTTTACAGCAGAATATATGCCTGAAATGAAAGTTAGTGAAGGTGGCGGACTCGAAGAAGAACACGAGTATATCGAGGTTTTGGAAATGCGTTTTAATAAAGCTTATGAGATGATTTTAAGTGGTGAAATTGTTGATGCAAAAACGATTATGTTAATTCAACACCTTAAGATTCAGGGTGTTTTTGATTAAAAAAATATTTTCAACAATTAGTCATTTAGAAAACATTAAATCGTAAATAATGGTTACTTTTGCTACCCAAAAAAATCCATTGATTATGATTTACAAAATGAGAGCAATTCTCGACACAGAAGAAGATGTTTTCAGAGATATTGCTATTGAAAGTGATGATACTTTAGAAGATTTACACAATGCTTTGATTAATGCTTTTGGCTTTGACGGAAGTGAAATGGCATCTTTCTACACTTGTGATGACACTTGGAATCAGGAAGACGAAATCCCGCTTTTTGATACCGGAGACGAACCCGGAGAAATGAGAATCATGAACGATTTCACTATCGAAGATTTGTTGTTCGAAAAACAGACCAAAATCATTTATGTCTATGATTTTTATAATATGTGGACATTCCTGATAGAATTGGCTGCCATCGAAGAACCCGCTCAGGGAGAGACTTACCCAACTCTTTTATATTCTCATGGCGAGATACCTGAACAAGCACCCGACAACGAATTTGAAGGCGAGGACGATATTTATTCTGAATTTGAAGATGATTTTGATGAAGATGACATGAATATGTTTGACGGTAATGATTCTTTTGAAGACTTTGGATTTGAAGAAAATTGGAATTAATTAATTTGTTTGAACAGGGTTCAAAAGTGATTAAAATTTCTCAATTCGTAAACCTTAAACAAATTTAAAATTTAAACAAAAAAATGATAAACCTATTCAACGCCCATATAGAATCACTTTCTATTCACAGAATTGGAAATAAAAGCCGAAACGAAAATATATTTCTATCAGGGCAACCTTATGTTCTTAATGATGAAATTGCCCCATTATTAAAAGAGTTTTTTTTGAAACCTTTTCGTGAAAAGGAAGAAAATTATTATCAATTTGCACACGAGGTAGATTTAGATTTTCACGATATGTATAAACTTACTTCTGAGGTTTTTGTCAATCCGGAAAGTGTGCATGATGTGTCAAAAAAAATCACCCAACATTTATTTGAACAATCCATTCATCCGCATATTAAAAGTGGCGAAGTGTTTGTTGTTCATTTTACAAATCTCACAATAGACAACCAAAACACTGATGCAGTCGGAGTATTTAAAACTGAAATCCTTTCAGATTTTTTACAATTTGAAGAAAAAAATGAGAACATCAATTTGCTTTTGCAACAGGGCATTAACCTAAACAAGTTAGACAAAGGCTGTTTGATTTTTAATTATAAAAAAGAAGAGGGTTACAAAATTCTCACCATAGACAGCAACCGTTATGACGCCCGTTACTGGCTTGAACATTTCCTTTCTGTGGATGCTTTTCAGGACGAAAATTTCATCACAAAAAAATATTTGAAGTTTTGTCAAGATTTTGCAAAGGATGTTATTCTTCCTGCCGAAGACAAGAAAGAAGAAGTGATGTTTATGAATCGTGCCGTAAATCACTTTGCCAAAAATGACGATTTTGAAGAAACAAAATTTTTAAACGAAGTAATCGACAATCCCGATTTGATTCCTGAGTTTAAAAACTATAAAGTTGACCGCGGTGCTAAATATTCTATCGAAGACGTATCGAGTTTTCCGATTGCGAATTCAGCTGTAAGCGATGCTCGAAAAAAAATTAAAAATGTCATCAATTTAGACACAAATATTCAGATAAAATTAGACTTTATAAATCCTGAAAGTGCAGAAAAATTTGTAGAAAAAGGATGGGACGAAGAAAAACAGATGTATTATTATCTGGTTTATTTTAATAAAGAACAAAAATCGTAATCCGTTTTTGGATGTAAATGAAGTGATTTTATCCACTTCATTTTTTTACAAAACTATTAATTTACAAATCCTTAAAAAACAACTTTAAAAAATATTAAATCCGCAAAAATAAGTCCTTTTAATTTTTATTTCAATTTTTTTAATGTCGTTTACTTCAACAAACAACAAAACTTTTTTTTCATCATCTATATATAGTACGTAAAAACTTCTTAAAAAACACTGATATATATCATGTATAAAGGTTCATTTTAGGAGGAAATTTGTACTATAATTTAACACCATTTATTATGAACAAATTATCAAAAATCAAAACGCTCGCTGTAGCATTTTTAGTTTTGTCATTCCAATTTGGATTTGCACAAAAAACTTTTAAAATTGACGGAAAACCGTCTTTGGCAGTGTCCGGCACCTCAACGCTTCATGATTGGGAAATGCCTTCAAATACTGCTACTGGAAGCATGACCGCAACAGAAGAAAACGGAAAAATAAGTGCCATAACCTCTCTTACTGTAGAAATGCCTGCTGAAAGCATCAAAAGCGGTAAAAAAGGGATGGATAAAAAAGCTTACGAAGCAATGAAAACAGATAAGCACAAAACAGTAAAGTTTAGTTTGAGAAGTGCTTCAAAATCTGGAGATACTTGGACGCTTACAGGAACTTTCAATATTGCAGGAACCGCAAAACAAGTAAGCCTAAAAGCAAAAGAAACTGCTTCAGGCGGAGTTTACGGATTAAGCGGAAGCTATTCGTTCAAATTGACAGAATACGGAATTACACCTCCTACTGCAATGATGGGAACTATCAAAACAGGAGATGACGTAAAAATCTCGTTCAATGTAAAATTCAAATAAAACAAATTACTAACTTAACAATAATTAAAAATGAAAAAGATCGCATTTAGTATTGTAGCACTCGTAGGAGTAGCTCTTTCAGGACAATCTCAGGAACTTAAAAACTTTAGAACTTACGACAAAAACGGAGTAAATGTTTTTGAAGCTCCAAAAGACACAACAAACACATCGAATGATATTCACGTAAAAGTAGGTGGAGCATTTGCTTTGCAATATCAAGCAATTCAACACGAAAATAGCGGAGCAGTTCCTTTGTATGACATAGGTAACAACTTTAACTTGGCTACTGCTAACTTAGATTTGGATGTAAGATTATATGATGGTGTTAACTTGCACTTAAGAACGTATCTTTCTTCAAGACACCACCCAGAGCCTTATGTAAAAGGAGGATATATTACTATTGATAAATTAGACTTTATCGAAAAAGACTTCCTTAAAGGTGTAATGGATAGAGTAACTTTGAAATTCGGACACATGGAGAACAACTACGGGGACGCTCACTTTAGAAGATCGGATAACGCTTTGGCAATTTATAATCCGTTCGTAGGAAATTACATTATGGACGCTTTCACTACTGAAGTTGGAGCAGAGGTTTATTACCGTCATAATGGTTGGCTGGGAATGGTTGGAGTTACTAACGGTCGTCTGAACCAAGATGCTAAAGGAGGAACAAGCCCTTCAACCATGTTGAAATTAGGTTATGACAAACAAATCAACAACGATTTGAGATTAAGACTTACAGGGTCTATGTATCATACAGCTCAAACAGGTAATGCGTATTTATATTCAGCTGATAGAGCAGGTTCAAGATATTACTATGTAATGGAAGCTGTTGGAGCTACTTCAAAAGGAGACTTCCGTTCAGGTAGATTTGACCCTGGATTTACTAACAAGATGACTGCCTTTATGATTAACCCATTCGTTAAATACAAAGGATTGGAATTCTTCGGATTGGTTGAAACTGTTTCAGGAAAAAAAGATGCAGACGAATTTAATGATGATAAAAGAAATGCACTTCACATGGGAGCAGAATTGTTATATCGTTTTGGAGCTAACGAAAACTTTTATGTAGGAGGTAGATATAATATGGTAGACGCAGAATTGGCAAGTGCTGATGAAGGACTTACTAAAGGAGATGATGTTAAAATCAAACGTTTCAATATAGGTGGTGGTTATTTTATGACTAAAAATATTTTGGTTAAATTAGAGTATGTAAACCAAAAATATGACGGATACAATGCAGCAAGTAAATTCCACGATGGTAAATTCAGTGGGTTTGTTGCAGAAGCTGTAATTGCGTTCTAAAAAAATAACACAATGCGTGTCTTTGGTTTCTTTGTTATATTAATTACAATATTTGGTTTTACGACCAGCTATAAAAGCGAATATCTGGTCATAGACTCAAAAAAAATAAGTGTTGAGAGTTCTACATCGGTTGGAGATTTCACTTGTAATTATAACTTTGATTCCAAAGACACGCTTTTTTTAAACAGAAAATTAGGCTATTTTTATAAAGTTCCTGTAAAAGAATTTGGCTGCGGCAATTTTTTATTAAACCGAGATTTTAGAAAAACATTAAAAGAAAAAGAGTTTCCAAACGTTTCTGTCAATTTATTTGATGTTAAAAAAGAAGGTAAAGATTTCTCTTATTCGCTTGATTTAAATTTAGCAGGAAAACAAAAAACCTATAAGAATCTAATCTTAAAAAAGGAAAACAAAGCACTAAACGGCTCTATTTCTGTCAAATTTAGCGATTTTGATTTGGTTGCTCCTAAAAAACTTGGCGGAGCTATTAAGGTGAAAGAAGATATAAAACTTTCATTTGTCCTTAACACAAGATAATTTCGCACAAATCAAAAATCATTTTTTACTATTCTTCAGACTTGTTTCTGTCTTCTATAAGAGTTTTGAGCATCTTTCCATATTTGGAATCAGATACTTCAGGTACAATCGAATTGTAAATAGTGTCTAAATATTTCTTATTGATATCGTTAATTTCAAAAACAGCAATATAAGGAGCTATTTCAAATTCTTTGTTATTAAGAGCAAAATTAACTGCTCTAAGATATTGTCTGCTAACAAGTTTCTGGTGTTCAACAGAAATACTATCAATCACATTTTGAGGTCTTTCTAACTTTCTTGCTTTGATTTCTTCACCATAAAGTTCTGCCTTTTTAACAGCAAAAGGTTCCATCATCTTTTTATATTGCGAATATAGTTCATGGTTTTCTGAACCTGTTACTTGTGCATCTTTATAAAATAAATCCAAGTTGGTTTCAAGAGTCATTTTTCCGGGTTCGGCAAAAACAAACAAACTATTGTCTATTGAGTTAGACGCACCTCTGTCTAAAAAAAGATATAACATCTGAGGTGATTCAATTTTTAAACGGCTTTCAAAAGTTGATTTTCCATTAAATTCGATAGAATCAACCACAACAAATGTTGAGTCTTCAAGCTTTTCTATATAAAGTTTTCCGGTTTTCATTCCTTTTATATTTCCTGTCAATACAAAATTGGTATCTTGATTATTATCTTTTGAACAGGATACTACCAAAAAGAGTGCAAATAAACTGATGAGATTTTTTGTGAGACTATACATAGAAATGTGTTTTATAAAACTAAATTTTTGCTCGCAAAGTAAATGCTTTTTTTCAAAATACAGCAGAAAACTTTACAGTGAAGATTTACCCTCTTAACCAAGCTTCTCTGAGAGCCGTTTTAGAAGAATCGTCTGTAGATTTAAGTCCATCAACTTCCTCAACTGGCATTTTTATTTTTCCGTTGATTGTCATAAGTTCACCATCCCGTCTGATGTCTATTTTGATAGGCTCACCATCGTGCCAGTTCATGCTTGTCATAATCAAATCATAGATATTGTCATAATTATAAGCAGTGTCATTCACTTTCAGAATCACATCGCCACCTTGCATACCAATATGAGTAAAAAACTCGCTCAGAGGCTTAATATTTAATAAAATAATTTCTTTGTTGGATGGATTGATGGTAATGAGCGGTGTTTGACCTTTCATAAAAGGTATTCCGATTCTCTCTATCTTTGCCTCTACGACTCCAACCTTAGCAAAATAATCATCATAATTTACAGGAATACCTCCTGCGACATGATTGTCTAAAAACATTCTGACTTCCGGATAGGTATATGATTCTATTTTTCGGAATAATTCGTCATCATTAAAAGGCTTAGAATGACCAAATTCATTAGATAGACTCTGCATTAAATTCAAAATCCCTTTCTCACCGTTACTTTTCTCTCTGATAATAATATCAATGCACATAGCAATCAAAGTTCCTTTCTCATAAACATTCAAAAAATTATCTTTATATGGTTTTTTCAAAATTCCGACACCCATTTTTGTAAAAGGCATGGTATCATCATAACTTTTTGAGTTTCTAATTTTCAAAGTCAGTCGTTCGTAAAACTGTTCATCACTTATCAAACCTTGATTCACCTGAAATAGATTGGCAAAATATTCGGTAATTCCTTCATACATCCATAAATGTTGTGACATCTTAGGTGAATTAAAATCAAAAAAATGAATTTCATTAGAATGTACACTCAAAGGCGTGACAATATGAAAAAATTCATGAGAAACAACATCAATCAAACTCTGCATAAGTTGTTCACTCTGCATTGCTTCAGGAAAAATAACCACCGTAGAAGTATTGTGTTCCAAAGCTCCGTAACCACCTGCGTCGGATTTTTGAACATCCGATAAATAAAGTAGAATGGCATATTTTTTTGTGTTGTCTATTGTTCCGAGAAAATTCTTTTGAGCACGCATCATTTTTTCCATTTCCGGCATAATCTGCTCTGTAGTATAAACACCGTTTGGAGAATAAACACTCACAATAATCTCCATGTCATCTACCATAAAAGTTTTATAATCGGGCTTAGAATACATAACCGGATTATCAGCTAATTCCGCATATCTTTTTGTTTCAAAAACATCACGGCTTTCACTAACATCTAAATCCATCATTGCAGTAGCCCCAAACAAAAATTCAGGTTTTGTTATTTCTACGCGATAAGGGTTTTCATTCATTCCAAGAAAATAGCCAACAAACCCATGCATATTGAGCAAAAAATTAACACCTTCTTCAATGTTGGTTCCGGCAGGTGAAAAAATCGTGTGTGTATCTTCAATATCAAAAGTATCATTGACCAGATAAGTAATTTTAGACAGTGTTTTTGCCTGACTTATTTTCCAAGAATTATCATCTGATTTAACTACAGACAATTCTTTTCCTTTACCGTCATAAGCTTTAAAATTGTCTATAAATCTACCATAATCATCCTCAGAATAGGTACCCGGAACAATTTTTGGAATAAAAAAAGTAACTTCGTTCAATGAAATCTTTGGAGGGAAAATAGTAACCGGCACACGGTCTTTATCTATGTTGACCAAATCAATCTTAACAAGAATCTTTTCAGAATTATTTTGTGATAATGCCGAAAAAGTAACCAAAAAAGTTAGCAATAAAAAATATGAACGAAAAACATTTTTCATAAACATCGGTTTTATTAAATTAAGTGTAAATAACGAATATAAAAAAGAGAACCTTCTTAAGGAGGCGTTAAAAGTTGTTGGTATTAAGAAGCTATTTAAAATTATCTAATAATTTTTTTATGCTTCTTTTGGGTCATAACTGTGTTAAATTTTGAAATGATAGCTCTGTTATCCTTTAAAAATTTGCCTTGTTCCGTTCTAACTCAAAAATAACCTATAAACATCTTTACAATACAAATTTAAACAGGCTCTAAGGCAAAAGCAAAATTCATATCAAAAAAAACGTCGGACTTTGTCCGACATTTTTTGTAAAATAACTTGTGACCTCGGCAGGATTCAAACCTGCAACCTTCTGAGCCGTAATCAGATGCGCTATTCAGTTGCGCCACGAGGCCATTTTGTGGGTGCAAATATACTACTTTTTGATTATCATACAAGAAATTGTGATTGGTTATTTTTTAAAAAAATCGTAATTTGGATTAAAAGCAAAAGCCGTTGATTTAAAATAAATCAACGGCTTCTATAGAAATTTGGTTGGTTTAGTTACTAAGCATTACTGGCATTACCAGCATCGTTACAGTTTCACCTTCATCAAGTCCATCGACCGGAGTAAGGATTCCTGCTCTGTTTGGAAGCGACATATCTAACTGAATTTCATCAGAATGTAAATTGGCTAACATCTCTGTCAAAAATCTTGAATTGAAACCAATTTGCATATCTTCACCCTGATAATCACAAGTAAGACGCTCATCTGCTCTGTTTGAGTAATCAACATCTTCAGCAAAAATATTGAGTTCTGCTCCAGCCATTTTTAAGCGAATCTGATGTGTTGTTTTATTAGAAAAAATTGAAACCCTTTTTACAGAAGCCAGAAACTGGTCACGGTCTATAAGCAATCTGTTCGGATTTTCTTTCGGTATAACAGCTTCATAATTCGGATATTTTCCATCAATCAGCCTACACACCAAAGAATAGTTTTCAAAAGTAAAACTTGCATTACTATCGTTAAATTCTATAAGCACTTCGGTGTCAAAAGAAGCCAAAATTCCTTTAAGGATATTTAAAGGTTTCTTAGGCATAATAAATTCGGTTACTTCGTTTGCAACTACGTCTGTACGGGCATATTTAACCAATTTATGTGCATCTGTTGCCACAAAAGTTAATCCCTCAGGAGAGAACTGAAAATATACTCCGGACATCACCGGACGCAAATCATCATTTCCGGCAGCAAAAATAGTTTTGCCTATAGCTGTTGCTAAAATTTCGGCAGGAACACTCACGCTTAAAGGTTCTTCTAATACAACCGCCTTCGGAAACTCTCCTCCTGCCGAATACGCTAAGGCATATTTTCCGGAATTCGAGCTTATTTCAATAATATTATTTTCTTCTACTGTGAATGCCAATGGCTGCTCGGGGAAGGTTTTTAAGGTGTCAAGCAATAGCTTAGCAGGTATTGCAACACTTCCTTGACTTGTGCTGTCTATCTCCAAAGTGGCAGACATGGTGGTCTCTAAATCTGATGCTGAGACCTTCAACGAATTGTTACTCAGTTCAAAAAGGAAGTTGTCCAATATAGGAAGTGTATTGCTGCTGTTGATTACGCTACCTAAAACCTGAAGTTGTTTCAACAGATACGAGCTGGATACAATAAATTTCATATCATTTTTTATTTTGAATCTCACAAATATAAGGGCTATGCCGCAATATCAAAAACATTTTTATCAACATTACTTTGCGTATAAGTGTTTTCTCAATAAAACAAAGAACACACCAAACACTGCCAACAAAAGCAATGGCAGACCGACAGTTAGTATTTGAGAAACCGTATATCTTTCATAAACTTTCTCTTTATCCAATAATGGCAGTCGCACTTCTTTGCTTCTGATGTTAATAAGTTTGCCGTCATCTAAAAGATAGTTCACACAATTTAAGATGAATTCTTTGTTTCCGTAATATTGATTTGTCCATTTGTCAAAACCGAGTTCCAATGGTTGAAAATCACGGTCAATCTGGTTGAGCATTATATCGCCGTCTGAAATTACAATCATTCGGGTTTCAACACTTTCTTCTAACACGGTTTTGGGTTTGAAAGGCAAGACTCGATTTTGAAAAGCCGACCCAAATGCTCCTTCAAGCAATACCGCTACCGGAATATTTCCCATATTCTCAAATTCTATTGGCTCCGGCTTTTCGGTAACCATTGCCAATTCTACTTCAACCGGAGTTCCGATGGTTTTAGAATAATGAGATGATTTTAAAAGGACTGTTTTGTTAATATTATTTCTTAAGGTATCAATTGGATTTGTAAAATTGAATTTCAACCCCTCTATATTATTTACAATTGGATGTTTACTTTCCGGATATATTAAAGGAGAGTAAAACCAAGGATATTGTGAGAATTGTGAGGCACTGCCTTCCCCTGTTGCTAAAGAAATGGGTGTTGCCATAATATCTTTTATCAGTCCGGGATTGATTCTGAAGCCATATTTAAAAAACATATCCTGTAGTTGCAAATCACGCGGAAAAGCCAATGTTTTTCCTTCTGCATACAAACTGTCCATTTCTACAGAAACCACATCCAACATCCACAACATTTTTCCGCCTTGCATAATATATTGATCGAGCACTAATTTTTCTTCATCGGTAAATGGCTCGGAGGGTTTTACCATCAATGCCAAATCATATTCGGAAAGTTTCTCTAATGTTTTTTGTGGATTGGTCACAACACTATCTAACGTAAACGGAGCGATGAAATATTTTTCTCTGATACTGAGAAGAGCATCACCAATATAAACATCCTGTGGCTGACCATTGCCTTTTAAAACAGCCACTTTTTTTTGTTTTTCTCTGGTAATTGTCTGAAAAGCACTCGAAAAAGCATACTCTAAATGTTGTACAGAGCTGATAACTTTTTCTTCAGTAGTGGCTCCCATCATGTTTTTTAGCAACTGTACTTTACTGTCTTTGTCTTCGCTATAAGCTACCGCCCACGGAAACACCATTTCCTGTGATTGTTTTCCTTTTTCTTCTATGGTAACTTGAATGGGGATTAATCCTTTTTCGTAAAAAGCTTCTACGACACTTTCCGGATTTTCCACTTCTTCTACCGGATTAACAAACTGATATTGAATATTTGAGTTATAGGCTTTAAACTCTTCCAACAATTGTTTTGTTTCTACCTGAAGTCTTCTGATATCTCCCGGAAATTTTCCGTGAAGAAACACATCTACAAATAAAGGTGATTCTATGTTTTTCAGGATGTCCAACGAAGCTTGCGACAGCGTATATCGTTTGTCTTGCGTAAGATCAAATCGTTTAAAAAAGCTATCTGATGCAACATTTATAACGAACAAAACTGCTATCAACGCTAATGCGTATATATAATTTCCCTTTAATCGGGTTTCTGCGTTCTTTACACTCTTTAGCCGAAGAGTTGTTACAGTTAAAAACAGGAATGTAATACTTAAAAAATACAGTATATCCCTAGTGTCAATAACTCCTCTACTCATGCTTCTGAAATGATTTTCCATTCCGATGGATGCTATTAATTCTGAGTATGTCGGAAAAATTTGTGCAATACCCTCAAAACCAAAATAAAACACAAAACACAGAAAGACGGAAATAATAAAAGAAACAATCTGATTATCTGAAAGTGTAGAGGCAAAAATTCCGATGGAGGTATATGCGGCAATCAAAAACAGTAATCCAAAGTATGAACCCAAAGTACTCCCCCAATCTATATTTCCGGGTGGATAGCCCAACCCGTTTAAAACCCAGATATAAATAAAGGTAGGGATAATTGCTATAACAATCAGAAAGAAAGCTCCAAAAAACTTTCCAAGGGTTATTTCCCATAAAGAAACAGGTTTTGTAAGCAACAGTTCTAGCGTTCCTTGTCTTTTTTCCTCAGAAAAACTTCGCATACAAACAGCGGGAATCAGAAAAATTAGTATCCACGGTACAAGTACAAAAAAAGGTGACAGGTCGTTATAACCACCATTTAGAATATTATATTCGCCATTAAAAACCCACAAAAAAAGTCCGCTCAACAGTAAAAAAACGGCAATGACCAAATATCCTGTAACCGAACCAAAAAAGGATTTTATTTCTCTGACTAAAATTGCTTTCATTCGTATTTTATATTTTAAATTAAGGTAAACTTACCTCTTTATCAACACTCCATGCCTGAGGAGGTGTATTAAAAAACTGTTTGGTATAGCTCCACACTTCTTTGAATAACTCAGATTTCCTATAATTTTCTATATCCGCTTCAGTTTCCCAATAACTATAAGTGAAAAATATTTCGGGATTATTTCGGTCTCTATACAATTCTAAAAAACGATTTCCCGGAGCATTTCGTATCTTTTCTTTTACAGAATGGAAGTTTTCGAGAAATAATTCGACTTTTTCGGGATGAAAACTCATTTTCACAATTCGTATCAGCATAGCAATATTATTCGTCAAAAAAATTAATTGTAACAACGTCTCTATATCCGATACCTAATAGTGATGAGGCACTTCCGGTAGTATTAGGATTGCTCCTATACAAAGCAATTTCGAGATAGCCGGCTTCATTAAAAATCGCCAAACGAGTTCCTTCATAATCTTTCAAAGAGAATTTGTCCAAAACCGCCACGGCTGCATAAGATGTCTGTATTGTATTAATAGGCTTGGGTCTTATATCAATTTCAAAGGCACGCCCTTTTCCTACTTCTTGAAATAATTCTTGTGTTATATTAACAACTGTATTACCAAAATGATCAACATAAATCACGTGACCTTTTATAGTGTTTCCTGAGTTGCTAATCTGCGGAATCAAATCAGTTATAAATTTCAGTTTGGTTGTTTCTATACCTATTTCATTTAGCCTACCTCCTTTTGCCAAATGGCAAGCAACAGTTTTAAAAACTTCCATATCAGTTGCATTTCCGGGAAGTTTGTCATGAATATTGATTTCAACAATTTGTTGAGGCGGAATCTCATGTGTAAGCATACTCAAAATTCCGTTATCAGCACAAATAAAAAAATGATTATTCCACTGCATCGCTATGTGTCCGCTTTCTCGAGTTCTTTCCGAATCTACTCCTATAAGATGCACAGTTCCTTTGGGAAAACTACTATATGCCGCATTGATAATATAACTGGCTTCGGCAATATTAAAATGGTCAATATTATGAGAAATATCGATAATGCATACTTCTGGAAAATCTGATACAATTTTCCCTTTCAAAACCCCCACAAAGTGGTCTTTTAGTCCGTAATCTGTAGTTAAAGTAATTATTGACATTGTTTTGTTTATAACTATTCGCCGAAACTAGCTCGAAATTTATTTATATTTGAGTGTTGCAAATCTAATAAATTTAATACTGATTTTAATTTTAAAAATTATCCGCTTTTGAACGAAAGAATTATTGAACTGCAAGACATTGCTCCGAAAGATTTTTGGGGAGCTCAAGACACCCATCTTGAAACCATTAAAAAATATTATCCAAAACTAAAGATTGTTGCCCGCGGCACAACGCTCAAGGTTTATGGAGAAAAGGAAGAACTTGATGAGTTTGAAAACCGATTCAATCGGCTGATGCTTCATTTTACCCGATATAACAACATCGATACGAATGTTATAGACAGAGTAATTCAGAGCAATTCTCACGAAGAACAGCGTATGCCCGATCACGAAAAAATTCTGGTGCATGGTCTGGGCGGAAAACTCATCAAACCCATGTCGCCAAACCAACACAAAATGGTAGAACTCATACAGAAAAACGATATGTTATTTGCTGTTGGTCCTGCCGGAACCGGAAAAACATATACCGGTGTAGCTTTGGCGGTAAAAGCCCTTAAAGAGAAGCAGGTGAAACGTATAATCCTAACACGTCCGGCGGTTGAAGCAGGAGAAAACCTCGGCTTTTTACCCGGAGACATGAAAGAAAAACTCGACCCGTATATGCAACCACTATATGATGCATTGCGAGATATGATTCCGCCTCAAACACTCGAAGATTATATTATGAAAGGTATTATCCAGATAGCTCCTTTGGCATTTATGAGAGGACGCACGCTCGACAATGCTTTTGTTATTCTCGATGAAGCCCAAAATACCACTCATTCGCAAATGAAGATGTTTTTGACAAGGATGGGGCGAAATGCAAAATTTATAGTTACCGGAGACCCCGGACAGGTCGATTTGCCTAGACGAACAATTTCCGGATTAAAAGAAGCCTTATTGGTTCTAAAAGATGTAGAAGGGATTGGAATTTTGCATTTGGACGACAAAGACATTGTACGTCACCGTTTGGTCAAAAAAATTATTGATGCCTATAAAAGTATCGAAAATAACGATTAAGTTTTTTTATAAAATCCAAATAAACCATTAGTAACAGAACAGAAAAACAGAGCATCTTTTAATTTAAAAACCTTGTTGGTTTAGGTCTGCGTCTTTACTTTTGCACCTCACAACAATACCACTATATGAACACAATAACCTCAACAAACTTTAATTTCCCCGGACAAAAATCTGTTTATCACGGCAAAGTACGAGAAGTCTATAACATCGATGACGAATTATTGGTTATGATTGCTACAGATAGGCTTTCTGCTTTTGACGTTGTAATGCCCAAAGGAATTCCGTACAAAGGGCAAATTCTCAACCAAATTGCAACCAAGTTTATGCATCTTACCCAAGATATTGTCCCAAATTGGCTGATTGCAACGCCCGATCCTAACGTTTCAATTGGTCATTTATGTACGCCTTTCAAAGTAGAAATGGTTATAAGAGGTTATTTGGCGGGACATGCCGCACGAGAATATGCTTCCGGAAAAAGATTGCTTTGTGGAGTTGCACTACCCGATGGTTTAAAAGAAAACGACAAACTCGCCTACCCCATCATAACTCCTTCCACAAAAGCCGATGACGGACAACATGACGAAGATATTTCGCGTCAGGAAATTTTAGAAAAAGGCATTATCTCGGAAGAAGATTATCAGATTCTAGAAAAATATACTCGTGCTTTATTTCAAAGAGGAACAGAAATTGCCGCTTCAAAAGGGTTGATACTGGTTGATACAAAATATGAATTCGGAAAAACAAAAAACGGAGAAATTGTTTTGATTGACGAAATTCATACCCCCGATTCTTCTCGTTATTTCTATGCAGAGGGCTATCAGGAAAGACAAGACAAAGGAGACACCCAAAAACAACTTTCAAAAGAATTTGTTCGCCAATGGCTGATTTCTAAAGGCTTTCAAGGAAAAGAAGGACAACAAACACCCAAAATGACCGACGACTATATACAAACTGTTTCTGAAAGATATATAGAATTATACGAAAATATTATGGGCGAAAAATTCATAAAAGCCGATATTAACAACATCTACACCAGAATAGAAAAAAACATTTTAAACTATCTAAAAAACCGATAACCTACTCTCTAAAAATATAAACATTCAGGATATAAACATTTTTTTTAACAAATCTGTTAATAACAAAACAATTCTAGTTTTCAGCCTTTTTTGATTTTACTTATCTTGGTATCGTGAATTGGATAAAAAAATTTTATTTAAAAATAAATTCACATTTAACCATATTTACCATACAAAATCACAATTTGGATATGAAAGTAAAAACTGAGTTTGGATACCTTTATGTTTTATTTTTAGTGTGTTGTTTCTTTTCATCAACAGAGGCAAACTCACAAGAAGTTGTTCCTTTCAAAATGAGACACCAATCATACATAAAAGGAGATATGGGAATCATTGCAAACAACATTGTAAACCGTAAAACAAACCGCCACGAAGCCACGGAACCATATAACGATTTGTCAGACAAAGCCAAAATGAATGATGAGTTTGAAATGACATATATAGATATTGACACCATCGAAACGACCTTTAGTTCAAGTTCTGCCGACTTTCTACCAGAAAATCATCAGTCTAAAAAGATTGTATATGCAGGATTATACTGGGCTGCGAACTACAAATATAACTCAGGCATAAGAGACAAATACTGGCGATATAAGGCAACAGACAACGAAAGAGAACTAATAGATGTCGTAGAACTCCAATTACCGGGAAATGACTTCTATAACGAAATAAAAGGAGAAATTATATTCGACGGACACAAAGACCGAAAATTTAGAGAAAGTGCTCCGTATGTCGTTTTTGCTGACATTACAGATTATGTAAAGAAGGTAAAAAACCCTTTCGGAACTTATACTGTAGCTAACGTCAGAGCAACCGAAGGAGTCTTACCCGGCGGTGTAGCTGCCGGCTGGACTATATTTTTTATATATGAAGACCCTTATACGACCCCAAAATCTATTACGGTTTTTGATGGTTTTGCCGGGATAACTTCAAGAGCGGTCGAGATTCATTTTGACGGTTTCAAATCGCTTCCTTACGGAGAGGTAAAATCAAAAATCGCTTTGGCTGCTTTGGAGGGAGATTACAATCTTGATGGCGACCAACTCGAAATAAAATCCGGACATTCTGCCAATTATACCCGAATAAGTCACCCTTTAAAACCAGAAAACAATTTTTTTAACAGCACAATTGTTATTGGAGATTCTTATTATAAAGACAGAAACCCAAACAGTCTAAACACATTGGGTTATGACACTTGCCTGATATCGATTGATAACCCTGATAATTCTGTTATTCAAAACAATTCTGACACCGTTTCTTTAAGATTAAAAACCTCGGGAGACAAATACAATATGTTCTTTAGTGCTTTCAATATAGAAATTTTTGAAACTGAAACAATAAGCGAGGAGCCTGTTTTTGCCGATAATCAAGAAACAGATACTGAAGAAACAGTGGCGGAAAGCAGTGAAGATGATGATTGGGATTCTTTAAAGGCTTTTACCTCAAATGTTGATGTAGATGAAGAAAATGTTTTAGCAGAAAGCAATAATACAACAAACAACAACCAAGAAGACAAAAACCTTACAGCCATTTCAAAAACTGCTGAAAAAAAATTAGTTGCAGAGAATACAACAAATAAAACAACCGATTCTTTAGCAGAAATCATTTCGGAAGCTGCTTTTCTCGACCCAATTTCACAAAGTGAAAAAATAAATGCTGAAACACCCGCTGTTAATGGCAAAAAAAGAATTACTGCTATTCCGGGTTCTGACGTTGCCGTTTCCAATCAAATTATGGGATATTATGTTATAGCCAATGTTTTTGCGGTTCATAATAACGCAACACGTTTTACTCAAAGGTTACAAGGCGAACATAAAATTGATGCAAATTTTTTTATCAATCCTACCAACAATTACAGATATGTTTATGTTGACAGACACGACACATGGTTAGATGCTCTGAAAACATATTACTCTAACGTAAACGGAAAGTATTTTGACGATTTATGGATTATGCTTGTAAACACAACAGACAATGCTACTGCCGAGGCAATTTTTATGTATCCGCCTTATCAACAAGAAAAATAAACTGCTAAAAATTAATCTATCTTATAACGCTTTCTGTCGTTTTCATTCAGATAAATCTTTCTTAAACGAAGGGATTTTGGCGTAACCTCAACATATTCGTCTTTTTGAATATATTCCAAAGCCTCTTCTAACGAAAATTTGATAGCAGGAACAATTCTCGTTTTATCATCTGCTCCGGCAGAACGGAAGTTGGTAAGCTGTTTGGTTTTGGTGATATTAATAACCATATCATCGCCACGCGAGTTCTCACCCACAACTTGTCCTTCATATACATCTTCATTCGGGTCAACAAAAAACTTGCCTCTGTCCTGTAATTTGTTGATTGAATAAGGAATGGCTTTACCATTTTCCATAGAAATAAGTGAACCATTGATTCTTCCCGAAATTTCACCCTTATATGGTTGGTATTCAATAAAACGGTGTGACATAATCGCTTCGCCAGCAGTAGCAGTCAGCAATAAATTACGCAATCCAATGATGCCTCTCGACGGAATTTGAAATCTTATAATCATACGATCTCCTTTAGGCTCCATACTCAGCATTTCACCTTTTTTCACCGTTACAAATTCAACTGCACGACCTGAAAGATTCTCAGGCAAATCAATAGTAAGCTCTTCAACCGGCTCACATTTTATACCTTCAATTTCTTTTATGATAACTTGTGGCTGTCCTATTTGTAATTCATAACCCTCTCGACGCATCGTTTCAATCAAAACAGACAAATGAAGTACACCCCGCCCAAAAACCATAAACTTATCAGCACTGTCTGTTTCTTCTACACGAAGAGCAAGGTTTTTTTCCAATTCTCTAGCAAGCCTTTCTTTGATATGTCTCGAGGTAACAAATTTTCCTTCTTTTCCGAAAAACGGAGAGTCGTTAATAGTAAATAACATACTCATCGTTGGCTCGTCTATTGCTATGGTTTGCAATGCTTCGGGATTTTCAAAATCGGCAACAGTATCACCAATTTCAAACCCTTCCAAACCAACCAAAGCACAAATATCTCCAGCTACGACAACATCAGTTTTCTTTCTGCCCACACCGTCGAAAGTATGCAATTCTTTAATCCTTGATTTGATGATTTTTCCGTCACGTTTTACCAAAGATATATTTTGACCTTCTTTTAATTCGCCCCTTTGCAATCTTCCGATAGCAATACGTCCGGTGAAAGATGAAAAGTCTAAAGATGTAATCAACATCTGAACCGTTCCTTCTGATACTTTCGGAGCGGGAACATGTACGAGAACCATGTCCAATAAAGGTTCTAAGTTTGAAGTTGGTTTTTTCCAATCTTCACTCATCCAATTATTTTTAGCAGAACCGTAAACCGTAGGGAAATCAAGTTGCCATTCTTCTGCTCCTAATTCGAACATTAAATCGAATACTTTTTCATGCACTTCTTCGGGAGTACAGTTTTCTTTATCAACTTTATTAATGACAACACAGGGCTTTAACCCCAAATCAATAGCTTTTTGCAACACAAAACGTGTTTGCGGCATCGGACCTTCAAAGGCATCAACCAAAAGCAAAACACCGTCTGCCATATTCAAAACACGTTCTACCTCTCCACCAAAATCTGCGTGACCAGGCGTATCTATAATATTGATTTTTGTATCTTTATATGTAACAGAAACGTTCTTGGAAACAATCGTGATTCCTCTTTCACGTTCCAAATCATTATTATCTAAAATTAATTCTCCCGCTTCAATGTTGCGAAAAGTCTGGCAGTGGTGCATAATTTTATCTACCAAAGTAGTCTTGCCGTGGTCAACGTGAGCAATAATGGCAATATTGCGAATATTTTGCATTGAAATATTTTTTGAGGGTGCAAAAGTACGTATTAATTTTTGATGACAAACATTTTGGATAATTTAATATAGCAAGCAGATAATTTTTTTTTTAGCTTTTCAAATGAAACTTTGCTATTTTTATACCCAAAACATTCCACTTCATTAAATAAATCTGATGAGAAGAATTTTTATTGCAATATTTGCACTCACTGTCATTACAACAAAAGCCCAAGAGTATTTTCCGAAAAATGACGGTGTAAAGCAAACTTATAAGAATCTGGTTGCCATAACCAACGCAACAATCTATATTTCTCCTACACAAAAAACAGAAAAAGCTGCTATTATTATTCAAGATGACAGAATACTGGATGTGGGTGCTAACATAGAAATACCCGAAACAGCTACTGTAATTGATGCCTCAGGAAAAACTATTTATCCTTCTTTTATCGATTTGTTTTCTGAGTTCGGAATCAACAAACCTCAAAATCAAATTCGCCCCGGTTTTACGGCTCCGCAATATGATGCAACTCGTGAAGGCTATTATTGGAACGACCATATCAAACCCGATTATCAGGCATCTGAAAATTTGAATTATGACACAAAAACTGCTACTTCACTTCGTGAAATTGGTTTCGGAACTGTTTTGAGCCACTACAACGATGGCATCATTGCAGGAACCGGAGTTCTTTGGACTCTAAACGACATTGGTGGAAATGCAAGTCGAATTATAAACCCCGTTGCTTCACAACATTTCACTTTTAGAAAAAGTAGGTTGTTCAGACAAGTTTATCCTTCTTCGCTAATGGGCAGTATGGCTCTTATCAGACAAGTATTTCATGATGCTGAATGGTATAAACAAGGAAACTCTAAGACCAAAGATTTAGCTCTTGAGGCGTTTATCCGAAATAAAAAACTACCTCAAATATTTGATGCTGGCGACAAGCTTAACAGCCTCAGAGTCGCCTCGATAGGAAAAGAATTTGACGTAAATTTTATAATTAAAGGAAACGGCAACGAATTTGAACGCATTGAAGAAATTAAAAAAACCACAGCCACTTATATCATTCC
Source organism: Flavobacteriaceae bacterium (assembly GCA_034005285.1). Lineage (GTDB taxonomy): Bacteria > Bacteroidota > Bacteroidia > Flavobacteriales > Flavobacteriaceae > Flavobacterium. The sequence continues at coordinate 20,446 of JAVEUZ010000004.1, forward strand.
CATCGGATTCCCTGAAGCCTATGATGTATCTAATCCGTTTCTGGCACATCAGGTGAGTTTGAGCGATATGAAATTTTGGAATCAGGCACCTTTTAACCTGAAAATTTTATCAGAAAACAACGTTAGATTTGCTTTGACGGCTTCCGGTTTAAAAAACCCAAAAGACTTTTTAAACAATCTAAGAAAATCCGTTTTGTATGGATTTCCAAAAGAAAAAGCACTTCAGGCTCTTACCGAAATTCCGGCTCAATTAATCAATCAGTCTCAAAATCTTGGCACATTAGACAGAGGAAAAATTGCTAATTTTATTATTACTTCGGGAGATTTATTTGATAGCAAAACTATTATACATGAAAACTGGGTTCAAGGGAATAGAAACATACTCGACAAATTTGACGGAACAGACATTAGAGGTATTTATGATTTGTCATTCAACAACATCAGCTACGAACTCAAAATCGAAGGAGACATCAACAAACCCGACACCAAAATCATGCGTGACAGTACAAGCTTAGAAGTTAAAACTGTATTTAATGCTCCCTGGATTACTTTGCTTACAAAAGAAAAAGACAGCTTGATATCAGGCTATACGAGGCTTTCAGGTGCTTTTAAAAACAATGCCATAAAAGGAATAGCCATATCCGAAAATGGCAAAGAAAGTACTTGGCAGGCTGTGAGAAAAGAATCTACAAAGAATAGAGAAAAAAAACCGGATGAAACAATTATTCCGGCGATGATGCCCGTTACCTACCCTAATGTCGCTTTTGGTAATACAAAAAAACCAGTACAGGAAACCCTGCTATTTAAAAATGCTACGGTTTGGACAGGTGAAAAAGAAGGTATTTTAACCGAAACTGATGTTCTGATTAAAAATGGAAAAATAACAAAAATAGGGCTAAACATTTCTGACTCTTCTGCCCGTATAATCGATGCCACAGGAAAACACCTAACAGCCGGAATTATTGACGAACACTCTCACATTGCCATTTCTAATGGAGTAAATGAAGCCGGGCAAAATTCTTCTGCTGAGGTAAATATCGAAGACGTAATAAACTCAGAAGACATCAACATTTACAGAAATCTTTCGGGTGGCGTTACCTCTGCTAATTTATTACACGGTTCAGCAAATCCTATCGGAGGTCGGGCTGCCTTTATAAAACTCAAATGGGGTTATGCTCCTCAAGAAATGCTTGTTCAAGATGCCCCTAAGTATATTAAATTTGCTTTGGGCGAAAACGTAAAACAGTCAAATTGGGGAGATTTGGTTCGCACACGTTTCCCGCAATCACGAATGGGTGTAGAACAAGTTTATGAAGATTATTTCACACAGGCTTTGGAATATCAGAGATTATGGAAAGAATATAAAAGCTCCAAAAGCAAATCGAAAATAAAACCGAGATATGATATCGAAATGGAAGTCTTATCAGAAATCCTGAACAAACAAAGATTTATTACCTGTCATTCCTATGTTCAGTCAGAGATTAATATGCTGATGAAACTTGCAGAACGCTATAACTTCAGAATACAAACTTTTACCCATATTCTTGAAGGTTATAAAGTAGCCGACAAAATGCAGAGCCATGGTGTTGGTGGTTCAACCTTTTCAGATTGGTGGGGATACAAATTTGAGGTAAACGACGCTATTCCTTACAACGCAGCGATTATGAACGAACAAGGTATTGTAGTATCTATAAATTCTGACGACGCCGAAATGTCTCGAAGACTTAATCAGGAAGCTGCAAAAACCGTAAAATACGGTGGCGTTCCGGAAGAAACCGCTTGGAATTTCGTTACATTACATCCGGCAAAACTTTTACAGATAGACGACCGTATAGGAAGCATCAAAACTGGAAAAGATGCCGATGTTGTTTTGTGGACAGACCACCCGCTTTCTATTTATGCCAAAGCAGAAAAAACAGTAATTGACGGAATCGTTTTCTATGATTTAATCAAAGAAGAAGAAATCTCTAAAAACATTCAAAATGAACGCATTGAACTAATCAATCAGCTTTTGGACGCCAAAAACAGCGGAGCCAAAACACAATCACCTAAACGCAGAGAAATCAAACACTATCACTGCGATTCTATGGAAGAGTTTTAATAATTAAACTGAATCGGAAAATCATGAACTACTTCAAGATATTTACAACCTTCATATTTGCCAATATCACATTGGCTCAACAAGCACCCGCCCCTAAACAATCAGAATCTATTCTGATAATGGGAGGCACAGCTCATATTGGAAATGGGCAAATTATTGAGAACAGTTTAATTTCTATCCAAGATGGAAAAATAATCTTTATCATGGATGGTACACTCGCCAAACCTGCCAAACACGACATCATCATTCAAGCAGACGGAAAACATATTTATCCGGGATTCATTGCACCAAATGCAACTTTAGGATTGGTTGAAATCGATGCCGTACGAGCCAGTGACGATATGCGTGAAATAGGTGAAATAAATCCGCATATAAGAAGCATCATTGCATATAATGCTGAATCTGTAATAACCGAAACCGTAAGACCAAACGGTGTTCTTCTGGCACAAATCACACCCCGAGGCGGACGTATTTCAGGAACTTCTTCTATTGTACAACTCGATGCATGGAATTGGGAAGATGCCATCATAAAAGAAGATGACGGCATTCATCTTAACTGGCCAAGAAATTACACCCGAAGCAGAGGCGGTATAATTGATTCTAATAAAGATTATGAAAATCAAATTGCAAAAACACAAGACTTTTTTGACCTTGCTAAAGCTTATCTATCTGAAAAAACAAAAACAAGAGATTTAAGTCTTGAGGCCATGAAAGGTCTTTTTGAAGGAAACAAACAACTGTTTATACATGCTGACGGCGAAAAGGAAATTAGAGATGCTATACTGTTCAAAACCAATAACAACATAGAAAAAATGGTTATTGTTGGAGGTTATTATGCCTTTAAAGTTGCAGATTTATTGAAAGAGCATAAGGTTAGTGTACTTCTAAAACGTGTTCACGGATTACCACTGTTGGAGGATGAAGATATAAATTTGCCCTATAAAAATGCAGGAATATTAGTTAAAAAAGGCGTTTTGACCGGATTACAAAATCAAGGCGACATGGAACGAATGCAGGTAAGAAACCTCCCGTTTTATGCCGGAACCTGTGCCACTTGGGGATTAGACAAAGAAGAAGCTTTAAAACTTATTACCTCAAATACAGCAAAAATCCTCGGAATAGATAATGATTACGGTACTTTGGAAGATGGTAAAAGTGCAACACTTTTTATATCAGACGGCGATGCTCTTGACATGAAAACCAACAATATAAGTCATGCATTTATAGACGGACGAATGATTAGCCTTGACAATAGACAACGGGTATTGTATGAGCGTTACAAAGAAAAATATAACCAAGAAAAATAACTCAAATCGGCATTGTTTTGAAACAGATAACCTCATTGCAAAATTCTTTTATAAAACATCTTATCCAACTTCAGGAAAAATCTAAAATACGCAAACAATCCAATACTTTTCTTACAGAAGGGTTGCGTGAAATAGAACTTGCCGTAAAAGGAGGATATGAGATTGAAATCATTTTGTTCTGCCCTGATGTTATTTCGCCCGAAACCATTATAAAAAAGTTTTCGGACGTAAGGGATAAGATTGAAATAAACAGGGAAATCTACAGCAAACTTGCCTATCGCGATACTACCGAAGGTATTCTGGCTGTCACCAAAAGCAAACCGCATAGGCTTTCAGACTTAAAACTCCCAGAAAACCCGCTGATTCTGGTTGCCGAAGGCATCGAAAAACCCGGAAATACCGGGGCTTTTCTCCGAACTTGTGATGCTGCAAAAGTCGATGCCGTAATTCTGGCAAATCCTAAATCCGATTTATACAATCCAAATGTCATACGTTCCAGTGTAGGATGTGTTTTTACTAACCAAATTGCTATCGGCACGACAGAAGAGGTTATTGATTATCTCAAACAAAACAACATATCTTTTTATAGTGCTACCCTACAAAACGCCAATGCTTATCATCTGGAAGACTACACCACTCCAACGGCTTTGGTTGTAGGAAATGAAGCCACCGGACTCACAGAACCCTGGAGAGTTTATAGCAAAAAAAACATCATCATTCCAATGCAGGGTGAAATTGATTCTATGAATGTTTCCGTTTCTGCAGCCATACTGATTTTTGAAGCCAAAAGACAACGCAATTTTTTCTGATAAAAGAATTTTTCACACAAAAAAGAATTTTCTTGTAAATATCACTTCTTTATTCTAATTTTAGTGAATGAATTAGATTGTTATGACAGAAATTGAGATTGAACAGGAAAACAAGGCAATTGCCAAAGAATATAAAGAGCTTCTAAAAATCAGCTACCAGACACTTTCAGACGAAGATAAAAAGATTATTCGCAAAGCTTTTGATGTTGCTGTAGATGCTCACAAAGACCAAAGGAGGAAATCGGGCGAAGCTTATATTTTTCATCCCATTGCCGTTGCCAAAATTGTAGCTTCAGAAATTGGTTTGGGGGCAACTGCCATTGCTGCTGCATTGATGCACGATGTGGTCGAAGACACTGACATCACTGTTGAAAACATTGAAAAAATGTTCAACCCAAAAATTGCTCAACTTGTTGACGGCTTAACCAAAATTGCCAAAGTAAAAACCGACCAAGAAATATCGATGCAGGCTGAGAACTTTCGCAAAATGTTGTTAACACTCAATGACGATGTACGTGTAATACTCATCAAACTCGCAGACCGACTGCACAATATGCAGACCATGGAATCAATGGTCGATTATAAACAGGCAAAAATCGCATCTGAAACCTTATATATTTATGCACCGCTTGCTCATCGTTTGGGATTGTATAACATCAAAACCCAATTGGAAGACTTAGGTCTAAAATATACCGAACCCGAGGTATATAATGACATTGTGAGCAAAATGAAAGAGAGCAAAGAGGAACAGGAAGAATATATTAATGTGATTTCTGAAGTAATAAAAAAATCTTTGGACGAAGAAGGAATAGAATATACTTTAAAAGGAAGACCAAAATCAATCTTTTCTATTCACAAAAAAATGCAGGTTCAAGGTATTACCTTTGACGAAGTCTATGACAAATTTGCCTTGCGTATTGTATATAAATCCAAGCCGCATGACGAAAAGTTTCTTGCATGGAAAATTTATTCTATTGTTACTGACTATTATCGTCCAAGTCCGAGCAGACTCAGAGATTGGATTTCCTCGCCAAAATCTACCGGTTATGAAGCGTTGCACATAACTGTAATGGGGCCAAAAGGAAGATGGGTAGAAATTCAAATTCGCAGTGAACGAATGGATGAAATTGCCGAAAAAGGTTATGCGGCACATTACAAATACAAACAAGGTGTTACCGAAGAAAACAGTCTTGACACTTGGCTGAATTTACTTAAAGAAGCATTAGAAAACTCAACTTCAAACGCTGTTGATTTTGTTGAAGATTTTAAACTAAACCTTTATTCAAAAGAAATTTACGTATTTACACCAAAAGGAGAAATTAAAAGTTTGCCCAAAGGAGCAACTTCTTTGGATTTTGCTTTTAGCATTCACTCAGAAGTTGGAATCAGAACAAGGGGAACAAGAGTAAACGGAAAACTTGTACCACTAAACCATGTTCTCAATAGTGGAGACCAAGTAGAGGTTATCACATCTCCAAATCAGAAACCAACAGCTCATTGGTTAGATTATGTAACTACGTCAAGAGCTAAAAACAAGATTAAAAATGTTTTAAACGAAGAAACGAAGAAAATTGCCGAAGACGGAAAAGAACTGTTAACTAGAAAGTTACGCCACCTGAAAATTACGCTCAACGAAAACGTCGTCAACGAAATGGTAAATTATTTTAAGCTGAAAACCAGTCTCGATTTGTTTTATCGAATTGGTGTCGGAACGATAGACAACCAACAGCTAAAAGATTTTGCTTCGCAAAAGACCAGTGCTTTTATGAGCCTTTTCAAAAAGATTAAACGCTCTTCGCCAACTATTTCTCAAGAACAATTAGACAAAAAAGAAATCAGTAGAAATTATGACATGCTGGTTTTCGGAGTTGAACAAGACAAGCTAAGCTATAAACTATCGGCTTGTTGTAACCCAATTCCGGGTGATGATGTTTTTGGTTTTCTTACCATAAATGACGGAATTAAAGTACACAAAAAAGACTGTCCGAACGCTATCAGCCTTCAATCTAATTATGCTTACCGAGTCATTCCCGCCAAATGGATAGACTCTTCTCAGGAAGAATTTAAAGTCATTCTTCAAATTACCGGAATGGATAGTATGGGACTAACCAATGAACTAACCCGGGTGATTTCTAACCAAATGCACGTAAACATTCAAAGTATTTCTCTTAACGGTGAAGCCGGAATTTTTAAAGGAAAAGTTGCTGTCATCGTACAAAACAATAACATCTTAAAGAAGCTGATAGAAAACATTAAAAAAATTGATGGAATTGAAAAAGTAACAAGAGTTCATACAAGTTGATAGCAATTGTCATGATTTTAATACCGAACTTTGCAAATCAACCTTAATCCTCAAATTATGGCAACCGATACTGAACAAGCCCCTATTTATCTACCTTTAGAAAACGTGGACAGCGAACATTGTGCATTGATTGTTGACAAAGGATTGTCACAGGTAACAGGCATCAACAGCCATCAGGTAGAACTCAACAATCGGCGGGCAGCCATTACAATTTCCGATAATGATATTTTGGCAAATGCTGTTCAGAAAATTAAGGATTTAGGCTATGGTGTTACTACGGTTACAAATACATTTCCGGTTTTAGAAATGAGTTGTGCGTCTTGTGCAAACAGTGTAGAAAACATCATCAAACAGCAGCCGGGCGTAGTGCAAGCCCAAGTAAATTACGGCACAAATACCCTCAAAGTAGAATATCTACCCAATATGACCAATGCTTCCCAATTGCAAAAAGCCGTCCAAGCGTCGGGTTATGACTTGTTGGTCGAAAAAGAAAACAAACAACAAAAAACACTGGAAGCTATTCACGAAAAAAAATATAAAACCCTAAAATCCAAAACATTTTGGGCAATTATCTTGTCAATACCTGTGTTTGTTTACGGCATGTTTCTTATGAATGCACCCTATGCTAACCTAATCATGTGGCTATTTGCTACCCCGGTTGTATTGTGGTTGGGTCGTGATTTTTTTATCAATGCGTGGAAACAGGCCAAAAACCGTTCTGCCAATATGGATACTTTAGTGGCTTTGAGCACTGGAATTGCCTATACATTCAGCGTTTTTAATATGTTGTTTCCCGAGTTTTGGACATCAAAAGGACTCGAAGCCCACGTTTATTTTGAAGCTGCAGCTATAATTATTGCCTTTATTCTATTAGGCAAATTGCTGGAAGAAAAAGCCAAAGGCAATACCTCTACAGCCATAAAAAAACTAATGGGTTTACAGCCAAAAACGGTAATTGTCATTCAGGCAGACGGTTCAGAAAAAGTAACCGCCATCGAAGAAGTAAATGTTGGTGATATTATTCTGGTAAAACCGGGTGAAAAAATTGCAGTAGATGGAATGGTTTTTTCGGGTAATTCATACGTGGATGAAAGTATGTTAAGCGGTGAACCTGTTCCTGTTCTGAAAAAAGAGAACGAAAAGGTTTTTGCCGGAACGATTAACCAAAAGGGAAGTTTCCAATTCAAAGCTGTTAAAGTTGGAAAAGAAACGATGCTTGCCCAAATCATCAAAACGGTACAAGATGCACAAGGCAGTAAAGCTCCCGTACAGAAATTGGTTGATAAAATTGCGGGAATTTTTGTTCCTGTGGTCATAGGAATTGCCACTCTCACATTTATTTTATGGATAATTTTAGGAAGCGAAAATGGTGTAGTACAAGGATTGTTAGCTGCTATTACCGTTTTAGTTATTGCTTGTCCTTGTGCATTGGGACTGGCTACACCTACGGCAATTATGGTTGGCGTTGGCAAAGGAGCAGAAAATGGGATTTTAATAAAAGATGCCGAAAGTTTAGAATTAGCCCAAAAAGTGAATGCCATTATTTTGGACAAAACCGGAACGATTACCGAAGGTAAACCTGAAGTTACCGATGTGCAATGGCTAAACAATGACGACAGCACTAGAGAAATTTTAGTAAGCATAGAAAAACAATCCGAACATCCATTGGCTGAAGCCGTGGTGAATAACTTAACTTTACCAAAGTTTAGAACCTTGGTAAAGTTGGAAATTAAAAATTTTAACAGCATTACAGGCAAAGGAGCAAAAGCAGATTACAATAACGAAACTTATTATGTAGGAAATAAAAAACTGTTAGTTGAAAACAATATTTCTATAGACAACTCTTTGCAAAAACTAGCCGATGATTGGGGCAAACAATCCAAAACCGTGATTTGGTTTTCCGATCGCAAACAGGCATTAGCTGTTTTGGCTATTTCGGACAAAATCAAAGAAACTTCGGTACAAGCTATCAAAGAAATGCAGGCAATGGGCATCGATTTGTATATGCTTACAGGTGATAATGAAGCGACAGCCAAAGCCATTGCTGAGCAAACAGGCATCAAACATTATAAAGCCGAAGTTTTGCCAAAAGACAAAGCTGAGTTTGTAAAAGAATTGCAGCAACAAGGAAAAACCGTTGCAATGGTTGGCGATGGAATCAACGACAGTACCGCATTGGCAACGGCCGATGTGAGTATCGCAATGGGTAAAGGTTCGGATATTGCAATGGATGTAGCAAAAATGACAATAATTTCTTCCGACCTTACCAAAATACCACAAGCCATAAAACTGTCAAAACAAACCGTAACCACCATTAAGCAGAATCTATTTTGGGCATTTATTTATAATGTGATTGGTATCCCAATTGCAGCAGGTATTCTTTACCCGATAAACGGTTTCCTATTAAACCCGATGATTGCCGGTGCAGCAATGGCATTGAGTAGCGTAAGTGTGGTAAGTAACAGTTTGCGGTTGAAATGGAAATAACTTTAAAAAATATTAAAAATGAAAACACAAAAATTCAAAACAAATATCAACTGCGGTGGTTGTATCAAGGCAGTAACTCCTTTTCTTGACAAAGCCGAAGGAATACAACATTGGGAAGTAGATACCAATGTAGCCGACAAAATCCTGACCGTAAAATCAGAAGGAATTTCAGAAGAACAGATAATTGAAACCATACAAAAAGCAGGTTTTAAAATCGAGCCGATAGAGTGATGATATTTTTCGCTTACAATTAATAATATCAAAAAAGAATAAAAAATTATTGTTTTTCGATAATTTTTATATATTTGCTCATGAAATTTAATCACGCAAAATCATGAGAAAAATATTTATTCTTCGTTCTATCCTACATTTTATGTTATTTTTTTTGATAATGGGTGCCATTGGCTTAATCATCTTTGTTCCTATTATCTTGTTTGTTCCGGATGCAGATATTCCTGTCAAAATTAAAGGTGTTGCAGTTGAAATAAATAATATAGGTGCAAAAATACTTTTGGTCGTATCTGTAATTGCCTATTTACTTTATGTTTATGCTGTTTTCCTATTGAAAAAAACAATTAGCCTGTTTATAGAAAGAAAAATTTTTGACAATCAAGTTATCAAAAACCTGAATAATATTGGCAAATTGTTTATTACTGTTGCTTTGATGATGAGTGTCCCGTTATTTCTTTATCAGGTGCTTTATACAAGACATATCGAAATGGAACTTACATCATATTATACAGATTCGATGTTGTTTAATGTCGCCATTGGATTATTTTTTATGATACTGAGCGAAGTTTTTAAAATGGCAGGTAATCTAAAAGAAGAAAATGAACTAACTATTTAATTATGCCTATTGTTGTCAATTTAGATGTCATGCTCGCCAAGAGGAAAATGCGATCTAACGAACTGGCTGACTTAATAGGGATTACTACTGCAAATTTATCTATTCTGAAAACCGGAAAAGCAAAGGCAATCCGGTTTTCAACGTTAGAAGCCATTTGTAAAATTCTCGATTGTCAACCCGGAGATATTATGGAATATATTCCCGAGAAAAGCACTTAGAGAAAGATTTAAACTAAGTTTAAAATTCGAGTTTCTTTTTACGAAGTTCAAAATTCTGACCGAGATATACTTTACGTACCATTTCGTCTTCGGCAAGTTCTTCGGGTATTCCAGCTTTGAGAATACCTCCTTCAAACATCAGATAAGTTTTGTCTGTAATGGCAAGTGTTTCTTGCACGTTGTGGTCGGTAATCAGGATGCCGATATTTTTATTTTTTAGTTGGGCTACGATTCTTTGTATATCTTCAACAGCAACTGGGTCAACACCGGCAAAAGGTTCGTCAAGCAAAATAAATTTCGGATCAGTAGCCAGAGCACGTGCAATTTCAGTACGTCTTCTTTCGCCACCAGAAAGTAAATCGCCACGATTGGTTCTGATATGTTGTAAACTAAACTCGTCTATCAGACTTTCCATTTTGGCTTCTTGTTCTTTTTTGGAAAGTTTTGTAAGCTGCAATACGCTTAGAATATTATCCTCAATGCTTAACTTTCTAAAAACCGATGCTTCCTGTGCCAGATATCCAATGCCGTGCTGAGCCCTTTTATACATAGGAAAATCGGTAATTTCGAGATTGTCAAGATAAATATTCCCGCTATTTGGTTTTACTAAACCTACAATCATATAGAAAGAAGTTGTTTTTCCGGCTCCGTTGGGACCTAATAATCCAACGATTTCTCCCTGATTAACTTCTACCGAAACGCCTTTTACAACGGTTCTTCCTTTATATGTTTTCACTATATTCTCGGCTCTTAGTTTCATTAGAAATGGAAATTATTTTTCAAAGTAAATAAAATAAACATCAATCAATGGCTATTTTAACGTCAATTTAATTTTAGAACTTTACGCTTCTTCTGTCAATTTATTATTCTCTTTTTTCTCGATTACAGCACTAATCAAAATACTTATTTCGTATAAAATTAATATCGGAATTGAAACAATTATCTGACTAATTACGTCTGGCGGTGTAATGATGGCAGCAATAAACAAGATTATTACAATAGCGTGTCGTCTGTATTTTCGAAGAAATGCGGGAGTTACTAATCCTAATTTTGACAAGAAAAATATCAATATCGGAAGTTCAAACATAAAACCGCAGGCTATCACCGAAGTCTTAATCATTCCCGTATATGATGTCAGGTTAATTTCATTCAGAATTTCATTGCTTACGCTAAAATTTCCAAAAAAGTAAATCGACAACGGAGCTACAACCAAATAGCCAAAAACAACTCCGGCAAAAAACAGCAATGACGAAACGGATATAAATGCTTTGGCATATTTACGTTCGTTATCATATAATGCCGGTCTGATAAATTTCCAGATTTCCCACAACACCACTGGAAAAGCAAGTATGAATCCGACAGTTATACAAGTCCATATCAGGAACGAAAACTGCCCGCTCATATCTGTATTCTGAATAATAAATGACAGTTCTGTGTTACAGATATCAGTTTCTTCGAGCCCTACATATTGAGTCAGATTACAAAAGAAACGATAGGTGATGAAATTTGGGTCTTTGGGACCGAAAAGAATTTTATTAAAGATAAAATCACTAAAAAAAAATGATACAACAGCCATGACCAATATCGCAATCGTGCTACGAACCAACATCCACCTGAGTTCTTCAAGGTGGTTTAGAAAAGACATTTCCTTTTGTGCATTTTTCTTAGCCATTATACTACGCCTTCTTTCAAAATATCATGTAGGTGAATAATTCCTTTATATGTACCGTTTTCTTCTACAAGCAGTTGGGTGATAGAAAAATCTTCCATCAAGTTCAAAGCATCAACAACCATACTTTCGGGTGTAACACTTTTGGGATTTATTGTCATAACATCGGTAGCTTTAATACCGGAAATATTGTCGGTTTTACTCAACATTCTTCTGATATCGCCATCTGTAATGATGCCTAATATTTTTTCATTTTCAACAACAGCAGTAACTCCTAAACGCTTTTCAGAAATTTCAAAAATAGCTGTTTTAATGTCCGTATCTGGTCTTACCACAGGTTTTTTAGATTCATCGAGCAGGTCTTTTACTCGAAGCAATAATTTTTTGCCCAACGCTCCACCCGGATGATATTTGGCAAAATCCTCACTTTTAAACTGACGTAGTTCCATCAGACAAACTGCCAGACAATCGCCCATAACAAGCTGTGCGGTTGTACTGTTTGTGGGGGCCAAATTATTCGGACAAGATTCTGAATCTATCGTAGTATCCAATACGTATTTAGAGTGTTTCGCTAAAAAAGATGTAAGATTTCCGGTCATCGCAATTAAAGTGTTACCAAACTTATTAAGAATAGGAATCAGAATTTTAATCTCCGGACTGTTGCCACTTTTAGAAATGCAAATAACAGCATCCTCCGGCTGAACCATTCCTAAATCTCCATGAATAGCTTCGGAAGCGTGTAAAAACATTGCCGGAGTTCCGGTCGAATTGAAGGTGGCAACAATTTTTTGAGCAATAATGGCACTTTTTCCGATGCCTGTAACAATCAAACGACCTTTTAGATTATAAATTAGTTCAACTACTTTTACAAAATCATCTGTAAGTAAGTCAGATAATTTTGATATACTTTGGCTCTCAGAATCAATAGTTTTCTTAGCCATTAGCAAAATTTTTTCAGAAGAATTCAAAAGCTGTGTTTTATTTTTGTTTTGATAAAAGAAAATTATATCTTTATGGATGCAAATTTAATTAAAATACCCATACATTTTATATAATAGCCAATAATGAATCTCAACGAAACCGATATTCATAAAGAACTCAAAAAATATTTTGGGTTCAATCAGTTCAAAGGACTACAAGAGTCAGTAATCAGGAGTATTCTGGGAAATCAGAATACTTTCGTAATTATGCCCACCGGAGGCGGAAAATCCTTATGCTACCAGCTACCGGCATTAATAAAGGACGGTACAGCTATTGTGGTTTCTCCATTGATAGCTCTGATGAAAAATCAGGTAGATGCCATTCGGAGTATTTCTTCCGATGAAGGTGTCGCACATGTTTTGAATTCATCTCTTACCAAAACAGAAATAAATAAAGTAAAAAAAGATATTACCAACGGTGTAACAAAATTATTATATGTTGCTCCTGAATCATTGGCAAAAGAAGAATATGTTGATTTCTTGAAGTCAGTGCTTATTTCTTTTGTGGCTATTGATGAGGCTCACTGCATCTCAGAATGGGGACACGATTTTCGACCCGAATACAGAAATTTAAGATCTATTATCAAACAATTAGGAAATATTCCTGTAATTGGACTTACTGCTACGGCAACACCAAAAGTGCAAGAAGACATTCTGAAAAACCTCGACATGCCCGATGCTCAAACTTTCAAAGCATCGTTCAACCGTCCGAATCTGTTCTATGAAGTGCGTCCGAAAACAAAAAACATAGAATCGGACATCATTAAATTCATCAAACAAAACAAAGGAAAATCGGGCATTATATATTGTCTGAGCCGAAAAAAAGTAGAAGAAATCACTCAGGTATTACAAGTAAACGGAATTAGTGCAGTAGCTTATCATGCCGGACTTGATGCCAAAACCCGAGCCAAGCACCAAGATATGTTTCTGATGGAAGACGTTGATGTAGTAGTGGCAACCATTGCATTTGGTATGGGAATAGACAAACCAGATGTTCGATTTGTTATACACCATGATATTCCAAAATCGCTCGAAAGCTATTATCAGGAAACGGGTCGTGCGGGTCGAGATGGTGGCGAAGGTCATTGTTTGGCATACTATTCTTATAAAGATGTCGAAAAACTTGAAAAATTCATGTCCGGAAAACCCGTAGCCGAGCAAGAAATAGGATTTGCTTTGTTGCAAGAAGTTGTGGCTTATGCCGAAACTTCGATGTCAAGACGTAAATTTTTACTTCATTATTTTGGAGAAGAATTTGACAACGAGACAGGTGAGGGTGGCGATATGGATGACAATGTCAGAAATCCAAAGAAGAAAGTGGAAGCCAAAGACGATGTGGTCAAACTACTCCAAGTTATCAAAGATACCAAACAACTTTTCAAATCAAAAGAAGTTGTTTTTACGTTGCTCGGAAAAGTAAATGCCATTATTAAGTCATACAAAACTGATATTAATCCTATTTTTGGTATAGGAAACAATAAAGACGAACGTTATTGGATGGCACTGATTCGTCAAGTGTTGGTTTCCGGATTACTAAACAAAGACATTGAAACCTATGGTATTCTCAAATTATCTGAAAATGGTGAGGCGTTTTTACAGAATCCAGAATCATTTATGATGACCGAAGACCATGAATATGGCGATGATGAAGACGACACAATCGTTACAGCCTCTAAATCTTCCGGCATTGCAGATGAAAACCTGATGTCTATGCTTAAAGATTTACGCAAGAAAGAATCTAAAAAACATGGAGTGCCACCTTTTGTTGTTTTTCAAGACCCATCGCTTGAAGATATGGCATTAAAATACCCTGTTACCATAGAAGAGTTAAGCAGTGTTCATGGTGTAGGAGAAGGAAAAGCTAAAAAATATGGCAAACCATTTATAGAATTAATTGCCCAATACGTTGAAGAAAACGACATCATACGTCCGGATGATTTGATTGTAAAATCAACCGGAGCCAATTCGTCAATTAAACTATATATCATAACGAGCATTGATCGCAAATTGTCTTTGGAAGATATTGCAGCAGCAAAAGGAATGAGTATGGATGCTCTTATGAAAGAAATGGAACAAATTGTCTATTCCGGCACCAAACTCAATATAAAATATTGGGTTGATGAAATTCTGGATGAAGACCAACAGGAAGAAATTCACGAATATTTCATGGAATCCGAAACAGACAAAATAGAGATAGCTCTCAAAGAATTTGACGGCGATTATGATATAGACGAATTACGCCTCATGCGGATTAAATTCATATCTGAAGTAGCAAATTAGTGTTCAGCAAACAGTTTTATAAAAACAACTGAACACTAAAAACGCCTAATGAACACTGTAAATTTCCCCGCGATGCGGTCGTAACGCATCCCTGACAGAAATCATCAGCTCTTCGGGAACGACAATAAAGGCAATAGCATACATTTCGTTATAGACTTCAAACCCCGTAATATCGAGCGGTAATTTTTCTGTGGCAATATATTCTTTTAGATGAATCTCGTGATGCTCGGCGGTCTTTTCGGCTGCCGTACCTCTGAAATCCCAGATAAGTTTAATTTGGCGTGACATGAGTTTTTTTGGCAAATATATTATTAAATGCCGTAATCGAATACTGATTGTTTACGTTAAGTTTGTCATGCTGTAAGCATCTCTTGTTTTTTAGATTTTTGCGAAATGACAAACTTTAAGGGTTATTTTATAATTATCTTTTCTGCCTGAACTCTTTTATCAGAAAATATTTTTAGAATATAGCTTCCTTTTTGCAAGTGAGAAACAGAAATGTTATTTACCTGATTTTGCTCTAAGATTTTGCTGCCCGAAATATCAAATAATATTACTTTATCGATTGTTGTATCTGTTGTATCAAAATATAAAATATCTGATACAGGGTTTGGATAAATTACAAAATCTGATTTCTTATTGTTATTAACCGATAATGAAGCATTATAATAAACAGCCTGATTGTTATCATTTCCTGTTATTACCAACTTTTTGAGGTTGTTGCTTTCTTCTGTAACAGCGTAATGAAACGGAAATTCCTGATTATACCAAATAAAATTAAAATAAAGTCCCTGATAATAACTGTTTTCCGTTATTTGACAATCTATTGGAAAAACAATAAAATTGCTTATTGTAAAATAATTTTCCTCCGGAAAAGACAATCCATCTGCCATTCCTCCGTAACAAAAATCTATATAAAAAACAGAGTTGTCGTTGTCAATCTCTAATATTGAATCATTAACTTCTTCATTTTGAGGCAAAAAATGGTTTTCTCCATTAAGAATTAATTTTTCCAAGTACCAGATATTGCCGGTAAACTCTTCCTGCTGTGCAATACTTTGATTACATTCATCAGAAAAATTGACGGCAACGTGTCCTTCGTGAATCATATTCCATGCCGAATAAGGATACTGATTGTTTTGGGCTAAATCTTCATTATCAACTTCTATACAAACTATATTGCGGATTTCGTTAGGGTCGTAGTCAGGCTCATCCATTCCCCAGGGGAAAAGATTAACGGTTATGCTCATATTTGAATTGTTATTTTCATTTTTCAGATTAATTTTTTTGAGAGTTGGCATATCATAGGCATTTATGAGATAAATACCGGGGTTATTGCTCAAGTCTATTTCCTCAATCATATTAAAAGGACCAACGTCAATTCCGTAATTTCTACAATACAGTTTTTCCAATAATGTATTTGAAGAAACATCAATCGAGGTAAGCCAGTTACTGCTACAATCAAGTTCTTTTAACTGCAAATTCTGACTGACATCTAATTCTGTAATCTGAGTAAAAATGATAACTAATCTTTCTAAAGAAGTAAAATCCTGAATTCCTGTCAGGTCATAAATATCTGTAATCCACCAATTTAGTGCGTTTAAATCAAGTTCTGTTATCCCTTCAATATCACTTGTCAAAACCTGTCCGTTTATAATTCCGTCACTATCAATTTCTAAATCAATAAGTACCTGCTCAAACCCTTGGTCAGGAATATAAGTTATCTGAGCTGTTGCTTTATAGTTAACCACCATAAAAAACAAGATGTATAATATATTTTTCATAGCTGAAAGGTTTATTGTTTGATTAAAGTTGTTGTGTCTGAAATTTGTCCGTTAGTTATTAAGGTAATCGAATAAAGACCTTGTGGGTAACTGCTTACATCTATATTTATCTCGGCTTCTTCAATTCCGCATGAAAAGTCATGAGTGTGTTGGGCAAAAATAAAAGAAGAATAAAATAAAACTCCAAAAAATATTAATCCTCTATAAAAAAAAGTAATTATCAGTTTCATATAAATAATTATTAAGATTAAGCTGCACAAATATATGTTTTTTTGTTAAAAAAATGTTTTTATGTTATTTTTTTAAAATGCATGCTGTGAATTGATAGAAGATAAATTTCCCTTCCTTTTTCTACCTTTGCCGTATGCCAAAAGAGTACAACCTGCAGGTATCGCCCGAAGTAGCGGCACAGGAACAGCTTTTATATCAATATGTGTCAAAGCATATACAAACACCTTTGCCCGAAATAGGGTATATTTCCGTGCAAAAACGTTCTATAGATGCCCGCCAGCGAAGCATTAAAATCAATCTGAAAGTTTTGGTATATCTCAAAGGCGAATCGGTTGAACCTGATGCTGTACAAATGCCCGATTATCCCGATGTGTCAAATGCCCGTGAAGTGATTGTAATAGGAGCCGGTCCTGCCGGTCTGTTTGCGGCATTGCAGCTTATAGAACAGGGATTGAAACCGATTGTGATTGAAAGAGGCAAAGACGTGCGTGGTCGTCGCCGTGACCTCAAGGCTATCAATCTGGAACATTTCGTAAACGAAGATTCGAATTATTGTTTTGGCGAAGGCGGTGCGGGAACTTATTCTGACGGAAAGCTCTATACCCGTTCCAAAAAACGCGGTGATGTAAACAGGATATTACAACTGTTGGTTGCTTTCGGTGCTTCGCCCGATATTCTGATAGACGCCCATCCGCATATCGGGACAAACAAGCTCCCGAAAATCATTCAGGATATTCGTGAGAAAATCATTGAACATGGCGGACAGGTTTTGTTTGAAACCCGTGTGACAGATTTTATTATCAAAGAAAATGTGGTTCAGGGAGTTGTGGTTCAAAACGGAGATAAAATAGTATCAAACCATGTGATTCTGGCAACGGGACATTCGGCAAGAGATATTTTTGAATTATTATACCGGAAAGGAATCATCATCGAAGCCAAACCTTTTGCTTTGGGCGTTCGGGCAGAACATCCTCAGGAACTGATAGATAAGATTCAGTATAAATGCGATATCCGCAGTGAATATCTTCCGCCGGCTCCGTATAGTGTTGTGAGGCAGGTAAACGGTCGCGGTATGTATTCGTTCTGTATGTGTCCGGGCGGTGTTATCGCTCCGTGTGCCACAAGTCCGGGCGAAGTAGTGACCAACGGATGGTCGCCTTCCAAACGTGACCAGCCTACTGCAAATTCAGGTATTGTAGTCGAATTAAAACTTGAAGATTTTAAAGAATTTTCAAAATTCGGACCGCTTGCCGGAATGGAATTTCAGAAGTCAATCGAGCAGAAATCGTGGCATCTTGCAGGTGAAACCCAGCGTGTTCCGGCTCAGCGAATGGCAGATTTTTCGCAGAAAAAAACATCGGCTTTTATTCCCAAAACATCCTATGTACCCGGAACGGCTTCGATAGAATTGGGTGAAGTTTTTCCGGGATTTATTACGCAAACATTACGGCAGGGATTTATAGATTTTGACAAAAGCATGAAGGGGTATTTTACCAACGAAGCCATTCTGCACGCTCCCGAAAGTCGAACATCATCGCCGGTGCGTATTCCCAGAGATTCGGAAACGCTGCAACATATTCAGATTAAAGGCTTGTATCCGTGTGGAGAAGGAGCGGGTTATGCCGGCGGAATCGTATCGGCTGCTATAGATGGAGAGAAATGTGCGTTGAAGGTTTCAGAATCAATCCTCCTTAATGGTATTTAATTTTGTAACTTTGAAACGAATAATTTACTATGGAAGAAGAAAAAGTAATTTTGGTTAATGAAAATGACGAGCCGATTGGGTTGATGCCCAAGATGGAGGCTCACGAAAAAGCATTGCTACACAGGGCTTTTTCGGTTTTTGTGTTGAACGATAAAAACGAATTAATGTTGCAACAACGAGCAGCAGACAAATATCATTCCCCTCTTTTGTGGGCTAATACGTGTTGTTCGCATCAAAGGGAAAACGAAACCAATATCGAAGCCGGAAACAGACGTTTGCAGGAAGAAATGGGTTTTACGACAGAGCTTAAAGAACTTTTTTCGTTTATTTACAAAGCACCTTTTGACAACGGACTGACCGAACACGAATTAGACCACGTGATGATTGGTTATTATAATGGTAAACCCGTTATAAATCCTGATGAAGTTGAGGCTTGGAAGTGGTTGAATATTGACGAAGTCCGTCAGGATATGGAGCAAAATCCCGAAAATTACACAGCTTGGTTTAAGATAATTTTCGATAAATTCTATCATTTTTTGGAGGAACATAAAAAATAGTTTAGCCACAGATTACACAGATTTAAAGGATTTTTTATAATAAAATCTGTATAATCCTTTAATCCGTGGCTAAAAAAAGTATAACTATTAAATTCCCTCTCCTTTGGAGGGGTTGAGGAGGATTATGAAAGTAACAGTTAGCAGAAAAGCACATTTTAATTCGGCACATCGGTTGTATCGTAAGGATTGGACAACAGAGCAGAACGATGCTGTTTTCGGGTTGTGCAATAATCCGAATTTTCACGGACATAACTACGAAGTTATCGTAAGTGTAACGGGAGAAATCAATCCTGAAACAGGTTATGTGATGGATATGAAAGAGCTGAAAGATATTATTTACAGGGAAGTTGAGCTTTCGTTTGACCATAAAAACCTGAATTTGGACGTTGAGGAATTTAAGGAATTAAACCCAACAGCCGAAAATATCGTTGTGGTTATTTGGAACAAAATCCGAAAAAGAATTGCCTCAAATCTTGATTTGGAGGTAACATTATACGAAACACCGAGAAATTTTGTGAGTTATAGGGGATAATCCTCCCCAACCCCTCCGAAGGAGGGACTTAAACGGAACCTAAAAAAATGAGTAGCAATAATAGCGATAATTTTTCTACAACAACTCCTCCCCTTCAGGGAGGTAGGGAGAGGCTTTATCCACTAACATTTAATCCGATTCTGAAAGAACGAATTTGGGGAGGAAACAAACTTCAAACCTTATTCGGAAAAGAGCTGCAATCTGAACAAACGGGAGAGAGTTGGGAGCTTTCGACTGTCGGGAATGATATCAGCATTATTTCAAACGGAAGTTATAAAGGCTTGCCTTTTTCCGAATTGGTAAACAAGTTTCCGAAAGAGGTTTTGGGAGAAAAAGTGTATCAGAAATTCGGAAAACAATTTCCACTATTATTTAAGTTGCTTGATGCTTCCGAAGATTTGTCGATTCAGGTGCATCCGAATGATGAGTTGGCTCAAAAAAGACATAATTCCTTTGGAAAAACCGAAATGTGGTACATTATCCAAGCAGATGAAAATTCGAGAAATATCATCGGATTTGCTGAAAAATCTTCTTCAGAGCAGTATTTGGAAAAGCTGAAAAACAAGGAATTACTTTCTATCCTAAAAGAAGAAAAAGTACAAAAAGGCGATGTTTTCTTTTTAGAAACCGGAACGGTTCACGCAATAGGAAAGGGAATTGTTTTGGCTGAAATTCAGCAGACTTCGGATATTACATACCGAATTTATGATTGGGACAGAACCGATAACAACGGAAAACCGAGGGAACTGCATTTAGATTTGGCTCTTGATGCAATAAATTACAACCCGACCCAAACCCGAAACGAATATTCTAAAACAGAAAATAAAGAGAATACGATTGTCGAAAGCAGGTATTTTTCGGTTAATTTTATTCCTTTAAACGGAAGTTTAAAAATGAATAAAAATCAGGATTCTTTTCGTGTGTATATGTGTACGGACGGAAGTTTTTCGGTTTTCTGCAACAACGAAAAATACGACTTTCAAAAAGGCGATACAATCCTGTTTCCCGCTGTTCTGAATGAATTTACTTTAGAGGGAAAAGCAGCGTTGTTGGAAGTTTATGTATGATTAAGAAAATTTTATAGCATGAAAACAAAAATAATTTTTCTTTTTAGTGTTTTATCAATTATTTCTTATTCTCAACCTTATAAAGAAATTGAAAACATTGAAAGACTTAACAGAATTTCTAAAGTAATCGAAACAGGATTTTTCGGAAATCAAAAAGATTGGAAAAGTGAATATACTTTGCAAAATGGAAAAATCATAAATAAAGAAACATTTTATAAAGAAAAAAAAAGAGCAAATTTTGAATACATATATGATTCAAACGGAAATTTTTTACAAATGAATGTAACTGATTTGAATAATGGAGTTAAAAGTGTTCTTTATGATTTAAACTACGTTTATAATTCGGAAAATCTTTTAATAGAAGACAAATTTACATTGTATGAATATTATGAAAATCAGAAACTAAAGTCTAAAACTCATAAGGAATATGATGAAAATTTAAAAATAGCTTGGAAATACGAGTATGAATATAACGATAAAGGACTTGTTTCAAAAGAAACTAAAACAACATTTATTGATAGACAAAAACAAATAGAAATTGAGAGTTATTTGTATGATGATTATGGAAATGTTGTTGAACTAAACAGAGAATCAAATCCCGAAATGGAATATCCTTTAATTGTAATTGGAGCAAGAAGTAAATACAAAAAAGAGAATTTTGAGTACGAATATCAAAATGATATTTGGATTAAAAAACATTTGGTTTTAGAAAGAAAAAAATATCTGCTTTCTGAACGTGAAATAATGTAAATAAAAACCTTGCGTCTTTATCAGAAATTAAAAAATAAAACAAACATATATAGATAACGCTACAACCACTCAAATTCGTGAGGAAGTAATGACAGGTGTTTTTTATAACAGAAACTGAAATTTCGAATAAAGCCAAAATTCTTGAAGTTTCGTTTTAAAAGTTTTACTACCTTTGCACCGTAAAAAAATATTAGCAAAATGGCAAGCATTAAAAATTTAAAAAAGGATATCAATTTTGTTTTAGGAGATATTATCGAAGCGGTTTACATCCATGAAATGACAACTTCAGGAAAGCCTACTGAGCAATCAAATGCTCTTATAGATGAGGTGATTACAACTTTTGATTCTTTAATTTCCAAAGTAAACGATAAAAAAGTTGAGAACAGGAAAGCTTATTTAAAGCAGGTTAAGAAAGATTTTGAGGTAGCTGCCGTAAGTTTGGTCGAAAAAGTAAACGCTCTTTAAAAAAACAAACCGGTTTTTTTGCAAATTTAAAATTCACGATTATATTTGCACACGGAAACGCCGATATAGCTCAGTTGGCTAGAGCAGCTGATTTGTAATCAGCAGGTCGTGGGTTCGAGTCCCTCTATCGGCTCAGACAAAAAAACCACCAAAACGGTGGTTTTTTTATTCCCGTTCTTTTATGGCAAGTTTTCGAATGATAGAGACACTTTCGCTTTCAGAATTGGCAGAAGCTCCTGAAACAAAGACACCTTTTTCGCCCGATTTTGATATGATGCCGAAAACAAAAGCTTCTTCATCCGGGTCGGTGTCGCCTTCATATCGGTAAATATAGACAATTTCATAATTATCAGGATTCTTTATAATCTCTTTTTCATTAAGATTATAATCTATATTGAAACCTTCTTCTCTTAGAAGTTCCAATGATTTTAAAACAGTAGCATAACGATACTTTGGTGACATATTTCAAGAATAATATTTAAACCATAAAGATAACATATTATATTGTGTATTCAAAGTTAGTTTTAATCATTTCTGACGGAACTTACAGCAAACAAAAAACGATAAAAGTACGTTTATAAAAAATTTTGAAACAGGCTCTTAAAAGTGTATTTAATACCAAAAGAAAAAATCAATAAAATACAATTGCACAAAATTTAAAATCCTGAATAATTATAATTATCTTTGTCAGATTAGGAATTATTGGTATAATGGACAACACTAAAAATCAGGAAATTGTAAAAAACGTTTTTACAAAATATCTTGAAGAAAAAGGGCATCGCAAAACTCCTGAAC
Organism: Flavobacteriaceae bacterium; assembly: GCA_034005285.1. GTDB lineage: Bacteria > Bacteroidota > Bacteroidia > Flavobacteriales > Flavobacteriaceae > Flavobacterium. Next base: position 43,332 of record JAVEUZ010000004.1, read on the forward strand.
GCTATGCTATTCTTCAGGAAATCTACAGTAGTAATGAGCATTTTGACATAGAATCTCTATACATCAAAATGAAGAACAAAAACTATCGTGTAAGCAGAGCTACACTATACAACACTATAGAATTGCTCCTCGAATGTGGATTGGTTCGTCGCCACCAATTTGGGCAAAATCAGGCTCACTATGAAAAATCTTATTTTGATAGGCAACACGACCATATTATTATGACCGATACAGGCGAAGTAATCGAGTTTTGTGACCCGAGAATACAACAGATAAAAAAAACTATCGAAGAAATATTCGGCATAGAAATACACAATCATTCATTATACCTTTACGGAAATAAAAAAACAACTGTAGAATAATTCACTGCGACTACTAAAAACACAACAAAAAATGACCGTAGATTTACTGTTAGGATTACAATGGGGTGACGAAGGCAAAGGAAAAATTGTTGACGTTCTCACATCAAAATATGATATTATTGCCCGTTTTCAAGGCGGTCCGAATGCAGGACATACTTTAGAATTTGACGGAATTAAACACGTCTTAAGAACTATCCCTTCCGGAATTTTCCACAAAAATTCAATCAATATTATTGGAAACGGAGTCGTGATAGATCCTGTTGTTTTTATAAAAGAAATAGACGGATTAGATAAGTTTGATATAGACATTTTCTCCCGTTTATTGATTTCGAGGAAAGCACACCTGATTTTGCCAACTCACAGATTGCTCGATGCTGCATCGGAAGCGTCAAAAGGAAAAGCCAAAATAGGCTCTACTCTAAAAGGAATCGGACCTACTTATATGGATAAAACCGGTAGAAATGGCATCAGAATTGGCGATATAGAGCTAAGCGACTTTAAAGAAAAATACAGAACTTTGGCTGATAAGCACGAAGCCATGATTAACTTCTACGATGTCGATTTACAATATGATTTACAAGAACTTGAAGAAGAATTTTTTACTTCTATAGAACAACTCAAGAAATTTACTTTCATTGATAGCGAAGAGTATTTAAACAAAGCCATCAAAGAAAAAAAGACGATTTTATGTGAAGGAGCTCAAGGCTCACTTTTAGATATCGATTTCGGAACATATCCTTTTGTAACGTCTTCCAACACAACTGCTGCCGGAGCTTGCACAGGTTTAGGAATTGCTCCTAATCGGGTAAAACAAGTTTTTGGAATTTTCAAAGCCTACACAACCCGTGTCGGAAGCGGTCCGTTTCCAACTGAATTATTTGACGAAATAGGTCAAACTATGGCAAAAGCAGGAAATGAATTTGGTTCGGTAACAGGTCGTGCCAGACGTTGTGGATGGCTTGATTTAGTAGCATTAAAATATGCTGTTCAAGTAAATGGCGTAACCGAACTCTATATGATGAAAGGAGATGTTTTGTCTGGATTTGACAACTTAAAAGTATGTGTCGCTTATAAATATAAAGGTAAAATCATCAACCATTTTCCATACAATATAGAACCTGAAAATATAGAACCCGTTTATGTTAATAAAAAAGGCTGGAAAACCGATTTAACAAAAATGACAACTTATGAAGAACTTCCTCAAGAGTTAAAAGATTATATATCTTTTATAGAGAAGGGATTAGAGGTTCCAATAAAGATTATTTCTGTTGGTCCAGACAGAAAACAAACCATAATAAAGCAACATTAATATTACTTAAAAAGAAAGCTTTTTCTTTCTTTTTTAATAATTTTGTGCATTTTATCGATTTTTTTTGCATTTTAACCATTGTTTTCCATAAGTTTAACTACTAAAAAAAACCAATGCTTATGAAAACCAATGCCCTAATCCTCCAAAAAACAGGTAGCACATTCATCTGTAATTTATTCGGACACAGATATAAAACTGTCCGTCAGATAACCAACCATTTTCATGAATATGAATGTAGTTGTTGTAAAAAACAAATTACCAACGACTCCAAAGGGAGATTGATAGATTTAACCCCTGAAAGAAAAGATATAAACGAAACCTTACACTATCTTTTTGTAAAGAAACACAATGCTGTAATATTTACAAATTAAATATTTTTAAGTTACGTTAATTTTATGTGCTTTTTAAACATAAAAAACACAGTCAAATCAGATTTGTAGTATCTTTGCACTTGCTATGAGACTACAGATAAATTTACTTTTTACTTATCTCTTTTTATTCCTAAACAATACATTATCAGCTCAATACATTGAAGTAGATGATGAATACTCGGCAGAACAACTTATCGAAAACATACTGATTAACAGTCCGTGTGCACAAGTTTCAAATTTTTCAGTTTCAGGTTGGGAAAGCTCAGCAGGCAAAAGCTACGGATTATTTAATCGCGGTACAAGCAATTTTCCTTTTGAAAACGGAGTAATTATTACAACTGGAAAGGCAATTTCTGCTATCGGCCCTAACACTTCTCTTTTAAGTGAAGGTCCTGGAGATTGGTCTGGAGATTCTGATTTAGAAACTGCTATTGGCGAAAACAATACCATCAACGCCACTGTTTTAGAGTTTGATTTTCTACCATTGGCAAACAAAATGAGTTTTGAGTATATTTTTTCTTCTGAACAATACCTGTCCAATCCCGGCTCCCATCAATGCTATTATTCAGATGGTTTTGCCTTCTTACTGCGGGAAGCAGGCAGTCAGGAACAATATGAAAATCTTGCCGTTGTACCTGGTACTTCAATTCCGGTAAAAGTGACAACCGTAAGAGGTTCCGGCACAATATGTCCTCCAGCAAATCAACAATATTTTGATGCTTTTAACGGCTCAAATCATTCAACTAATTACAATGGTCAAACCAAAATTTTAAAAGCCGAAGCCTTTGTAACGCCGGGTGTTTTATATCATCTAAAACTTGTCGTAGCAGACCAAGGAAACAATTTTTACGATTCTGCTATATTTTTGGGCGGAGGAAGTTTTAAAGTTCAAATAGATTTGGGTTCTGACCGTAGTTTTGTTAACGAAAATCCATTATGCGAAGGTGAAAGTCTTACATTAGACGCAACACAAACCGGAAATAATACTTATCAATGGTACAGAAACAATATCACCATACCTGATGCCGTATCGCCACTGTTTACTGTTGAAGAGGCGGGACAATATTATGTAGAAGTTACTTTAGAAAACACCTCTTGCGTGGCAACAGGAGAAATATTGATAGAATATTCAGAAAATCCAATAGCCGACACGGTAGAATTAACAGCTTGTGATTTTAGTGGAAACGGAATTGCAATTTTTAATTTGAGATTATTAGATGATCAAATAATTGGAAGTAACAACCAATGGACTGTGCGTTATTATCCTTCTTTAAATGATGCGGAATTACAAACTAATGTGATAGAAAACCCCTCAAATTTTGCATCACAAAACTCAACTATTTATGCCCTTGTAGATAACCCGTATGGATGTACAGACATTGTATCTGTTTCACTTGAAGTTTCTGAAGAGCAAATCGTTATACCGCCATTAAATTCTTTTTGTGATACTTATCAAGAGGCAGACGGCATCCGTCAATTTAATCTAAGTGAAGAAATAACACCTTTTATAACAGCTGCCATAGGTTTTGAATATGATATAAACTTTTTCGAAAATCCGGAAGACGAATTACCCTTATCAAATTTATTTATTAACACAATCCCTTTTCAACAAACTATTTATGCCAAAATTTTAAACGGTATAAACTGTGTAGATTTTATTCCGATTGAATTAAATATTGGCGGATTATACGAAGAGTTTGAACCGCAACAAATCACTTTATGTAACAATATTAGTGAATGGATTTCTGCTCCGGCAGGAAATTATACATACAATTGGAATACCGGCGAAACCACAAAAGACATCCTCATCAGCCAATCAGGGACTTATACGGTAGAAGTTATAAACCCTGAAGGGTGCAGCCAACTTCAGACTTTTACAGTTACAGCAATTGTTTCACCTGAAGGTTTTTCAGGTTCTGTATCAGATTTTAATGGAAATAACAATACCATCACTTTACTGACTCCGGATAACAGTAATTATTTATATTCTTTGGACGGTATTAATTTTCAAGATTATCCTGTTTTTACAAATGTTTCTCCCGGAAATTATACAGTAATTATCAAAAATGAATGTGGAGAGAACTATCTTCAACTTACTGTTTTAGATTATCCTCATTTTTTTACACCAAACAACGATGGATATAATGATGTATGGAAAATCCCGTATTTTAATGAACCCGAAGCAAAAATTAGAATTTTTAATCGATACGGAAAACTTCTTAAAGAATTTAATCCTGCTTCATCGGGTTGGGATGGTACCTACAGAGGTCGGCTTCTTCCGTCTGATGATTATTGGTTTATATTAAATTTTGCAAATGGCAAACAAATAAAAGGGCATTTTTCTCTCAAAAGATAATTCACTATCTTTAAACCCACTTTTTTTCAAAACAAAAATGAGAAAAACACTCTTAACTCTGCTGTTACTATTCGTAAATTCTGTATTTGCACAGTTCAGCAAAACCCATTATATACCGCCTGTTTCAGGAACTGACGCACAGCCTGCTCAGTCTCAATTCATATACATATCCTCTCCAAGCATAAATCCGGTTAATTTTGTGATTACAGAATTAGGCGGAAGTACCATAACCGGAACAGTCTCCAGAGATACGCCGTTTGTTCACAATATTGGTTTCGGATTGGATACTCGATTTCATGTAAGGCGAAATCTGGTCGGTAATATTTTAAACAACAAAGGGTATATTGTAGAAGCTGAAGATCAGGTTTATGTAGCAGTACGATTAACAGCTACTCCCGAAAATTATCAAGCAGGAAGCATTGTGTCAAAAGGCTTGGCTGCTTTAGGCACGGAATTCAGGGTTGGAGCTTTTGTAAACACAGCTATCACAGCTTTGGGAAACATACACTTTACCTTTATTTCTGTTTTGGCAACAGAAAACAACACAACAATTTCTTTTGGCGATATAAGTCCCGGGGTTTCATTAATTAACAACGTAGCAGCAGGAAACACACCCGCACCTATTACCCTTGACCGAGGTGAAAGTTATGTGTTGGCAGTAGAAGGACCATTGTCTGCAAACAGTGACGGACTCATAGGAACATTGGTTACTTCAGATAAACCTATCGCTGTAAATTGTGGTTCTTATGCAGGAACAAACGGAAATAACAACAACAACATCGATTTAGGATTTGACCAGATTGTTTCGGTAGAAAGAACCGGAAAGGAATATATTTTTGTAAAAGGTTTTGGCGAAAACATCATAGAAAGACCACTTTTGGTAGCCCATGAGAATAATACAGAAATATTTTTGAATGGTAATACCGGAACTCCCGATTACATTTTAAATGCCGGTGATTATGTTGCTATAGATGGTTCACTATATAGCTCAAACGGAAATATGTATGTGGAAAGTTCAAAAGATGTTTTTGCTTATCAAGGCATTGGCGGAAACACTCAGGCAAATCAAGAGATCTATTTTGTGCCGCCGCTCAGTTGCGAAACACCAAGAATAATCAATAATATTCCGTTTTTGGAGCAAGTCGGAAACATTGTTTTTGGAGAAAATATAGGCGTAAACCTTGTTACAAAAACAGGCTCTACTTTAAACTTTATTATTAACGGAGTCGATTATGATTTATCATCTCTTCCGATGGGTGCATTTGTTCAAGGTCCTTTTAATGTTGAAGGAACATCAGAATATGTTACATATAAAATAACCGGATTATCCGGGAATGTATCCGTTTTTTCTACCAGTCAATTATATTTATCTTATTTTGGTTCAAGCGGAGCTGCCACTTATGGAGGTTATTACTCAGGATTTACATTTAAGCCTGAAATAAATTTCAGCCGTTTGGATATAAATGCAGATAATTGTATCCCCAATATTATCTTAGGAATAAATTCTCTCTCGCCATTTGATGATTATCAATGGTTTTTTAATGATGTCGAAATCCCTGGTGCTACGGCATCTACCTACACTCCTACTCTACCTGGCTATTATCATTTGCGGGCAACCATCACCGAATGTGGCACAGAACTGATTTCGGACAAAATACCCGTAAGTGCTTGTCCTGAAGATTCTGATAACGACGGAGCAAACAACAATATAGATTTGGATTATGACAATGACGGAATACCTAACTGCACAGAATCATACGGAAATGTTGACTTGAACTTGTCTAATATAAACTCAGGAACTATTAATATAGGTTCATACACAAACAACTTTGTAGCATCAGTTTCAACAGTTGGAGCTGCATCTGAAACTCCTTTTTCAGGATTTTTTGAAGATGGATTTGTCTCTGTAACCGGACAGGGAATGGGTAGTTCTGTCACTTACGACATACTCTTCGATAACCCTATAAGTATAGCCGTAGAATATGTAAATAGTGCCAATAGTACAGACCTTTTCAGATCAGATGCAGAATTTATTTTATCCGTTCCACCAAATAAAAGCTTAACCGTACTGAATCCGAACAACCAATTGTTGATTGACACAAACTATGACGGAATATATGAAAGCAATATTGTAGAATTCTCTTCTTTTGAAGTGAGAATCAGGCTTAACAGCGGAACATCTTTGCCGGCTGACACAGGAACCTTTTCCATTAGAAGCTATTTGGCAGAAAATTTAAAAATAACACATAAAAATCTACAGGAAAGCGTGTCGCGTGCAACTTTAAAAATCATAGCAACCTGTGTTCCTAAAGATACAGACGGCGACGGAATTCCTGACCAACTTGACCTTGATAGCGACAACGACGGAATCCCCGACAATATTGAAGCCCAAGGAATAAACTTTATAGCTTATTCTTCTGTTGACAATAATAAAGACGGAATAAGTGATGTATATGGCAACGGACTTGTACCGATTGATTCAGACGGAGATGACATTCCTGATTATCTTGACCTTGATAGCGACAATGATGGCATTTTTGATGTTTATGAATCTGGTTCAGGTGTAACAAACATAACCGGAGACGGGAGAATTAATGCTCCGATTGTCCAATTTGGAACAAACGGATTGTATAATTTTCTTGAAACCTCAGTAAATTCGGGCGTTATAAATTACACTATTGCAGATACAGACAACGACGGAATCAGCAACTACATTTCTTTGGACAGCGACGGAGATTTGTGCTTTGATGTTATAGAAGCTGGATTTTCTGACCCTGATGAGGACGGATTTCTTGGTGGGGGAACGCCTACAGTAAATGCAAACGGAATCGTTATCGGACACATTTCAGGTTATACCATTCCTCACCCAAATTACATAATCTCTGCACCTTTAGAGATTGTAACACAACCCGAAGACCGGATTGTATGTGAATTTCAGGATATATCTTTCTCTGTTGAAGCTCTTTCAGATTTTTATCTATGGCAATTTAGCTCCGATAATGGAATCAATTGGATTGATACAACCGGAGACACAACATATTCCGGAACAAACACGGCAACACTTCAAATTCATGACGTTACAACTGGTATGAACAATTATCGATATCGGGTTATTATTGGTCGTAACGGAAACAGTTGCAATCTGAATTCTGAATATGCCGTGTTGCAGGTCAATCCGTTACCGAATCTAAATTCTCCAATAACCCTTGTGCAATGTGATGATGACACTGACGGAATTTCAACGGTGAATCTTAAACAAAAAGAAAACAACATTTCTGCCGATTTCGAAAATCTGACTTTCACTTATTTTACCTCACTACAAGCAGCAGAAGAAAACAACCCTGATTTTTTAATCAGCAACCCAAATACTTATACAACTGGTAACACAACAATATGGGTAAGAGCAGAAGAAAACAACACACAATGCTTTGAGATAGGTGAAATAAACGTATTTATCACCACCACCCAAATACCCTCATTTTTTTTAAGAACTTTTACGGAATGTGATGATTATATTGATGAGCTAAATGACAATCGAGACGGCATCTCTCAATTTGACTTTAGCAGTGTTACCAACGATTTGTTGGCAGTACTACCTACAGGAACGCCCTACTCTATAAGCTATTATCGCAATCAAGAAGATGCCCTCATCGAAACAGACATTAACGGAAATTCATTAGCAATAGTTGATATTTCAAATTATAGAAATATCGGATATCCTGATTTTCAACAGATTTATGTAAGAATAGAAAGTGAACTCGACAACTCATGTTACGGTTTAGGTCCGTATATAGAACTTAGTGTTAATCCTTTACCATTTTTAGCAGACGATTATGAAGAAATTATCTGTTTTGGCATTGACTCTATCACTATAAATGCCGGCGTACTTGACTCAGAAACAAGTGGGTATAGCTATCAGTGGTATAGAAACGGGCAAATTATGGTCAATGAAATTCACTATAATATAACAACAGATCAAAACGGAATATATTCGGTTGAAGTAACTTCCAGTCAAAACTGTACAGAAACAAGAAATATCCAAATTATATATTCTCAATCTGCAATAATCGATGATGTTGTGATAAGTGATTTATCAGACAATAATATTGTAACAATAATGGCATCGGGATATGGAAATTATCAATATGCTTTAGATTATGAAGAAGGGCCTTATCAAGACTCTAATATCTTTACGAATGTTTCTACGGGAGTTCACACCGTTTTTATAACAGATTTAAATGGGTGTGGCACAGTTTCTCAAACCATCTATGTTTTAGGAATTCCAAAGTTTTTTACTCCAAACGGTGATGGTTATAATGACACATGGAAAATTGAAGGCATAGACCCTGCTCTTAACTTACAATCTAAAATTTATATTTTTGACCGCTACGGAAAATTACTGAAACAAATATCCGCTATGGGTGATGGCTGGGACGGAACATACAATGGAAACCTCTTGCCTTCAGATGATTATTGGTATTCTATAGAATTTGGTGACGGTAGAAAAGCCAAAGGACATTTTTCGTTAAAACGATAAAGCAACAGGTTCTTTCACAAAATCAAACCTTACCAATCCATCTTCGTCTATTTTAGTCAGTTTCACTTCGTGAAGCGTATTGACCAATGCAGGATTCCAAGGTGTTTTTACTTTGATATAGTTTTCTGTAAAGCCGTGAATGTAACCTTCTTTGTTTTCACTTTCAAAGAGTACGGTATGCTGTGTTCCTATCTGTTCTTCATAGAAAATCCGTCTTTTTTTGACAGAAAGACCACGAAGCATTTTACTTCTCTTTGAACGTACATTCAAAGGCACAACATAGTCCATCAAAACAGCTTCAGTATTATCTCTTTCAGAATAGGTAAAAACGTGCAGATAAGAAATATCCAAATCACTCAGAAAGTGATACGTTTCCAAAAAATGCTCATCAGTTTCTCCCGGAAATCCAACAATCACATCAACGCCAATACAAGCGTTTGGCATTACCTCTCTGATTTTGTCAACTCTATCAGCATACAATTCCCGCATATAACGGCGTTTCATCTTTTTAAGAATGTCGTTGCTTCCCGATTGCAACGGAATATGAAAATGTGGCACAAAAGTGCGGCTCTGCGATACAAAATCTATCGTTTCGTTCTTTAACAAATTGGGTTCGATAGAAGAAATACGCAAACGTTCGATTCCTTCAATTTTATCTAATTCCTGAACCAATTCATAAAAAGTGTGTTCATGTTTTTTATTGCCAAATTCGCCTTTGCCATAATCACCAATATTGACTCCTGTAAGCACAATTTCTCTGATTCCATTTTCAGAAATTTCTTTGGCATTTTTAAGCACATTCTCCAATGTATCGCTACGGGAAACCCCTCGTGCTAAAGGGATTGTACAATAAGTACATTTATAATCGCAACCGTCTTGAACCTTCAGAAATGCCCGCGTTCTGTCGCCAATAGAATAACTTCCTACATAAAAATTGGCATCTTCTATTTCACACGAATGAACTTCGCCAAAATCATTTTTGGTTAAATCGTTCAGATAGTCGGTAATTTTAAACTTTTCGGTTGCACCAAGAACCAAATCGACACCATCAACTGATGCCAATTCTTCCGGTTTGAGTTGGGCATAACATCCTACGGCAGCAACAAAAGCCTTATCATTCTTTTTCAAAGCCTTCTTCACTATTTGCTTGAATTGCTTGTCTGCGTTGTCTGTCACCGAACAGGTATTAATAACATAAATATCTGCCGTTTCTTCAAAATCAACACGATCAAAACCTTCATCTTTAAAAGAACGGGCAATCGTAGAAGTTTCTGAAAAATTCAGTTTGCAACCCAGCGTATAAAATGCGACTCTTTTTCCGGAATGTATCATTTTATTTTAATTCTGTCTTTGGATAATCTCTAAGTTAGTTATATTTACCCTTGGCAAACAGTCGGCAAATTTACATAGATTTATTCGGATAATGAAATATAATTCTAAACACTTAAAATTTATAACTACCAAATTGTTAATGGTTTGCGTATGCACAATCATCTTTTCTTGCCAAAATAAGGAAAACAAAGAACGTGAACATTTGGTGTTTCGATATAATGAAAGTGCCAATATTTCTTCGCTTGACCCTGCTTTTTCGAGATCTCAAAACAACATTTGGATTTGCAACCAGCTATATAACAACTTGGTACAATTAGACGACAGTCTGAACATAAAACCTGACATTGCCAAATCTTGGAACATATCCGAAGACGGAAAAACTTATACTTTTCTGTTGCGAAATGATGTTTATTTTCACAAACATTCTGTTTTTGGGAAAGACAGTACACGCACCGTCATTGCACAAGATTTTGAATACAGCTTGAACCGACTGAAATCTGAAAAAACAGCTTCTCCCGGTGGATGGATTCTGCAAAACACCGAAAGTTTCAATGCTTTAAATGACAGTATTTTTGAAATAAAACTCAACAAACCTTTTCCGGCATTCTTAGGATTGCTTTCTATGAAATATGCCTCTGTTGTTCCAAAAGAACTTGCCGAAAACTCCGGTGTGTTTCGGTCAAACCCAATCGGGACAGGTCCATTTCAATTTAAACTTTGGGAAGAAAACATAAAATTAGTTCTCAGAAAAAATCCGATGTATTTTGAAAAAGATGAAAATAATCTGCCACTCCCCTATTTAGAAGCTGTTTCGGTTACTTTCTTACCAGACAAACAAAGTGGATTTCTGGAATTTGTACAACAAAAACTCGATTTTATATCAGGCTTAGACCCATCTTACAAAGACGATATTTTGACACAAAAAGGTACACTTCAACCCAAATATATAAATACTGTAAAGCTTATAACGGGTGCTTATCTCAATACAGAATATTTGGGTTTTAGAATGGACGGCAGCAATTCTGCTATAAAAGACAAACGCATCAGACAGGCATTGAACTATGGTTTTGACAGGCAAAAAATGGTTACTTACCTTAGAAACAATATGGGAACTCCGGCTACCGGTGGCATTATTCCTGCAGGATTGCCCGGATATAACGAAAATGCAGGGTACTATTACGCCCCTGAAAAAGCAAAAAAATTAGTATCGGAGTTTAGAAAAGGAAACAGGAATTCCAAGCCGGTTATCATGCTGAGTACGAATGCCAACTATATCGACATAGCCGAATTTCTGCAACGAGAATGGCAAAAAATAGGATTGGAGGTCAACATAGATGTTTCGCCGCCGGCAACCTTACGCCAATCTATTGCAACGGGAAAAGTTGATTTTTTCAGAGCCAGCTGGATTGCCGATTACCCCGATGCCGAAAATTACCTTTCGTTATTTTACAGTAAAAATTTTGCTCCGAACGGACCGAATTATACCCATTTTTCAAACCCGGAATTTGACAAATTATACGAGCAGTCTTTTTTGGAAACAGATAATCAAAAAAGAATTGAGCTTTACCAACAAATGGACAAAATCATCATGGATGAAGCTCCGGTTGTTTTTCTCTTTTATGATAAAGCTGCCCGTTTTACGCTTAAAAATGTTGAAGGTTTGGGCATCAACCCGTTGAATATGCTTAGTTTAAAACGAGTAAAAAAGGATTCTGTCAAAGATTAGCCTTATTTCTTTAAAACAACATCATTTTCTCTAACAATCATCACAACAAACTCTATTTCATAATAATCGACTTCGTACTCTTATAAATATTTCCGCATACAGATTTCATACTTAATGACTTTTGATTAAAACCCATAGTAAAACTTTTAGTTTCCGAAATCAATACATTGTATTATTTGACATACAAACCACCATAGTAAACTTACAAAAAAACTTTTGTTTATACTTTGTGCGTAGATTCAACAAGCAAATGCAACTCTATAAAACAACAAAATCCAAGTTTTATGCTTGGAATTTTATTGTTCAGCTTAATTGGTAAATCTCAACAAATACCCTAAAAAAGTAGGTTGTTAAAATCAATCCTCTTTTCTGTATTTTTTAGTCAGTTCAAAAACGTGTTCGAGTATCTTGGCATCTTGTTCGGTAAAATTAACGTGGCGGCGATTCATAACAATTTTTGCGGTTTCAAAAGCTTTTTTGGTAATATAGGTTGTAAAGCCCGAAGCTCCTCCCCAGCTAAAGCTTGACACAAAATTTCTCGGAAAACCGCTCCCAAAAATATTGGCAGATACGCCTACAACCGTTCCGGTATTGAACATCGTATTGATGCCACATTTACTGTGATCACCCATCATGAGTCCGCAGAACTGTAACCCTGTTTTTTCAAATCTTTCAGTTTCATAGCTCCACAATTTTACTTCTTCATAGTTGTTTTTCAAGTTTGAATTATTGCTGTCTGCACCGATATTGCACCATTCGCCTACAACCGAATTCCCTAAAAATCCGTCATGACCTTTGTTTGAATATCCAAACAGCACCGAATTATTGACTTCTCCGCCAATCCTGCAATGAGGTCCGACGGTCGTAGCTCCGTAAACTTTTGTGGCAAGTTTGACCTGAGCTTCTTCACACAGTGCAAAAGGTCCTCGAATAACCGAACCTTCCATTATTTCGGCATTTTTACCGATATAAATTGGTCCCGCAGAAGCATTCAAAGTTACAAATTCAAGTTTGGCACCTTCCTCTATAAATATATTTTCGGGCGAGATAACATTGACACTTTTCGGGATGGGCTGCGAAATTCTGTCTTGAGTAATGAGTTCAAAATCTTCGCAAAGAGCTTCATCATTTTTTGAAAATATATCCCAAGTATGTTCTATTTTAATACAATTTTCGTCATATTCTATAATCTCATAACTGTCAAAATCTACTTCCTCCTGAGTATCATTCGTATAAAAAGCAATGACATCTTCACCTTGAAAAACTGCTTGGTTCTTCTCTATATTTTTCACCATTTCTGCCAACACTTCATTGGGCAGAAAAGATGCATTAATCATAATATTTTCCTCCATTTCAACCATAGGAAATTTCTCCATAAGATATTCTTCCGTCAGTGTTGTAGTGGTATATCCTAAATGTTTTTCCCATTTTTCACGTATAGTCAAAATACCGATGCGTATATCTGCTACAGGTCTTGTAAAAGTAAAAGGTAAAAGTGCATTACGTACTGTTCCGTCAAAAAGTATATAGTTCATAAATTGAAAAATTGGTGTTCAAAGTTAACAAAAAAGCCTTCCGAAAAAAACGGAAGGCTTTATTAGATTACAAAAATCGGAAAATTATTGTTTAATAATTTTTTGAGTCGATTGATTTCCACTGTTATCTGTTGCAAGAAGGATGTAAGTTCCTGATGCCAAACCGGAAATATTTATTGTGTTGTTCTGAGCGACTTCGGTTGTTAGAACTTTACGTCCGCTCAGGTCATACATATCAGCTTTTATCAGAGAACTTTGAGAATTTAAAGTCAAAACATCTTTTGCTGGATTTGGAAATGCAACAAAATCTGACAGAGCATTTTCATTTACACCCATCGTTGAGTTTTCTAACACAAAAAGAGGCTGATTTATTGTAGGGTTGTCAATTGTATCAACAATTCCTGAAGGCCATCTTATGATTACGTTATCAATTTCGGTGGCTTCACCAATCCCAAAATGTGCATTAAGACTTCCGGCATATTTAAAACCTTCTCCACTTCTGATATCGCGAATCTGAACACCCCAAGAACCATAGATTTCTATTCTTGCTCCGATACCTTGTCTGTTTGAAGTTACACCTTGAAGGTTAAATTTAATCCAATTGTTGCTGTTACCATCATTTATTCTAAGGTTATTTCCGTTCATTATATCTATAAATCCGTCATTGTTCAAGTCTCCCAGAGCTCCTGATGCGTATGCACTAACCGGTGAAAAAGTCATATCACCGTTATTATACATAATAATGCTACTACCTCCGCAGAATACATCAATAAAACCGTCGTTATTAAAATCTGCTGCAACATATTCTACACCTATACCTTCAAAAGCATCAAATCCTGAGTTTTCAGTAATATCAGTAAAGGTTCCGTCTCCGTTATTTCTCATAACAAGATGCCCACCAGATGCAAAAGAATATGCACCGACAACGGCATCCATGTGTCCATCATTATCAAAATCTCCCCATGCTGCAGACCAAGTTTGTGTGACAGTATTGATGTTGGCTTGTGGTGCTACGTTTGTATATGTTCCGTCACCGTTACCGCGGTGAAGTTCGTCAATAGCTGCTGGCGAACCTGCTCCCCTACATTTAGCAATGAATAAATCAACATTTCCGTCATTATCATAATCTGTCCAGATAGAACCATAATTTCCTCCACTGGGTACATCTCCGATACCTCCTTGATAGAAAGTTAGATTTCCTTCACCATCGTTCAGATAATAAACATTTGGTGCAACATCATGACTAACAAAAGCATCTAAATGACCATCGTTGTTAATATCAACAAAGTTAGAGCGTTGTGAAAAAACGTATTGAGGAAATGATATTTTTTCAAAACCCGTGCCGTCGTCTGTAGCTTTCATAAAAGTAATACCACTACTCCCACCGTACAATAAATCTGTATATCCATTTCCGTCATAATCTCCTGCAGCCATACTCCACACCGGAAGATTTTCTGTTGTTGGTGTACTAATGTTGGCAACCGTAAAAGTGCCGTCCGGGTTTTGATAATGAATCTGTACTTGATTGTTGCTTACTACAGATACTAAATCATCAAGAAAATCGCCATTCATATCAACAAGGCCCAATTTATATGAACCATTAATTGTTCTGGTTTGTGTAGTAAAGCTTACAGGTGTTACTAATAAATCTATCGGTTCTGGTTCTACAATTACATCTCCTTCAATCAACTGAAAATCTATATTGTTTGCATTATTTCCCCATCTGTTATCGAATACAATAGTGTAGGTAGTACCTGCAGTTACGTTGAAAACTGCTTCGGACAAATAACCACTACCACTATCATCGTCGCCTGCATAACACACTAAATTGCCACAGGTTCCAGTGTAAACGTGAAAACGAGAATCACGCCCCTGATTTACCGATAAACTTGTAGTAACGGTAACACCATAATCTTGTGTGGGAGTGTATGAATACCACATTCCTGCAAAGTTTCCGGTGTTGGTCGGGACTCCGTTTGGAGCACAAATAAGCGTTGGTGCATCACCATTAACAACACCAATACTATAGATGCCTGCCGAGATAACCAAAGCATCCTGACATGTTGACTGTGACCAACCTGAAAAGGATAATAAGGCTACAAAAAGAAAAGTAATTTTTTTCATGATGTTTGATTTAATATATTTAAGTTTTAGTCACAAAGTTCTAAAGAGTTAATCCATTCTTCCATAAGTTGAATCCCTTCTGTATGTATTATCGACCTTCCTACGAGAGGCATCATATATGCTGGGTCATTTGTACTCATGCGAAAATACATCATAGAACGCTCAATATTTTGAGGAGCGATGATATGTGTAATTCCTTCTTCTGAAGTACCTTCCGGTTCTTGACATACTCCTATATTTTGCAAATTGGATGTTTCGCTAAACGCTAAACGTATTGAACGATAATCACAATGACTGTTTTCTTTATGGCAATGGGCACAATTCACATCTAAATAAGAGCGAACCCTCAATTCTAAAGGTTGCGAAACATCACTATAATCTATTACTGCTTGAGTATTTGAAGGTATATTTGAATCTAAATATCCGTATTCAATCCATTTTGCCAATTGATTCTTAGACTCGTCACCATAATTATAAATTTTGTTCAGGCTTTCGGGTTTTGGAGCAATTGGTATCGGAATTTCTTGAACAACCTCATTAACAGGTATTATGGTTTTATGACAGATAAGACACTCGTGTTCAGAAGGGATTCTGTAATTTGATACTGTTTGGGTTGCACCGAATTCATCAATCCACGAAATACTTGCAAAACTTCCATTCATATCGAGTTCGGCCTCTGTTTGTTCATCATTCCATTTATACTGTCCGAAAATCCAACCTTCTTCTTTTCTAATCATTAAGCGGGTTTCCAAAATGCGGGTCGTATTGCCCGGAATGACATTATCATAATAAAAGTTCTTAATCAAAACCGTACCAACCGGAAAATCAAGAATAGTACTGTCTCCGATATAGGTAGCCTTTGTATTTGAAGGCATCCAAACGAAACGTTTTTTCTTTGCATAATCTGTAAACAAGGAACTGATTGGCTCATAAGGCAAAACGCCATACACTGGTTCTTGGTTCTTCATATCGCCTTCAAAGAAAACATATTCTGATAAATTCTGATATGGAACTTGTTCTAAATCAAGAACTACAGGAGAAATAGGATCTTCGGGAAGATCAACATAATTATCATCTGAAGAACAAGATGCTAAAAATGAAATTGCAATTAGAAATAGGAGTCCTTTTATTTTCATATTTTACAAAGAATATATTCCAAAAATAACAAAAAAACCATTCGGTCTTCAAAAAAACATCAAATTGCATATATAAATTCGACAAACAGTTGAAAAAATCTATTAAATACGATATTTTTCCTTCTAACAATTTAGTTGAGAAAAAACTTTACGACAATTAACCTCATTAAAAAAACCTAAATTCTATCCTGATTTTAAGTTATAGTAATATTTTTTTTATTTTAGCCGAAACCTTACAATATGCTTGATAAATCTATTTTCAGAAGCCAATTATTCAGACATCTTGATGGCTTAGTTACTGCTCCTGTTGCCTATGCTTTATTTGAAAAAGGTGTTTTAGACACAATAAAGCAAGAAAAAAAACTATCATTATCAGAAATATTAGCAATTCATCCTGCCAACAAAGGATACTTGAATGTGGGTTTAAGAGTTCTGGCTTCGCAAGGCTTCATCGATTACACAATTGAAAATGAATTCATAACCATCAGCACAAACAAAAACAGTCAAACAGCTTTTGAACTGATTCCACTATACAAAGATGTTGTCGAATTGTCAAAACTAATTGGACAATTTCACTCACAAACGTTGCATGAAAAATCTTTTTTGTTGCAAAAACAATTATTTGAAAAATATAAAGAGAATTACAACCTGACATTTTCAGACAACGAAAATGAACGCAGGATTCAAAAACAAATTCTCAGCCATATTGAAGGAAATCTTGTAGCAAGCACATTGGTACAATTAGCAATGAGTGGCATGTTCCACAAATATTTTATGGAAACTCGGTTTCGTCCCGAGGAGTTTCATAAACATCCGGAACATTTTGCTGAGATTCTGAATTTCTTTGCTCATTTAGGTTGGTTTACAGAAAAAGACGGTTTTTATCAATTTACAGAAAGTGGACTCTTTTTTGCTAAAAAAGCTTCGGCTTATGGCGTAACGGTTTCTTATCTACCAATGTTTCGAAAAATTGACGAAATCATTTTTGGAAATCCGGATATTCTACGAAACACCAATCCTGATGATGATGAAAAACACGTTGACCGTGAGATGAATGTTTGGGGAAGTGGTGGTGCTCACACCTCATATTTTAAGATTGTTGACAATATTATCATCGAAATATTTAATCGCCCCATCGAAGAACAGCCCAAAGGCATCCTTGATATGGGATGTGGAAATGGTGCATTTCTTCAACACCTGTTTGAAGTAATAGACAGGCAAACTCTTCGCGGAAAAATGTTAGATGACTATCCGTTATTTCTTGTGGGAGCCGATTATAATCAGGCAGCTCTTAAAGTAACCCGTGCTAACCTTATCAATGCCGATATTTGGGCAAAAGTTATTTGGGGTGATATAGGAAGACCCGATTTATTATCTGACAATCTGAGAGAAAATTACAACATAGACCTGAAAGATTTGCTAAATGTTCGTACATTTTTGGATCATAATCGTATTTGGGAAACTCCGAAAAACAAAACACAAGGACGTACCAGTACCTCAACGGGAGCTTTTGCACACAGAGGTCAACACATTCAAAATGTCGATGTAGAAGACAATCTGCTCGAACATCTTCAAAAATGGAGTCCGTATGTTGAAAAATATGGTTTATTGATTATTGAACTCCACACCATAAATCCGGCTTTAACCGCCAAAAATATTGGTAAAACTGCTGCTACCGCCTATGATGCCACGCATGGCTTTTCTGACCAATACATAGTAGAAATAGATGTGTTGCATAAAATAGCTGCGGAAGCCGGTTTATATCCCGACACGAGATTTTTTCATAAATTTCCGGATTCTGACTTGGCAACGGTAAGTATAAATTTACTGAAAGGAAGCTAAAAGTTTTTTATTCTATTCACGATTCAACTTTAAACCTTCCTGTCTCAGCATCAAAATGTATCTTTTCATCTTTAAAAAGTGTTGAAAAAACACCCTGTTCAATGAGTTTAGTCGGTGTATTCTGCCACACTCCGTCGGTTGTCATTACAATCATTCTATTACTCAACTGAATCGTTAAATCAATATCATGCGAAGAAAACAAAATACATTTTTGGGTTTCTACAGCCAATTTTTTCAATAACTTCAATACTCCAACCTTGTGTTTTAAGTCCAGATGTGTCGTGGGTTCGTCTAAAACAATTAGCGGCGTATCTTGAGCCAAAGCACGAGCAATCAACACTTTTTGCAACTGTCCGTCACTTAGCTCATAGTATTTTTTATGCATTAAATCCTCTGTTTGGGTAAGTTCTATCGCTTTATGGGTTTTATCTATATCTTCGTCAGACATTTTGCCGATCCAATTGGTATAAGGCTGCCTTCCTAAAGCTATTAATTCAAATACCGAAAGATTGCTTGGCGGAAGTTTCTCTGTCAAAACAACTCCTATTTGTTTGGCTAATTCTTTTGGTGGATAGTTATTGATGTTTCTATCCTGCAACATCACTTGTCCGGACAAAGGCTTTTGGATTCCTGTTAAAGTTCGGAGCAAGGTAGATTTACCAATGCCGTTACTTCCTACCAATCCTACAAGAGTTGCTGTTTCAAAAAAAAGATTCAAATTATCTGCTACACAAGTCTTTCTTTTTTGAGTTATATAACCAATTGAAAGGTTCTCTGTATAAAGTATTTTATTATTTTCTTCCATGAACTATACATAATTTCTTTTTCTCAGCAAAAGCCAAATTACCACAGGCGAACCGACAATAGAGGTAACTGCATTGATTGGTAATGTAAAATCACTTCCTGGCATTTGTGCAATGCTATCGCATATCAGCATTAATATTGCACCAATAAGTAATGTAGCTACCAACAAGACCCGATGATTACTGGTTTGAAACAAGAGTTTTGCCAAATGCGGAACAGCCAGACCAATAAAAGCAATCGGACCCGCAAATGCCGTGATTCCACCTGCCAAAATACTTGTTGCCAGAATAATCAAAAAACGAACTTTATTAAAATTGAGTCCCATACTTTTTGCATAATTCTCTCCTAACAAAAGAGCGTTGAGTGATTTTACAGAAAACACACTCAGCATAATTCCTATAAAACAACACACAGCCAAAATAGAAACAGATGTCCAAGAAAGATTTGACAAACTCCCCATAGACCAAAAAGTAAATCTTTGCAACTCTTCGGCTGTGCTAAAATATGCTAAAACACTTACGATAGCCGATGTAAAACTACCAAACATAAGCCCAACGATAAGAATTGCCATTGTGTTGCGAAGTTTTTGAGAAACTGCCAATACTGCCAACAATACAAGAAAACTACCAAGAGCTGAAGCCATCACAACTCCGTAATCGGAAAGCAGAAAAGCCGGTAAAAACCCCGTTCCCATTATAACAAAAGCAACCCCAAGACTCGAACCGGAACTAAGTCCCAAAACATAAGGTCCCGCCAACGGATTTCTAAACAATGTCTGCATAAGCAAACCCGCAACCGACAATCCTATACCTACTAATATAGTTGTTATGGCTTTTGGCAGACGAAAATTCCATAAAATAATTTCCCATGAAGATTTTATCTCTTTACCCGATACCGAATCTATAATAGCAGAAACAGGAATATCTACTGAACCTATGGCAAGATTCAACAGAAACATTCCTATTAGAAACAAAGATAGAAATGTAAGCAAAATGGTATTTTTTTTAAAATCGGGCAATTAATCTGTTTTAAAAAATTTATTTGGTTTTCAGGTGTTCAAAAAAACTCAACTCATAATCGTGTAAGATTTCCGGATGTAATATTTTTATCAAATCTTTCAATACAAGATCAGGTCGTGAAGATGCCAACTCATAATATATTACACCTCCTGTTTTTCCTCTTTTACTACTGAAAGAAAATACATTTCCTGTTTGCACCGCTTTAAAATGCTTATAATTCGGATTTGCTTTTAAAATTTCATTTATAGAAGTAAACTGTCCCGGTCCAATCCAAAAATCTGCATTTTCAGCTTTGTCAAAAACTGTTTCGAATGTAAGTGAAAGACTGCCTGTACCTTCTGTTTCTTTCCATATATAATCACCACCAGCCTCTTTTAAAAACATAGCAGCCCAGCTTTTGCCTTGAGGTAGATACCAATGATTCTCGTATATTGCACCACTTAAAATTGTTGGTTTCTGACTTATGTTTTCAACCAAAGTTTGTGCATTTTTATAATCTTTTTCTATTTCTGAAAAAACAGTTTCTGCCAACAATATTTTATCAAACAACACTCCAAAAAACTTAATCCACTCTGCTCTGCCCAATGCGTTTTGCTCTGTCCAATCTCCGTTATAAACCACTTTGATTCCGTTTCTCTGTAAATTGTCATAGGTGCTTTTTTCACCGTCAACACCAAATCCCATAATTACATCGGGATTCAAATCGAGTAAAACTTCTGTATTCAATGCTTGATTAGAGCCTATTTCTCGCACTAATCCGGAATCTATCAAAGCTCGTGTTTTTTCAGAAGAAATATAATCTGTATTGGGAAACGCTATAAGCGATTTTTCTACACCTAACAATTCTAAAGGCGGAATGTGGGTTGTTGAAGTAACCACTATAGATTTAACCGGAATCTGAATCGCCTGATATTTATGTAAACTATCAGGTAAAATTGTGTTTTCGGAATAACAAATATAGGTAAAAGGTTCTTTAGCACCCGTCCAAGGATTGGAAACCGTTACAATTTTAAATGTTTCATAATCTTGTATCGAAAGTCCGCTTGCATACGAAATGAGTTCCTTGCCCGATATGACGGTGTTCATATCTGCCTCGCTGTTACTTTTACAGGAAAAAAGTACAGTGAACATAAAAACAAAAAAAGACTTTACAACAAAACGCAAAACATTCATAGCAGAAACAATTTATATTTTGCAAATGTAGAATTAGCAAATTCAAATCACAAACCAAATGATACAATTTGAATTTCTCTTTAGTTTGTCTTGTCCAATTCAATCAAAACAACTACTTTTGCAACCACATAATGGTGGCATTTTTCAAAAAAAGCCTTAATAGGGAATCAGGTGAAGAATAATTCTAAATCCTGAGCTGTACCCGCAACTGTAAGCTACAAAGCTTGTTGTTAACTTCATACCACTGTTTCTTTCGGAATGGGAAGGTCAGACAACAAGACGCGAGCCAGGAGACCTGCCTTATGCAAGAACTTGTTTTAGTTTTAATAAACAAGTTCAATAATATAGAATTAAACTTTCGGGAAAAAAAGTTTTAAAATTTATGTTTAGAAAATTATTACCTTGTTTGTTTTTATTAATATTTTGTTCTGTTTTTGGGCAGAAGAGTACAGTTATTGAATTAAAAGAAGTTGTTATTTCGGATAATTTACTGAAAGATTATTCCCAAACCCAAAAAACCGAAAAGCTCAATGATAGCGTCATCAAGCGAAATCCGAGTTTTCTGACTTCGGTTTTAAACTACAATTCCCTTATTTATTTCAAAGAAAACGGACTTGGAGGAGCTTCTTCTCCATCTTTCAGAGGAACAACTGCTCAACAAACTGCGGTTATTTGGAACGGAATTAATATCAACTCACAACTTCTCGGGCAAACCGATTTTAATGCAGTTAATGTTTTGTCATTCAATACTATAAACGTAAAATCAGGAGGAGGAAGTGTGCTTTACGGAAGTAGTGCCATCGGAGGAAGTATTCACCTGAATAACGATTTGTATTTCTACGATAGATTCGAAAACGAACTACTTTTGCGATACGGAAGTTTCAATACGTTTGACGGACGTTTTCAGACGAAAATTGCTTCGGATAAGTACAGTTTACAACTTGGTTTTGCACGTTCTTTTTCGGATAATGACTACGATTGGGTTGGGAAAAACCAAAAAAATCTGAATGGAGAATTTGAAAATTCAACTTTTAATGCCGATTTCGGATACAAACTGAACGAGAAAAATATACTCAAATTTTACAGTCAGTATTTTGATGGAGAAAGACATTTTTCGCTTATTCTTCCTACGGAAACTCCCACGAAATACCACAATACGGACATTCGCAATTTGTTGGAGTGGACGAGCTTTTTTGATAAATTCACTTCGAGAGTGAAATTAGCCCATTTATACGAAGAATACAACTATTTTCCGAATATCAATAGTGAATATCACACGTTCGGAAAAGTGGAAAGTCTTATCGCAAAATATGATTTGGCTTATGATTTTTCGGATAGAATTAAGCTGAATACTATTTTGGATTTCACTCAAAATAAAGGACAAGGTTCTGATATTCAGAACGAAAAACGACAGATTGGTTCGGGAAGTCTGATGTTTAAACATTTACTTTCGGATAAATTTCTGTATGAAATCGCTTTACGAAAAGAAATTACCAATAACTACAAAAGTCCGTTGTTGTATTCCCTCGGAATGAAGTATGATTTCACGGATTTTTATTCGGTAAAATTCAATACATCTAAAAACTTCCGCATTCCGACTTTTAATGATTTGTATTGGGTTACGGGAGGAAATCCTGATTTGAATCCCGAAACGTCGTATCAGGCAGAAATCACAAACGAATTTAAAATCAGAGATTTAAGTTTTTCATTAACAGGATATTACAATCATATCGAAGATATGTTGCGTTGGATTCCGAGTGGCTCAATGTGGCAACCCGAAAATACCGATGAAGTCGAAATTTTCGGATTTGAGGGAGGATTGTCTTATCTGAAAAACTTCGGAAAACATTCCGTAAATGCAAAAGCAAACTACGGCTATACGTCTTCCAAAAACAAAAAAACCGAGAACTATTTGATTTACATTCCGAAGCACAAAGCCAATGCAGGAATTTCGTACGGATATGAAAACCTCAATGTTTACGGAGAATATTTGTATGTCGGAGAGGTTTTTACAAAGTCTGACAACAATTCGAGGTATAATATTGATGCATATCAGGTTGTGAATTTAGGAACGGATTATACCTTCAAAAAGAATTATACCATAGGAATAAAAGTGCAAAATATCTTTAATACATTTTACGAAAGTGTCGAAAACCGACCACTCGCAGGAAGGAATGTTATGGGATATTTAATCCTCTCCCAACCTCTCCAAAGGAGAGGAGGTTAAAACCAAAAAAAACGACTTTAAACCTTGAACTTTAAACTTTAAACAAATATAAATATGAAAACAATCAAAAAATTAGCTGTAATAGCTTTTGGAATTCCGTTATTTTTTGCTTCGTGTAGTGATGACGATAACAACGGAGGAGGACACACTTCACAAGGAGATTTTGAAAACGGAGTATTCGTACTCAACGAGGGAGGTTTTAACTCGAATTCGGCAGAAGTTTCGTTTTTGTCTGCAAACGGAGAATTGGAACACGAAATTTATAATGCAGTAAACGGAAGTATTCTTGGAGATGTAGCTCAAAGTATCGGAATTGAAGGAAACAAAGCGTATATTGTGGTAAACAATTCGAATGTAATCCGAGTGGTAAACCGTTATACATTTGAGTTGATTACGACCATTAGTTCGGGATTGCAAAATCCGAGATATATCGTTTTTGAAGATGGAAAAGGATATGTTTCAAATTTAGGAGACCCTTTGAATACTTCAGATGATTTTATTGCAGTTATTGATTTGAATTCCAATCAGGTTAGTTCTACAATTTCGGTTTCGGAAGGGCCTGAAAGAATGGTTGAAGAAAACGGAAAATTATATGTAGCTCATAAAGGGGGTTGGGGAACCGGAAATACGATTTCTGTCATCAACTTGTCATCAAATTCGGTTACTGCAACGATTACCGTAGCTGATATTCCTGACGGAATTAAGGAGGAAAACGGTTATTTGTATGTGTTGTGTAGTGGGTTTGATTCGTGGAGTTCTGAACCATCTACACAAGGAGGATTGTACAAAATTAATTTAAGCAATAATGAAATTGTACAGGAGCTTCCTTTTGCTTCGGGAGTTTATCCGTCACATTTAGAAATCGAAGACAATAAAATCTATTATACGATTGGTGCTGACGTTTATGTTATGGGACTTTCGGATACGAACCTGCCTACAAATTCTCTTTTATCTTTGAGCGGAAGTGGAGTTTGGAGCATTTACGGATTTGCTGTTGAAGACGGAAAAATCTATATGTCTGACCCGAAAGATTACAATTCAAACGGAGAGATTTTCATTTACTCAACAAGTGGAACAGCTATAAATTCGTATGAAGCGGGAATAATTCCAAACGGATTTTATTTTAATTAGTGGGTATTCTAAAATTTATTAAAAAAAGAGCAGGCACAACAACCTGCTCTTTTTTTCACTATTTCATTTTAATTAAGCGGAAAAATATTTTGTAGTTTTTCGGGCAATTTATCCAAATACATTTCACTGCCAAACGGACGCATTTCTTTAGTATTTTTAAAATCTGTAAAAACTTTTTCAGGCTGTTGAGGCATAAATCTTCCGTTACTTAAGATTTGTGCGATTGTCGCTGCAAGAAGAGGCTCTTCCACATCGCCAATAATTCCGGCATCTGCAAGATTTTCAGGCAAGTCAACATCAGGGGCAATTCCGCCTGCATATTCTCCATTTCCATTTTTGTCGGTTATTTTCAATACTATAGGTTGCATGGCATAACGATGCTTAGCATTTCTTCCTTCTGTTCCATAATCCGGTGAATCATATAAAGTAATTGAACCTACATTTTTTCCCGTTGTAGTTCTTCCAATCACGGTTATGTCAATATATGCCTTTAAACTGTTTATCAGTAATTCGCTGGCAGATGCCGAGCTACGTGATGTAATAACATAAAGATGTTGCAGATTCAGATTGTTAATAGTATTATTATTTCCTATGGAATTTGTAAAACGGTTCAACAAAGATTCCGGATTATTTTCATTGAAATAATCTGTAACTTTTTGATTCCATTCCTGTTTGGCAAACACTTGACCGTTATACTGACCTGTAATCATACTTGCCAATCGGGTTGCAGAAGTAACCGAACCTCCAGAATTATATCTTAAATCAACAATAAGGTGCGTAATTCCCTGCGATTGAAACTGACCAAAAACCTGATTAAGTTGATTGTCATAAGCGGAATAAAATCCATTATACATTAAATAACCAATTTTTTTATCGTCATAAGTATATGTATCTGAATAGTAAACAGGATTTTCAGAGTAATTTGATTTAGTCAGCATTACTGATTCTCCGTTTGGCACAATATTTCCACCACTGTAATCTGCCATATTTAGTGTATAACTATTGGAACCCAATAGTCCGGAATAATTGCTTTTAGTAATCGACATTCCATTTACAGCATAAAAAATATCTCCTCTTTTTATGTTCTTATTTGTAGCATCAGAATTGGGCAGAATATATCTTACAAAACCAAAAACATCCTCAGAACCCGGATTCTTTTCATATAATTGATAATCCACACCATTGCTTTGAGCTGTTCCTTGAAGTATTTCTTCCAGCTGCTGATAATCATTAAATATTACACTAAATCTATCAGTCGTTCTATCTACCAACAAATGTTCAAATAAACTTTCGGGTTGGGGATATCCGGTTAAAAAATTATTCAACTGGTTTTGTGTTTCAAAACGATTATCTGACAAATCGGGCGAATCTTCTTGCCAATAATAATAAAGATTCAGGCCTTTCCAAACAAAATCTTGAACTTCGAGGCTTGAAGGAATTCTGACATTATCATCATTATCACAAGAAGATAAAAAGGTAACAAAAAGTAGAAAAGATACAAACTGAAGTTTTTTCATCTGAGAATTTTTTTTATTTATGTAAAAATAATAACTTTAAAATTATTTTCGTTTTTTCACTCAAAAAATTAGCATGTACAACAACAAAACTATTTGGGTCTCTGCAATCTTTTTTTCAATCTTTTTTGGTGGTATAATGCTATACTGGCATTGTACAAAACAAACTATTAATGAGAAAAATAAACCAAACAATCCCGAAACAGCTTTTATAGAAACTCAAAAAGCTTTGAAATTATTATCTGAGAACCTAAATATTGGCATGAAAAGTGTAATATATATCAACGAATATGAAAATTCTATAGATTTAATCTTTAAAAAGCAAGAGCCATGATACGAATATTTACTATTATAATATGCCTAACAGCAAATATTGTTTTCGGACAAGCGAGTTTTGATAAATTTACAAATCATGAAGATGTCAACGCTGTCATTGTAAACAAAAAAATGTTTGAAATGATGAGTAAAGTAAAAGCCGATGTTAACAATGTTGAAGTTCAGAAATATTTTGACCTCATCAAGAATTTGGACAACCTAAAAGTTTTTGTTACAACAAATCCCAAAGTGTCTGCCGAAATGAAATCGTCTGCCGAAAATCATTTAAAAACAGCAGGGTTAGATGAGTTGATGCAAATAAATCAAAATGGAAAAAACGTAAAAATTCACGCAAAACCGAGTACTAAAAAATCTCATGCAAAAGAACTTCTTATGTTTATTGACGGCAAAGAAACTATTCTGCTTTCACTTATAGGTGATTTTAATCTGAACGATGTTTCTTTACTCACAGACCACATGAATCTGCCCGGAGGTGATGATTTGAAAAAAGCTGCCTCGAAGAAATGATTAAGAATTAATAACAAAATCCCGATTTGCAAATCGGGATTTTTTGTACAATTATGAGAAAATTATTTTCCTCTGTTTGCATATTTTGTTTTGAACTTGTCAATACGCCCTGCGGTATCTACCAATTTAGATTTACCGGTATAATATGGGTGAGAAGTTCTTGAAATCTCCATTTTAAAAACCGGATATTCAACTCCGTCAACGGTTATATTTTCTTTTGTTTCAACAGTAGATTTAGTAATAAAAACATCGTCGTTTGACATGTCTTTGAAAGCAACTAATCTGTAATTTTCGGGGTGAATTCCTTTTTTCATTTTTTTGAGATTTTTTATTGTTTATGCCATTACTGATTCTGATGCTTTTTTTACAAAAAGGTATAAACCATACAACAGCTTTTAAATTCTTATTTTTAATTCAGGGTGCAAATTTACGATTATTTTTTAAAAATCAAACGGTTAATTTATTTTTTTGATTTTATATGTAACATTAAACTACATTCACCTACCAACAATTTATAGAATTAAATATATTTGTAACTAAATTTTAAAAAATTCGAGCTCTATGGAAAACATTATACAAAAAAACAGTTTATCGCTCGGTGTTGTCTTAGGCATTGTGTTAGCTGCAATTGCTGCAATCATTTATAGTATCGACCTATCTTTATTTACTAATACTTGGGTCGGTGTTTTCAATTTTATTATCATTATAGGATTTGGAATTTATGCTTGCATTAAAAACAAAAAAGCATTAAATGGCATTATAAACTTCAAACAAGCTTATACAAGTTTTATAGTTCCAATCCTTGTTGGTGTGGGTATTTATGTATTGTTTAACATTTTGTTGTTTAATGTCATTGACCCCGATGCCAAAGCAATAGTTACGCAACACGTCATTGAAATAACAGAAAACATGATGACAAAATTTAATGTACCTCAATCTGAAATTGATAAAGCAATATCGGATATCGAGAGCAAAGACAATTTTGGTTTTATCTCACAGATACAATCATATTTTTTTCAAGCTATTTTTTATTGTCTTATAGGATTGTTAGTTGCTCTGATTTTCAAAACACCGACCAAGATACATTAAATGAATATCTCTGTTGTCATCCCGCTTCTTAACGAAGAAGAGTCGCTCAACGAACTCCACACGTGGATTGAAAGTGTTATGAGCAAAAACAATTTTTCTTACGAAATCCTGTTTATAGACGACGGAAGCACAGACAATTCATGGAAAATTATAACTAAATTATCTAACGAAAATCAGAATGTAAAAGGCATTCGTTTTCTTCAAAACTTTGGCAAATCACAAGCTCTTCACGCTGGTTTTGCCGAAGCAAATGGCGATGTAGTTATCACTATGGATGCCGATTTACAAGACAATCCGGAAGAAATTCCTGAACTGTACAACATGATTATCAGCGGTCAATACGATTTAGTTTCCGGGTGGAAAAAGAAACGCTATGATTCGGTTTTATCCAAAAATATTCCGTCCAAACTATTCAATTGGGCTGCCAGAAAAACTTCGGGAGTAAAATTACATGATTTTAACTGCGGACTCAAAGCCTACAACAAAAAAGTAGTCAAAAACATCGAAGTCTCTGGAGAAATGCACCGTTATATCCCTGTTTTGGCAAAAAATGCCGGGTTCTATAAAATAGGTGAAAAAGAAGTCAGACACCAAGCCAGAAAATATGGTGTGACAAAATTTGGCATGGAAAGATTCATAAACGGATTTTTAGACTTAATCACCATTTGGTTTTTATCCAAATTCGGAAAACAACCCATGCACCTTTTCGGAGCTTGGGGTGTTATTATGTTTTTTGTAGGGTTTGCCTCGGCCGGATACATCGGAATTTCAAAACTATACCGACTATACAATGATTTACCTTATGCATTGATTACCGATAATCCATGGTTTTACATTTCTCTTACAACCATGATTATCGGAACACTATTATTCTTAGCCGGTTTTTTGGGCGAACTCATTCTTCGAAACCGCCCCAACCATGAGAATTATAAAATACACGAAAAAACAGGTGCTGTTTAAAACCAATTCACGTAGTAAAAATCTTTTGTGTTATTTGAGTTAAGTTTTACTATTTTTTGATAATCAAATCTTAGGTTATCAATATACCTTTTTTCTGAATATACAGGTATTATACTACAAATTTCTTATATCATTTCAGTAATGTTTTAAGTATTATTGATAATTATTTTTGTAGTATTTTTATCTATACTTTTTACAAAAAAGTGCATTTCATCGATTTTTTAATTCTTTTTATCGATATTTACATTTGTATTCACTTACCTTTGAAGCGTCAAAAATCTATAATAATTTATGTTGCTAAAAATCCAAAATAAAATGGAAAATAAAACACAAATCGGAATTAAAAAAATATTGTTTATAACAGTATTATTAATTTTTACAGAAGGTATCTCACAAACAATAAGTGAAACCTTTGATGAAAGTAACACTTTTACCGTGCCTTCGGGTGTTACATCTGTAACTGTAGAAGCATGGGGCGGTGGCGGTAGAGGAGGTACAAGAACCTCAAACGGCTCCGGTGGTGGTGGTGGTGGTGGTGCTTATGCTCGTAAAGTAGTAAACGTAACCCCAAACTCTACTTATACGGTAAACGTAGGAACCGGAAGTTCTTCAACTTCTGCCGGTGGCGATTCCTGGTTTATCAATAGTACCACAATCCTTGCAAAAGGAGGTAGTAGTGTCGCTAACAACTCTACATCAGGAGCTACCGGAGGTCAAGCAAACAGTTGTATCGGGGACATAAGAAGAAGTGGAGGGAACGGTGCAAGTGCCGGCTCAAACACTTTATACAGAGGCGGTGGCGGTGGTTCTTCAGCGGGTATAGATGCAGCGGGTAATAATGCAACTAATAGTACAGGTGCCTCAGCTCCAACAGGAGGAGGTGATGGAGGTAGCGGTCGAACTGTCTCTCAAGGTAATGGTTCTAACGGAACAACACCCGGTGGTGGTGGTGGTGGAGCCTATAGAACATCAGGCACAAGAAGTGGAGGTAATGGTGCAAACGGACAAGTAATCATCACTTACGATATTCCAACACCAGCAAACGGTCCCGGTGGTGTTACCAGTAAACTTCAACTTTGGCTTCGTTCAGACTTACTTGACGGCACCACCTCTGTATCAAATAATTCAAACGTCACAACTTGGAAAACTATAGGTCGAGGCAGTGATGCAACTAAGCCTGCTAATGTTGGTTCTCCTAAATACAGAAACAATGCAACACAAAACATTAACTTCAATGCGGTAGTAGATTTTACCAATAATCAGAATAACCCCTCAGAAGTATATACAGACAATAATAGTAGCAAACAATATTTAAAAGGTACAAGCGGTTTTTATAGTCAAGATTTTTATGTCGTGTTGATGCCTGATATTCCAATGAATCACGCTTCATTAACCATGGATATTTTTTGCGGTGAAAGAAGTTCTTCACAAGAAGCCGACGTAACAGGTGTTGGAATGGGTAACTATTCTTCACGATTCAACAATGAAGTTTTGGCATATTGTATAGGTACAAATGCCCGATATGGGATGGCACAAGTTAACAATTCTGTTACGTATTCTAACGTAGGAATCATTAATGCCAGAACCAATGCTTCAAATAACGGAGCCGATCTTTCATATAATGGTATTAACGTTGGAAACAATCAGGTAAATACTAATACTTTTGAAAACGTATCAGACAGCCGTTATTGGATCGGCAGAAGTAAAGGTTGGGACGGAAGCTTAGACGGAAGAGTGGGTGAAATAATCACTTTGGACTCAAGAGCAACAAATGTAGAAAGAACAAAAATTCAAAGTTATTTAGGTATCAAATACGGAATAACATTAGGAGTAAACGGAACATCTCAAAACTACACAAATTCTGATGCAGCTGTTATATGGAATAGTTCCAACAGCAACGGATTCAATTATGACATAGCCGGTATCGGACGAGATGACATTTCAATTCTCAATCAAAAACAATCAAAAAGTGTCAATTCGGGTACAGTACTCACAATAGGGTTAGGCGATATTGCAGCAACCAATACTGCCAATTCAAATGAGTTCCCAACAGATAAAAGTTATCTTGTTTGGGGTTCTAACGGACAGAACATGAACAATTCCGGCACACAGTTGGCTGTTGACTTAGGTCCTGTTACTATCACAACCCTAACAGACATTGTGAACAGAAAATGGAAAGTCGTAGAGACCGGAGGCGATGTACCGACCGTTAGAGTTTCTATTCCCACTGCTTCTTTTACAAGCGGATTACCTGCACTCGGACCAACAGATGCCTATGTAATGGTAGTGGCAACAAATGCAACTTTCACAGCAGGTGTTGAAACTGTGTTTATGTCAACTTCAGGAACAAATCAAACTTGTACTTATGATTTTGACGGAACAAAATATATCACTTTCGGAGTAGCACACAGAACAGAACAACCACTTCATCTTACACTCGACGGTTTTGATGACCATATTAGAGTTGACAAAGTAAATAATATTGGCAATGCATTTTCTATCATGACATGGATTAAACTTGATGGAAACAATTCATTAAACAGCGAAAGAACCATTGTTGCCAAAAGGAATGCTTCAGAAGGGTATCGTTTTACTATCCAAAACGATAACAAAATAAAAATGGAATGGACAAATGCAGGAAATACTTATACAGCAGTATCCCAAACAGCTATTCCAAATGGAAAATGGCATAATATTGCGGTTACTTTCTCTGGAACAAACTTACGTTTCTATATAGACGGTGTACAAGATGGCTCGTCAATATCAATGTCAGCACCTCCGACATCATCAGATAGCTATTTCACGATTGGTGGAGAATATAGAGACAAAACAACTATTCTTAATTTATTTAAAGGAAATATTGATGAACTCAGAATATGGAATCAATCTATTTCGGTTGCACAAATCAGATTTATGATGAATCAGGAAATAGAAAGGTATAACACCAATAATATAACCGGAAAAATCATCCCGTTTACGGTAACCAAAAATGACATAAGTTCTCTACTATGGAGCAGGTTAATTGCATACTATTCTATGAATTCATATATCGGAACACATTTGGACGATGATTCACAAAACACAAATCGCGGAAGCCTTGTTGTACCGGATAAAATAACTATCCATAATCAAACTGCCCCGTTACCTTATGTGTCAGCTAATAATGGAGAATGGGCGAGTGAATCTACTTGGTTAAATGGCAACAACCTGAATCTTCCAAATGACCTTTCAATTACGAATGGGACAACTCCAATTAATTGGAATATTGTAAGAACTTCACACAATGTCAACTCAACAGGGAATAAAACTCTTCTGGGCTTGCTTGTTAATAACAACACGCTTTCTGCAAACAATGACTCAAAGGTAGAAATATCTCATTATCTGAAACTTGACGGTAAGATAGATCTCGAAGGTCGTTCACAACTTATTCAAACCTCAAACAGCGATTTAGACCCAACAAGTAGCGGTTTTATTGAAAGAGACCAACAAGGAACAACAAATAAGTTTAATTATAACTATTGGTCATCTCCGGTTAGTTCAATAAATACCTCAACCATCAATCATGGTTATACGGTTTCAGGAGTTATGAAAGACGGAACAAACCCTGCAAATCCAATCAACATGAACTGGGTAACGGGCATTAATCCGCCTTCGACAACCAATCCAATTACATTAAGTAGTTATTGGATTTTCAAATTCCAGAATTTAACCCCGGATTACGCAAACTGGTCCGGAGCAGGACAAAATGGTCTGCTTTCTGCAGGACAGGGTTATACCATGAAAGGTAGCAACCAGACAACAGAAAAACAAAATTATGTATTTGTTGGAAAACCAAACAATGGGCAGATTATGAGCACAATTGCTCCTAATAACCTAAATCTTTCTGGAAACCCCTACCCTTCTGCTTTAGATGCAAATACATTTATCAATGATAACGTAGGCTCAACTACAGGAGCATTGTATTTCTGGGAACATTTTGACACAAACAACACACACAATCTTGCCGGTTATCAGGGAGGTTATGCAGTCAGAAACTTAACAGGCGGAACAACACCTGTTTCTCCAGCCGAAATCAGCGGATTAGGCTCAAGCAACAGAAAACCAAATAGATATATCCCAGTTGGACAAGGATTTATGATTTATGGAAGCAATACTGGCGGAGATGTTGTATTCAACAACAATCAAAGAGCCTTTCATAAAGAAAATAGCTCAAACTCAAATATTATGTTTAGAGCTACAAACGAAACTTTGAGCGTAAGCCATTTTGACAATAATGAGGAAGACGAAGTTACTTCTGACGGATTTACGCGAATTCATTTAGGATTCAATTCTTTCAACAACTTCCACCGTCAGATATTAATCGGATTTATGAATGAACTGGCAACAGAATCTTTTGACCCAGGATATGACGCACCTCATTTGGACAATCAACAAAATGATATGTATTTTGTCCTTGGCAATTACAAACTTACCATACAAGGTGAAGGATATTTTGATGTGGACAGAACTTTTCCGTTGGGTGTTAAAACCTATGCTGAAGGAAACATCCAATTCACAATCGATGAAGTCGAAAATTTGGATGATGAAATAGAAGTATTTATCTATGATTCAGAAGACGATACTTATAACAGCATCAGAGAAAACATCTACGAAGTTTATATGCCACAAGGCGAATTTAACAATCGATTCTATCTGACGTTCAGATCTCAGAATGCTTTGAACACAGCAGATGTGAATATGCATGATGGTATTGTTGTAACCTTTACAAATCAGAACCAAATTCTAAATATTCAAAACAACCTGACAGATACAACAGTAGAAAACGTATCACTTTATAATTTATTAGGTCAGTTGATTACCCGTTGGAATGTTGCAGACGAAAATCAGCTACAAATCCAACTTCCGGTAATTGGTGTCTCAACAGGACCATATATTGTACAAGTTCATACAAACACTGGTACAATAAGCAAAAAAATCATTATTAAATAGGGTTTAGTAATTGATTTTTGACACCGAAAAAGCCCCGCATTTGTGGGGCTTTTGATTTTGATTTTAAACATAACGAAGAGCCTGTTTAAAATTTCAAAATTATTGTAATCTCTCGGCTAACTTTTCAAAGCTTAATAATTCCTGCTCCCCTGTTTGTAAGTTCTTCAGGTTATATTTTTGTTCGTTCATTTCTCTTTCTCCTGCCAAAACCACATAAGGAATTTCCCTTTTATCTGCATATTTAAACTGCTTGTCAATTTTGGATTTGTCAGGATATAATTCAACTTTTGCACCTAATTTACGTAATTTTGTTATTGCCTGCAAAGCATAAAAAGCTTCATTCTCACCATAATTAATAAACATTGCTTTTGAAGTAGCCGACACCGTCTTAGGAAACAATTCGAGTTCTTCTAAAACCAAATAGATTCTGTCTAAACCAAATGAAATACCTACGCCACTCATATTTTTTAAACCAAAAATTCCGGTAAGGTCGTCATAACGTCCGCCGCCACCTATAGAGCCCATAGCAACTCCGGAAGCAGAAACCTCAAAAATGGCTCCTGTATAATAATTGAGTCCGCGTGCAAGCGTTACATCCAAATCTAAAACCGATTGTTGCAATCCAAGTTTCTGTACGTTTTCACAAATAAACTGCAACTCTTCTACTCCCTTCAACCCTTCTTCGGATGAGCCCAACAAGTTTTGTAGCTTCTGAATCTTTTCATCTATATCACCACTAAAATTAAACAATGGCTCAACCTTGTTAATGGCATCTAAAGAAATTCCTTTGCTGAGCATTTCTTTTTTAACACCCTCCTCTCCTATTTTATCTAATTTATCCAATGCCACCGTAAAATCTATCAATTTTTCTTTGGCACCAATAACCTCAGCAATACCTGACAATATTTTTCGATTATTGATTTTTATGGTAGTTTCTTTTAGCCCTAAATGAGAGAAAACAGTATCATAAAGTTGCACAAACTCTACCTCTTGCCATAGAGAATTTGACCCAACCACATCTGCATCACACTGATAAAACTCTCTAAAACGACCTTTCTGAGGACGGTCTGCACGCCAAACCGGTTGAATTTGATATCGTTTAAAAGGAAAATCAATTTCATTTTGATGTTGCACTACATAACGGGCAAAAGGAACTGTCAAATCATAACGAAGGGCTTTTTCAGATATTTGGGAAGTCAGTTTTTGGCTGTCTTTATTTGCTAAAAAAGTTTCGTTAGCTTTGCTCAAGTAATCTCCGCTATTGAGAATTTTAAAAATCAGTCTGTCGCCTTCCTCACCATATTTTCCCATCAACGACTCAGAGTTTTCAAAAGACGGTGTTTCTATGGGTTGAAAACAAAAGGTTTCAAAATGTTTCTTTATAACCCCTATAATATAATTACGCCTTGCTACTTCAAGCGGGGAAAAATCGCGGGTTCCTTTTGGAATACTCGGTTTCTGAGCCATATTTTTATGTAATTTGAAAGAATTTAAATTGAAAACAATGTTTTAAATCGTGAAAATAAATATTTTTCTAAATCTGAACACATTGAAGTGATTTAAAACTCTGCAAATATCCGATTTTTTAAAGAATTTAGACAAAGGTGTAACAAATATTCATTTTGATTGACCTATGTGTTTGTATGTCGGGATTATTCAGAGAAAATATCAGAATTGCTTTAGATTCAATCAGAACACAATTGTTGCGTACAGTGCTTACAGTGCTTATTATTTCAATCGGTATTATGGCACTGGTAAGTATTTTAACCGTAGTATCTGCTCTGGAAAACACGATTTCGAATAATTTTGCCTTTATGGGTGCCAACACTTTTAACATCAGGCAATACGAAATGCAAGTCCGTATAGGACATGGTTCGGGAAATGAACGCGAAAAAATAAACCCCATTATTTCTTATCCTGAAGCCAAAACATTTCAAGAAAAATACAACTTTCCTTTCACATATACTTCGCTGTCATTTTCAGCTGTTTCAAATGCCGAAGTAAAATATGAAAACAAAAAAACAGACCCCGAAATTTCAATAGTAGGTGCCGATGAAAACTATACTAACAATAGCGGTTTGGAATTTTCGCAAGGTCGAAACTTTACATCTTTTGATATAGAGAACAACAGTTATGTCTGTATATTGGGTTCAGATTTTGAGAAAGGATTGTTCAAAGATATTAATCCAATCGACAAGACTATTTCGATACGCGGAGCCAAGTTCAAAGTAATTGGTTTACTTAAAGAAAAAGGCTCTACTTTTGGAAATACTCAGGATTTGCGAGTTGTGATTCCCATCCAAGTTGCACGTTCTCTCTACTCGCAACCGAACATCAACTATAATCTGAGTGTCATGGTAGATAAAAAAGAATTGCTAGATTCTGCCATAGATGATGCTACGATAGTCATGAGACAGGTTCGAAAACTTAACCCGATAGAAGAAAATAATTTTGGAATTATACGAAGTGACGAACTTATCAACCAAATTCTTTCTTTAACCAATGCTTTAGGAGCAGCCGCATGGGTTATTGGAATTATCACCATCTTTGGTTCTTCTATTGCTTTAATGAATATTATGCTGGTTTCAGTAACAGAACGCACAAGAGAAATTGGCATTAGAAAAGCTTTAGGAGCCAGAAGAAAAACCATCGCATTTCAGTTTTTTACAGAAACAATTGTCATAGGGCAATTGGGCGGAATCTTAGGTATTTTGTTCGGAATCTTAATTGGTTCTGCTTTTGCTGCTTATTTCAATTTTGCCTTTGTTACACCTTGGAAGGCCATCATTGCTGCTGTAACGACCAGCTTTGTAGTTGCCTTAATCTCGGGGCTATACCCAGCCATAAAAGCTTCTAAACTTGATCCGATTGAAGCATTGAGACACGAATAATTGATAAAACAAAATTAAAAACACAATCTACAACACGATGCAATCGTGCAGTAATATAGATTTTATAGTAAAGTACCGACAAGAAATCTTGTCCCACCTTTTTTTGGGATCCCCACCTACCGCACAAATTCTTTCTAAAATCCGCAATATTATCTAAGAAAAAACCGTTAAAATTTAAAATTACTTTTTAAAATCTTCCGCAGCATTTAGCACAGTATCCTTTAGCGAAAGCTTATAATTTTCTATTTTTTTACGTATTTCCTCATTTTGGCTTCCCAGAATTTGAGTTGCCAAAATTCCTGCATTTTTAGCTCCATTCAGGGCAACCGTAGCGACAGGAACGCCACCGGGCATTTGCAAAATAGAAAGTACCGAATCCCACCCATCGATAGAATTACTCGATTTTACAGGAACGCCTATCACAGGCAACGGACTCATAGAAGCGACCATTCCCGGCAAATGAGCTGCTCCGCCCGCTCCGGCAATGATGACATTAACGCCTTTTTTATGGGCATTGGTCGAAAAATCAACCAATTTTTCAGGAGTTCTGTGTGCCGAAACAATATCGACTTCGGTTTCGATGCCAAATTCTTTTAGTATATCTATGGCGTCCTGCATGACGGGCAAATCTGACTTTGAGCCCATTATTATTGCTACTTTCATTGTGTCTTTTGTTAAGTGTTTAATGTTGTCTTGATTAACCGTATTATGAAATAAATTAAAAATGTAGCGATTGTAATGATAATGAGATTGATAATATAAAATTGAGTAACAAAAGATACACTTGGTGTTCCACATTCGCCAATGGAAACACTTTCCATCATAGCAGGAAAAGGAAATCCGAATACCTTATTTATGTGATAACTTTTATAACTTCCTGAAAAGTAAGCAAAAATTTTAAACGGAATAAATGCCAATAATTGCGTTACCACAAAAATAACAACTGACCATTTTAGTATTTTTAATCCTTTTCTCATCTAATTTACTGCCAACTGAACACTAATTACTGAACACTAATCACCCTAATCGTCATTTTCACTTCTTCTGCAATCTGTCGAGCTTTATCAATATCTTCATTAACAATCGTTACGTGTCCCATTTTCCTGAACGGGCGTGTTTCACGTTTGCCGTAAATATGTGGTGTAACGCCGTCTATCGCCATGATTTTTTCTATATTTTCATATAAAACCTGACCAGTAAAACCATCTTCACCAACTAAATTAACCATAATTCCGGCAACTTTGCTGTCGGTATTGCCCAACGGAAGGTTTAAAATAGCCCGTAAATGATTTTCAAACTGCGAAGTATAACTCGCTTCAATGCTGTAATGTCCTGAATTGTGAGGTCTGGGAGCTACTTCGTTAACCAATATTTTATCGTCTTGTGTTTGGAACATTTCGACAGCCAAAAGTCCGACGTGTTCAAATTTCTCCGACACTTTTAAAGCAATTTCCCTCGCTTTTTGAGCAACTATTTCATCAATTCTTGCCGGACAAATCACATATTCCACTTGGTTGGCTTCGGGGTGAAATTCCATTTCGACCACAGGATATGTTTTTATTTCGCCAGAAACATTACGGGCAACAATTACAGACAATTCATTTTTGAAATGCACCATTTCTTCGGCAATACATTCCACATCGGGCAAGTTTATCAAATCAATAGCCGAATGGCATACTTTCACACCATTTCCATCATAACCAAACTGAGCCGATTTCCATACAAAAGGAAATTCAAGATAGTCTTCTTCGATAGCTTCCTTTAAGGTGTTAATACCAACAAAACGTTGGTAAGCAGAGGTCGGAATCTCGTTTTCAATATAAAAATCTTTTTGTCTGCCTTTGTTCTGGATTAATTTTAGGGTTTTAGGCGAAGGATAAACTGTCAACCCTTCGTCTTCCAATTTTTGCAAGGCATCGAGGTTTTCTTTTTCTATTTCTATTGTGTGCAAGTCAACCATTTTCCCGAAACGGTAAACGGTTTCAAAATGCATCAAGCTGCCTTCATAAAATTGTGTACACCCAAATTGAGCCGGAGCTTCGGGACTTGGGTCGATAACCAAAGTTTGTATATCAAATTTACGTGTTTCGGTCAGAAGCATTTTGCCTAATTGCCCGCCACCAAGGATGCCTAATTTAAAATCGGATGAAAAATAATTCATGTTGTTCTTGTGTTGTTGGACAAAGATACTGTTTCAGTTTCAAATCTTTTTCGATATTTACTTCAAAACATCTTTCGTTCTTGCTTTTTCTATGAGCTATACTGTTTTCGATTTGTTTGTATAATTCAGAAATCATTTGGTAAAAATATGGCATTTTTGTAAAAATACCCGCTTGTTATGGCAGTAATCAAACAGACTTCGTACATTTGCCTTTTTCTCCGAAAAATACCATTATGATTCAATTACACGATAAAACTTTTGAGCTGTTTATTTCGGCCGAAGAAATTGATTTTGCTGTTGCTAATATGGCAAGGCAAATTGCTGATGATTTTATTGAAGAAACACCTGTTTTTGTGGGAGTTTTGAACGGAGCTTTTATGATAATGTCTGACTTAATGAAACATTATAAAGGAAATTGTGAAGTTAGTTTTGTAAAAATGTCTTCCTATGAAGGTATGCACACAACCAACGAAGTAAAAGAATTGATTGGTCTGAATCAAGATTTGAAAGGCAGAAGCATAGTTGTAGTCGAAGACATTGTTGACACAGGAAATACCATAGAGGTTTTGAAAGAAATGTTTAAGAAACAAGAAGTAAAACATTTCAAAATTGCAACATTATTTTTGAAACCCGATGCATATAAAAAAGACATTAAATTAGATTATGTAGGTATCCGTATTCCTAATAAATTTATCGTAGGTTATGGTTTGGACTATGACGAATTGGGGCGTAACCTACCCGATATATATCAATTGGCAGAGTAAACAATTTAAACTTTTAACAACATAAACAAAAAATAAAAATGATAAATATTGTTCTTTTCGGTAAACCCGGTGCAGGAAAAGGTACGCAAGCAGAATTTTTAAAAGAAAAATACAACTTGGTTCATTTGTCAACCGGAGATATTTTTAGATTCAACATAAAAAACGACACTGATTTAGGCAAACTTGCCAAGTCTTATATTGAAAAAGGTGATTTGGTACCGGACGAGGTTACTATAAAAATGCTGCAAGACGAAGTTGATAAAAACCCTGATGTTAACGGGTTTTTATTTGACGGATTTCCGCGTACAATAACGCAGGCAGATGCTTTGGATGAATTTCTAAAATCAAAAAACTGGGAAGTAACTGCCACCATCGCACTTGAAGCAGACGACAATATTCTGGTGCAGAGAATTCTTGAAAGAGGAAAAACTTCAGGACGCATCGATGACCAAGATGAAGATAAAATCCGTAACAGATATCAGGAATATAACGAAAAAACTTTACCTTTAATGGCTTATTATAAGCAACAAAACAAATTTTATGCTGTCGATGGTATTGGTTCTATTGCCGAAATAACGGAAAGATTAAGTGCTATAATAGACAATTTATAACTAATTTTTTTAACTCTTGGAGATATTTATAATTTTCTTGCTGATAATTCTGAACGGCGTTTTTTCCATGTCCGAAATTGCACTCATATCAGCAAGAAAAAACCGATTGGAGACAGCAGCCAAAAAGGGAAATACGAGTGCAAAAACAGCTTTGGAATTGGCAAATTCGCCAAACAAACTCTTGTCAACTGTTCAGATAGGAATTACTTTAATAGGGATTCTTACGGGTATTTATAGTGGCGAAAAGATCACCGGTGACGTTCGGGCATTTCTCGACGGATTTGAACTTATACAACCCTATTCTCAAAGTGTGTCTGTCACGGTAGTCCTGATACTGTTAACTTATTTTTCAA
Source organism: Flavobacteriaceae bacterium (assembly GCA_034005285.1). Classification (GTDB taxonomy): domain Bacteria; phylum Bacteroidota; class Bacteroidia; order Flavobacteriales; family Flavobacteriaceae; genus Flavobacterium. Next base: position 84,491 of record JAVEUZ010000004.1, read on the forward strand.
TGGTTTTAGGCGAGCTTATTCCAAAAAGAATAGGACTCAATTATCCGGAAACTATAGCCAAAATGGTTGCTGTGCCAATGAAAATAATATCTGTTATTGCGGCACCTTTTATTTGGTTGCTGACAATTTCTACAGAGTTTTTACTCAATCTGTTTAAGATAAAACCAACAGCTGACGGAAAAGTAACCGAAGAAGAAATCAAAGCCATTATAAAAGAAGGCACTGAAGGTGGTGAAGTACAAGAGATTGAACAAGATATTGTGGAACGGGTTTTTCACATAGGCGACAGAAAAGTTAACTCGCTTATGACACACAGAAAATCTGTAGTATATCTTACACTCGAAGATAATATTGAAGAACTTAAATTGAAAGTTTTAGACGAATTACATTCGGTCTATCCGGTCTGCGAAGAAAATTTAGACAATATTGTCGGTGTGGTATTTCTGAAAGATTTGTTTATCAATTTGGAGAAAAAAGGAAAGTTTGACCTGAAATCTATCGTAAAAGAACCCGTTTATTTTATCGAACACACATCCGCATATAAAGCTCTCGAAATTTTCAAATCAACCAAAGTGCATTATGCATTGATAACAGACGAATATGGTGTTGTGCAAGGAATTATTACCCTAAACGATATTCTCGAAGCCTTGGTTGGAGATGCTTCTGAGTTTTATGAAGAAGAATTTAAGCTCATTTCTCAGGAAGACGGAACTTGGCTTGTTGACGGACATTATTCTTTACACGATTTCCTAACATATTTTGATATGGACGACCAAATAACCGACTATGACGTTACGACTGTCAGCGGATTAATTATGACCGAATTGAGCTATATCCCGAAAGTCGGAGAAAAATTATTTTGGAATAAAATGGAACTCGAAGTAACAGAAATGGACGGAGTAAAAATAAACAAAGTGCTTGTTAGGCCAATCAAAGATTAGTGACGTAATTTAAAAATGAAAATTAGTGAAATGTAAACATGACTGAAGGAAACTTTGTTGATTATGTAAAAGTATATGCCGCTTCCGGAAAAGGAGGTAAAGGTTCTACGCACCTACACAGAGAAAAATTTATCGAAAAAGGTGGTCCCGATGGTGGTGACGGTGGTCGAGGCGGACACGTTATCCTCAAAGGAAATAAAAATTTGTGGACGCTTTTTCATTTGAAATTTATGAGGCATTTAAAAGCCGGACATGGTGAAGATGGCGGAAGTAGCAGAAGTACAGGTGCTGATGGCGAAGACAAAATCATTGAAGTACCTTTAGGAACTGTCGTAAAAGACATAGAAACCGAACAGATTTTGTTTGAAGTAACCGAACATGACCAAGAAAAAATTTTGGCTATTGGTGGAAAAGGCGGTTTGGGAAACTGGCATTTTAGAAGTGCTACAAATCAAACACCGCGATACGCACAACCAGGATTGCCCGGAGAGGAACTCGATATCATTCTCGAATTGAAAGTTCTTGCAGACGTAGGACTCGTCGGTTTCCCGAATGCAGGAAAATCAACTTTATTGTCTGTGTTGACTTCGGCAAAACCAAAAATTGCAGATTATCCTTTTACAACACTAAAACCCAACTTGGGCATTGTTGCTTATCGTGATTTTCAATCGTTTGTCATTGCCGATATTCCCGGAATTATAGAAGGAGCCGCAGAAGGAAAAGGACTTGGACATTATTTCTTGAGACACATTGAAAGAAATTCTATTTTGCTTTTTCTGATTCCGGCAGATGCGTCGGATATTAGAAAAGAATATGATATTCTGATGAATGAACTTACAGAATATAACCCTGAACTTCTTGATAAAGACCATTTTGTTGTTATTTCTAAATCTGATATGCTCGACGATGAGTTAAAAAATGAAATGAAAAAACAACTCGAAAAAGAATTTAAAGGAATATCTTTTATGTTTATATCATCTGTTGCCCAACAAGGACTAACAGAACTAAAAGATAAATTATGGCAAATGTTGAATCTGTCAACCTAATACTCATTTTTTCATAAGTTTTATAACAACCCTGAGAAGATGTGGCAAAACAAATGTGAAAGCGGTTTTTAGCAGAAAACTCTTGTTTTGCCCTGTAATGCCCAATGCACTTCCGGTTAGATTTGGCAATGTCAAACCATCCTTAAAACTTTCAATACCTTGTTTTACTTTTTGATATTGTATTTGACGTTCAAGATTTAAGATTTCTAAATCCCTTTCAATTTCGTCGTATGATGAATAAATTTTCTTTTCCATAAATATTTAATCATTAAAGAAAATGTCCGAAAAACGTCTCAAGATTTTGCCCTCTATAATTTTTGACTTTACAAAAGAAAGTAATATTGTAAGCAGTAAATAAATTCCTGCCACAATCATAAAACCATAAACATAGCTGTCTAAAGCTTTACCAATCAACAAAGCAAGGGTAACTGACGCAAAAATGATAAACAACATAGCACAAAGCGTTAATAGAATAAACTTAAACACTACTGTAGCAGAACGCATCATCACTTTAAAACCCCACAGCTTATAATAAGCTATATTGCTGTTTACAAAAGACTTAGACTCTTCTTGTATTTGGTTAAGATCGTCTTTTAAATTCTGAAATGCCATATAGTACAACTATTTTTTTTCCATTTCCTTTTTTAAAGCTACCAACTTAGCCTCTAATGACTTAATGATGTCTTCGGTTTTTTCTTTTCCTTCAGCTACGAGGTTATCTAAAGACTGGTCAAATTTTCTTTCAATATTAGAAGCCTCCCCTTTCAAAGTTTCAACTAACTCACCATATTTTTTATTAAGTTCTTCTGTACTTTTATCAAGAGAATCTTTAATTTTTTTTCGAGTCCTCGAACCTTTGTCTGGTGCAAACAAAAGACCTAAACCCGCTCCAACAGCAATTCCGGCTAATAGAGCAATAGCAGTATTTGATGATTTATTAGACATAATTTTAAATTAAAAATTAAACAAAAACGTTATACATCGTATAAATTTACTACATAAAAATAACATAAATATATCTTTTGTGTATTTATTTTAAATATTTTACATAATTTTAACCTGAGTTCAATTATTCAAACTTTTATAAAAAAAATAAAACAGTGAGATTCAAGATTTTTCTGAATAGAATATCGGGAAATTTTGAATAAAAAAAGAAGTAAATTACTCTTTTAAAAGTAATCAAGTAATCAAAAAACTATATAGATGAATAAAATCACATTACCCAATATTTATAAAGTTAGTGCGACATTCTTTATAATTTCGTGCATACTTCTCTCACTTTATTTGGCAAGTGAAATAATTGCACCACTAATAATTTCTTTGTTATTCGCAATACTATTGCGTCCGGCAATAAATTTTCTATCCGTCAAATTTAGGTTTCCTAATATCCTCGCAGTATCAATAGTGGTGGTATTGGCTATACTAATAATGCTAATGTTGATTGGATTTTTCGGCTTTCAACTGACCAGCTTCACAGATGATTTGCCTGCCATAAAAGAACAACTCACTAGACATTATCATTCATTGCAAAATTGGATTGAAAACACTTTCGGATTCTCATATAATGAACAAAATCAATTTTTGGAACAGTCAATCTCAGCAATAGATTTTGTTTCATTGTCTGTTATCAGTTCTATAACAAACAGTTTTATGTATGTCGTTATAGTACCCATTTATACTTTTCTTATACTAATATACCGCTCACTTTTATTAAATTTTATCGTAAAACTGTCGCCTGACCATAAGGTTGTAAACATCGAACAAATTCTGACTAATCTAAAATCTGTTGTTAGAAGCTATATCGTGGGATTGCTTATTCAGGTTGTCTGCATTTCAACAATGACGGGTTTTGGTTATTATCTGATTGGCATAGAACATTATATTTTCTTGGGAATTTTAACCGGATTTTTAAACCTCATCCCGTATATTGGTATTCTTACCGCTGGCGTCATCAGTTGTATGGTTGCTTTGGTCACGTCAGATGATATGTCAATTATATTGTGGGTATTGGGCGTAAACACAGTTGTTCAACTCATTGACAATAACTTCATTGTACCAAAAATTGTTGGCTCCAAAGTATCTATAAATGCACTCGCTTCTATGGTAAGTGTGATTATCGGCGGAACCATTGCAGGAATTGCCGGAATGTTTTTGGCAATTCCGATTCTGGCAATGCTCAAGGTTATTTTTGAATCAACCAAAGGTCTGGAACCATTCGGATATCTGATTGGCGATGAAGTTCCGGAGACTTTTAATTGGAAAAAGATAAAATATATTTATGCCCGAAAAAATCGCCTAAAAAACCAAGACAATCCAATAACTAAAAACAGTAAAGAAGCAGAACCAAACCCTGAAGATAATAACGAAAAACAGCAGAATTCTTGAGTAAATAAAGTATATTCGCAACACAAATCCTTAAAACACTTGTAACATTTCGAGGGTTTCAAAGACAAGTAATAGTAAACAATTTAAAATCAAAATGAAAAAAATTATTGTATCCTTAATTGCTGGCATCATGTTGATGCCAATAAGCGTAAAAGCCGATGAAGGAATGTGGTTTCTAATGTTTATCGAAAGATTAAACCATAGAGATATGCAAAAAATGGGCTTACAACTCACAGCTGAAGAAATTTACAGCATCAATAATCACAGTTTAAAAGATGCCATCGTTCAGTTTAACAATGGTTGTACGGCCGAAATGATTTCAAAAGACGGTTTGGTGCTTACAAACCACCACTGTGGTTATGATAAAATAGCCGAACTATCTTCACCTGAAGCCAATTATCTGCGTGACGGATTTTGGGCAAAAAATCACTCACAAGAGCTAAAACCTAAAAATCTCTCTGTTCGTTTCTTTGTCCGCATGGATGATGTTACACAAAGAATCTTATCAAAAGTAAACGATTCAATGACTGAAGCCGAAAGAGAAAAAATAATCAATCAAGAAACCGCTGCAATTCAGAAAGAAAATGATGGCGGTGGAAAATATATTGTTTCGGTTCGTCCATTTTTTCAGGGAAATGAATACTACTACTTCGTATATCAAGATTATCAAGATGTTCGTTTGGTAGGAACGCCCGAAGAGAGCATCGGAAAATTTGGCGGCGATACCGATAACTGGGAGTGGCCACGTCATACGGGAGATTTTGCGTTGTTTCGCGTGTATGCCGACAAAGACGGAAATCCTGCAGACTATTCTCAAAACAACGTACCTTTAAAACCAAAACATCATTTACCAATAAATATCGGCGGAATCAAAGAAAAAGACTTTTCTATGATTTTAGGTTACCCTGGTCGCACCAACCGTTGGATGCCGGCTGCCGGAATCGAGCAGAATGTGAAATTTGCTTATCCGGCTTGGGTAGAAGGCTCAAAAATGGGGATGGACAAACTAAAAGTCCACATGGACAAAAGTGATGATGTGAGTTTGAAATATGCTTCAAAATATGCTTCACTGGCAAACTATTGGAAAAACCGTCAGGGAATGATTGATGCGTTGACCCAATTCCAAACGGCAAAAACCAAAGCCGCTCAGGAAGCCAAATTTGACAAATGGGCAAACAAAAAAGAAAACAAAGCAAAATACGGAAACGTAGTTTCTACTATCAATAATTATTATGCACTGACAAACGAAAAGGCATATCATGACAACTATCTATTTACCTTATTACGTTCAAGTTCTTTCGGATCTATTTCGAGAAGTTTCGGCAGACAGTTGGAAAGTTATGCTAAATCTGATGCAAAAAAACAAACTGAATCAAAAGCGTCATTGACAGAAATGATAGATGCTTTTTATTCTAACATCTATATTCCGGCAGAAAAAGATGTTTTGGCAGGTCAGTTGAATTTATACGCATCAAAGGGTCAGAAATACGGTTTAGCACCTATGGTCGCCGAATTAGCAAGAACCAATAACGGAGATTTTACCAATTACGTTAATGCTGTTTTTGAATTGAGCATCTTCGGTTCACCTGAAAGGGTAAAAGCATTTTTGATTGCTCCCGATGCAGATTTGCTTGCCAATGACCCGCTCGTAAAATTATCAAACGATTTGCTGAATCATTACAATTCAAAATCTGACGAAATCACAAAAGCTCAGGATGATTATGCGGGTGCTTTCCGCAAATTGGTTGAAGGGCTGAGAGAATCAAAAATTTCCACCGTCAAATATCCTGATGCCAACTCAACATTGCGTTTAACTTATGGAACGGTTAGAGCACTTCCAGCTGACAAACGCAACGACGCCAAAGTTAACAACTATACTACACTTGACGGTATGGTGAAGAAATACAAAAAAGGTGATGCAGAGTTCGATTTGCCAAACAAATTACTCGATATGGCAAAATCAAGAACCTACGGTCAATATGCTGACAAAGACGGTTCGCTTCACGTGAATATGCTTACAGACCATGATATTACAGGCGGAAACTCTGGTTCACCGGTATTGAACGGAAAAGGTGAATTGATTGGTTTGGCATTCGACGGAAACATCGAGGCAATGGCAGGAGACGTTATCTTTGACCCTAAACTACAAAGAACCATCAACGTTGACATCCGCTTTGTACTTTGGCTGATTGACACTTATGCAGGTGCAACACATATCATTGATGAATTAACGATTGTGAGATAATCATTCGTTTTTTCAGACACAAAAACCGATTCTATATGAGTCGGTTTTTTTGTTTATTGAATCGTCACCTGTCAAAAAGTTTGGCTATTTTTGAAAAGTGAAAACAATTCTATTCTTTTTACTGTTTTTTTCGATGGCTGCTTTTTCTCAATCAACATTTGAAAAGGCTGAAATGTTATTTGCCAATAAAAAATATACAGAAGCCAAAGAACTATTTTTAGAACATTTAAAATCATATCCAAATCACGATAAAACTATAGAATATCTGGGAGATATTGCCGGGCATCAAAAAGATTGGGATAAAGCTATTTTTCATTATCAAAAACTCAAAACTAATTTTCCTAAAACTGCTGATTATCACTACAAATACGGCGGAGCTTTGGGAATGAAAGCCAAAGAATCAAACAAATTCAAAGCCATAGGTATGATTGGCGATGTAGAAGAGTCGTTTCTCAAAGCAGCCGAACTCAACAAAAACCACATAGACACGCGTTGGGCTTTGGTTGTATTATATCTTGAATTACCTGGAATTATTGGCGGAAGTGAAAAAAAATCACAAAAATATGCCGACGAACTAATGCAGATTTCAAAAGTGGACGGATATTTGGCTAAAGGGTATATTGAGGAATACCTTAAGAGATATCAAAAAGCCGAAACACATTATATTAACGCTCATAAAACAGGAAATTCAAATACTACATTTCAAAAGTTATACAACTTATATTTGAACAAACTAAAAAAAACACACAAAGCCGAAAAATTAAAACAAGATTTCTCAAATGGAAGATAACAATATTTCCCCTTTTGGGGTAAAAATACTACATTTTATAGCCATTGGCGGATCTGCCATGCACAATTTGGCAATTGCTTTGCACGAAAAAGGCTATCAAGTTACGGGAAGCGATGATGCTATTTTTGAACCCTCAAAATCAAGATTGGATAAAAGAGGACTGTTGCCTGAAAAATTAGGCTGGTTTCCCGAAAAAATCACGACAAATCTTGAAGCTGTTATATTGGGAATGCACGCCAAAGCAGACAATCCGGAATTGCTGAAGGCTCAAGAATTGGATGTTAAGATTTATTCGTACCCAGAATTTTTATACGAACAATCTAAAAACAAAACCCGTGTAGTTATTGGTGGTTCGCACGGAAAAACTACCATTACATCTATGATTTTGCATGTGATGAATTATCACGGTGTAGAAGTAGATTATATGGTCGGAGCACAACTTGAAGGCTTTGACACAATGGTGCATCTGACGGAAAAAAATGACTTTATCGTTCTCGAAGGTGATGAATATCTAACTTCACCCATAGATTTACGTCCCAAATTTCATTTATATCAACCAAATATTGCACTCATAAGCGGGATTGCATGGGATCATATCAATGTGTTTCCGACGTTTGAAAATTATGTTGATCAGTTTAAAATTTTTGTGAGCCAAATCACCAAAGGTGGCATCCTGATTTATAACGAAGAAGATGAAAACGTTAAAATGATTTCCGAAAACTCAGAAAACCCTATTCGTAAAATTCCATATAAAACACCCGAATATCGTGTAGAAAACGGCACAACCTATCTTGAAACTCCCGAAGGAAATATGCCAATAGAAGTTTTTGGTTCTCATAATCTGAATAATCTGGCTGGAGCCAAATGGGTCTGTCAATGTATGGGAATCGATGAAGACGATTTTCATGAAGCTATCTCAAGTTTTAAAGGAGCTTCAAAACGTTTGGAAAAAATTTCCGAAAGCAGTAACAAAGTTGCTTATAAAGATTTTGCCCATTCGCCCAGCAAAGTTGAGGCAACGACCAAAGCCGCAAAAGAACAATATCCCGACCGCAAACTCATTGCTTGTTTGGAACTGCACACATATAGCAGTCTAAATCCGCTTTTTTTGAAAGAATATGAAGGTACACTTGATGCGGCCGATGTTGCAATAGTTTTCTATTCACCTGAAGCATTAAAAATCAAACGTTTGGACGACATTTCTCAAGAACAAATTGCCTCTGCTTTTAATCGCAATGATTTGAAAATTTATACAGAACCCGAAAATTTCAAAGAATATCTTTTTGGATTAGAACTTGAAAATTCGGTCTTATTGCTGATGAGTTCCGGAAATTATGGTGGTTTGGATTTCGAAGAAGTGAAAAGATTGATAAGCTAAACACTTCTCAGAATATTATCTTTTGCTAAAAATTTGTCAAACAAATATTCAAAAATTCGCGTTTAATGTTCTCTTTGCAAATATACCCAACCTGTTTTTTGTGAACCATCTCTGAAAGTAATCAGATAATAATAGGTCGCAGAAGGCAGTATGTTTCCGTTTTTAGATTGTCCTTTCCATTCATTTACATAATTGTCCTGTTCATACATCAACATACCATAACGGTTGAATATTTTTACTTTCAAAACATCAAATCCGGTGAGGTCAAATCCGTCGTTTGTAAAATCATTGTTGGGCGATAACCCTTTCGGGATAACACAACGGGTTCTGGTAACTGTAATTTCGCCCGAAGACACACAACCTCCTTCCGGAATTGCGGTAACACTATAAACCCCGACAGCTTCGTTGGTAATATCAATCTGAAAACCCGTTGCGTAAAATCCGTTTGGACCTTCCCAAACAAAAAGTGTCTGATAAAAAGCTTCCGCATTAATAACAGTTAAAACAAATCTATCCAACGTACATGCTGAAACTATAATCGGAATAATTTCTGACTCTCCCTCAAACACTTCAAAGGTTTGTGAAGACTCACAGGAATTCACAGTTACAACAACCTCATAAACTCCAGATTCAAAAACTTCTAAAGATTCTGTAGAAACATTCGCTATGGGTTCTTCATTAAAATACCAAGCAATTTCAGATTCTGAAATATCAAAATTATTCGGATTCACAGTGAGTAAGCTACTCATTCCCTCGCAAACCTGATTGTTTCCACTTATTGTAAATTGCGGAATTTCTTTTATATCGACTTGCACCGAAACTGTTTCGGAAATACAGTCATACAGAGAAATATACATAGTATAAATCCCTGAATTTTCTAACGAAGCATTTTCAACTATAATATTTTGTGCATCAGACATAAAACCATTTGGTCCTTGCCAATGATATTGGACACCGGGAATGTGTTCTGCACTAATCTGTAAAGTCTCGCCTTCACAAATTTCATTAAAATTAATTTCGGGTGGTTGCTGAATTTCAATAATTTCAATCGAAATAACCGACTGACTGACTTCATTACAAAATCCGACAACCGTATATTGAAACTCATAAATTCCTGCTGATAGCTCCGAGGTATTAAGAACAGAACCCGTCAAAAAACCCGTATCGGACAAATCTTCCCACGTTCCGAAATCATCATATTGCGAGGTGAAAACAGAAAACAAATCGATAAAATCATTTCCTATACATAAAACCGTTGTTGCATCTTCGCCTGCATTCGGATTTGCCATATTGTCGCCTATTTCTATACTAATTTCTTGATTAATGCACGAAGTTTCGTTTTGTGAAGTAACAGCAACGACATACAAACCGGCATGAGTTTCATAATCGAAAGGCAAAAACTCTAATTTATACGTTGTACTTAAAATATTTGAGGGATTATCTGCCTTCCACCATTGATAATTTAAAAAATTAAAATTGGGCAATGACAAGAATCCGTTTTGATTATTACACAAGTCCGAAACAGAAACAGAAAACGGCGAAAGCAAATTGACATCAAACAGGCTGTTTACGATATTGCCACAATTATCGCTTACTTCAAAATTATACAATGCTGGTTCAAGGTTTGTAAAATGGTTTTCCGTTTCGTTATCCACAATAAAAGGCTGACCGTTTTTATGTGTAATTTTGTAATAAAGCGGTGCAATTCCTGATGCTTCAACAATTACTTCGGCACTTTGGTTTTCACAAGAAAAGGCATAGACCCCTTCAATTTGCGGACTTCCGTTAAAAATAAACGAATCCAACAGTTGCACACAAGTTATAGTACTTCCGTTTTGGTTGAATGTCAAAAATGTTTTGAGAATCCTGAAACTTCCCACAGACGCAATATTCAGATTAAGTGTGCCTAGTACTAAATTTAGCGAATTGATGGTGTTTGGCATAATTTCTTCGTCATACAAAAAACCTGTCACAGGATGTCCCCAAGAATCTGTTTCGGGATTATACTTTTGCAACCAGAAGGCTTGAGATAAATTAGCATTACTCGAATGTAGCAAATGTAAATCGAATGAACCGCAGTTTTCAAAAATCGATTTCTCGGTATAATCTACCTGATAACCTATTATTTCAATTTTTTCAAGTCTTTGATTTTCACACTCATCTGTGATGAGAAAGGTGTAAATTCCTTCCGGCACACTTCCAAAACTAAAAGAGCCAAGAATCGGAATAATGCTATTTGAAATATCTAAAGGCAATGTTCCTGTATAAATTTCAGGTGCGGCGACCAAAATTACAGAAGTAAACGGAACTATGCCATTTACTCTTATACCGCCATAGCCCAATTCACATCCGGGACGTTGAGAAACGGTAACTTCCGATGTTGGTTGCGGAACAAAAACAGACAAAACATGTGTGTCTCCGCAACTGTCTGCTATTTCAAAAGAATATAATCCCTGCCAATAAACGGGCATTATAAAATTGTTGCCTGCGATAAATCCGTTGAGATTTTCGGGAAGATTTTCAGGATAATTTTGCGGTGCATTGGTCAGAATCACAGACTCAATTTCTATGGGCGGATGAACTCCAATCGAAATAAATGTATTTCCGCAATCATCGGCAGAAAACATAATACTTGGAGGCGGTATTTCTACATTTACTTCTATTTCTTTTGTAACTGTACTTCCGCAAGCATCTGTAAACTGAATAGTATAATTTCCGTCTGGAACAGCATTAAAATAAGCTCCGTAAGTAACTACATTTTCAGTAAAAGGTCCCGGATGGAGCGTATTAAAATCTTCGGGAACAAAACCATCAGGGGCTTCTATAAACTGAATTGTATAGGGTGCAACATAAAACAACGGGTATATGTTAATCATCATGCCGTCACAACTTGCAACGCCGACAGAAATTGTTATCTCAATTTCTTTAAAGACTAAATTGTTATTTCTTGTATATACATTGCCACAAGCATCGGTAACTGTCAGGTTATAATAATATTGCTGTCCGTTATAATAAGGCAAATCTGCAACAATTGAACCTCCTGTGTTTGAACCGTTTTCTATGGTTTGTGTAAAAACGATTGTTTCATCACCACCCGGAATAAAAACTTCATGCGTTATTTGCAAAGGATATGCTATCGTATAACCGGTTGTAGTACTGTAATAATTACTGACCAAAATCGTGTCGCAGGAATCCATGTTTCCGGGCGGAAAAACTACAGAATCAATTAATATCTGCAAACTATCTGCGAGCAAAGTATGGGTTTGAACTACGGCATCTCCGCAATTATCATAAACTCTTATCTGATATTGTCCAGCTGTTAATCCGTTAAAAACATTTGAATCTTGTAACGGAACGATAACCGGTCCGAAAATAATTTCATACAAAACGGCAACACCCGAAGTTACATTTACAGTCAGCATACCATCGTTTCCGCAACGTTCTTTTATATCTGATATTGTAAAGCTTAAAGCCTCAATTTCATTCAAGATTTCAATATCCTGTTGAGCAGAAGATGTATTTTCTTTTAGAATTTGCGTGGCTATTATTCTGTAATTTCCCGCATTTAATCCCGGAAGAGTATTTGTTGTTAAAACCGCTATGGGCGTAGAAATATTTGGCAATAAATAAACCGAATAACTAATGGTGGCTTCGGGCGGTGCATCTGTTATTTCAAAAAAAAGACTTCCATTTCCCATACAGGTTTCATTAGTAGCTGAAACCGCCAAATCAAGTGCATAGACTTGATTTTGTATTCCGAAAAAGAAAAACAGAATGAAACAAAATTTTTCAAGAAAACGAATCATAGTTTTAAAATTTGTAAAAATTAATGAGAACTATAATCTATTTTTTGGGACATTTCTTTTATATTTTGTTCTTTCGATTTTGGATAAATTAGTAAAATATCATCTTTATCTACAATAATAAAATCATGAAGTCCGTCTATAACAACTATTTTTTTGCGTTCGGTTCTGATGATATTGTCTGACGCATTTTCAAGAATAGCCGTTGAATTTATGACTGCATTGTTCTGGTCATCTTTTTGTAACTTTTCATGAAGTTGTCCCCAGGTTCCTAAATCGTTCCAATCGAAAGTTGCCGGAAGCACAAAAACGTTTGAAGCTTTTTCCATAATGGCATAATCGATAGAAATATTTTCAACATTTGAATAGTTATTTTCGATAAATTCTGTTTCAAACTCAGTGTTATAACTGTCAAATCCTTGCAAAAACAATTTGTACATCTGTGGTTGAAATTCCATAAAAGCTTCTGTAACAGCAGTAACGCTCCAGATAAAAATCCCTGCATTCCACAGAAAGTTGCCACTTTTCAGAAAAGTTTTTGCGGTTTCATAATCAGGTTTTTCTCGAAACTGAATTACTTTTTTAGCAATATTTGTATCTTTTTTATTGTATTCGATATAACCAAATCCCGTATTAGGAAATGTTGGCTGAATACCTAAAGTCATTAATATATTATTTTTTTGACAAAATTCGAAACATTGATTTAGGTCATAAATAAATGCCTCTTCGCTTTCAATCCAGTGGTCACTGGGTGCAACTACCATCACAGCATCCGGATTTTGTTTTTTAATTTTCAACGAAGCATATAAAATACACGGTGCGGTATTTCGCATAGCCGGTTCGAGCAAAACATTTTCGGGGGTTACTTCAGGAAGTTGCTGCAAGACCAAATCCTTGTATCTTTCATTGGTTAAAATCAGGATGTTTTCTTTGGAAATTAATTTTGACAAACGGCTGAATGTTTTCTGAATCAATGTTTCTCCCGTTCCCAGCATATCGTGAAACTGCTTTGGAAAATCTACTGTGCTGACAGGCCAAAATCGTGAACCGACACCACCTGCCATTAATATTGCGTAATAATTTTTATTCATTTTAAAAACTGTAAAATGCCAAATTTACAAAGTTAAACCGACTTAATTTGTTAATCGGGTATTATTTCAACTTCGGCATTGGCATTAAACAAATATATTCTCCCTGTTTTTACTTCCAAACACTCATATCGCTTTACTTTCAGTCCTTTTTTCCTGAAAATCCTGCCGTTTTTTATTCTGAACAAACTTCCGTTTGGCACTTCGTGAATAAAATGTACATCGGGTTTTCTTTCGTCAAACTGTTTTAGGGCAAAAGAAAGTCTAACATCGGTATCACTACTTGCCGTCGGATTTCTGAAATGATTTGCCACCAAAGGCAATATGTTATTCGGAAAAACATCCGGGCGAATAAAAGGCACCATTAATATCTGAAATGTATGCTTCCACTCAACTCCGTGCGATTTTATGTTTCTACCATATTTTTTGATAGCAACTAAATGAGCAATCTCGTGAACCAGTGTAATCAAAAAACGATATTTGTTCAGGTTTGCATTCACAGTAATCTGATGTTTACCCGAATGATGCCTTCGATAATCGCCATGCCGTGTAATCCTTTCGTTGACAATTTTCAGATGAACTTCATGATTCATTATGAGTTCAAAAACCGGTTTGACAGCGTGTTCAGGTATATATTTTAGTAAAACTTCACTCATAATTCAGTTGGCAGTATCCGGTTGTTAGTGTTTTGTTGGTGTCGGTTTCAGCCTGATTGGAAGCTGGACACTGAATACATTTTTAGGGTGTTGATGATGAAACCTGCAATACTTTTCCGTTATAATATTTATTTCCGTTCAGGGCAAAATCAGAAATATAATTTGCCATTTCCTGAGCAGAAACAGGTGCTTCATATCCCGGAAAAGCTTCCTGCAACATTTCGGTATTTACAGCTCCCAACGCCAAAGTATTAAACGAAATACCTTTTTCTTTATATTCTTCTGCCAGCAATTCCATCAGGGTTATGACAGCCCCTTTGCTTGAACTATACGCCGAGAGTCCGGAAAACTTCATACTGCCTTGTATTCCGCCCATCGAGCTAATGCTCACCACGTGACTTCCTTTTTGCAGATATGGCAAAGCGGTTCGGGTCAGATTGGCGACGCCAAAAACATTGACTTTATATACATTTTCAAAATCTTCGTGCGTAGTTTGCAAAAACGGTTTGTTGACCAAACTTCCCGCATTGTGAATAATAATATCAACTTTTTTCCAAGTATTATTCAGGAAATCGGCTACTTTTTGTAAATCGGCTTCACGGGTCAAATCAACAGAAAGACAGGTTATATTCTGATTTTGAATAAATATCTGAGGAGTTTTTCGAGAAATTGCCAACACATGATGTCCGGCTGCCGCATACTTCAAGGCGATTTCATAACCTATTCCGCGTGAAGTTCCTGTGATGATGATGTTTTTCATAAAACTATTTTTCATGGCTAAAATAAAAAACCCTTTCGGTTATAACAACCAAAAGGGTTAAATTTCATCTTTTTCTTATCTGTTTAAGAAACCAATCCTCTCGAAATCACGATACGCTGAATTTCGGAAGTTCCTTCATAAATCTGTGTGATTTTGGCATCACGCATCATACGCTCTACGTGATATTCGGCAACATAACCGTTACCGCCATGAATCTGAACGGCTTCGGTGGTTACATACATCGCCGTTTCGGAAGCGTATAATTTTGCCATCGCTCCGCTGTGGGCAATATCTTTTCCTTCGTCTTTTTCGGCAGCGGCTTTAAAAATCAACATTTTGGCAGCGGTAATTTGCGTAAACATATCTGCCAGTTTAAAAGCAATCGCCTGATGCTTGAAAATTTCTTTGCCAAAAGCTTTTCTTTCCTGTGCATATTTCAATGCCAACTCATAAGCTCCGGTGGCAATTCCCAATGCCTGCGAAGCAATCCCGATTCTACCACCATTCAATACGTTCATGGCAAACGCAAACCCGAAACCATCGGCTCCGATACGGTTTTCTTTCGGCACTTTTACATCGGTAAACATCAGCGAATGTGTATCACTCCCGCGGATTCCCATTTTCTTTTCTTTCGGACCAATCTCAAAACCTTCCCAGCCTTTTTCCACAATAAAAGCGTTGATGCCTTTGTGTCCTTTTTCTACATCGGTCTGAGCCATCACAAGATATGTCGAAGCCGTACCGCCATTGGTAATCCAGTTTTTGGTTCCGTTTAACAGGTAATAATCTCCCTTGTCGATTGCGGTGGTTTTTTGTGAAGTAGCATCGCTTCCCGCTTCGGGTTCAGACAGACAAAAAGCCCCGATTACTTCTCCTTTTGCCAACGGAACAAGATATTTTTGTTTTTGTTCTTCACTGCAATATTTTTCCATTCCGGCACATACCAAAGAATTGTTTACCGACATGATTACCGCCGCCGAAGCGTCAACTTTGGCAATCTCGGTCATTGCCAGTACATACGAAACGCTGTCCAATCCTGCTCCGCCGTATTTTGGGTCAACCATCATGCCCAGAAACCCGAGTTCTGCCATCATTTTTACTTGTTCTTCTGGAAATTTTGAATGTTCGTCGCGTTCTATCACGCCGGGTAATAATTCGTTTTGGGCAAAATCTCTTGCTGCCTGCTGAATCATTAATTGTTCTTCGGTAAGATTAAAATCCATATAATACTGTGTTTATCTTGTTGATTTCTGGTTGCCAAATGTATGATTATTTAATGAAAATTTCAAACGATTGCGTATATTTGCAAGTTGTACAAAATTTCTGCCCGAGCGTTCCGATAAAAGTTTGGATAAAAAAAGGGGTTGATTTCACAAGGCAAAAAAGATAATTTTTGCCTTCAAGCTTTGCAAAGAGACTTTGCTGAAAACTCGT
>JAVEUZ010000033.1:0-26233 GCA_034005285.1 Flavobacteriaceae bacterium
ACGATTATAGTTTGGACGTGAGAAGCTTCGTTTCCGCAAGCGTCAGTAGCCGTCCAAGTTCTTGTGATGGTATAGCTTCCTTCGCAGTCACCTTGTTCTGTTGTTTCGTTGAAGTTTACAGTAGCATTGCCGCAGTTGTCAGTCGCTGTTAATGTATCAGCAACAGGAACTGTACCACACTCTACAGATACATTAGCTGGTAAATCGCCAACAAATACTGGAGCGGTAGTATCTTGAACAGTAATCGTTTGTGTATGCGATATTTCGTTTCCGCAAGCGTCAGTAGCAGTCCAAGTTCTTGTGATGGTATAGCTTCCTTCGCAGTCACCTTGTTCTGTTGTTTCGTTGAAGTTTACAGTAGCATCGCCACAGTTATCAGTCGCTGTTAATGTAGCAGCAGCAGGAATTGTACCACACTCTACAGATACGTTAGCTGGTAATTCTTCAACGAATACCGGAGCAGTTGTGTCTTGTACGATTATAGTCTGAACGTGAGAAGCTTCGTTTCCACAAGCGTCAGTAGCAGTCCAAGTCCTGATGATGCTGTAGCTTCCTTCGCAGTCACCTTGTTCTGTTGTTTCGTTGAAGTTTACAGTGGCATTGCCACAGTTATCAGTCGCTGTTAATGCAGCAGCAGCAGGAACAGTACCACACTCTACAGATAGGTTAGCTGGTAAATCGCCAACAAATTCTGGAGCGGTAGTATCTTGAACAGTGATTGTTTGTGTATGCGATATTTCGTTTCCACAAGCGTCAACGGCAGTCCAAGTTCTGATGATTCTGTAGCTTCCTTCGCAATCACCTTGTTCTGTGGTTTCATTGAAGTTTTCTGTAACAACTCCACAGTTATCGGTTGCAGTAATTTTGGCTACAAGAGGTATATCACCACATTCAACAGTTACGTTAGTTGGTAAGTCACCAACGAATACCGGAGCTGTTGTATCTTGTACAATAATTGTTTGAATATGTGTAATCTGATTGTTAGAATTGTCAATTGCTGTCCAAGTTCTTATTATTTCATAATTGCCATCGCAATCACCAGGGGTAATCGACTCAGTATAGGTTATGGTTACCTCCCCACACACATCACTAGCAGTTAATTGTGCTGGCTCTGGTACATCACTACACTCAACCGTTATATTATTTGGAAGTGTAGAAGTCCATATCGGAGCGGTATCGTCTAAAATGGTTACAGTCACAGTGGCTGTATCACAATTTGTAGTGTTGATAATATCACATATTCTATATTCGAAAGTATATGTACCTGTTGTAATTCCTGCAATAACGTTAACGTTACCGTTAGAATCGATAGAAATATATGGATAACTTCCAGATAGAACAGTTATCGAAACATTTTGTGGCGTTGCATTTTGGTTATTGATACTATCGTTAATTAAGATATTTCCGATAGTGTTGCTAGAACTACATTCTATATTATACGAATCGTTTTCTGCAATTATTGGAGAACAAGCAGAAACTGTAAATTCGAAATAACACCCTTCAGCATTAAAAGGTACAGCATAATAGGTTACGCTATTTCCTAATTCAATAGGGAATACGGTAATTTCTGGAGTATTTTCATCTACAGGGTAAGTTGCATAGAATGTTGTTCCGGGAGGAAATGCAGAAGCTAATTGTGCTGCAGACACACTAGTTTCTCCATTACAATAATGGAAATTTTGTACTAGAGGTACGCCAACGCAATTTTCTATAACATAGTTACCAGCAATGATACCTACTGTTATAGGTTGGTAAATAGGTTCTCCTTGACAATTTCCTTCGGTATTATATCCTAAAATAAATGGACGATCTTTAAAAGAAATACCGGTTATACTACCAGTACCACTTGCATTACCGTTAACATGTATATTGTTAGCACAGTTAGGGTTTGATAAAATTGCACAGTTGTCAGTTGCTCTTAACTTAAATGTCATAGAGGCTAATAGCGTTTGTGCATCTGCCGGTAGGGGTAGTGTACCAAAATCCCATACAATAGAACCGGTAGCTCCTAAACTTGGATCAAAATATAAGTTGTTTGGAACAGGATTCGGAGTAAAGAAAATATTACTGCTCAAACTTCCGGGTACAAAGGTGGAAGTAAAAGGAATCGGTATAACAATCTTGTAATCATTAACAGCTTCCGTACCTAAATTTTTTACATCAACTGAAAATTCTACTTCCTGTCCGGGCTGTGCATTATACGGACCGCCAACAGGAACAGGGGAACCATGTACATTTTGTACGGTTAATGTATTTTCTACCTCGGGGATATAGGCGTCAACAGACATTGTAATATTGAAAATTACAAATGTGTCCTGAGTTGTACCGTATCTGAATCGGGTAGCGGTCTGATTATTGGTTATAACAGAGTTGTTGTTGTTTGGAATGTCAAACATACTGATATCCAAACCTGTATTGTTCAATAACTCTGGATTTCTTGTGTTTCCACCAGTATAGATAGAAGAATTAAAGAAGTTGTTTGTATTATTTCCTCCATGGCTTAACGTCACCCAGTTGTTATCTTGATGATTTCTTATTTGGAAATAATCACCGGAAATATTACGGTCACCTTCTCCTGCCATCATACCCAGTTTCATGTTTACAGGGCCTGATTGGACGGTATTGAATCCAGAAACGGGGATTTCAAAATCGGCAGTAATACTACCGGCAACATAAGAATGTCCGTCAAAGATGGTAACATCTCTCCATTTCATTTTATCGTTTTCATATATGACAATCATACCCCAACCGCCATAATATCCGGTACCACCACCGTTTCCTTCAACTAAGGCTACGTCGGCAACGGTATATGCTCCTAAACCATTAGTTCTTACATAATCGGTAACTTCTGCGTAAGCCGAGTACATAAAACCGTCTGAAGTAACAGGGTAATAAATATCATCTGCATTAGCTGTTACTTGGGTATAATTTGCAGATGATGGTCCTTTTATCGAAACTTTTCTTTTATCGAAAGTTTTGATACCATCGGCTACACCAACTCTAGCAGTAGCACTATTTCTATACTGGTCAAGTGTCCTGCCTGTTCTGCTGTCACGCACTAAGCGATCTACGGTCAATATATTACTCCCTTGATATATGATAACAGGGTCGAAAGTTACAGTCCGTGTATTACTACTGGTGCTTGAACTTTGGTTTGAAGGGGTTTGCCAGCTACCTCCGTTAATTCTGTAACGTATATAGGTAGATGAATTTAAAAATTCAAATTCAACAGTCGGCTGACCGCTGCTACCTGTAAATGTGTACATGAGATAGTAATTGTTATTACTGCCCAATCTTGACACACTCATACTATAATTGGTATTCGTTATACTGTTACCGTGTGATATAGTACTTGTCGAGTTGTCTTGTAAGACAGTAAAAATATTAGGACTGTCTGAGGAATTTGAAGCTCTACCTGTCCAATAAAGACCGGCATAGACAATGTTTGAACAGTCAGGATTGGCTCCGTTTTCTGTTGATAGGGTCAGGTTGGCAGATGAAGAGTTCAAAGTGTTGGCATCATTGTCGATGTCAACATACCTCATATTGGCATCGTTGGAATTTCCATCGCCATAATTTACTAACGTAAGGTTTGTGTTACCAATCATGGTAAAGTCACCTTTAATGTTGTAAATAGTTTTCCCGGGTGAGTAAACCGAAGTTCTTTGGGTGAAGGGTACTCTTACCTGGGCTTCTACGGTTATAAAACTAAGCAGAAGCATTACCGTTAGTAATACCGTTGATTTTAGTTTTATTTTAGTTAAAAAAATGGGGTACAAATTTTTCATAAATAATAACTTTAGTTATTTAATAAAGGGCGGATGATTTTTATGATGGTTTTTCAACAGAATAAAATACTGTATAAGGTGCATTAGACTCTGTTTTAATAAAGTTATTCAGTTCAGTTCCTCTTATGTCAAAAGTAACAATAATGTGGATGTAACGAACTCCTTCAAGACTTGTAAATACATCATTAGAAATGGTTTGAGATAGTTCTGCTTTAGAGTTTACCCTGATAGTAACAATCTCTATGTTAGAAGTGTTTCTCAAGGAACGGATTGCAGAAATCGACTTTGTGTCAGTAAATAAACATACAGGCATTCCTTTTCCATATACTTTGCTTTGTCCACTTTCCAAATAGATAGAAGGATGGTTGTCCTTCATGAGCGATAATACCCTGTTATGGGTTGTGGTTTCTGATGCACTTTCCAGACTCTTTAAATAGTGGTCTGTCTGCATTAATTTGAAGTCTTGGGAAAAACCTGAAAGGGGCAATATTAGAAGTAAAATCACCACCATTAGTTTTAAAGATTTCAAATTACATAAACTGAAAATTTGTTTGTTTTTCATGTTTGTACAATTTACATTAGGTAATTTAATCTTTACAAAAGTTGTTAAATTCATGACATTAAAAATTTAAAATAGTTTGGGACTTTTTTAGATATATCAGAATAAATAGAATTAAGAACATCCAAAAAGTGTGGCTAAACTAAATACTATATATGCTCTGATTATTATTTTTTCTGCAACTAACCTAAAAACTCGATAAAAAGCATAAAAATTACATTTTTACATGCTTAATAAAGGTGTTTTTTTGGGCTAATTCTACTCGTGATTAACTTTTTTTCATTTTTTATTAACATTTTTTTGTTTAGTTTTAGTTAAAATTTCTGGTCGAATGTATTGGTAATATTTTGAACAAAAAAATATTTTATCGATAAAATGCTTAAAAAACACGATAAAAGGTGTTTTTATTGGTATTTTGTAAGTAAAATATTATTTATTAGTTTATTTGAAGCTTAATTTTTTCAATTAGAGTTATTAACAATTCAAAAAATGTTATTCGGTTGCGTTGTAAAAAACAAAAACGTAAGGCATGAAGTTGGTATAGTCATTTAGAAAACTAATTTATTTTAAAAATTATATTGTGTGTATTTATAATTTTAGTAAATTTATAATCTGTTTAAATTTATTTTTATGAAAAATCTGATTCTTATAAGACATGCCAAATCAAGTTGGGATGCTCCACTTAGAGATCATGATAGACCGTTGGCTTCCAGAGGTATTAGAGATGCACACAAAGTTTTAGATGCTTCAAAATCTTTTCTACCTAAAACTAATATTATCTGGAGTAGTACTGCCAAAAGAGCTTCAGAAACAGCACTTATTTTTGCTCAAAACTTGCTTTGGCCTTTAGAAAGTATCATATACAAAGAAGAATTATACACTTTTGACGGTCAGAATTTAGCCAAAATCATTAATTCTTGTCCGGATAGTTATGAAAATGTTATTCTTTTTGGACATAATGATGCCATAACAGAATTTGTTAATACCTTTGGAGATGTTTTTATTGATAATGTTCCCACCTGCGGATTTGTATCTATGTCTTTTGATACAAAAAGTTGGAATTCTATCCATAAAGGGAAAACATTAAAAATTATTTTTCCAAGAGATATTAATTAATATATGAACAAAACTGTTCCTTATCGTTACATTGACCGAGAAAAAAGTTGGCTTAGTTTTAATGCACGTGTTTTGCAAGAAGCCGCAGATATTTCTGTACCTCTCTTAGAACGTCTCAGATTTTTAGGAATTTTTTCAAATAATCTTGACGAGTTTTTTCGCGTACGATATGCTGCTGTACGCAGATTGAACCTTTCAGGAGATACCGGAGAAAAACTTCTTGGAGGAATAACAGCCCAACAATTACTAAAAGATATTACTGAAATTGTAATAAAACAGCAGTCAGAAAGTTTCCGTATTTTAAGCAGTATTGAAAAAGAACTTGAAACAGAAGGGATATTTATAATCAACGAAACAGAGATTTCTAAAGAACAAGAAAATTATATCCGAGATTTTTTTATTCAAAAAGTCAGCCCGGAACTCGTGACCATCATACTTAATGATTTAGCAGAATTTCCTTTGTTAAAAGATACCTATGGATATTTGGCTGTAAAATTGGTCATGAAACCTTCTGAAAAAAGTCTGTCCGATAGTTTTTTTGGTATTAAAAAACCTAAAAAAGACATACGTTATGCTATTATAGAAATTCCGAAAACAATTAACCGTTTTGTAGTCTTACCACCTCATAACGAAAAGCAACATGTCATTTTGTTAGACGATGTAATTCGATATAATCTGAACAGTATTTTTAATATTTTTGATTACGAAAGTGTTTCGGCTCATATGATAAAAATAACAAGGGATGCTGAACTCGAAATAGATAGTGACCTGAGTAAGAGTCTTGTAGAGAAAATTTCTGAAAGTGTAAAAGACCGCAGAATCGGCGAACCCGTAAGATTTGTTTACGATCAGTCTATCGGTAAAGATACGCTTAGGTTTCTTCTCGAAAAAATGAATATTGACGCAACGGACAGCATTATCCCGGGAGGGCGTTATCATAACCGGAGAGACTATATGAATTTCCCTAATCTCGGCAGATATGATTTGGTATATTCATCAAAAACGCCTCTACAGGT
The DNA here is from genome assembly GCA_034005285.1 of Flavobacteriaceae bacterium. GTDB lineage: Bacteria > Bacteroidota > Bacteroidia > Flavobacteriales > Flavobacteriaceae > Flavobacterium. Next base: position 6,480 of record JAVEUZ010000033.1, read on the forward strand.
AAGCGGACTTAATATGGACGGCAGTATATTGCAAAAAATAAGTGAAAAAGACTATCTCGTGCACGCACCTTATCAGTCGTTCTCTTATGTGATTAAATTTTTAAGAGAAGCAGCTCTCGACCCGACAGTTGCAAGTATTAAAATTACTTTATATCGTCTGGCAAAAAATTCACAAATTGTTAGCTCACTAATAAATGCAGCCAAAAACGGGAAAAAAGTAGTTGTCCAGATAGAATTACAAGCTCGTTTTGATGAAGCGAGCAATATCTCTTATGCAGAACAAATGCAACAAGAGGGAATTGAACTTATTTTTGGCGTTAAAGGTCTAAAAGTTCACAGTAAAATATGTGTAATTGAACGGGTAGAAAACAAGAAAATAAAACGTTATGGTTTTATTTCTACCGGAAACTTTAATGAATCTACTGCAAGGGTTTATACAGATGTAACATTGTTTACGTGTCATTCGCAGATATTGAAAGATGTATCTAAAATTTTTGACTTCTTTGAAGTAAATTACAGACTACACCGATATAAGCATTTGTTAGTTTCGCCTCATTATATGAGAAACAAATTCTATAAACTCATCGATAGAGAAATCATGCACGCCCTTTCGGGAAGAGAAACTTATATTCATTTAAAAATGAATAGTTTGTCAGATTACAAAATGATAGAGAAATTATATGATGCAAGTAGGGCAGGAGTAAAAATTAAACTCATAGTTAGGGGAATTTGCTGTCTAATTCCCGGTGAAAAAGGAATGAGCGAAAACATTGAAGCTATCAGTATTGTAGATAATTTTCTCGAACATTCAAGGATTTTTATATTTGGCAATAACAATAACCCGGAAGTCTATATTTCTTCGGCAGATTTTATGAGTAGAAATCTCGATGTAAGAGTAGAGGTAACCTGTCCTATTTATGATTATGAAATAAAACAAGAATTGATTGAAACTTTTGATATTGGTTGGAAAGCTAATGTTAAAGCTCGTATCCACTCAGAAAAATTAGACAATAAATACAAAGTCTGTAAAGAAAACGAACCTATTTTTCGTGCCCAATTTGAAACATACAATTATTATAGAAATAAAATTGAAGTAATGGCAGAAGAACTGTAAAATTGTGTTATGATTAGTATTAAAAGATATGCAGCCATAGATATAGGCTCAAATGCTATGAGGCTTCTGATAACTAATGTTGTTGAACAACAAGGAAAAGAAGTTCAGTTTAATAAAAGTTCATTGGTTCGTGTTCCAATACGTTTGGGGCAAGACGCTTTTACTGTTGGCGAAATATCAGAAGAAAATATAAATCGTATGATAGATGCCATGAACGCATATAAACTACTTATGAAAGTCCACAAAGTAGAACATTTTATGGCTTGTGCAACTTCTGCCATGCGTGAAGCAGAAAATAATAGAGAAATTGTTGAAGTTGTCGAAAAAGAAACCGGAATAAAAATTGAAATTATTGACGGAAGAAAAGAGGCTGCGATTATTGCCACTTCCGATTTAACAGAGTATATCAATACAGACCAAACATATCTTTATGTAGATGTAGGGGGGGGAAGCACAGAATTCTCTGTTTTTTCCGATGGTAAAATTGTTGCTTCAAAATCTTTTAAAAATGGTACAGTTCGACTTATAAACAATATGGTAAATGATATTGTTTGGACAGAAATTGAAAAGTGGATTAAAAATCAGACTGCAAGTTATGATGAAGTAATACTTATTGGTTCAGGAGGAAATATCAATAAAATTTTTAAAATGACCGGCAAAACACAAGATAAACCTTTGACTTATCTGACATTAAATTCTATATATTCCAAACTGAACGCAATGAGCTATGAACAACGTATTGCAGAATTAGCTTTAAATACCGACCGTGCAGACGTAATCATACCCGCTACAAAAATTTATTTAAATGCCATGAAATGGAGTGGAGCAAAAAAACTATATGTTCCAAAAATCGGACTCTCAGACGGTATCGTTAAAGCAATGTATTTTGGGAGGATTTAATTCCAAAAGAACTCAAGAATTATGTATGTTTTTGTCAAAAAAGTTTTATCGGAAATCTTTTAAAAATCCAAATCAAAAGTATTTTTTAGCATTTCTAAATTAGGATTTATCTCTTTCAGACGGTTGTATTTTTCCAAAGGTGTGTAAGCTCGTAAGTTATTGGGATTCTCATTTACTACAATATCAATTGATATATTGTAGTTTTGAAGATTCTTTCGGAGATATCCTAAAATTTCCGGTTTTGATTTTTCAAACTCTTCTTTAGTATTTTCACTTGGCAACTCGTGAATTATTACAGTTCCATTAAGTCTTGGGGTGTTAATCTGCATCAGAGTATGAAGAATCATTTGACCATTTTCCTCCAATTTTTTAGAAAATTTATTCCAATATTCTAACATGTCTGTAACATCAAAATGTTCGACAGGAAAGTTTTCTTGAGAGATATTTGTTTTCTGATTATTAAATTGGATTTCAAAATCTTGTTTAGCCTTTATCCCGGAAAGAGAAAAAGCTGAAATTTTCATTTCGTCTTTCGATATTTTATATTCCTTTGGCTCAGAAACAGAATTGACAGTTGTATTTACAGTAATATTGTCAAGTTTATTGATTTTTTGAACTGTTTCAACAACGGGATTTTTAACTTCTGAATTTTTTGCTTTACTCAGAAAATGAGAAGGCGGAATGATAAATCCTTTTACTTTTTTTTTTCTCCGTCAAAAGTGAGGGAGGCAAGTTGCATAAGGCAAAGTTCTACTAATAAACGTTGATTCTGACTGGCTTTATATTTATAATCACACTCGTTTGCCAAATCAATAGCTTGTAATAAAAATTCTTGCGAAGATTTTTTTGCTTGTTGACTGTACATCTGTTTTGCTTGTTCTCCTATTTCAAACAAGATAATAGTCGAAGGATTTTTGCATACCATTAAATCTCTGAAATGCGAAGCCAATCCTTGTATAAAATGTTGACCGTCAAAACCACGAGAAAGTATATCGTTAAAGTAAATTAGTAATTCAGGAATATTGTTTTCCAAAACCAAATCGGTCGTTTTGATATACGTTTCATAATCCAGTACATTTAAGTTTTCTGTTACAGCTTGTCGTGTCAGGTTTTTACCTGAGTAAGAAACGATTCTGTCGAAAATAGACAAAGCATCACGCATAGCACCATCAGCTTTTTGTGCAATAATGTGCAAAGCATCTTCTTCATATTCAATGCCTTGATTTTCGGCAACATAAGCCAAGTGGTCTTTTGCATCTTTTATGGTGATTCTTTTAAAATCAAAAATCTGACAACGAGAAAGAATCGTTGGAATTATTTTGTTTTTTTCGGTTGTAGCAAGAATAAATATTGCGTGTCTGGGTGGTTCTTCCAATGTTTTCAAAAAAGCATTAAAAGCTTGAGTAGAAAGCATATGAACCTCGTCTATGATATAAACTTTATATTCTCCTGTTTGTGGAGGAATACGAACCTGGTCAATTAGATTTCTAATATCATCAACAGAGTTGTTTGAAGCAGCGTCCAACTCAAAAACGTTAAAAGCAAAATCTTCATTCGGGTCATCATATCCCGGCTGATTTATTTTGCGAGCTAGAATACGGGCACAAGTCGTTTTTCCGACACCACGAGGTCCGGTAAAAAGTAATGCTTGAGCCAAATGATTATTTTCGATGGCGTTTATTAAAGTGTTGGTAATGGCTTGCTGCCCCACAACATCACGAAAGGTTTGTGGACGATATTTTCTGGCAGATACTACAAATTGCTCCATATCGCAAATATAAAAGATAATATCAAGATGTCAATCTATTTTTAAAAACAAAATTCAAGAATTTGATAACAAAAAATGATATTATCAAAAGGATTAAAATCACAACAAATGTTATTTTCTAATTTGATTCCGGCTGATGATATTTTTAAGTTTTACTTTCAAATCTTCGCTGGTATCATAAACCATCTGTTCGTTTGACGGAAATGGCACAGCATGGTTATTAAGATAAGTAATATAAATATTGTCCAAAGCACGACGGTCTCCTCGAAGTGTTGCATAATAATGTTCAAAAACAAATTCGCTACTCAAAGGAAAGGTGTTGATAAGTTGGTTATTTGTAAAGTCAATATAATCTACTTTGGCTGTAATCTGAGCAGATTTAAATTGCATAAATTGATAAACGGTTGCTTTTACAGTTTTGAAGTTGTCAACTTTTATAGGTTTTCCCAAACTATCACGAACTACATTTCCGTTACTGTCCATCAAGTTTTTTGTACCATCTTTAATTTGTTTTTCTTGTATAATTTCTTTCTCCCGTATTTGTTCCGGTGAGATATTTATATCTCTAAAATTAACAATAATTCCGAAATCGTAATGAATGTCCTGTTCACGATTGTTGTGATATATTGTCCATTTATTGTTGAGTCCGTATGTGCTGAAATCAAGCAAATCATTCTCTAATTGTACAGGAATAATCATTTGCGTATCGTTTTTGGTATAAACGTGAACAAAGTCAGTTCCTTTAAACTGTGATTCATCAAGTAATTCACGGGTATTTTTGAAACCCGGATTAATCTGATTCAGATAGTTTAAATCGTCAAAAATCTGTCGTGCCTCAAGTTTGGATGCGATTTTAAGTCTTACTTTTGAATTGTTATACAGATAGTTTGAAAGAGCATTTCTGCTATCGGTCATTTCTGTAGAATAGTCATCCATCGGGAAAATTGCATTTCGATTTTCTTTGATAAGATTTAAAGGCAAAAGCGGTCTAATGAGTTCCTGTCTTTTGTTTAATTGTATGTATGTATTGAAAATCTTTTCAAGATTTGCAGGGTTTACATCTTTAGACCAGGTTGATATATTTCTTAAATCACGCTCTTTGGCTTTAGCAAAAGCTTCTTCCAAAATATAAACATAATCTTGTTTCCCTTTGGCATTTTTATTATTTCTAAGACTATTAACAGCATTGTGAATGGCAACATCATATTCACCTGAATTGAGCATTTTGGAAGATTGTTTAACCCCGCATCCAAAAAATAAAACCAATATTGAAAAGAGTAAAATTTTTTTCATCTTATGATAATTTTTAGCAAATATAGATTTTAAAGATTTGAGTGTAAAAAAAACTCCCGTTTATTACGAGAGTTTTTTCGAAAAATTATAAACTACCTACCATGTCTTCGGGTTTTACCCATTTGTCAAAATCTTCGGCAGTAACATAACCTAAACGTATAGCTTCATCTTTCAACGTAGTACCGTTTTTGTGTGCTGTTTGGGCAATTTCGGCAGCTTTATAATAACCTATTTTGGTGTTTAATGCCGTTACAAGCATTAAAGAATTATCTACTAATTCTTTGATTCTTGTGTGATTAGGTTCTATTCCTCGAGCACAATGTTCTTCAAAAGAAATACAAGCATCACCAATTAATATAGCAGATTGTAAGAAGTTTGCAGCCATTACGGGTTTAAAAACATTCAATTCATAATGTCCTTGTGTACCACCAATAGTTATAGCTACATCATTACCCATAACTTGTGCACATACCATTGTTAGGGCTTCACACTGTGTTGGGTTTACTTTTCCGGGCATAATAGATGAACCCGGCTCGTTTTCTGGAATAAGAATTTCTCCAATTCCCGAACGTGGTCCAGAAGCTAACATTCTGATGTCATTGGCAATTTTATTAAGAGAAACAGCCAATTGCTTTAAAGCTCCATGTGTTTCAACAAGGGCATCGTGTGCTGCAAGAGCTTCAAATTTATTTTCGGCTGTTACAAAAGGATGTCCTGTAAATTTAGTAATATATTCTGCTACTTTAATGTCATAACCTATAGGTGTGTTGAGTCCGGTACCTACAGCAGTTCCACCCAAAGCAACTTCTGAAAGATGCGAAAGAGTGTTTTTTAAAGCTTTTAGTCCGTGATTCAGTTGGGCAACATAACCGGATAATTCCTGACCTAATGTAAGAGGTGTGGCATCCATCAAATGAGTACGACCTATCTTAACTACAGACATAAAATCGGATGATTTTTTAGCCAAAGTATCGCGTAGTTTTTCAACCCCTGGAATGGTAACTTCTACAATAGTCTTGTATGCTGCAATGTGCATTCCTGTTGGATAAGTGTCGTTTGAAGACTGAGATTTATTAACGTCATCATTGGCTTTTAAAACCGGCTCGCCTTCACCAATTTTATTCCCAGCCAATACTTGTGCTCTGTTGGCAATCACTTCGTTTACGTTCATGTTGCTTTGTGTGCCTGAGCCTGTTTGCCATATTACCAACGGAAATTGGTCATCTAACTTCCCGGACAAAATTTCGTCACATACTTGTGCAATAGCATCACGCTTTTCTGTTGAAAGTACACCCAAATCACAGTTGGCATAAGCAGCAGATTTTTTGAGATATGCAAAACCTTCTATAATTTCTTTAGGCATAGAGCCCGGAGCTCCTATTTTGAAATTGTTTCGGGAACGTTCGGTTTGAGCTCCCCAATATTTATCGGCAGGTACTTTTATTTCACCCATGGTGTCTTTTTCGATTCTAAATTCCATAGTTTGTTGTTTAATTTAGGTTGATATTAATTTTAATGAATGCAAATTTAGTTATTAACAATACGGTTTTAAAATTATTTTGAATTTAAGTTGATAAAATCAATCAACATACCTTATATTTGTATCTGAATTCGAAAATTCCGGAAAATATGTTTGAATTTCAACAGTATTTAGGCTTTTTAGCTTTTTTAACAATCTTTACCATGGGTTTTTGGTTAATGCTTTTCCTTGTTAGTTTTTCACTATATTGGGTTGGCGGTGCTACTATAGAATTGTGGAAAGAAAAAAAAGCTAAAAGAGAACAATCAGAGCTATAATATTTTAGTTTTAGATGTTAAAAAGGAATGCGAAAGCGTTCCTTTTTTGTTGTTCAATATGACAAAATCTGACGTTTCTTTCGAACATATAAGGACATTTTTAATATATAGAAATGATTTAAAAGAAGTGTGATAATCACAATTATATTTTTATTATAATTATATTTGTACGCAATTTAACAACAAATTGCAACCATGAACGCACACACAACTAAAATCGTAGGTCTCGGGTTAACATACGATGATGTTCTATTAATACCTTATTATTCTGAGGTATTGCCCAGAGAAGTTAATATCACTTCAAAATTTTCAAGAAATATTACCTTAAACGTGCCTATTATTTCTGCAGCTATGGACACAGTAACAGAGAGCTCTATGGCGATAGCAATGGCACAAGAAGGAGGCATGGGCGTGCTACATAAAAATATGACTGTTGAGCAGCAAGCCGCCAAAGTTCGAAGAGTAAAACGTGCCGAATCAGGAATGATTATAGACCCGGTAACTTTGCCATTAACAGCTACTGTGGCAGATGCTAAACAACTTATGAAAGAATTTAGTATCGGCGGAATTCCCATTGTTGATGATAACGGTATTTTAAAAGGAATTGTAACCAATCGTGATTTACGTTTTGAGAAACAATATTCTCGTAAGGTAACAGAAATTATGACTTCCGAAAATTTGGTAACAGCTGCCGAAGGAACAACTCTACAAGAAGCCGAAGGAATTTTACAAGAAAATAAAATTGAAAAGTTGCCTGTAGTTGATGTAAATTATAAATTGGTCGGACTTATTACTTTTCGCGATATAACCAAGCTTATTCTAAAGCCAATTGCCAATAAAGATAAATTTGGTCGTTTGCGGGTAGCGGCTGCCGTTGGCGTAACAACTGACGCAACAGAACGTGCTTCTGCTCTGGTTCAAGCCGGAGTTGATGCTATTGTGATTGATACTGCCCACGGTCATACGAAAGGTGTGGTAACTGTTTTGAAGTTAATCAAAGAAAAATTTCCGGAAATAGATGTAGTAGTTGGTAATATTGCTACAGCAGAAGCCGCAAAATATTTGGTTGAAAACGGAGCAGATGCCGTTAAAGTTGGAATTGGTCCCGGTTCAATTTGTACGACCAGAGTAGTTGCCGGAGTTGGATTTCCACAATTTTCTGCTGTACTTGAAGTAGCGGCAGCAATAAAAGATTCGGGTGTTCCGGTTATTGCAGACGGAGGTATCCGTTATACAGGGGATATTCCGAAAGCGTTAGCAGCAGGAGCAGATTGTGTTATGCTAGGTTCGCTATTAGCAGGAACTAAAGAATCTCCAGGTGAAACCATTATATTTGAAGGGAGAAAATTTAAGTCATATCGTGGTATGGGATCTGTGGAAGCAATGCAAGAAGGTTCAAAAGATCGTTACTTTCAAGATGTAGAAGACGATGTAAAAAAATTAGTTCCCGAAGGTATTGTAGGACGTGTTCCTTATAAAGGAGAACTCAACGAAAGTATGCAGCAATTTATTGGAGGGATTCGTGCCGGTATGGGATATTGTGGAGCAAAAGATATTTCTACCTTACAGGAAACTGCCAGATTCATCAGGCTTACAGCTAGTGGAATAGGGGAGAGTCATCCACATAATGTAACTATAACCAAAGAAGCTCCTAATTATTCGAGATAGATTGCATTATTGTATAAAAAAGTATCGAGAACAATCTCCTGACTTCCGCAAATTAACAAAATGGCTCGATGTTTGTGTATCTTTGTGGAATATTAAAAAATAAAATCTTTATGAAAAAATCAGTGTTTATTTTAAGTTTGTTTTGTTTTTTAGGCTGTGCCGAATTGCAACAAATAACAAGTCAATTACCACAAAATTCAGGAATTTTAAGTAATACCGATATTGCCAATGGCTTAAAAGCTGCATTGAATAATGGAATTGACAAACAAGTGTCTAAATTAACATCAACGGATGGATTTTTTAGAAATGAAATGGTTAAAATTTTACTTCCTGAGGAATTACAAAAAGTTGATAAAGGACTCAGAAATATTGGCTTGTCAAGCCTTGCTGATGAAGGAATTAAAATGTTGAATCGTGCAGCAGAAGATGCCGTAAAAGAAGCCACACCAATTTTTGTGGATGCTGTGAAACAAATGACTTTTAACGATGCTAAAAATATATTAATGGGAAGCGAAAATGCAGCCACCAGTTATTTGCAAAATACTACTTCAACAGCGTTATATTCTAAATTTAATCCTGTGATTAAAAATTCTTTCTCAAAGGTAGGAGCAGATAAAGTTTGGGAAAATATTATTACAAAATATAACGCCTTGCCTTTGGTGCAAAAAGTAAATCCCGACCTGACAGATTATACTACAAACAAAGCCATGGAGGGGGTTTTTAAAATGATTGCTGTCGAAGAAAAAGAAATCAGAACCAATCTTAACGCGAGAACTTCTGATGTTTTGAAACGTGTTTTTGCTATGCAGGATAAAAAATAATTTTCGGGAAAATTTCAGATTTTTAAGCTATTCCGTTTTCAAAAAAGGTAATAAAATTGAAACTTTATCGACTTTTTTAGCATTTTTACCTTGTATATTTAATTATGAACATAAAAAGTTTAATTTAGCAGTCCCAAATCTAAACTTAAACAAGGTGTATAATGTCCCCGGAGGAAATTAAACATATCGTTGCCCGTTTGCAGGCTCTCGAAAAGGAGCATCAAAAGACCTTAGGCGAAATTTCAGCCCTTAAAAAATACATTAATAGTAATCCAAACTTGGCTGACTCTTGGGAGAGCATTGGTCAGATAAGCGGATTTTATGTGGATAGTTTTTCTAAAATAGAGCCTTATCAAAGCCGACCTACCCATGAAGAAAATAAAAATGTTTTTTTAACAAGAAACCAGGCTGTTTCTGTATTGGCAAAAGCTCAGTTGAGTCAGCTATTGCAATCTTTTGCAAGTGGCTGGAACACAAATCTTCCAAATTATGTTATTTTTTCAGAATTGAAAGAAAATAAATTTATTCCTTATATTTCACAATCTGTTTTTCCTCATTTTTTGGCTTTTAGAAGCAAGGAAAAAGCACAGGCATTTTATGATAAACATGAATTATTAATTCAGGAATATTGGTCAGAATTTTTAACTGTCGAATCTGAACAAAAAGATAAAAACTCTTCTGATGAAATCAATATTTAACAATATGAAGTTTTGTTCTCTTTTTTTGTTTGCTTCAACTATTGGTATGGCACAAAACAAAGTTGAGCCGGCAGATACCACTTTTGTTAATCTAAAAGATTATTCGGATAGTTTTGTTTATGATATGAAATATGCTACTGAAGATAATTTTCTGAAAACTGCGGTATATGAATGTGATGAGTGTTATTTGAGATATAAAACCGTAAAATCATTAATAAAAGCTCAAAAAGCATTTCAAGCATTGGGTTATAGTATTAAGATTTTCGATTGCTACCGTCCATTAGATATTCAGAAAAAAATGTTTAAAATTGTTCCTAATCCTATCTATGTTGCCAATCCTGCCAAAGGGTCGATTCACAACAGAGGTTGTGCGGTTGATATCACTTTGGTTGATCTACAAGGTGAAGAACTTGATATGGGAACTGCTTTTGATTTTTTTGGAAAAGAATCGGCACATGAATTTAAAGAACTTTCCCAAACTGTTTTATCCAATAGGAAGTTACTCAAAAACACTATGGAACAAAACGGTTTTGGTGCCATTAAATCCGAATGGTGGCATTATAATCTGATTCAAAAACAACGAGATTCAATTTCAAATTTTAAATGGAATTGTGATTAATTGAACTTGGGTTAATCTATAATACAGTGCAGATAATCTATAAAATAATTTTCGGGTCTGTATAGCTTTTGGGTAAGTTCTGATTCCAATTCGCGTTTGAGGATAAAGTCTGTAATTTCAATTCCGGAACGAAGCCGCACCATTGTTACCGGACTTTTTCTTAGTTCTTCTATAGAGTTTTTAAGAAACATAAAATTACCTGTCAACACTCTTGAGAATTTTGCGTCATCGGGATTGTTAAAAAAGTTTCCGCAAGTTTCAATGTTTTCATGGACTAAGGTAATTATTTTTCCATTTTCGAGCTGAAGAAATAGCTTTGAATCAGCATCCAAACAATTTGCTTTAATAAACTGATTATTTTTTTGAAGATACTGAAAAGTCAGATAAGGTAATCCGTTGGCATTATTTAGTTTAAAGAATAAATAACTCTCGTTTTCTCCAAATTTTCGTTCAAAAACTATATATTCCTTAGTGCTTTTGTAAGTGCCGGTACTATCTGTTTCATTCACATCAAAATCACAGTTTTTTTGGGCATAAAATTGCTGGCAAACGACCAAAGTCATAAAGTATTTAAAGAAAATTTTCATAGATTGATTTTTTTGCAAAATAAAATAATTTTATTGTTTTCTAAATCTGTTGTAAAAAAAACAAACTGATTTCCGCCATCTCGAATGTTCCATTTTTTTCTCAAAGTTTCTACCGTTTCCGGAAAATTTCGTACCGAAATGTTGGCTTGTTTGTCTTTGATAAAAGTTTTTAAATTCTGTTTTGTAAACAAGATTTTTTCCTGTATTTCAAAAACTCTGCCGTAAAAATTTACAAGTTCATTTGACGTATATAAATGTGTATGCTTGTGTAACTTTTTCAAGTTAAATTGTTCTCCAATTTCAGAAAAGCCACCCGATTTCATCATGGCGGCGTTGGGTTCGAAAAGATATATTTCCGGCAATCCGAAAAGTGTTTCAGTTTCTGAACCATAATTAAATTCAAAACTATCTGTTTGTTCTTCGGTGATATTTACTGCCTTTATTTTTATTTTTTCCGAATAGTTTTTTTTGAGAATCCATAACAACTCTTTGACTTCATTATCAGTGGCAACGATATGAATTTCTGCTACATTTTTCAACTCATTAATTCCCGAAGATAGATCGAGTAGGGGTGAGGTTTTTACTAATATATTATCCGAATATTCAAAATAAAAATCTAATAATTCGGGTACGTTTGGTGAACAATCTTTGAGTAGAAATATCTTTTTTTTCAAATTATTTCGCCGCGAAGGATCGATATATATCCAGTCAAATTTTTGTTCTGTTTTTTCTAAAATCTCTGAACTGTCGCCTGTTTGACATTGTATGTTTGTAACTCCCAACTGTTTGAAATTGTGCTTTACAATCGTAGAAAGCGTTTGGTTTAATTCGCAATGAATAACCGTAAGAAACTTTTTGGAAAACGCATAATCGTCAACCCCAAAACCGCCTGTGAGGTCAATTAAACTGTGTCCTTCAATAAGATTCGATTTGTATGAAGCCGTGATTTCAGATGAGGTTTGTTCGAGATTTACTTTCGACGGATACAGAATTTCCGAAGCATAAAACCATATAGGCAGTTTTTTTTCGGCTTTTTTTCGGCTTTCAATTTGCGTGAGAATTTCTTTCCATTCAATTTCCGGAAAAGGGTTTTTTTTAAAAGCAAGCGAATCTAATCTTTCGTGTGTTTTTGCTTTGATAAATCCCTGAACTTCATCTTTTAAAAGCAGAAAATACATACCGGAAATAAAAATTATAGTTTGTGGGTAATGATTTTGATAAATTTATTTTCTGGAAAAAATTCTTTGGCAAAGACCTTCAGGATGGTATAAAAAGGAACAGCAATTATCATTCCCGTGATACCGTAGAGCATTCCTGCAGCTAAAATTACAATAAATATCTCCAAAGGATGCGATTTTACGCTGTTTGAAAATATCAATGGTTGGCTCAGGTAATTATCTATAAGCTGTACAACCAGAAAACCTATTACAACATAAATAGTTATAGGCAGGGTATGTGTTTCAAAATCTAATCCGAGATTGCTTATCATCGTCAGCATAGCGGCAAGGATTATCCCAATCATCGGACCTACATAAGGAATGATATTCAGAATGGCACATAAAAATGCTATGACAAAAGCATCTTTGACTCCAAATATAAGCAATACAATATAATTAAGAACAAATATAATTGTGAGCTGCAATAACAAACCCGCAAAATACCGGGTAAGTAATTCGTTTGTTTTTCTGAAAGAGTTAAGTATTCTGGTACTGTATCTTTCTGGCAGAACGTTTTTAACTCCCGAGATAAAACTGTTTTTGTCTTTCAGGAAGAAAAAAGTAATAAAAAATACCGAAGCCAGCCCGATACCAAAACTGCCTACGGTTTCTATGATTGCATTTAAAAACGAAGGAATCCAGTTAAAATTAATTTTGTCTTGCAAATCTGCATTTTTCAGGAAATCATTATAGGCAATGTTATTTTCGGAAAAAAATCTTTCGAGCTGGTTAAGTAAAATAGTTGCTTTGTGCTGAATGGCATTTGTGTTAAGAAGTGAAAGGTTTTCGCCCTGCGAAGTTATCAAAGGCACAAACATCCGTATCAAGCTTAATATCAGAATAATGAGCAGTAATAGAGTTGTGATTGCTGCCAGAAGGTTCGAGAATTTCAGACGGGTTTTTAAAAAACTGACAAACGGTCTGCAAATTAAAGTGATGATGATGGCAACAATAATGTAAACAAACAAAGCCCGTACTTGATAAAATAACCATGCAAGACCTGCCAACCCTACGATAACTAAAACCGCTTTTACAATGCCTTTGGCGATATTATTTGATATTTGCATTTTTTAAAATCAGATTTATCATATTCCTTTAATTTCCAAAAACATAATTGAGAATATTCGCACCCATTTTCAGGGCTTTTAAACGAATATCTTCAGGATTATTATGTACTTCGTGGTCTTCCCAACCGTCGCCCAAATCGGTTTCATACGTATATAATAAAACCAGTCTGTTTTCTATAAAAATACCGAATGCCTGCGGACGTTGCTGTTCATGTTCATGTATTTTCGGTAATCCTGTCGGGAAATTATATGGGGTTTGAAAAAGAGCATGGTTAGCCGGTAATTCTGTTAATTCCTGTGCGGGAAAAAGCCTTTTAATCTCCCTTCTGATATATTGATCCATTCCGTAATTATCATCTATATGAAGGAAACCGCCACCTTCGAGGTAATTTCTTAGGTTCTGAATTTCTGAATCACTAAAAACTACGTTACCATGTCCGGTCATGTGAACAAAAGGATACGCAAATATATCGGTGCTTCCGGGCGTAACGGTTGCCGGTTTGGAATTTATGCGGGTGTTGATGTTTTGGTTACAGAAATTGATAAGATTGGGTAACGAAGTAGGATTGGCATACCAGTCGCCACCGCCGCTGTATTTTAATAAAGCGATTTCCTGAGAATAAGAAAATGCAGAAAACAATATAAAAACCAAAAGTGTTTTTTTCATAAATTGAAAAATCTATTCTTCATTTAATAAAACAACCGTATGACAAGCCACTACTGCTGCTGTTTCTGTTCGCAAACGCGTATTTCCCAAAGATACGGGGATGTATTTATTCTGCAAAGCCAAATCGATTTCTTTTTCGGAAAAATCGCCTTCGGGACCAATTAATACGGTAACATTTTGTGCAGGTTGCAAGGCGTTTTTTAAGGTTTGCTTTTCGGTTTCTACACAATGGGCAATAAATTTTTGTCCGTCAAAATTTTGCTTTACAAATTCTTTGAAAGAAACAGGTTCGTTGAGTTTTGGCAAAAAATACCGGTTTGATTGTTTCATGGCAGAAAGCAGTATTTTTCCAAATCTTTCGATTTTAATTACCTTTCTTTCAGAATGTTCACAGATAACGGGTGTAATTTCGTGAATACCGATTTCTGTTGCTTTTTCTAGAAACCATTCATAGCGTTCGTTCATTTTGGTCGGTGCAACAGCCAGGTGCAAATGATATTTTGGTAAGGGTGTTTTTTCAAAAGAAATTACTTTTACAATACATTTATTGTCGGTTATAAGTGTTATTTTAACTTTAAAAATAAAACCTAAACCATTGGTAACAAATAAAGTATCACCGTCTTTTTTACGTAACACTTTATGTATGTGCCGACTTTCTTCTTTGTCAAAAGAAAAAGAATATGTATCTTCGTTTATGTCAGAAAAATAAAATAGTTGCATAAAGACAAAGTTATAAATTGTAGTTAATTTTACTACAGTTTCAATTGAGAATATGAGTTTAATCCGAATTGCGTAGCCAATTTTCTAATATTTTCTTTCCGTTAGGAGTGAGGATGCTCTCAGGATGAAACTGCACACCTTTTACATCATAGATTTTATGAGACAAAGACATAATCGTACCGGTATTATCAACAGATGTGATTTTTAAATTTTCAGGAAAATTTTCAGGATTAACTTCCCAAGAATGATAACGTCCAACTTCAATAAAATTTGGCAAATCCATAAATATTGGGTCTCTGGGCTCGGTTATGTTAATTTGGGTCGCAACACCATGATGAGTTTTTTCTTTTTTTATGAGTGTACCGCCAAAAACTTCAGCTATTGCCTGATGCCCCAAACAGATGCCGAGAATACTTTTTTGAGGTGCGTATGTTTCTATTATTTCCGATAAAATTCCGGCTTGGTCGGGCAACCCTGGTCCTGGCGACAAGATGATTTTATCATAAGACTTTACTTCTTCAAGTTCAATTTGGTCATTTCTTACCACAATTACTTTTCTGTTCAAATCTTCGAGATAGTGAACCAGGTTATAAGTAAAACTATCATAATTATCAATCATCAATATTTTTGTCATTGGCAAAGTTTTTTCAAAAATAAAAAAATCCCTGTCTTGTCGGACAGAGATTTAGATTTGTTTTTTTAGATATGCAGATGTGATATTAATAGTATAAAACAACTGTTAATTCGAACTCGTCATTAATTGCTTTATCACCCAAATTGTCGAAAATGCTTCCTGAACGGTATTTAATGTCATATTTTGTTCTGTCAACTTTAAAAGAAGTTCTGGCTCTGTTCTCAGTAACTCCTATATCAAAAGTAACCGGATGAGTTATATTTTTGATAGTTAAATCTGCTGTAACCGTATAATTTCCGTCACCTTTGTCAGCAATGGTTTTAAAATCTAATAAAGCTGAAGGGTATTTGTCTGTTCCGAAGAAATCTTCATTTTTCAAATGTCCCTCTAATCTTTCTTTTCCTTTTCCGGCTTCCAAATCAGTTACTATTATAGAATTCATATCCACTTCGAAAGAACCACCTTTTAATTTTTTTCCATCAAGAACCAAAATTCCTGTATTGAATTTCAATGTTCCTGTATGAGCACCCGTTACTTTTCTTCCAACCCAATCAACCTGACTGGTTTCTAAATTGATTTTTTTGTTTTGGGCAAATGTTGTTAAACCGGTAAAAAGTGCAATAAACACTAAAGCAATTGTTTTTAAATTTTTCATTGTAAAAAGTTTTAAAGTTATTAAATAGATATAAATAGTTCATTTTCAGGTTTTCTCACCTTTGCATTGTGCTGATGACTATCATTTTGATGACGATAGCCAATGGCGGCAATTAGTGTGGCATTAAGATTTGAGTTGTCAAGTCCTAATATTTTATTGACTTCTTTTGGAGAAAAACCCTCCATCGGGGTTACGTCAATTTTTAGTTCTGCGGCTACATTTATTAGATTGCCTAAAGCTAAATATGTCTGTTTTGAAGTCCACTCATTTAGTTTTTCGTCTGTTAGTTCGCCAATTTTTTCTTTAATAAAATCACCGTAGCGAGAAACAACTTCAAGCTGTAAATTTCTGGTAACAGCCATATTTGAAATATGCATATCTATTTCTTTTGCTCCAAAGTTAAGTATATTGGCGAAAATAATGATATGTGAAGCATCAGTAATTTGACTTTGATTCCAACAAGCCGGACGTAATTTCTCTTTTAGGTGTTGGTCAGCTGTTATTAGAATCTTGTATGGTTGCAATCCGTAGGATGAAGTACTGAGCCTCATGGCTTCTTTAAGAATGTCTAAATCTTCGGATGAAACTTTTTTGTCGGCATCAAATTTTTTAGTAGCATAACGCCAATATTGGTTTTTAATAAAATTGTTCATCTATAAAGTTCTGTATTTTTCTAATAATTGATTGAATAATTCTAATTCTTCTATTGTCAGATTCGATGCAAATTTACTCTCATGCGATTCTATCAGCGGGTCTATTATCAATAATAGTTCCAAACCTTTTTGAGTGATGTTTATTTCTATTTTTCTACGGTTGCTTTTGCAAACTTTTCTTTCAACAAGCTCTTTAATTAATAACTTATCTACCAATCGAGTCGTGTTGCTTGTTTTGGCAATCATGCGTTCTTGAATGGCTGACATATTTACCGGTTTACCGTTTTGTCCTCTCAGGATTCGCAATACGTTAAATTGCTCGGTAGAAAGACCGTATTCTTTTAAAGCTTCATTAATTTTATCAGATATTACATTTTGCGTATATAGTAGGTTTAGAACAGTTTTTTTTTCTGTTCCAATATAAGAATTCGATTTTATAATTTCTTCAACCTTCATTTGTGTTAACAAGATTTGTATATACAAATGTATAAATCATTTTCAAAGTTTAACCATTTTTCAATTAAATTTATGTTAAAGATTAAAAAGTAGCAGTTTTGATGCTTAATTTTATGCTGTCAAAAATATGACTGAAACTATGTTAAGAATTGTTATTTCTTTACTTTCATTAATGTTAACTATTTTGTTTTTAGTGGGTTGCCAACAAAAGCAAACAGAAGAAAAAGATCTTGTACAAGAAGTTGTTACAATAGATTTACCAAAACCATTACATATATACGAATCTGAAGGTATAGCATTAAAGTCATTCGATTTTGATCGGTTAGAACCTTATCTGAATCAAAAAAATGACACTGTTTATGTGGTTAATTTTTGGGCGACATGGTGTGTGCCATGCGTAGAAGAATTGCCACATTTTGAGAAATTAAATGCCGAATATAAGGAACGTGATTTTAAAATGTTGCTCGTTAGTTTAGATTTTCCTAAAATGGCAGAGAGTCGGGTCATTCCATTTATTAAAGAAAAAGACCTAAAGGCAGAAGTAGTTTTGCTCAATGACCCCGATGCAAACCGATGGATAGAAAAAGTGAGTAAAGACTGGAGTGGAGCCATTCCGGCGACGTTGATTTATAAAAACAATATCCGTGAGTTTTATGAAAAAACGTTTACGGATGACGAACTTGCATCAGAAATTCAAAAATTTATCAACCTTTAATATTTTATCTATGAAAAAACTGAATGTATTTTTATTTGCCGTATCTGTGGTTTTGATTTCAGCCTTTACACTTAATCCGTCAAAAGGATATGATATTGGGAGCATTGCTACTGATTTTAGTCTGAAAAATGTAGATGGTAAAAAAGTATCTTTAAAAAATATAAAAGAAGCCAAAGGCTATATTGTTATTTTTACCTGCAATCACTGTCCGTATGCTGTTGCTTATGAAGATAGGATTATTGCTTTAGACAAAAAATATAAAGCACTTGGTTATCCTGTCGTTGCCATAAACCCAAATAATCCCGATAAACAAAAAGAGGATAGTTATGATAGAATGCAGACAAGAGCAAAAGAAAAAGGATTTACTTTTCCATATTTGATTGACGAAGGTCAGAAGATATTTCCACAATACGGAGCTACCAGAACGCCACATGTATTTGTATTGCAAAAAACCTCAAAAGGTAACGTGGTGCAATATATAGGTGCGATTGATGATAATTATCAAGACGAAACGGCTGTAAAAGAAAAATATGTAGAAAATGCAGTTGATGCATTATTAAAAAATCAGGAAGTAAAGGTAAAAACAACCAAAGCAATTGGATGTACCATAAAAGTTTAAAAAAAATAATATAATGAATTTAGCCCAAGAAGAATGGTGGCAGCAGTTTCAACAAGATGAAAATGCTGCAATTCTCGATGTAAGAACCCCTGAAGAATGTTTAAATGGAATCATTAAAGGTGCTATCCTGATAGACATATATAAAGGACAGGGATTTATATATGAGTTGGAAGAACTTGACAAAGCCAAAAATTATTATGTCTATTGTCATGCTGGAGGCAGAAGTGCTCAGGCTTGTCAGATTATGCGACAGTTAGGGTTTCAAAATACGTATAATCTTTTAGGAGGCATTTCAGAATGGAACGGTTTAATAGTTGAGCCAATCTAAGATAGGTAAATGTAAAAAACGAAACTATTATTCTGATTTTTCCCATAAATCAATCAAAATTATTGAATTATCAATCATCACAAATTATAAGAAATTACACATGTAAAAATGAACTATAATTTATAGTATGTAACACACAACCTACAACATCATTTAAAAATCCTTACAATTCTAACTTCTTAAACTGTTTTTAATCTCATAAAAAATTATGAGATGCAAAAAACACACATCCCTGAAAAACATTATGAAGCATTAAAAATAATTGCTTCTAAAATGAAAAACACAGGCGATTTTAACGGGGAAACACTACGTCGTAAAATTCGCAAACACTGTAAAACACACCGATATAAAAATCATTACTATATTGCTCTTCGGAGTAGTCGGCATTACATCTATTCACCCCCCCCGCTTTATTTTTCTGTTTATTCAAATCCTTTCTCCTCTGATTGCCGTTACGTTGCATATCTGAGGCATCCAGATTTAGTTGATATTCATTATACATTTCATTTTAGCGATAATAAAGAGCTTATGCGAAAAATCATTTCACATAATTTACTTATTAAACTTCCAATCAAAAAAAATCTTTAGCCATGGAAGTTATTTTACAAACAATTGGAAGTTTAAAAATTGGCGAAACATTTGTCTTATTTGAACTAAACGGCAATCAAAATAATCACTTTGATTTTTTGATTTGTGAACAACATAAATTGTTGTTTTTTGAAGGTAAAAAAGCAATTTCTACACGCTTAGATGATAAT
>JAVEUZ010000034.1:0-25793 GCA_034005285.1 Flavobacteriaceae bacterium
CCGTAATTTTATCAAAATTAATCATAGAAATAGCTGTTAAATATTTGGTATTCAGAACATTAAATATACAGCTATTTCTTGTTTTATCCTATCTTTTTATAAAAAAATATTAATCGAATTCAGGTTGATAAATCTGTTGATACGGAACTTATAGATATATCTGGTTTTCAATCTGGTGTTTATGTGGTTAAAATTACAATAAACGGAAATATCATTACAAGAAAATTGATTGTGGGATAGGTTTGATATAATCCAAGAAAGTTTAAAAGAGTTCATATAAAAAATCCGTCAATCATTTTTAGACTGACGGATTTTTTTTGGAATATATAAGTTTATTAATAGTATGTATATCGTTGTACTTTCGCAATATATTTTGCCAGTCTTATAACTTGGTGGCTATAGCCAAACTCATTGTCATACCATACATATAATACCAAGTTTTTGCCGTCTGCCGATACAATGGTGGCATTGCTGTCAAAGATGGCAGGAGCATTGGTTCCTACAATATCAGACGATACTAATTCATTGTTGAGCGAATACTTGATTTGCTCTACCAATTGCCCTTCCAGAGCATATTGTTTCATGATGTTGTTGACACCTTCTACAGTTGTTGGGTTTTCTATATCAAGATTTAATACAACCAACGAGCCGTTTGGCACCGGTACTCGAATCGCATTTGATGTTAGTTTTCCTGTAAGACTTGGCAAAGCTTTTGCCACAGCACTTCCGGCTCCGGTTTCGGTGATAACCATATTGAGGGCAGCCGAACGACCTCTGCGGTATTTTCTGTGCATATTGTCAACCAGGTTTTGGTCGTTGGTATAGGCATGAATGGTTTCAAGGTGACCTTTTACAACAACCAAAGTGTCTTCAATCGCTTTTAAAATCGGTGTGATGGCATTGGTTGTACAAGAAGCTGCAGAAAAAATATCAATTTCATCCGGTTTATAATCTTTGTGGTTTACGCCATATACAATGTTTGGAACACCTTTTCCGGGAGCAGTCAATAAAACCTTAGAAACTCCTTTTGATGTGAGATGTCTTTTAAGAGCTTCTTCGGTAGTAAAAGCACCTGTGTTGTCAATGACAAGGGCATCTTCTATGTCGTATTTTGTATAATCAATCTCTTCCGGACTTCCGGCAGAAATCATATAAACCGTAGTTCCGTTGATGGTTAATGCGTTGTTTGAATGGTCTGCAATTACAGAACCCTGAAAATCTCCGTGAACAGAGTCGTATCTCAATAAAGAAGCTCTTTTTTCTAAAATAACAGGGTCATTTTTATCACGTGTTACAATCGCTCTCAAACGCAACTGATTGCCTTTGCCCATTTTTGACATCAACTCTCTGGCTACTAATCTGCCTATACGACCAAAACCATACAGAATCACATCTTTAGGTTTGTTCATAGAAAAATCTTTGGCATTTTTGAGTTTGTCAATTACAAAGGCTTTGGCATCGTTATATTTTTCGTCTTCAAGGTGATATTCGTATGTAAGTTTGCCAATATCAATTTTTGAAGGAGGTAAATCCAAAGAAAGAATCTCGCGTGCAATTTCTACAGAATCAAAAATAGAAATAGGTTTGTTAACAAATTCGCCTGCATATTCATGCAAGCTGAGTATGTCTGACACATTTTTGTCTATTAGTTGATTTCTGAATAAAACCATTTCAATAGATTTGTCATACCATAAATCACTGATGGTTTTGATAAATTCTACTCCGGCTCTTCTACGATTTGCCTGAAAAGAAAGCTCTTTTTCATACTGTGTTGGATTGCTCATGATTTAAAAAGTTAGTTAGGTTTTTAAATTTGGTGCAAAAGTAGTTAATTCAAACGTTTTCGTGAATTATTATTATGCTTATTTTAAATAAAACAGCCACCTTAGAAAAAGATGGCTGTTTGTAGATGTTTTGTGTTGTTTAGTCGAGCAAAATTCTCATTCGCTGTCCATTTTTCATCAATAAGTCTGTTCGGACACTTTCGTTTTCTCTTTTATTGCTCAATATTTTAGAAAGTGTTTCTACGTCTTTTACTTCAATTCCGTCAACTTTTAGAATGATACTGCCTTTAAGTTCGTCTGCATACGGAAGAAGTTTAGCGCTGGTAACGTCTTTAATTTTGACGCCATTATTGATTTTGAGACGTGATTTATCTGCACTATCGATGTCTTCCAGTTCCATACCGTAAAACTCATAAGATAAAAGTTCTTTTTTAGTAAGTTTGACAGGTATTTCAAGCTGTTTTCCTCTTCTGTTTACGGTAACGAGAATAACATCATCGGGTCTTTTGGTGTTTACATAACCGGATAATTCCGCAAACGAATGAACTCGCTGGTTGTTTAATTGTATGATTACATCTCCTTGTTTGAGTCCGGCTTTTTCAGCACCCGAATTTTTAGTTACTTTATTTACATAAAACCCTTGCGATACATTTAGTTTAAATTCGTCAGAAGCTTTTGCGTTTAACTCAAAACCTTCAACACCCAAAATTCCTCTCTGTACATTTCCGAATTCCATAATGTCTTCAATTATTTTTCGGGCAATGTTTGAGGGAACAGCAAACGAGTAACCCACATAAGAACCGGTATTTGACGAAATCATGGTGTTTATCCCGATGAGTTCGCCACGTGTGTTTACCAAAGCTCCGCCACTGTTGCCAGGGTTTACCACAGCATCGGTCTGTATAAACGACTGAATACCTTCTCTTCCCAAATTTCTTGCTTTTGCCGAAATAATCCCGGCAGTTACAGTAGAATTAAGATTATACGGATTTCCTACGGCAAGAACCCATTCGCCAACTTTCACTTGGTCAGAGTCTCCAAAAACTGCATAAGGTAATTTTTCGTCAGAAATAATCTTTAGTAGGGCAATATCCATTTTTGAGTCAGAACCAATAAGCTCTGCTTTAAAAGATTTGTTTGTGTTTAAAGTTACTTCAATTTCAGAAGCTCCCTGAATAACGTGATTGTTGGTTACTATATAACCGTCTTCAGATATAATAACACCGGAGCCGGTTCCTATTTGTTGCTGCTGTTGCCCACCCCGATAACCATAAAAATATTCCATTATAGGATTGGATATGGTTCGATAGGACACATTTTTAACGTGAACAACCTGATGAAGAGAAGCTTCTGCTGCATCTGTAAAATCAACCGCTTCAGGGGATAAACCGACTAATGATGTTTTGAGAGCGGGAGCCGTTGTTACTTTTGGCTCTTGTGAAGTTACGTTATTTTCAAAAAACAATTTGTAAGCACCTAAGGTAGTAATGGCACTTAATACTGATACAATGATTAAACTTGATACTCTTTTCATATTCAATTTCTTTAATGATTAAGTAAAATTATTTGTTTTTTATTTTCATTATTGTTTGTTTAACGCTGTTTAACAATGATTAACGTTTCCTTAAATATCCCTACATTTGCGGTTCGGAAATTTAATTATGAATTTGAACTTTTATAAATATCAGGGTACAGGAAACGATTTTGTCATGATAGACAATCGTCAGAATATCTTTCCCAAAAATGATACCAAACTAATAAAAAGACTTTGTGACCGCCATTTTGGTATAGGAGCTGACGGATTAATTCTGCTTGAGAATGACAAAAATGCAGATTTCAGGATGGTTTACTATAATTCTGATGGAAACCAAAGCACTATGTGTGGAAATGGGGGACGTTGTATCACGGCTTTTGCCAAACAACTCGGAATTATATACAACAAAGCAGAATTTAATGCGGTAGATGGTTTGCATCATGCCAAAATTTCAGAATCGGGCGAAGTAGCTTTGCAAATGACAGATATTAATAACATTGTGAAAAACACAGACTTTACTTTTCTGGACACTGGTTCGCCACATCACGTTTTGATGGTTTCCGACTTGAATGATTTTGATGTAAAATATCAAGGAGCCAAAATCCGTTATAGTGATTTGTACGGAAAGGACGGTGTCAACGTTAATTTTGTAACCCAGATTTCTGATGATTTTTTTAAGGTGCGAACCTACGAAAGGGGCGTAGAAGACGAAACCCTATCTTGCGGAACAGGTGCAACTGCTGTGGCTGTGGCAATGCACGCAACCGGAATGACTAAATCTGAAGAAATAGCTCTGAAAACCGAAGGCGGAAAATTAACCGTATCGTTTAGATATAAAAACGGACAATATACAAACGTATTTTTAAAAGGAAATGCTGTATTTGTATTTTCGGGCGTTATCAATCTTTTATACATTATATAAGTGACGGCATTGAATACTTTGAAAGGGGAATTGGTTTATCTCAGGGCTTTAGAACCCGAAGACTTGGAGTTTTTATACCAAGTAGAAAATAATGAGAATGTTTGGCATCTAAGTCATACGCAAACACCTTATAGTTTGTTTGTGCTGAAACAGTATATCGAAAATGCCAAAGCAGATATTTATGAAGCCGGACAGCTTCGACTGACTATTTGTACAAACCAAAATCTGAAACCGGTCGGATTTATTGATTTATTTGACTTTGACCCAAAAAATAAACGAGCTGGAGTAGGAATTTTGGTTTATGACGAAAAAGACCGAAATAGAGGATATGGAAAAGAAGCTTTGATGCTTTTAATAAAATATGCATTTTTACACCTAAATCTACATCAACTGTATGCTTCTATAGAAACAGATAATATAAGCAGTATTTCTTTGTTTACGAACTATGGATTTGAATGTACCGGAGTTAGGAAAGAATGGAACTTTCAATACGGAAAATGGAAAGATGAAGGTTTTTATCAGTTATTAAATCACTTATAATATTAAGTCTATGAGCCTAAAGAAAATAGTATTATATACGTCATTAATATTTCTAGTAATTTTTGCCTATTTCGGAATTAAGATATACCGCATTGTTTTTACACCTAACACTTCTTTTGAAGAAAGTAAGGTCTATGTTTATATTCCGACAGGTTCTAATTTTAACGATTTAAAAGAAATCTTAGCCCCGTATGTTGCCAATTGGAATTCTTTTGAAGCTATGGCAGAACAAAGAAAATATAATTATGGGGTAAGAAGCGGAAGATTTCAGTTGCAAAAAGGAATGAATAATCACGCATTGATTCAAACACTAACCAGAAACCTTCCTGTTCGTGTTACATTTAATAATCAGGAACGATTAGAGAATTTCGCCGGACGTATAGCAACCCAAATCGAGCCGGATAGCATCTCGTTGCTCGAAGCTTTTAAAGAACCAAAATTTTTGGAAGAAAACGAGCAGACCGAAGAATCTGTTTTGTCAATGTTTATGCCCAACACCTTCGAATTTTATTGGAATACTACCGCACGTCAGTTTAGAGATAGAGTTGCCAAAGAATATTACCGTTTCTGGAACGAAGAACGTACTGCCAAAGCAGAGAAAATAAATCTTACACCTATTCAGATAGTTACTTTGGCTTCGATTGTGCAAAAAGAATCAACAAAGGTAGAAGAGCGTCCGAGAGTAGCTGGTGTATATTTGAACAGATTGAAAAAAGGAATGCCTTTGCAAGCAGACCCAACGGTCATTTATGCTTATAAATTGGTTACAGACGATTTTGACCAGATAATCAAAAGGGTTTTGTATAGACATTTAGAAACAGACTCACCATATAATACATATAAGTATGCCGGATTGCCTCCCGGACCTATATTTATGCCTGATGTTTCTTCGATTGAAGCAGTTCTCAATGCCGAACAACATCATTATATATATTTTTGTGCCAGCATAGAACGTTTTGGCTATCATGAGTTTGCAACAACATTGGATCAGCACAACGTAAATAGAAGAAAATATGTGCAATGGTTAAATCAACAATAAAATTCTGAAAATAAAAATATACATATTTATATTGTTATGTTGCGGATGTGTTTCCCACGGTCAGACATTAAACGATTTTTTAGAATCTTCTGACACACTTCATAAAGGGAGAAGGAACGCAGCAATTATTGCCCAAACAGGTTTATATGCAGGAACTTTGATTGGGTTAAACCAGCTTTGGTATGCAGATTACCAAAAGGCGGGTTTCCACCTGAAAAATGACAACCATCATTGGCTTCAAATGGATAAAGCTGGACACGTTTTTGCTGGTTATCATCTTTCCTCAATAGGTTCGGAATTAATGAATTGGAGTGGTGTTTCAAAAAAAAACAGATTATGGTATGCCGCAGGAACATCGCTATTGTTTATGACAACGGTAGAGATGATGGACGGTCATTCGGCAGAATGGGGTTTTTCGTGGGGCGATGCGGTTTCTAATATTGTCGGAATTGGACTTTTTGTTTCACAAGAACTCATTTGGGGAGAACAGCGTATTGTGCCAAAATTCTCTTTTCACACAACGACTTATGCCACCATGCGTCCGAGTGTTTTAGGAAATTCTGTTTCAGAACAAATCCTGAAAGATTATAACGGGCAGACCTATTGGCTTTCTGCTAATATTCATTCATTTTTTAAAGAGTCCGAGATTCCAAAATGGCTGAATGTTGCAGTCGGATATGGAGCAGAAGGTATGATAACTGCCAATGACAAATTGGTTAATACGATTTTTATGCCTGAAAAATATAGAGTTCGACAATTCTATCTAAGTTTGGATGTTGATTTGACGAAAATTCAGACAGATTCACATTTATTGAAAACTTTTTTTTATGTTTTTAATACCGTGAAAATCCCTGCACCAACCCTCGAAATAAGAGGAAACGGAAAGATAAAACTACACCCCGTTTATTTTTAAAAAAACTTTAACTGTCTGATTGTCAGATTTAATTTTTTTGTAGTATCTTTGCACTCGAAAATTTCAGTGTGGTGACAGCATCTGAGAAATTTAATTTTATGAGAAGAAAATGGATTTTTTATTCCTGTCTTACCATTATAGTGCTTATTATAAGCTCGGGGTTTAAGCCAAAAGATTATCAACATCTTGATTGGTTTTATGTGGCTGAGGAAGACGAACTTGTGTATGATGTAATGACAGAGGAAGAAAGCCGTTATCAGCAAATTAAAATTCCTTATACCGGTAAAACTTTTGCCGGATTTAAACAAGCTCTTGCATTCAAAGAATCTCGTGGTAAATATCATTTGGTCAACTCTTTTGGCTATATGGGCAAATATCAGTTTGGTTTTGAAACGCTCAAAGCTGTTGGCGTAAGAGATTCGATTAGTTTTATGAATAATCCTGAATTGCAGGAAGAAGCCTTTAAAGCTTTGTTAGCAATAAACAAATGGAAACTGAGAAATGAAATTGAACAATTTGAAGGAAAAATTGTAAGTGGAGTTGAAATTACAGAATCAGGATTGTTGGCCGCTGCTCATTTAGGCGGAGCGGGTTCGGTAAAGAAATTTTTAAAATCGAATGGTCAAAATGGATTTAGAGATGGGTTTGGCACTTCGCTTAAAAGCTATATCGAAAGATTTGCCGGTTACGATACTTCAAACATCATCCCTAACCAGAAAGCCAAAGTAAAGATGAAATCTTGAAAACCTATCAGATGACTGCTTTAATCATGCGGTCGTTGTCAAACAAGTCTTTTCTGAGTTCAATTGAAGCAGGAGAAAGTTTCTTCTGAAGCATTTCTGATGTTTCTGTACCGAGATATTGGTTGATTTCAAAATATAAAACACCTGATCGTTTGAGGTTTTTTGAAGCTAATTCCGCTATTTTTTCATAAAAAATAAGCGGATTTTTGTTTTCTACAAACAATGCTAAATGTGGTTCATATTCAGATACGTTTGGTCTCATTTCATGTTTTTCAAGATTTCTTACATACGGCGGATTGGACACGATGACATCAAATTTCTCTGAAAAATTTTCAACCTGAAAAATATCCTGATGTAAAAAATTTACAACAACATTATTCAATAAAGCATTTTCTTTAGCAGTGGCTATAGCATCTTCAGAAACATCCAAAGCAAATACCTGAGCATTTGGCAGGTTTTTAGATAAAGAAATTGCAATGCAACCACTTCCAGTTCCGATGTCGAGAATTTTTATCCCGGACTCATTTCTGTGAAAATCATGAAAAATCCAATCGACCAACTCTTCTGTTTCGGGTCTTGGAATCAGCACATTTTTGTTGACTTTAAAGTCTAAACCATAAAACTCGGTTTTTCCAATAATGTACTGTATGGGTTTGAAGTTTTTTAAATCTTCCAATGCCGTGTTCCATTTTTTTAAATAGTAATCTGTTAATATAAAATCCGGATACAGAGCCAAGTCAATGCGTTTCAGATTGTGAAAATGTTCTGTAAGCAAAAAGAAAAACGAATTAACCTCATCAGCATCATAAACAGATGATAATTGGTGTCGGAAAATAATTTTATATTGATTTAATAGCATCTAAAGAAAATAATGGTACAAAAATAAGACATTCAAAATTTATAAAAGACTATTTTTGTTTTGTGAAAGAGCATCAAAAATATATGTTGCGTTGTATAGAACTCGCCCAAAACGGTTTGGGGCAAACTTATCCCAATCCGATGGTTGGCTGTGTAATTGTACATCAAGGTAAAATTATTGGTGAAGGTTGGCACAGAAAAGCAGGTGAACCGCATGCCGAGGTTAACGCAATACAATCGGTAAAAGATAAATCGAAACTCGAACATGCTACTATATATGTTAGTTTGGAACCTTGCAGCCATTATGGGAAAACACCTCCTTGTTGTGATTTAATTACAGCACATAAAATCCCGAATGTGGTTGTCGGAACAATAGATTCATTTGCACAGGTTTCCGGAAGGGGAATAAGGAAATTAAAAGAAGCAGGGAAAAATGTTATAGTAGGCATACTTGAAAATGAATGTCGCAATCTCAACAAACGCTTTTTTACTTTTCTCGAAAAAAAAAGACCCTATATTATTTTGAAATGGGCCGAAAGTGCAGATGGTTTTCTGGCTCCTTCGCAAAAGAACAAGCAAGAACCAGTTTGGTTGTCTAATCAATTTTCGAGACAGTTAGTTCATAAATGGCGAACCGAAGAACAATCAATTCTGGTGGGTACTCAAACGGTTTTGGACGATAATCCGAAACTTAATGTGAGAGATTGGAGCGGAACGTCGCCCATTCGGGTTATTTTTGATAGAACAGGAAGAATATCAGAAAACTTTTCGGTCAAAGACAGGCGTGTCAAAACGATTGTTTTTACAGAGCTTGAAAATTTAATTTCGGATGAAAATCTTATCTACGAAACAATTATTTTTGATGAATTTTTGACCGAAAATGTCATGGAAATTTTATACCTTTATGGCATTCAATCGATTATCATTGAAGGTGGAAAAAAAACCATCAATAGTTTTCTGAAAGCCGGACTTTGGGACGAAGCAAGAATTTTTAAAAGTAATTTGTTTTTGAATGAAGGTGTTTCTACACCCGATTTCCAATATACAAAAACACCTATATTAAGGAGTAGAATTTTGAAAGACGAATTGTTAATATTTCAAAATCATGATTGAAGCTATAATATTTGATTTCGGCAATGTTTTTATTAATCTTAATCAATCCGGTTTAGAGAAGGCTTTGCGGAATTTAGGTGTTAATGAGTGGAATGGCGAATTGGACAAACTGAACAAATTATTTGAAATAGGAAAAATTTCTGAAATTGAATTTATCAAAGGTTTTCAGAAATACGCTCCAAACACTACTGTTGACGATGTTCGTAAAGCTTGGAATTCAATTTTAGGTGAATTTCCATTATACAGATTGGAGTTTTTACAAAAATTAAAAGATAGCAATTACAAACTTTTCTTACTCAGCAACACAGATGCTATTCATATAAACAAATTTGAGCACACGGTAGGCATGTCATTTTCAAGAGATTTTTATCAGTGTTTTGACAAAGTATATTTTTCTTTTGAAATGGGTATGCGTAAACCCAACCCCGAAATTTATACAAAAGTGCTCAGTCTAAACGGACTCATTCCTAAGAAAACATTGTTTGTTGATGATAAAAAGGAAAATACTGATGTCGCCGAAACATTGGGGATTCAAGTTTGGAATTTGCAACCGGAACAAGAAGATGTAATTGATTTATTTGCAAAGATTTTTTTTTAGAATTATTGATAGTCAGTAAATTGGAAGAACTCGATTTATATAAGACCTTAGATGTCCCGTCTGAAGAAATCCTTTTTAAGGAAAAAAACAGTAAGTTTTTCGGGTATGCATTTCCTGTAGAATCGGAAGAAAAGGTCAAAGCTATTTTGGAACAGATAAAAAAAGAACACCATTCGGCAAGACATTGGTGTTATGCTTTTCAGTTAGGAATTCTAAACAAAGCATATTATCGGGCAAACGATGATGGCGAACCAAATAATACTGCCGGAATGCCAATTTACGGACAGATTCAGTCATTTGGTGTAACCAATGTGTTGGTAGTGATTGTACGATATTTTGGCGGTGTAAAATTAGGTGTTGGCGGACTCATTTCTGCATATAGAACAGCGGCTCAGATGGCTCTGGAAGCTTCTGAAATTGTGGAAAAAACCATAAAAGTCCATTTCCTGATTGTTTTCGATTATAAGAATATAAATAAAGTCATGCGGATTATAAAAGAAAAACAATTGGAAATAGTTTCTCAGAACATGGAAGAAAATTGCAAAATAGAAATCGCTACTCGCAAAAAAAATGCTGATATGATATTTGACATCTTCGACAATCTTTTTGAAGTAGAAATCTCTAAGCTGTGATTTTTATCCGAAATTTATATTGAGATTAAATCTAATATATACTGAGGAGGATATGTAGGGCGTCCGGTTTTTATATCTACAAATACGAGAACAAAATCTGCCGTTGTCAGAAGTTCGCCTTGATTGTTTTCTATTTTACATGAAAATTCAATTTTTACAGAATGCTGACTTTTCAAACAAGTAGTTACTATAAGTAAATCATCATATCTGGCTGGTTTCTTATAATTGATATTGATATTGACGATGGGCAGGGCAATTCCGTTTTCTTCCATGCTTTTATAGGATACTCCAAGATTTCTAAGCCATTCTACTCTTCCAATTTCGAAATATGGCAAGTAGCTACCATGATACACAACTCCCATTTGATCTGTTTCAGAATATCGGACTCGTAATTCTATTTTATGTTCTTTCATATTCGTAGTATTTTTCCTATTACCCCCAGGAGCTTTACAGGCTGTCTGTACAATATTTTTTTTTCAAAATCAATAGTCATTTTATTTTTTTATACCAATTTTTGTTCACATATTTGTTATCCCAAATTTCAATAGAAAACACTCTGTTTTCACGGTAAGAAAAGCATTAATAAATATCTAATTTACAGAATAATTATGGGTAAAACTGCACAATCGGTATGGGAAAACTGTCTATTATTTATCAAAGACAATATTCAGGAACAAGCATATAGAACTTGGTTCGAGCCGATCAGGTCAGTTGAACTAAAAGACAACGCTCTTTCAATTCAAGTTCCCAGCAAATTTTTTTACGAATGGCTTGAAGAACATTATGTGAAATTGCTTAAGGTTGCCCTTACGCGAGAACTTGGATCAAATGCAAAGTTACTATATAAAATTAAAATGGAAAACACTTATGGTAACAAGCAACCTTTTACAGAGCAGTTGCCGAGTATTTCAAGAAGTCCGCTCAAACCTCAGGAGGTAGATGCTCCTATAAAAAACCTGAGTCCCGAACTCAAAAACCCGTTTGTGATTCCGGGAATCAGGAATTTGAAAATAGAATCACAATTAAACCCGAATTATAATTTTGATAATTTCCTTGAAGGAGATTCTAACCGTTTGGCTCGTTCAGCTGGTATGGCTGTTGCTAACAAACCGGGAGGAACTTCATTTAACCCGTTGCTGATTTTTGGTGGGGTAGGGTTGGGAAAAACGCATTTGGCTCACGCCATTGGTGTTGAAATTAAAGATAAATATCCCGATAAAACAGTTTTGTACATATCTGCAGAAGTGTTTACGCAACAATATATAGATTCGGTTAAGAAAAATACACGAAACGATTTTATCCATTTTTATCAATTAATAGATGTTCTAATCATTGATGATGTGCAGTTTTTCTCTGGAAAATCTGGTACTCAAGATGTTTTCTTCCATATCTTCAACTATCTTCATCAAAACGGAAAACAAGTAATCTTGACTTCAGACAAAGCTCCGGTTGATATGCAGGATATTGAACAAAGATTACTGTCTCGTTTTAAATGGGGATTGAGTGCAGAATTGCACCAACCTGATTATGAAACCCGAGTTTCTATTCTGCAAAATATTTTATATCGTGACGGTGTAGAAATGCCACAGGAAATTATTGAATATGTTGCAAGAAATATAAAAACGAATGTACGAGAACTCGAAGGAGCTATTATCTCGCTCATAGCTCAAGCTTCTTTTAATAAAAAAGAAGTTACCTTAGATTTGACAAAAGGGATAGTAGAGAAGTTCGTGAAAAACGTAAAACACGAAATCTCTATAGATTATATCCAAAAAGTAGTCTCAGATTATTTTCAGTTGGATATAGATACGCTGAGGTCAAAAACACGTAAACGTCATGTTGTACAAGCAAGACAATTGGCAATGTTTTTTGCTAAGAAGTTTACCAAATCTTCATTGGCAAACATAGGTTCTCAGATAGGAAATCGCGACCATGCCACGGTATTACATGCCTGCAAAACAGTAGATAATTTGGTTGAGACAGACAAGCAATTCCGAAAATTTGTAGAAGACATACATAAAAAATTATCTCTATAATAATATTTTTGCGGTTTAGAAAGTTCTAAACCGCAATTTTTTAAAACAAAAACGATTTTATGCCCGTAAAAATTTTGATGGTCTGTTTAGGAAATATCTGCCGCTCACCGTTGGCAGAAGGCATCTTATCGTCCAAATTACCTTCGGACAGATTTATTGTCGATTCTGCCGGAACCGGTCATTGGCATATCGGACACTTACCGGACAAACGCTCTATTGATGTGGCACAAAAAAACGGAATTGACATTACAAATCAACGTGGCAGACAATTTAAAGTTTCAGATTTTACTACTTTTGATTATATTTATGTGATGGACAACTCAAATTATCATGATGTGATAAGTATGGCCCCGAATGAAACAGCAAAAGCTAAAGTAAAACTTATACTCGATGTCTTATTTCCGGGTGATAATGTAGATTTACCGGATCCTTTTTATGGGCTTGCCAGTGGTTTTGACATGGTATATGAAATGTTGGATGAAGCCTGCGATTTGATTGTTGAAAATTTGCTCCAACAAGATACAAAATGAAACCTATAGAATTTTTAGGAAAATTATATTTGATTCCCGCAACATTGGGTGAAATTTCCCCAGATGATGTCTTGCCTCACACGATAAAAAGAAGCATTGATTTTATTAATGACTATATCGTTGAAAACGAAAAAACTGCCAGACGTTTTATCAAGTCTGTAAATCCGGAAAAAAATCAGGCATCGTTAAAAATTCAAGTTTTAAACAAACATACCCAACCAGAGGAATATACAGAAATGTTGCAACCTTGTTTTCAGGGACGTAATATCGGATTGATGAGCGAAGCCGGATGTCCCGGAATAGCAGACCCCGGAGCTGTGATTGTAAAACAGGCACACGAAAGAGGTATTCAGGTCGTTCCATTAGTGGGACCGTCTTCTGTTTTGCTCGCCTTGATGAGCTCAGGAATGAACGGACAGAATTTTGCCTTTAATGGTTATCTGCCTATCGACAAAAATGAAAAAAAAGATGCCTTAAAAAAACTGGAAAAGCAGTCTTCTGACAAAAACCAAACGCAGATTTTTATTGAAACACCATATCGAAATAATAAATTAGTCGAAGATTTATTGCAGGTTCTAAATCCTTCTACACGTTTGTGTATAGCAGCCGATATTACGCTACCTTCAGAGTTTATTAAAACCCGAACTGTTCAGGAATGGAAAAAAAATAAGGTCGATTTACATAATCGTCCTACTATATTTATCATCCATAAATAGAAACAACAGATTCCAAAACTACTTTTTAGAAAAAACAATCAGGCGTTTGTCTATAGAAAAACTTTCAAATCCAAAATGACCTGAAATCCATTCAATGGTTTTTTCCGAATAAAAAAAGACATGCGTAGGGTCGTTTTTGTAATACCATTCGTCAAAATTCATTGTTTCAGAAAATAATTCTGTCATACAATATAGTTTTCCGCCGGGATTAAGCATTTCGTAAAGTTTTTTAAATTCGGCAATCGGATTTTGAAAGTGTTCAATAACCTCGGAGCAGGTAATATAATCGTAATTTTTAGTAATGGTTTTAGGATTGTTGTCGTAATAATAATCATATCCGATGATGTTATACCCATTTTTTCTCAGAAGAAATATAATGGCTGAGTCTTTTCCGCAACCAAAATCTAATCCTTTGTGTGAGGATTTAAAATCTTTTTGTACTGAATTTACAATCGGAGAGACAAATTTTTGATACTCTTTGTCTTTAGAATCGTTTTGGTGACAGTCGTAATGTGCTTTTTCATCACTTTTAGACAAATAGTTTTTCGAATCTAAAGAAATAGAAAAGCAATCTGAGCAATAATAAAATTCACGATGGTTGTGAGAATAAAAATGGAGTGCAGGTGAGTTGCATAATGAGCAATTCATAATTATAGTTTTATGCCGGGAGGCAACATTTCTCTAAAAACCGGATTTTTTCTAAACATACCAACAACCTTCGGGTGTGTTGGCACAACCTTCAGTTTGCGTTCTTGAGCAATATTCAGAATGTTTTCTATAAAGAAATTGATGATTTCATCACTTTCGTTTTCAGGATGATTTAACTTAGTTAAAAACATTTTACGCTCCTGTATTGCATACTCCAGAATCATTCTTCCTTTATCTGTTTGAGATTCAAATTGTCTTAATAGTTGATTGTCTTTTATTTCTAAGTTCAGAGCATTCATAATTGTAAGAGAAAAAAAGTGAGTAAATTTTCAATGCAAAGATACGAAAAAAGAATTTTTTAAAAAATTAAGAATACCACTTCATTCTTTTAATTTCACCGAAACAGAATTGATGCAATATCTCATTCCGGTTGTTTCTTGTGGTCCATCCTCAAAAACATGTCCGAGATGTCCGTTGCAGTTGGCACAAAGCACTTCAATTCTTTTCATGCCAAATGAAAAATCTTTTTCATAAATTACACTTCCTTCAATGGCTTTATCAAATGAAGGCCAACCACAATGTGAGTCAAATTTGGTGTCTGAACTAAAAAGCTCGTTTCCGCATCCGGCACAATGATAATTTCCGTCTTTAAAAACATCCCAATATTTTCCCGTAAAAGCCCGTTCAGTTCCTTTCTGGCGTAAAACATAAAATTCTTCGTCAGTAAGTTTCTCTTTCCATTGTTGTTCACTAAGTGCTTTTGGATCTTTCATAATTTCTTGATTTTGTTGTCCGTTGCAAGAATATACTAAAGGTAAAAATAGTAGGATTAAAATACGTTTCATGCATACAAATTTACGAATAAATAGTTGCAAATCATAAAACATATTATCTTTGTAAGAGATAGTCTTTTGGAAAATCAATGGAAAAAATCCCTGTATATTTTGTCCCCGGATTGGGAGCAAGTCCTGCTATTTTTGAGAATATAAAACTTGATTTAAACGAGTTTGAAATGTTTTTCCTCGAATGGAAAATTCCGCTTAAAGGCGAAACATTACAAGAATATGCTGAGCGAATGTGTGAAGACGTCAAACACGAAAACCCTGTTTTAGTCGGAGTTTCATTCGGAGGGATTTTGGTTCAAGAGATGAACCGAATCATCAAAGTCCGAAAAACCATTATAATTTCAAGTGTGAAATGTAATAAGGAGTTCCCGAAACGGATGAAGCTTGCCAAACTTACCAAAATATACAAACTCTTTCCAATAAGTATTATTCAAAATATAGAAAATTATATTCCCGAAAGTATCAATCAGAAATATTTAAAGGGAAGAAAAGACCTATATAAAATGTATATGTCGGTTCGGGATAAACTATATCTTGAGTGGTCTTTGGAACAGGTGATTTTGTGGAACAGAGAAATCCCTGACGAAAATGTAATTCATATTCATGGAAGCTTGGACGAGGTTTTTCCGATAAAATATATTCACGATTGTATCGTTCTGGAAAAAGGAACACACATAATGATTATCAATAGATTTAAGTGGCTGAACGAAAAATTGCCTGATTTTATTTTAGGTGTTACAAGTGAAAAATAATTTTGTAATTTTATAAGCCAATTGAAAAAGTTTAAATTTACTCCAATAAAAGTCTGATGAATAAAACGATTAAAAATTTAGTACTTTCTGTAGGCGTAGTTGTTTTTGCCTGCACGATTTTAATTTTTGCAACCAAAGAGCGTTCAACAACCAAAGAAGTCAAGACCGTATCGATTATGTTGCCTGCCAAAGCTGATTTTGCCGGAGAAAATGCACCCTTACACATAGCCGATGTAAAGGAACGTTTCGATAGGGAAATGGTTGTCAATACCAACCTTCATTCTAATACAACACTTGTGCTGAAAAGAGCAAATAGAGTGTTTCCTATTATTGAACCTATTTTAAAACAATACGGAGTTCCTGATGATTTTAAGTATTTGGCAGTTATTGAAAGCGGATTGGTGAATGTGGTTTCGCCGGCAAGAGCAACCGGAGTTTGGCAATTTATGGAGCAAACCGCAAAAGAAAGAGGAATGGAAGTAAACGGAATTGTAGATGAACGTTATCATTTGGAAAAATCTACAGAAGCAGCATGCCATTACTTACAAACAGCCAAAAACAGATTTGGGAACTGGACGCTGGCTGCGGCGGCATATAACGCAGGAATAGCGGGAATAAACAGGCAAATCGAAAATCAGAAAGTGGACAGTTATTATGATTTGCTTCTCGTAGAAGAAACTTCAAGATATGTTTTCAGGATATTGGCTCTGAAAGAAATTATGCAAAATCCGGTAAAGTATGGATTTGAAATACCGACAGAACAATTGTATCATCCTATAGAAACAAGAAAAATAGAGGTTGATACAACTATCTCTGATTTGGCTACTTTTGCTAAAAATCAGGGGATAAATTATAAAATACTGAAATTACACAATCCATGGTTGCGGGATAGAAAACTGGAAAACAAATCCCGTAAAAAGTATATTATTGAGATTCCTGTCGAAGGATATTAATTTTTAAATTAGATGAAAAAAATGGATATAACCACACTCTTAATGCTTTTGTGCATAGGTTTAGCAGCAGGTATATTAAGCGGGTTGGTAGGAGTAGGGGGCGGAATTGTAATGGTTCCGTTACTGCTTTGGATCGGGCTTTCACAGCATGAAGCACAAGGTACAAGTTTGGCGGTGTTATCGATTCCGGTAACTGCTATTGCAGCTTTAAATTATTACAAACAAGGTTATGTTGATTGGAAATATGCTTTGATAATTGCCGTTTTTTTTGTTGTAGGAGCATTTATCGGAAGTAAAATAGCTGTTTCTATTGACCAAAAAATATTAAAGAAAATATTCGGAGTTATTTTACTTTTGGTTGCCGGAAAAATGCTGCTTGGCAAATGATTAAAAAGTCGCTAATCCCTCTTTACTTATAGAGTCGGGTAAGAATAAAGTATTTAGTCTTTCTCTAAAAAACAAATAATTTTCTTCTACAGCTTTTTTGGATTGGGTACGCAAAGGCAGTTGCAACGCACCTCTTCTGATGTCTATAACTTGTAGTTGGGCATCTATCATATAACATGTAGGAAAACCAAGAGTTTCTTTCATGCTTTCTACCACATTATTATCTTTCTTGTAATTTTGATGGGCATAACATATTTCTATTTTTGAATTGAATTTGTTGGCAAATTTCTTTGCTTCTTTCTTCTTTCCCCATACAATAACCACAAATTCAATATCCTTAGAATATTCTTTTGCCAATCTATTTATAGCGGGAATTTCGCCTTTTGAAGGTACACACCAAGCTGCGTAAGTTGTAAGAAATATAGGTTTTTTTACCTTACTGATTTTAAGTTTTTGGTTGCTAACCTTTCTCAATGTAAAGTCATTGAATTTTGATCCGATAAGCTGGTTTTGAACAAGACTGTCGAATAAAAACCGACCTCTTTCAAAATCACCGTATTTATAAGCCTGAATACTTTGAGTCTTGAAAAATTGAAAATTTTTACGGACGGCATCAGAAAATAAAGGTTGTTCTAC
This sequence comes from Flavobacteriaceae bacterium, assembly GCA_034005285.1. GTDB lineage: Bacteria > Bacteroidota > Bacteroidia > Flavobacteriales > Flavobacteriaceae > Flavobacterium. Next base: position 18,180 of record JAVEUZ010000034.1, read on the forward strand.
TTGACCGAAAGCAGAGAAGTGTAAAGTAACAAATACTAATATGAAGAATAATCTGTTCATAGAAATTAGTATTTAACTTAGTACAAATGTAGAAAAAAATCTTAACGGAACAAGTTTTTTAAGTGTAATTTGCTGATATACAGCGTGTAATTTAAAATGCCGGTTGAAATTATTTATCAATCGGCATTTTAAAATGTTTGAGAAGTTTCTCTAAATCTTTTTCAATTGCTGCTTCATCATCACAACCTGATCTTTAAGCATATTGTGTTTGTCAAGTTTTTCGACTTCTTTAATGAGTTGCGTAGCTTCGATTTTTCTTCTTCGTGACATCGCAATTCCAGCAAGATTTAACTTGGCTACTGCCAAATCTAAATTCATTGAGAGACCAAGTTCTATCGCCTTTTTAAAATATTTTTCCGCTTGATTCAGATTTGTCTGAGACAACATCAAGCCGTTCAGATAATTATAATATCCTTGTTGTTTGCGAACTAAGGCAGATTCAGGATTTTTAATTTTATTAAGCCATTTCTGAGCTCCCGGAAAATCTTGTTTTCTCAGCCTAAGAAATGCAAGCAGGATTAGCTCATTTTTAAAATACAAAAAAATCGGGATAATAGAGAGAATGATTAAAAAGATACCGTTTCCGATACTTCTGTCTGTAATTTGCCAAATTCCGGCTGCAATCAGAAGGACAGCAAGGATTAATTTAATGTTTTTATTAAACATGATTTGTCTTTTTATATTTGTTGCAAAGGTATAAAAACATAACGAAATTAAAGGCTGTTGCAGGTCGATAAGTAGAGTGTTTATTTTATTGAGTTGACTGTCAGTTTGTTTTGTGTAAAATAATATTGTTTTGACAACTTTAATTTTTTTTAAAAACTACTTGCTAAAAATAAAACTCTTCGTATATTTGCACTCGGTTTTAGAAAAGCCACCTCATAAATAAAGTTTATAAAGTTTAAAGATACAAAGCAATGAGTAAGAGAACGTTTCAACCATCGAAAAGAAAAAGAAGAAATAAACACGGGTTTATGGATAGAATGGCTACTGCAAATGGTAGAAAAGTCCTTGCTCGTCGTCGTGCAAAAGGAAGACATAAACTAACTGTTTCTTCTGAACCAAGACACAAAAAATAATGATTTTTTAGTCATACATAGAAGGTGTTACTTTTTTTAGTAACGCCTTTTTTTGTACCTTGTCGTTTCTTTTAGATAGTAGAAAATAGAGAACAGGAAATAGACTTCAGCTCGAGTAGCGAAGTGCAACGGAGCGTATCGAGAACAACTTTAAGCCTTAAACAAAAAACAGAGAACAGATTTTAAAATATACACTAACTACTAAATTTAATCCCTTGCTCCCCTCTCCTTTGGAGAGGGGCTGGGGGTGAGGAAAAAAATGCCAAAAGACAACACTATCAAATCGGTTTTAATCATAGGTTCAGGACCTATCGTTATTGGACAGGCTTGTGAATTTGATTACTCGGGTTCACAATCGGCTCGGTCGCTTCGGGAGGAAGGAGTCAAAGTTACTTTGATTAACTCGAATCCTGCAACAATTATGACTGACCCGTCAATGGCAGACCATATTTATCTGAAACCGCTTACTACAAAATCCATTATCGAAATCCTCGAAGCACACCCTGATATTGATGCAGTTCTTCCAACAATGGGAGGACAGACTGCATTAAATTTGTGTTTGGAGGCAGACGAAAAAGGAATCTGGCAGGATTATAATGTGAAGTTAATCGGAGTGGATATCAATGCGATAAATATTACCGAAGACAGAGAGCAATTCAAACAGCTTTTGGCTCAAATTGATATTCCTGTAGCACCTGCAAAAACAGCTACTTCTTTCTTAAAAGGAAAAGAAATTGCACAAGAATTCGGTTTTCCATTGGTTATTCGTCCTTCGTTTACTTTGGGAGGAACAGGAGCAGCTTTTGTACATAAAAAAGAAGATTTTGATGAACTTTTGACAAGAGGATTAGAAGCATCTCCAATTCACGAAGTGCTTATTGATAAAGCACTTTTGGGTTGGAAAGAATACGAATTAGAACTTTTGAGAGATAAAAATGATAACGTAGTTATTATTTGTTCTATCGAAAATATGGATCCGATGGGAATTCATACAGGAGATAGTATTACGGTCGCACCGGCTATGACTTTGTCGGATACGACTTTTCAGAAAATGCGTGATATGGCAATTCTGATGATGCGTAGTATCGGAAATTTTGCGGGAGGTTGTAACGTACAGTTTGCTGTTTCTCCTGACGAAAAAGAAGATATTGTAGCTATCGAAATCAATCCGAGGGTTTCCCGTTCTTCTGCTTTAGCATCGAAAGCAACAGGTTATCCGATTGCTAAAATTGCAACGAAATTAGCTTTGGGATATACGCTTGACGAATTGCAAAACCAAATCACAAAATCAACTTCCGCACTTTTTGAGCCGACTCTGGATTATGTGATTGTAAAAATTCCACGTTGGAATTTCGATAAATTCGAGGGAGCAGACCGAACGTTGGGATTACAGATGAAGTCGGTTGGAGAGGTTATGGGAATCGGACGTTCGTTTCAGGAGGCTTTGCATAAAGCTACTCAATCTTTGGAAATCAAACGAAACGGACTCGGAGCAGACGGAAAAGGATATACGAATTATGAGCAAATTCTCGATAAATTAGCCAATGCAAGTTGGGACAGAGTTTTTGTGATTTATGATGCGATTGCAATGGGAATTCCGCTTTCGAGAATCCACGAAATCACGAAAATTGATATGTGGTTTTTAAAGCAATATGAAGAATTATATCTTTTAGAAAAAGAAATTTCTAAATATACGATTGACACACTTCCGAAAGAATTACTGTTGGAAGCCAAGCAAAAAGGATATGGAGACAGACAAATCGCTCACATGCTGAATTGTCTGGAAAGTCAGGTTCACAACAAACGTGATGAGTTGAACATCAATAGAGTATATAAATTGGTAGATACGTGTGCAGCGGAATTCATTGCTCAAACACCTTATTATTACTCGACTTTTGAAGCTGAAATCGAAAAACCGGACGGAACTCGTTATGTATCTAATGAAAGTGTGGTTTCGGATAAAAAGAAAATCGTAGTTTTAGGGTCAGGGCCCAACCGAATCGGACAGGGAATTGAGTTTGATTATTCTTGTGTTCACGGAGTTTTGGCAGCCAAAGAATGTGGTTACGAAACCATTATGATTAACTGTAATCCCGAAACGGTTTCGACGGATTTCGATACGGCTGACAAGTTGTATTTCGAACCTGTTTTTTGGGAACATATTTACGATATCATCCAACACGAAAAACCAGAAGGTGTCATTGTACAGTTAGGTGGACAAACCGCTCTGAAATTAGCTGAAAAATTAGATAAATACGGAATCAAAATCATCGGAACGAGCTTTGATGCACTTGATTTAGCCGAAGACAGAGGACGTTTTTCGACACTTTTAGAAGAATTAAATATTCCGTTTCCGAAATTTGGAGTAGCTGAAACAGCAGACCAAGCCTCGAAATTAGCCGATACGTTGGATTTTCCGCTTTTGGTGCGTCCGTCTTATGTGCTTGGAGGACAAGGAATGAAAATCGTGATTAACAAACAAGAGTTAGAAGAGCACGTAATCGATTTGTTACGTCAGATTCCGAATAATAAATTACTTTTAGACCATTATCTGGACGGAGCGGTGGAGGCCGAAGCTGATGCGATTTGTGATGGAGAAAACGTCTATATCATCGGAATTATGGAGCACATCGAGCCTTGCGGAATCCACTCGGGAGATAGTAATGCGACATTACCTCCGTTTAATTTAGGTGAATTTGTAATGCAACAGATTAAAGACCACACCGTAAAAATTGCAAAAGCCCTGAAAACTGTTGGGCTAATCAATATTCAGTTTGCTGTAAAAGACGATACGGTTTATATTATTGAGGCAAATCCGAGAGCATCAAGAACTGTTCCTTTTATTGCAAAAGCGTATGGAGAGCCTTATGTAAACTATGCAACCAAAGTAATGCTTGGAGAAAAGAAAGTAACCGATTTTGATTTCCAACCGAAACTAAAAGGATATGCCATCAAACAACCGGTATTTTCGTTCAATAAATTTCCAAACGTAAACAAAAAATTAGGACCTGAAATGAAATCAACAGGAGAAAGTATTTTGTTTATTGACAGTCTGAAAGATGATGCTTTCTACGAATTATATGCACGAAGAAAAATGTATTTGAGCAGGTAATTTTGTACGAAGTCTGTCATTCTGAACGAAGCGAAGCGAAGTGAAAGAATCTAAATACAAACCTTATAAGTATTACACTTATAAGGTTTGTATTTTTTACCACACTATGTAATCTGTTTGGTAGAGAAGACAGCTTCGGGAGAAATGTTTTCATCATACAAAAATTATCTATCTTTATGCAATCAATATCTGATTGCATGAAAAAGTATCTCATTCTGTTTACCGCATTGCTGATAATTTCCTGTAATAAAGAGCAGCAAATAGCGGTCGAAAAGGAAGAACCCATAGCACTAACGTTTCATGAAGCTAATAATTTAGCTAAACTTCCTCTGCATTGTATCACACAGGAATATCCCAACAAATTAGGTCAGGTTTTGGGCAGTGATGAAGATTTGAAATCACCAAAGGCGTTGCGTCCTGCTTTTTATGGTTGTTTCGACTGGCATTCGGCGGTTCACGGACATTGGTCGCTTGTGGTTCTTCTGAATAAATTTCCCGAATTGGATAACCGGGAAGAAATCATTTTGGCTTTAGAAAAGCATCTTACCAAAGAAAATATAGAAACAGAAGTTGCCTTTTTCAATGACAAAAATAATCTGTCTTTTGAACGTACTTATGGCTGGGCGTGGCTTTTAAAGCTTGCCGAAGCTTTGCATGAATCTGAAAACCCAAGACTGAAACAGTTGGAACAAAACCTGCAACCGCTCACAGGTTTAATGGTAGAAAAATATATCGAATTTCTGCCGAAACTTTTATATCCCATAAGAGTTGGCGAACACAGCAATACGGCTTTCGGGCTTTCTCTGGCTTGGGATTATGCGGTTTCTCTGGATAACAAAGAATTTCAACAGGCAATCAAAAGCAGGGCTTTGGACTATTATCAAAATGACATTAGTTGTCCGTTAAACTGGGAACCGAGCGGTTATGATTTTTTGTCGCCTTGTCTGGAAGAAGCCTGTCTGATGAGTAAAATTTTGGATAAAAACGAGTTTGAAAAATGGTTGGACAAATTTTTACCCGAACTGAAAAATCCTGATTTCAGGTTGGAAACGGCAAAAGTTTCGGATAGGGAAGACGGGAAATTAGTACATCTTGACGGATTGAATTTCAGCAGGGCTTGGTGTCTGAAAGCTATTGCCGATAAATCAGAAAAATGCAGTCATCTTGTAAAAACTGCCAACGAACATATAGAATTTTCGCTTCCTAATCTGGTTTCTGACTCGTATGAGGGCGGACACTGGTTAGGCACTTTTGCGATTTATTCGATGATGTGATTGATGATGTTTAATTGTCATTAACCATTGAAATTATACTTTTCCAACAACATCTGAGCCGCAGCAAAAGGCGATAATTTATTCTCGTGTACGGCATTTTTTGTTTCTTCCAGCAGCTTTTGAATTTCGGGATGGTTATAAAAACGGGATTTCAGTTGCTCGTTAATGGTTTCGAGCATCCAGAATTGGTTTTGGTATTTTCTTTTTTCTTCAAAAAAACCGTTTTTTTGAGTCAGGTCAATATATTTTGAGACGTTTGTCCATACATCGTCAATGCCTTCTTTTGTAATAGCACTGCAAGTAGTAACGGTGGGCTGCCAGCCTGATGATTTGGGCGGAAACAAATGCAAAGCCCGGTTAAACTCGGTTTTGGCGAGCCTGGCTCTTTTGATGTTGTCGCCGTCGGCTTTGTTGATAACGATAGCATCTGCCATTTCCATAATGCCGCGTTTGATGCCTTGCAGTTCGTCGCCGGCTCCTGCTAATTTTAGCAATAAAAAGAAATCGACCATGCTGTGAACAGCCGTTTCACTTTGTCCCACGCCAACGGTTTCAATAATAATCGTGTCAAATCCTGCGGCTTCGCATAAAATAATGCTTTCACGGGTTTTTCTCGCCACACCGCCCAGACTTTCGCCCGAAGCACTCGGTCTGATATAGGCGTTGGGTTCTTTGACGAGTTCTTCCATGCGAGTTTTGTCGCCCAATATGCTTCCGTGTGAGATAGAGCTGCTCGGGTCAACCGCCAGTACGGCAACTTTTTTGCCAAGCTGCGTAAGATGTTTGCCAAAGCTTTCTATAAACGTACTTTTTCCTACGCCCGGAACACCGGTAATCCCAATTCTGACCGATTTATTGGCATGTGGCAGACAAGCATTGATTATTTCGTTTGCTTTTTCTAAATGTTCGGGATTAGTGCTTTCAATTAAAGTAATGGCACGGCTTAACATAGTGATGTTGCTGCTCAGAATACCCGAAATCATATCGTCACTGCTCAAAGCCTTTTTTCTCAGTTTTTGAATATTTTCAATAGAAGCAGAACTGATATATTCCGGCTGCGAAATGCCTTCCATTTCATGTAAAGCAGTTTTATTTGGATTCGGTTTTGGCAAAATAATATATTATGATAAGGTTATTTTAACCCTAATTGGTTAACTATTTCTTTGTCTAATAATTGGTATAGCAAATCTAATTGTTGAGGGTCATGGTTGATAAAACGCCATTGGTTTTGAGTCAGTTCATCAGACACGGCAATCATAATTTCTTTTCCTTCAATATAAAAGGCATTTCTCTTTTTTTCGTGTGTTATTTTTTTGTGATTCATATTTGCTTTTAGACTTTTTTCCATTTCTTGAATATCATCGACCGACAACTCATTTTCTAAAATCATTCTCATCGCATTGTTATACTCTATTAAACAGAATTTTTTGCCACCTATTTCTTTTATTTCAGAATAGGTGAAAGCAGGATTGGGATGTACAAATCGAATCCGAAAAGTATCATTCTGGAACGTTTCTTCCAAAACCAGATACATTGAATCTCTGTCTATAATGTCAAATAATTTCGGATAAGTTAAATCCAAAATAACATCAAAATCCATGAGATAGCTCGCATCATATAATTTTTTACAATTCGATTTGAGAGATTCAAAAGATTGTCCGAAAGATGGTATAGTAAACAACCAAACTAAAATAATTAAGCTTCTTTTCATTTGAATATGTTTTATACAAAAATAAACAATCCCCGATAATAATTTATAACGGGGATTGTTTTTATAAATTAAACAAAATCTTATTCGTTTACGATAACCCATTCTCCTTTACCTATCAAAGGTTCGGCTTTTTTAAACTTCATCGTTTCGGTTTTTCCGCTAATGATATGTTTAATCGTTACTGTGTCATTCCGGTTTATTTTTGGAGTTTCGCGAATAATAGTTTCAGTAACTTGTTGGCGTTGCGTTTGACCAGCTTCACGATTCTGAGCTGCAAGCGTGTCACTGTTCGGAATTTCGTCTTTTGAAGTCTGATAATCTTCTTTTGTTTTGACTTCCCGAGCTTCCTGAATGTTGGCATTCTGGTTAGGCAAATCA
>JAVEUZ010000077.1:0-5277 GCA_034005285.1 Flavobacteriaceae bacterium
TGCCTCACCGAATCCGTTTACAGATGGTTTCAACTTAGATGTTCGTTCAAACAGTTCAGAAGCTGTTTCGATAGCAGTTTATGACATGACCGGCAGATTGCTTGAAACGAAAGATGTTTCTGTTGAAGATATGTCAACCCAAACAATCGGATACAAATACCCTGCGGGTGTTTATAATCTTGTTGTATCACAAGGCGATGATGTTAGAACCGTCAGAGTAGTGAAGCAATAAAAATAAATAGTTCTTGAAAAAGCCCATCTCTAGAATTTCTGAGGTGGGCTTTTTTGTTTTATAGAAGGCAACGTTGTACTTTAATTTTTTTTTTCATAACATAATAATTTCTATTGCAAATCCAAAAGAATATTTTTTACATTTGCCCAAGTGAAGAAAGCAGTTCATAATATTATTCAAGTATCTGTAGATAGGCATTTCAATTCTCTTAAAAAGATGTTGAAACGTTTGTTTTTTTTGTCTAAAGTAAAGTGTTTTAAAGAAACATTTTCAGAAGATGAATTTGAAATTATTTATGCTAATATCAGAGTTTGAAAAAAATAAGATTAAGAAGCTTAATTATTTTTTCAACTTTTAAGATATAAAACATGAACACAAAATATTTTGACCTGATTAACCAAACTTTTTATTTTCCTCAAGAAGAATTTACACTTGACAAAGAAAACAACCTGCACTTCCATAACATCGATTTGGTGAAGTTGGTAGAACAATACGGAACTCCACTTAAATTTACCTATCTGCCGGCTATTTCTAATAATATAAACCGTGCTAAAGGTTGGTTTAGAGGTGCTATGGAAAAGCTGGGTTATGAGGGAAATTATTACTATTGCTATTGTACCAAAAGTTCCCATTTTAAATTTGTAATGGATGAAGCATTTAAGAATAACATTCATATCGAAACTTCATCGGCTTTTGATGTAAATATCGTAGAAAAGCTGATGGAAGAAGGGAAAATCAAAAAGAACACCTTTATTGTTTGTAACGGATTCAAGCGTGAAGCCTATATCGAAAATGTGGCTCGTCTTATCAATAACGGACATAAAAACACTATTCCGGTAATTGATAATTATGAGGAATTGGATTTATTGCTCGAGAAAACAGACAAAAAATTCAAAATCGGAATTCGTATTGCGGCAGAAGAAGAACCAAAATTTGAGTTTTATACCTCACGTTTAGGAATCGGATATAAAAATATTGTTCCGTTTTACAGAAAACAGATTCAGGAAAATAAGCAGTTGGAGCTAAAGATGCTTCACTTTTTCATCAACACCGGAATTCGTGATACCGCCTATTATTGGAATGAACTTACCAAGTGTATGAAAGTGTATATTGCTCTTAAGAAAGAATGCCCAACATTGGATAGTCTTAATATTGGAGGGGGGTTCCCAATCAAGAATTCGTTAGCTTTTAACTACGATTACGAATATATGGTCGAAGAGATTTTGAATCAAATCAAAATTGCTTGTGACGATGCAGATGTTCTTGTTCCGAATATTTTCACGGAGTTTGGCTCGTTTACCGTAGGCGAAAGCGGAGGGGCAATTTATGAAGTTTTGTATCAGAAGCAACAAAACGACAGAGAAAAATGGAATATGATTGACTCCTCTTTTATTACTACTTTACCAGATACTTGGGCTATTAACAAACGCTTTGTGATGATGGCGGTTAATCGTTGGAACGATACTTACGAAAGAGTTTTGCTCGGCGGTTTGACTTGTGATAGTGATGATTATTATAATTCTGAACAACACATGAATGCGGTTTATCTTCCAAAGTACAATAAAGAAAAACCTTTGTATATTGGCTTCTTTAATACCGGAGCTTATCAGGAAACCATCGGAGGGTTTGGCGGAATTCACCATTGTTTGATTCCACAACCTAAACACATTTTGATTGATAGAGATAAAAATGGTATTTTGGCAACCGAAATTTTCTCTGAACAACAAACTTCAGATGATGTGCTAAAAATACTTGGATACGACGAAAAATAATTTATTTTTGAAAAATATAAAAACAAATACGAAATGAGTAAAGGAGCTGTAAGGCAATTTATCGAACACAATTATAGACATTTTAATGCAGCTGCATTGGTAGATGCTGCAAAGGGTTATGAAAAGCATTTGCTCGAAGGAGGAAAAATGTTAATTTCATTAGGTGGTGCTATGTCCACGGCAGAATTAGGCGTTTCACTCGCCGAAATGATTCGTCAGAACAAAGTGCATATTATTTCCTGTACTGGAGCTAACTTGGAAGAAGATGTGATGAATTTGGTTGCCCATTCCCATTACAAAAGAATTCCGAATTGGAGAGATTTGACGCCACAAGACGAAAGAGAATTATTAGACAATCACTTTAACCGTGTAACCGATACTTGTATTCCGGAAGAAGAAGCTTTCAGACGTTTGCAAAAACATTTGGAAGATGTTTGGCATGCAGCCGAAGCAAAAGGAGAAAGATATTTACCTCACGAATTTTTGTATCAGGTAGTAAATTCGGGAGTTTTGAAACAATATTACGAAATAGACCCAAAAGATTCGTGGATTGTGGCCGCAGCCGAAAAAAATCTGCCGATAATCTGTCCGGGTTGGGAAGATTCGACAACAGGAAACATTTTTGCGTCAAACGTAATCAAAGGAAAACTAAAAGCATCGACTGTTAAATCGGGAATTGAATACATGGTGTATCTTACAGAGTGGTATCGTGCTAATTCTGGTGGAAAAGGTGTAGGGTTCTTCCAAATTGCAGGCGGAATTTCAGGAGATTTCCCTATCTGTGTTGTTCCCATGATGTATCAGGATTTGGAATGGGAGGATGTTCCGTTTTGGAGCTATTTCTGTCAAATTTCAGACTCTACCACAAGTTATGGCTCGTATTCGGGGGCAGTTCCGAACGAAAAAATAACTTGGGGAAAATTAGATGCAGACACCCCAAAGTTTATGATTGAATCTGACGCGACTATTGTTGCACCATTAATATTTGCTTACCTACTAGATTATTAACTGATTTTTTATGAAAAGAATTATTGTTGATTATGCAAAACTTACCGACGAAATATTGAATCTTTTAGTCGAAAAATTTCCTGAGGGTTATGAAGATTCGGATATAATCCGATTCAGAAATGCCCAAAACGAATTGGTTGAGGCTGTTGAAGTTAGAACTCATGACACCATTTATCTTGTCAAAGTGAGTAAAAAATTAGCGACTCGCATCGAAAACTTCGAAGAAGATGAAGACATAGATGTAGAAGTAGAAAACATTGCTCAAGTTAAAGGACTTGATATAGATGAAGAAATTGAAGAAGTCGAAGTAGATGACGAAGAAATTGAAGATGATGAGGAAGAAGTAGATTTGTTGAAGGATGTTGAAGGTTCTGATGACGACGACGATGACGACGACGATGATGATTATTAATTCTTGTTATAGTTTTGTAAAAAAAAGTATAAAACGAGGAGTTCATCCTCGTTTTTTATTGAAGTGATTTTAAACTTTTTTATTGCTTCGTCAGTTAGAGCAAAGCTCTCCGGCAAATCGAAAAATGAATAATTTTGTTCTGTTTGATTGCTTTTTTGCACTACATAACTGAACTTCGGAGTAAGGATTTCATTATATAAGTACTCTAATATTTAAGTGGCATGGTAATTGTTTATATCAGATAAATGTGTAACACCTTTAAAACTTAGAAACTATGAAAACAATATTTACTCACATCGGATTGATATTAATGCTGGGTGTCAATATGCTTTCTGCCCAGGACAGAACTACTGTAAGAGCCAATAATATAGATATTAGTGATAACTTAGATCTTCGTGCGGTTGCTCATATTTTTGGAGAATCGTCGAACCTTGAGGATTTTGAAAATCGTTTGAACGACCCGAATCTTCAAATATCAAATTTAGATTTGAACGGAGATAATCAAGTTGATTATCTAAGAGTTTTAGAGTCTGCAGAAGAATCAACACATTTAATTATCATACAGGCCGTATTGGGTAGAGATTTGTTTCAGGATGTTGCTACAATAGAAGTAGAAAAAGACAGAAGAAACAAAACAGTTCAGGTTCAAGTTGTGGGTGATGTCTATCTATATGGGAGCAATTATATCTACGAACCTGTCTATTATTATACTCCGAGAATTTATACACATTTTTGGGTTCCTAATTATGTTGTTTACTATTCGCCATGGTTTTGGAATTATTATCCCGGCTATTACAATGCTTGGAATCCTTATCCTATTTACAGATATAGAAATAATGTGAATGTGTATATAAACGTAAACAATACGTGTCATTATGTACAAGATAGAAGAAGTCGCCGTGCAGTTTCTATGCACCAAACAAGAAGAAGTGCAGGCTATGAGGCATTGCACCCTAATCGTTCATTCTCTGTGAGAAATCAAAATATTTCTAACAGACATGAGCTTGTGGAAGCAAGAAGTTCGAGAAGTAATTCCCGTAATCTGGCTGTTGAGCCAGCAAATAGAAACTCAGAAGCAAGAAATCAAAGTAATGCAACAAGAAATACTTCTGTTGAAGAAACAAGAACTCGTACCACGCTGTCACCAGATAGAAATTCCGACACAAGAGCAGGGCAGTCTGCCTCAACCTTATCCGGTACATCAAATACGATAAGAAGTAGAAGTAATGCTACTGTTTCAGAACCTGTGAGGTCAAATACTACACAATCAACTATTTCAAATACGGGTAGAAACGCAACTTCTACAAATACTGTTAGAAGTAGTGGTAGTCAGTCTGTTACAAGTCCCCGAAATACAGCAACGCAGTCTCAGAGTGCTACTCGTTCAACCGGGACACCGACAAGAAGTAATGTCAATACAAGTGTAAGGAGCAACTCCAGTAGAAGTACAACAACAAATATAAGTCGTACTAATTCAAATAATACAACTACTCGCTCATCTTCGGGAAGTCAAATAAAGAATTCGTCTTCCGTAAGAGGAAATAATCAGTCCAATAGTAATACAACTTCGCAAGGAAGAAGAAATTAACTAAATTCATTGAAAATAATGTTAGCCCCGAATTTTCGGGGCTTTTTATTTTAAAATAAAAAATTTTGAGCCTGTTTAAATTTGTATTGTAAAAATGTTTATAGGTTGTTTTTGAGTTAGAACAGGGCAAATTTTTAAAGGATAGCAGAGCTATCGTTTAAAAGTTTAACATTCCTACCGAGTAGGTAGGAGCGACCCAAAAGAAGCATAAACAAATTATTAGATAAATTTTAAACAGGCTCTAAGAATTAAAGTTTAAAATTTG
>JAVEUZ010000078.1:0-5248 GCA_034005285.1 Flavobacteriaceae bacterium
TTGCCCATTTCTTTGGGGGACAGCTCGTTTCCGACTTTGCCTAAAGCCTATCATCTCCGATAAAGTTGTGTTACCATTTCAAAGAACTTTTATATCTTCGTACCCTGTGGTAACGCAGGACACACAACAAGTTGATAACAACATATTGTTTGCATCTATAAGTAAACAAGTTAAAGGAAGCGGCAACAATAAGCAGACTTCTATTACAAATGCAATTTCAAAAATACCAACGAAGGACAAGGAATTTCAAACTTTTATTGAAACAGGAAAAAGTAAGATAATTCAATACTACGAAAGTAAATGTCAAGATATTATTACAAAATCTGAAAGTTTGGTTAAAATGCAAAACTTTGAAGAAGCATTGGGATTATTGCAAACTGTACCTGAAGAAGTTAGTTGTTATAATACAGTTCAAGAAAAATCCATTGAAGCCTATAAAGCGTATCAAAATCAAAAATGTGCAACACAAATTCAAGGAGCCAAAGCCGCACTTGCAGCAAACAACTATAACTTAGCATTAGAAACGTTAAGTCAAATAGACCCTTCTGCAACTTGTTTCAAGGAAAGCCAAACGCTAATGGAAAATACTGCAAGTAAAATTGATGCAGAAGAAAAAAAACGATGGGATTTACAAATGAAAATCTACAATAATGCTGTTGCTTTGGAAAAACAAAGAATTAATGCCATAAAAGAAATTGCTGTTGCTTATTATAAAAATAAACCCACTACAGTTAATTATAGCTATATCATTAGATGATTTTTCTATTTGAGGTAGGTAATAAAATGCTTACCTCTTTTTCGTTTTCAAAAACTACACAAGCTAAAGCAATATTTCATAAATTTGTTGTCTTATGGATGAACAGCAAAACTTAGCATATAACAGTAATTTGTATCAATTTTCAAGAGAATTGATACTCAACGCTCGTCAAAAAGTATATCAAACTGCCCATTTCACAATGGTTGAAACCTATTGGCACATTGGGCAAAAAATTGTGGAAGAACAAGATGGAGAGCAATATGCCAAATACAGAAAAGGACTGTTAAAATCCGTTTCTGAACGCTTACAAAATGAATTTGGTAAAGGTTTTACGTATGCGAACTTAACCAATATGCGTAAGTTTTACCAGCAATTTCCAAATGTTTACGCACTGCGTAAAGAATTGAGTTGGACACATTATCGTTCGCTCATTCGGGTGGAAAATCCGAAAGCAAGAGAACTTTATATGAACGAAGCCGCTGATAATGCTTGGAATACACGCTTTTTGGACGAACAAGTAGATAAACATTATTACGAGCGACTGATTTCGACACATAAAGAGACTTTAAACGAACTAAATACCGAAAACTCAAAACAATTGGCTGTAAATCCACAAGATTTTATTTTGAAAGACCCACTTGTTTTGGATTTTTACGATTTAAAGGAAAAACAAACGTACAGCGAAAACCAAATTGAGCAAGCTATTATAGAAAATATTCAAAAATTCCTATTGGAATTGGGTAAAGGATTTTCTTTTGTAGCTCGTCAACAACGCATCAATACAGAATTTTCTCATTACTACATTGATTTGGTATTTTACAACTACATTCTTAAATGTTTTGTATTGATAGACTTGAAAATCGGGAAACTCACACATCAAGACGTTGGACAAATGGATATGTATGTGAGAATGTATGACGAAATAAAACGAACCGAAGGTGATAATCCGACAATCGGAATTATACTTTGCGAAGAAAAAGACCGGGCAGAAGTCCGATATTCCGTATTGAATGACAATCAAAAATTATTTGCGACAAAATACAAATTGTATATTCCGACAGAAGAAGAATTGATACAGGAAATTGCACAAATCCGTTCGCAGATGAACTTAGAAGAATAAGCCAACGCTAAAGCAAGCACATTCCGCATTTTGGCAACCGCACCAACCCAACAAAAATGCGTAAAGAGCTTTCTTTCCAACCCGAAGAAAAATTGTTTTAAAATTTTGCCAACGCTTCAAAAAATAAAAAAACAAAGAAACGAAAGACGGCCAGCAGGTAACAAAGGTTTTGCAAAAGAGCGGGTTAAGTGCAAACTTCAACATTTGTGCTTTCTATCCGCAAAAACCATTTTTTATTTGCTCTTTTTTGTAATTTAGCAAATAGAAAAAATGGTTTTGCTACGTTTGTGCTAAGTTGAAAGTTCAGTCTTTCTAATCCGCTCCTTCGCAAAGCCTCGAAACGTTGTGCGTCAGCATAAACCAACGTTCGTGCTAAATTCAAACTAAAAAAACAAAACGACATATTTTGGCGTACTGACTAACTAATTTTGACAAAAATTAAAATTATGACAGAAACAGTTTTTGAAATTTTAGCCGAAGGTGGAAGTTTGGCTATTGAACGCAAAAGAAACCGAAACGGAGAAAAATTTATTTATCATCACAACGAAATGGATTTCACTGATGAAGGTCTTGAAGTAAACGAAAAAGGAGAATACTCAACTTTTGAACAACCATTCCAACTTATCAACTCAAAATATCCTTGGTTCAAACTCCACCTTAAAACCGTTCACGAAGATTACAGAAACTTTGTAATTGATGAACTCATTAAATCTTTAATGTTTCAAGGAGTTACACCTGACGAACTTCGCTACTCACAACGAGATTTAGAAGAAACTTTAAACATCAAACTTGAATTTGGAAATCCACCAATAAAAAGCGGATTACAAAATATCAAAGTAACAAATTTGATGAAACTTACCGAATATGAATATCAAGAATACACAGAAGAAAGCGGAAAAGCTGACCGACTTCGTGGTAAATATGAAATTTGGACAGACGAACAAGTTTACAGCTCGCAATACAACGAAATCATAAGACAGAAATACGATTTTGAAACAATTGGAAAACTTGAAGTAAACGGCAATACAATTACAATCAAGAACGAATTTGGACAAATCGAATACGCATTTTCGTCCGACAAATTTTTCGTTTCAACAACACCAATTTTGAGCAAATCAAAAGGTTGGTTTTATAAAAGCATTTAGGATTATGGAATTAGGAATTTTAAAAACAGTGGCACCAAGGCAAAAATGGATAAACGAAGCAAGAGATTTTACGCCTTGGCTTTCCAATAATATTGAAGAATTAGGAAGTGCTTTAGGATTAGAACTTGAAGTGGAGAATATAGAAGTTGCAGTCGGTCCTTATTCAGCCGATATTCTTGCAAAAGATACAGGAACAGGTCAATATGTGGTAATAGAGAACCAACTTGAAAAAACCAATCACGACCATTTAGGAAAATCCATAACATACGCTTCCGTTTTGGACGCTTCTACAATTATTTGGGTCGCAACAGATTTTACACCTGAACATAAAAAAGCTGTTGATTGGCTTAACGACCATACTTCAGATAATATTTCTATTTACGGAGTTCAACTTGAACTATGGCAAATTGACAATAGCCGAGCCGCTGTAAAATTCAATGTTGTTTGCAAACCAAATGATGCTGTAATGAGAGTTGCAAGAGCCATAGCAACAGATGAACTTACTGAAAGTAAAAGATTTCAATTTGAGTTTTGGACAAAATTCAGAGATAAATTAGCTCTCACAAGAGCAATCCCATCTTTGCAAACACCACGACCACAATATTGGTTTGACGTTACTTTGGGCAAATCAAATATTCATTTATCCAATACTTGTAATACTGACCAAAATACTGTTGGAATAAGAGTTTACATTGGAAGTAGAATTGTCGATACAATGCTTCCTTATTTAGAAAGCAGAAAAGCAGAAATTGAAACAGAATTAGGCGAAGTTTTAACTTGGAATCCCAATCCCGACAATAGAGATAAAGTTATAACATTGACAAAAACGACTGACTTTAGAAACGAAAAACAAGTTGATGAAGCACTCGATTGGCTTGTACAAAAGACAATACATTTCAGAACTGTATTTGCAAAGATAATAAGACAGCAAAGAAGTGAATAAAAGAATACTGAACACATAACTACCTGATTTCATTTTACTATTTTTGTGGTATGGAAAGAGAGCTAAACAATATTGACACCAACCTATTAGAAAGCATTAAACACATCGTTCTTAATGCAAGGAAAAGTGTATCTCAAAAAGTAAATCAGGAACTTGTTCTGACCTATTGGCAAATCGGGAAAGAAATTGTAGAAACCGAACAGAAAAACAACATTGACAATCAAACATCAAGACAAATTATACTCAATCTTTCCAAACAATTAACCAACGAAATAGGAAAAGGCTTTTCACGCTCCAATCTATTCAATATGAGGAAATTTTATATTGAATATCCGAATGTCCAGACAGTGACTGGACACCTCACTTGGACACATATTTGCGAACTTTTGATTATCGAAGATAAAGACAAACGGAGTTTTTATGAAAAAGAAAGTGCTAATTCTTCTTGGTCTATCAGAGAGCTGAAAAGACAAATAGACAGTTCGCTTTATGAACGCTTGTTACTCTCGCAAGGGAAAAACAACAAAGAGAAAGTGTTGAAATTGGCACAAAAAGGACAAGAACTAAATAAAGCAGAAGATGTATTGAAAAATCCTTATGTTTTTGAATTTTTGGGTATTCCAGAAAACAAACCGATTTTAGAAAAGGATTTGGAAGCGAAACTTATCAGGCATATCGAAGATTTTCTACTTGAACTTGGCAAAGGTTTTATGTTTGTCGGTTCGCAACAACGCATAACCATAAACAATACGCATTATTATGTAGATATGGTTTTCTATAACAAGATTTTGCGTTGCTACATTCTCATCGAACTCAAAACCACAAAACTCAACATTGCAGACGGAGGACAGTTGAACACTTATCTGAATTATTACAAAACAGAAGTAAATGACGAAACCGACAATCCACCAATCGGAATCATTTTGTGTGCAGAGAAAGATGAAATTACCGCAGAATACATTCTTGGAGGGTTTGAAAACAATGTATTTGCATCAAAATATGTGACTATTTTACCTAACAAAGAAAAACTAATTGAAGAAGTAGAAAACGTAATGAACAAATAAGTCGAGTAGGCAAAGGGGAATTTCACCCCTAAGCCTCTCACAGAACCGTACGTGAACCTCTCGATTCATACGGCTCTTCTTAATCCAAATCACTAAGGTCGAAAGCCCTCATACTGCCAGTGTTCAAACAAATTCGGGTAACTCCGTGAAAGGCTCTGCAAATACTTGTAAGCATTGCCCCAGCGTTGCTTTCTGTACCTGCGGTATTTGTTGCGTATC
>JAVEUZ010000079.1:0-5134 GCA_034005285.1 Flavobacteriaceae bacterium
ATAAATTCGGTTTTCACGAACTTAATCAAAACTCATTTCAAATCGTCACCGCCTAAAATCACGTTTAATTTTCTAATTGTCAATAATTTCAAAGAACTTTTTAAAGTTTATAGTGGACACTAATGAGATTAAAATATTAATTTATATAAAAACAGAAATCCCGGTAAAACCGGGATTTCTGTTTTTATAGAGCCTGCTCCAAGTCTGAAAGCAAATCTTCAATATCTTCAATTCCTACACTAAGTCGTACCAAATCGTCCGAAATACCTATTTCTTTTCGCTTTTCTTCGGGGATTGAAGCGTGTGTCATCAATGCCGGATGGTTGGCAAGTGATTCAACCCCACCCAATGACTCTGCCAAAGTGAATATTTTCAGTTTTTCTAAGAATGAAACGGCATCTTGTTTTTTGCCTGATTTAAAAGTAAAAGACACCATACCACCAAAACCGTTTGTCATTTGTTTTTTGGCAATTTCATGAAACGGGTGATTGGGTAATCCCGGATAAAAAACTTTGTCTATTTCGGTATGGTTACTTAAAAATTCAGCGATTTTCATCCCATTCTCACAGTGACGTTGCATTCTTAAGTGCAATGTTTTTATACCTCTCAAAACCAAATAGCTGTCTGTTGGTCCCAAAGTTCCTCCGGTAGCAAATTGGGCAAAATGCAGTTTTTCTCCCAACTCTTTGTCTTTCACAATCAAAGCTCCAGCAATGACATCGGAGTGTCCGCCCAAGTATTTTGTAGCAGAGTGCATCACAATATCCGCACCCAAATCGAGTGGTTTTTGCAGATAAGGAGTTGCAAAAGTATTATCAACCGCAAAAAGAATCTTCTTATCCTGAGTTATTTTGGCAATTCTAGAAATATCGGCTAATTTCATTAACGGGTTTGTTGGTGTTTCGACCCAAACCAATTTTGTGTTTTCATTTATCAGAGATAAGAATTTGTCAAAATCATTCATGTCAACAAAGTGAAACTTGATTCCAAAATCCTGATAAATACGAGAAAACATCCTATATGTTCCGCCATACAAATCATCCATAGCGATTACTTCATCACCGGGCTTCAATAACTTCATTACAGAATCGGTTGCAGCCAACCCGGACGCAAAAGCAAGTCCGCGAACACCATTTTCAATGCTTGCCAAGGCATCTTCCAGAGCTTGTCTGGTTGGATTTGCCGCACGGCTATATTCGTAATCACCCACGGGAACGCCCGGGCTTTTTTGTGCAAAAGTAGAAGTATTAAAAACCGGGGGCATAACTGCTCCGGTTATCGGGTCGTGTTTCTGACCACCGTGTATGGTTTTTGTGTTGAATTTCATGAGAATTTTTATTTTATGCAAATATATGAAGTTACATGAATATAAACTCATGAACTTTTTTCAGGAATATAGTGGTGTTATTCAAAATTTGATTGATTCACTGAAAACCTTAATTAGGTTATTAAATCCTATTGTCTAATTTGGTTATTTTTGCTAAAAAACAATCAACTAATGAGAAAAATATATCACCTGAAAACCTGCGATACCTGCAAACGAATTATCAAATCGCTTCCCAGTACAGAAAAATTTATCTTTCAAGACATAAAAGAAGAACCTATAACGGTGAATCAACTCGAAGAAATGAAAAACTTGACGGGTAGTTATGAGGTGCTTTTCAGCAAAAGAGCCAAACTCTATAAAGAAATGGGGCTGAAAGATAAAAAGCTCTCAGAAAACGATTTTAAACGATATATACTCGAACATTATACCTTTCTGAATCGCCCGGTGATAATGATAGATAATTGCATTTTTGTTGGAAACAGTCCGAAAGTTACACAAGCAGCCATTGATTATTTAAAAAATGAGTAATAGAAGTTGGGCTTTGGTAGCAGCTACGGTTGTAGCTCTAATTTACGGTGTTACTTTTACCGTTGCCAAAGATGTCATGCCGGCGTATATCAAACCTTATGGTTTTATTCTGGCTCGTGTAGCAGGAAGTGCCATTTTATTCTGGCTGATTTATTTTTTAATTCCGAATCGGCAAATTGCGTTAATAGATTTCCCAAGAATCATTGTAGCTGCCTTTTTTGGCGTTGCTTTTAATATGCTCACATTTTTCAAAGGATTGAGCTATACTTCGCCTATTATGAGTGCGGTTCTGATGGTTACAACTCCCATCATCGTACTTGTTTTTTCTGCAATATTAATAAACGAAAAATTAAGGCTATCCAAAATAACCGGTATTCTGCTCGGACTTATAGGCACAATTGTTTTAATAATTTATGGAAAATCTATTGGAGATGCCTCGAATGCTATGTGGGGAAATTTCCTTGTTTTTATCAATGCTGCATCTTATGCGGTTTATCTGATTATCGTTAAAAAACTAATGGACAAATACAATGCTTTTGTCTTCGTTCCTTGGATTTACACCTTCGGATTGCTGATGGTTTTGCCTTTTGGATGGGATGAATTAATAGCGGTAGAATGGCGTTTAATGCCAACAGATATTTTGCTGAAAACAGGTTTTATCGTTGTGGTTTCAACGTTTCTTACATATTTGTTAAACCTCGTTTCGATGCGTGAACTGAAGCCAACTACCGTAGCGGTCTTTATTTACCTTCAACCTCTTTTTGCTACTGTTTTTGCCGTTGGTTTAGGCAAGGACGACATCAACATGGTCAAGATAATTTCTGCTACTCTCATTTTTGCCGGTGTTTATCTGGTTACAAAAAGAAATAATACCGCTCAAAATTAAATTCTCTCAACCCCAAAACCATCGCAATTTATTATCTTTGGCTACATTTTTTGACTATGATACAATCTATGACAGGTTTTGGCAAAGCCGGATTACAGCTCCAAAACAAAAAAATAACTGTAGAAGTAAAATCGCTCAACAGTAAAAACTTAGACCTTAACACCAGAATGCCTTCCAATTATCGAGAAATGGAATTGGAAATTCGCAATCGGGTCGCCCAAAAACTCGAACGAGGGAAAGTCGATTTTTCTCTTTTTATCGAAATCACAGGCGAAGAAACCACTTCAAAAATCAATGTGCCGATTGTAAAAAGCTACATCAACCAAATGAAAACGGTGATCCCTAATGCCGATGAAACCGAATTGATGAAAATGGCTGTAAGGATGCCAGATGCTTTAAAAACCGAACGCGACGAAATTGATGAAAACGAATGGAAAGAAATTCTAAAATTAATCAATGAAGCTCTTGAAAACATTATCAATTTCAGAAAAAACGAAGGAGCTGTTTTAGAAAAGGAATTTTTGCTGCGTATCGGCAACATCAATACCCAGATGAATAATGTATTAAAATATGATTCTGAACGTATCGAAACCATAAAAACCCGTTTGCGAAACACTTTGGACGAGTTGCAGGTAACTGTTGATGAAAATCGTTTTGAACAAGAGCTTATTTTTTACCTTGAAAAATATGACATTACTGAAGAAAGAGTAAGGCTTGAAAATCATTTGAATTATTTTAAAGAAACTCTGAACGAAAAGGAAAGTAATGGCAGAAAACTTGGATTTATTTCTCAAGAAATAGGTCGTGAAATCAATACAATGGGTTCTAAATCCAACCATTCTGAAATGCAAAAACTGGTGGTTATGATGAAAGACGAACTCGAAAAAATAAAGGAACAGGTTTTGAATGTTTTATAAAAGAAAATAGAAAAATGATACGTTTAAAAAATATTGCCTTATTAAGTGTTTTTTTACTGATGCTTTCCTGCGGAACAGCCATCAAAACCATAGCGGGATTTAAAAACCCAAAGGTTGAAACCAAAGAAAATATCTCACAGTTTTTATCTGATGTAAACAGTGATGAAAAAACTTACTTTCTTGGTATAAATAGACCCGGAGACAGTATTTCCATTTATAAAAATTTTCTTTTCGGATTTAATTCCGATATGTATTTATACAGCAAATCGGGGGAAAAATATTGTTATAAAGGTACTGAGGAATGTTCGGGCGTTCAGTTGCAAAGTGCGTTTAAAGAATTTGAAGATAATTACCTGCCTTGTACTGATGATGATTCAGAGAACTTGCTAACTTTTTTAGAACAAATTGTTGACAGCAAAGGAAATCCTATTGAAATATCATCGCTTCCGCCAGCCGATTATTATATTTTTGAAACGTGGAACAAATATTCCGGTTCTCAAAAAAAGCTAAAAGAAGATTTGGATTGGCTTTTAGGTTTAAAGAATAATTCAAACCATCATATTGAAATTATTCTCATAAACACCGATTTGTTAGAAGAATGGGGATTGGAAAAAAATGGGGAATTGCCGATTAAGTTCAAAAAAGAAGGAAAATCAATGCGTTTAACGTTCGGAAAAATGCCTTTTAAAAATTCAACGTCATGAACAAAGGAAAATTAATTGTATTCTCTGCCCCGTCCGGTTCTGGTAAAACAACCATAGTAAAACATTTACTGGCACAACCCGATTTGAACTTAGAATTTTCGGTTTCGTGTACCACACGTGCTTTAAGAGGTGAAGAAATACACGGTAAGGATTATTATTTCATTTCAATAGAAACTTTTAAAAAGCACATAAAAGCCGAAGATTTTATTGAATGGGAAGAAGTGTATCGCGATAATTTTTACGGAACATTAAAAACAGAAATAGAACGAATTTGGGCACAGGGCAAACACGTTATTTTTGACATTGACGTAGCCGGCGGACTGCGAATCAAACGGAAATTTCCTGAAGAAACACTCGCTGTTTTTGTAAAACCACCCAGTGTTGACGAACTTAAAAGACGGCTAAAACAACGCTCTACC
Organism: Flavobacteriaceae bacterium; assembly: GCA_034005285.1. Taxonomy (GTDB): domain Bacteria; phylum Bacteroidota; class Bacteroidia; order Flavobacteriales; family Flavobacteriaceae; genus Flavobacterium. The sequence goes on from JAVEUZ010000079.1 coordinate 4,782, forward strand.
GAAACCGACGACAAAATAAATATGCGTATTGCCAAAGCCCATGTCGAATTGGCAACCGCTCCACAATTTGATGTAGTGATTAAGAATCACGATTTGGACAAAGCAAAAGCAGATGCGTACAATTTAGTGAAAAGTTATATTGAAAAAAGCTAAAAAATAAAAAATGAATCTAAGCGAGATTTACTGTATTTTTATTTTTTAGATTTGTTTTAATTTTTTTATAGATGAAGTCATCTTGACTTTTTAAGTTTATAAAATTTCTTTATCCCAATTACAATAAAAGCCAGGAAATTAAACCCTTTCCAACTTGTTACTGTTGTGTCAAATCTATTCAATAATGTTCTAAAACTATC
>JAVEUZ010000005.1:0-93927 GCA_034005285.1 Flavobacteriaceae bacterium
GCTGAACGTTTGTTACAATAGGTGTACAACCGTTGTCAATAATACCATCACAGTCGTTGTCTTTGCCGTCATAGCAGATTTCGGGGGCTCCCGGATAAATAGTCGCATCTGAATCATCGCAATCGCCACCAACAGCTACATAACCTACCGGCTGTTCTGCTGCTTCAATAGTATCGCTGTCATCTCCATAACCGTCACCATCACCGTCAAAATACCACGTTAATAAAGTAGCTGCTGCGGTAGTAACCTCCATTTCATTTGAGTTTTCTGAAGTAGAAACCGCATCTATTGCACGTACTACATAGTAGTAAGTTGTTTCGGGGTCTAATCCTGTTACTTCAAGAGAAGTTACATCGCCTACATTTAGGTTTTCGTGGATATATACAACTGAAGTGCCTCCATCAAAATCATGAGAACCAAGCCCTGATACGGTATTATTATCATACATATCCCACTCTGTTGTAAGAGTAGTAAAGGCCGAAGCTCCTGTACCTGTCGGGCTAACGGTAATTCCTTCTGTAACCGAAGATTTTCTTCTGAGTGTTTTATCTACAGTTGTGTATCCTCCGGCTCCTGTCCAGGCACTTCCGGGGTCATTTCCTATTCTTCCGAAAATATCTATAAAATCACCTCCTTTTTTTAGGGCTATGGCATCATCACCATTATAATTCATGACAGTATTGTTAGAATATGCTGTAACACCGGAAGGAAGATTTAAATCTGCCTGATTGTGTCTTAACACTATAGTTTCTCCATTATTTAATGAAGCTTGTAAACTTCCTAAGTTTAATGTGCTAGTGGCAGATGAAGCTCCATTAGCATATAATTCAATTGAATAATCTGACAATGAAACTATTTGTCCTGTGCCATTATATATTTCTAAATATTTATTATTACTGGAACCCTCTACATACTCAGAAATAAGCAAATCTGTAGCAGAACCTCCTGAACCAACATAATAAACATCAATTTCATAGCTCTCTGCTCCGTCAACGGCGTTCCAGTTTGCGATAAAACTATCGGAAGTTACTAATGTTGCCGCTGTTGCAACGGGAGCATTGATAACAGGGTCAACACCGTTTCCGCTTAATTCAATTACCTGAGTAGTTGCTCCGGCAGAAGAAATTTCCATTTCACCTCCGCCTAATCCTGCTGTAGAAGGAGCAAAACGCACATATACTATAACAGGTTGTCCTACTAAAGAACCTCCGGATTGTGTAAGGTTTACACTTCCAGAAAAATTATTGTTATCTGTACTTAAAAGGAAATCTCCTCCGGGACCTACAACGCTAACGTTCGCTGTTAAATTTGAACCCGAAACCGTAAACTGAGCCTCTCCATTTTCGCCTACTGTTACAGTACCAAAATCTATTGATTCTGTTGAAACAGTTATCGATGGTGGCGGTGGAGCCGTTACGCTTCCTGAAACAGTTACTTCTGCATCTGTTCCATATCCGTCTATATAAATAATATCTGAATATTCACCTATTGCCAAACCTGCCTCTAAATGGACATATATTGTTGTATTGCTACCGTCATAATTTGAAATAATCAATTCGTCGGCTGTCCACGTTGTGTTGTCTAACGAAACTTCGATTCCGTCGCCTAGCAAAAGCGTTACATCTTCTGAACCGTCAAGGTTTTCTCCACTTAGTACAAATGACTCAACATTTGAAGGACCGTTGCCAAAAATATAGTTTAAATCTGAGATAGATACAGGGTTTGCAATTAATGCCGGAGCGGTTGATGAGTAACAAGTCCAAGTGATATTGTCTAAAGTAACTTGATTTCCGGTTGCATTTTGTATTCTAATTGCAACATCTCCGGTTGCATTTATATTTTCAACTGTAAAAGTATGAATGGCTGTATCTGTTCCGGAAGTACCAAAGGTAGGTGTAGTAAAAACTAAATTATTGTTGATATAAACTTGTAATTGGCGATTATTACTTCCGCCTGTAAACGCTTTTCTTGCCTGAAATGTTAAAGTTCCTACTCCGTTTGAAACTGTTGCTGAAACATTCGCCGAAGTATTTCCTTGAAACATGATACCATTACCACTAATAGGATAATCCCCTTCATTTCTTGCATTTACATAACTCCAAACAACACCATCATTTCCGGTAAAACTATTACTGGCATATGAAGCTGTCAGAGAAGCAAGAGAGAAATCCTCTTCACCACAATCCTCTGAAAATGCCGTTACCATACCTTCAACACTTACTGTTGCATCAGATGCTTCGCCACCGGAAATTGTAATATTTCCGTTGTAAGTATTAATTGCCAAACTTTCATTCAAACGCACATATACATCTGTAGATGCTAAAGCTCCACCTGAATAAGCAATATTCAAACTGTTGCTAAAGTTCACATTGTCTGTTGAAACCTGAAAGTTTGCCGGTGCAGTTACTGTGATGTTTCCGCTTGTAGGTTCTAAGTTCATTCCACTTAAAGAAAAACTTTGAGAAACCGAAGCATTGCCTTCCATATAACCCAACCCGGTAATTTCTGTTTCAGAAGTGTTAAGTATTGGGTCTGTTGAAGCAACTCCTTTTTTGTATAAATAAACAGGAGCTTGACTGGCACCTCCATAACAAGCGAATAAATTACTGGAAGTATTTAATTGCATAACATTCCTAGTAAAATCACCTTGAGCAACTACACTTGCTATGTTATCGTTATCTATATTTATTTCCCATCTACTATTTCCGTCACTATCCAATGGACGTGTTCTTAAGTAATTTGAACTACTACTTGCTGCATATAAGAATCCTTTTTCAGCATCGTAAAAAGTCCAATGACCATTAGAAAGCCCTAATTCAAAAACAGCATAATTTGTTTCTGCTTCTAAAGTAGTAGGAAGAGTGGTTCCTGAAATAACAACACCAGCTCTGTTATTGGAATTTTGAGTAGTAGTCATAACTAAAATAGTGTTATTACTCCTTTGTCCTAAAATAATGTACTCCGCTCCCTCTTCAAGTTGGGCATTAGAAGTAACAAGGTCATACGTCTGCCCCCACCCGTTTGTGAGGCCAAAACACAGCAACAAAACCATCATAGATGATTTCCAAAATGTTTTTAAGTAACTTGTTTTCATTGTTTTTTAATTTAATTTGACAGCCACAAAGATACGGAGATTCGGTCTTTTTAACAGAAAAAAAGGTTATGGTATTGTTAACATTCTCTGAACAACTTAAAGGTGATTTATTAACAATTTGCTTAACACATAGGTTAAACACATCAAAAATTATTGTTTTGCCACAGATTACACAGATTAAAAGGATTTTTATTACATATACTCAAAAAGTCTTACGTCAAATTCAATATAAGATCTTAATCAAAATAATTGAACAAGCTAAAAACCCCATTTATTATGAAAACCGTTGAATATATCCTGAAACAGCTCCCCTCTTGAGAGGGGTTGGGGGTGTGTCATTGTTTCTCTATTCACCACTCCACAAAAAATAACTATTTTTGAACTACTAACCTAAAACACATCTTCAAAAATGAAACGAAAAATAATTCCGTACAACCCTCACTTAAAAGAATTAGCCCGGCAATTAAGAAATTCAAGCACAAAAGCTGAGATAATATTATGGCAAATACTGAAAAGAAAACAAATGTATGGCTATGATTTTCACAGACAAAAACCAATAGATAATTATATTCTAGATTTCTTTTGCCTTGAGTTAATGTTGGGAATTGAAGTTGACGGTTACTCTCACGAACTAATCGAAATACAAAACAAAGACTCTGTAAAAGAAAACAAAATGAATGAATTAGGAATACAGATACTCCGATTCTCCGATTATCAGGTTTTAAAAGATACTCAAAATGTTATTTGGGCAATAGAAAGTTATATTGGTGAATTTGAAAAACACACCCCCAACCCCTCTGAAGAGGGGAGCAACGAAGAATGAAGTTCAACCAATAGCAAAAAATAATATCAATTTTCAAATCGTCTTATGTCTTACGTCAAGAAGTCTTACGTCAAATACATCAAAAATTATTGTTTTTGCCACAGATTACACAGATTAAAAGGATTTTTATTACATATACTCAAAAAAGTCTTACGTCAAATTCAATATAAGATCTTAATCAAAATAATTGAACAAGCTAAAAACCCCATTTATTATGAAAACCGTTGAATATATCCTGAAACAGCTCCCCTCTTGAGAGGGGTTGGGGGTGTGTCATTGTTTCTCTATTCACCACTCCACAAAAAATAACTATTTTTGAACTACTAACCTAAAACACATCTTCAAAAATGAAACGAAAAATAATTCCGTACAACCCTCACTTAAAAGAATTAGCCCGGCAATTAAGAAATTCAAGCACAAAAGCTGAGATAATATTATGGCAAATACTGAAAAGAAAACAAATGTATGGCTATGATTTTCACAGACAAAAACCAATAGATAATTATATTCTAGATTTCTTTTGCCTTGAGTTAATGTTGGGAATTGAAGTTGACGGTTACTCTCACGAACTAATCGAAATACAAAACAAAGACTCTGTAAAAGAAAACAAAATGAATGAATTAGGAATACAGATACTCCGATTCTCCGATTATCAGGTTTTAAAAGATACTCAAAATGTTATTTGGGCAATAGAAAGTTATATTGGTGAATTTGAAAAACACACCCCCAACCCCTCTGAAGAGGGGAGCAACGAAGAATGAAGTTCAACCAATAGCAAAAAATAATATCAATTTTCAAATCGTCTTATGTCTTACGTCAAGAAGTCTTACGTCAAATACATCAAAAATTATTGTTTTGCCACAGATTACACAGATTAAAAGGATTTTTATTACATATACTCAAAAAGTCTTACGTCAAATTCAATATAAAAAATTGAACAAGCTAAAACACACCCCTAACCCCTCTCAAGAGGGGAACTGCGATGTCATAGCCACAACAGACTCCCTCGTTAAAGAAGTAAGTCAATATCAATGGTAATCTCAAATCGTCTTATGTCTTATGTCAAAAAATCCTATGTCAAATTCAATATAATTTAACCGATTATGTCTAATAAAGGACATTCAAAAAAACTATGCGTGTTTCTCCTTAAACCCAAATTACGCATTAGAAATCTATTGCGAAAAAATACTGCTTTAAATCTGGAAATGTACTCAAATTTACGTCCTCAAGATAGAATAACTATCTCTGCGGAATAAATTTTCCGTGCATTTCCACCTTTTTTGTATTCTTTTTTCTCATAACGAATCCTAATGCATAATTTGGGTTAAAAAATAGTCTTTCTATAAATTACGTTTCCGTTTTGCAGTTCTGTTCTTAACAGTAGTGTCTGATTTAAGGGCAAAAGAACCGGACTATAAGACTGTGAGGAAATGTTTTTCTGCTCAAACAACTTTCTGCCAAGCACATCAAACACGGTTATATGCTGTATTGTTTCGTTTAGAGAATGAATTATTAACTTTGAATCTCCCGTTGTTATAATTAAATCTTGCTGCAGGTTCAAGTTATTAACATCCATGGTTTCATTCATATATCTGAGTTGGAATCGGTTGTCGAATCTTCCGCTCTCGGTATAAAAATCATACGGCAATTCTTGTATGTTATGTAAAATTCCTAATTCTAAATCTTCCAGAAAAATATTTACCCCGGTCATCAATCCCTGCAAGTGTGCAATTCCTATTTTGTGTGTTCCCGAAACAACCGCATGAAACCCAAGTGGCACAACATCATGTATGTCCAACGGTTGCGGGCGACCCTGAATACTCATTCGCTTATCGCCTATCAAAGAATAAAAATTCTGTTCGGCATCACTTTTTAAATAAGCATCAAACATACGGTCTTTTTCTGTTGTTGCACCTTCAATATAGCCGACTAAAGTTCGGGTTACCGCTCCGTTTACCCGAATAAAGTCTAACCATATTTTAAAACTTTCTTCTTGTGCGGAGCTTTCAGTCTGTGCCGTTCTGAAAAATTGGTTGTTCAGAAATGCCCTGTTTCTCATCGAATTGCTAAAGACAACCTGGTCTGTTGTGGCGGAACCGTCATTCATCAGAATAAAGAAACCCTGTCCGGCAGCAATATAGCCGTTAAATCCGCCGGGACCGCTAATCGTACCCGTGCCGTTGTGGATGATGTAATCATTTGCGGAATAATTATAAGCAAAATCGCCATAAAACGGGTCTGAATAAAAATCTTCCGGCAAATTACCATGTGTCCACAATCTGACCGCTCCTTCTATTTGGGCGTTTTGGGTTAAAAAATCTAATGCATTAATAGCAGACGGATACGGATTTCCTATCAAATTCCAGTTGTCGTCATTATAGGTTACTGTTACCAACGGATTTGACGGACTTGGGTAGCCCGAACCCACATAAGAACCTCTTTGAATTTCAGAATTAATAATTCCGTTGTTGGGAACTCCCGTAAAAGCAGTCATAAATGTTTGCGGTGTATTATTACTAAAAGTGTTTGGACCTCGAACAATATAGCCTTTGCCGTTGAGCATATTTTCATTTGTATTAATCCAATTGCCAAAATCGCCTCCAATAGCAGGAATCCATTTCCACACATAAGATTGTGGTGTGTCTGGCGAAATATTCAACACCGGAAAATCTTCAACCGGAGATGACCAAAAAACATAATCCAACTTGCGGATGTCGGTCATTCGTTCCATCCGAACATTACCACTATTTACCGCAAAATCATTTATCTGAATTAACGAGGCATTGTTTCGGATTGTAAAACCAGCCGTAGGAGCTACTGTAACTTCATTGACTACAATCATATTATCCCCTGAAGAAATGACTACATCTGCATTTCCGGTTACGGCTACCGAACACGCTTCTATGTTTCCGTTGGTAACAAAGTCGTTGGTAAAAATCGCTGCAACATTATTCACCGGAATCCCGTTGCTCCACACACTTCCATTCCAAACTGTTGTGAGTGTTCCGCAAGACAGTGGGCTCTTATCTGTACCACAAACATTAAGACTCCAACTGTTGAAAGCACCTCCATCAGGGGTATATAAATCTTCAATCCTCAAAGTCCAGTTTCCTTGAGAATTTTGCCCTATTAAGCTCGATAACGATTGAGCCGGAATAACCGTTCCCGTTATGGCAGGAACACCACCGGAACACACCAAAGGAACTCCGTCATCGGCAAATGTTGCATCGATATTAACTCCATAATGACATTGTTGGGCAAAAAGCTGAAACTGTGTGCCGGAAGGACTGATAAGTGTTGCTCTTAAATCCCATACATAAGAGTGCGTAATATTTAAAGTAACCGATATTTTCTCGATAACTTGATTTTGAGCAATCGGAATATTGATTACAGAATTTATTATTACACCTGTATTTGTCGGAATATTCACAGGCAAACCCGCAGCATTAAACGTATTACAGATTCTTTGACCAGTTGTAAACCTAAACACATCGCTGATGATTCCGCTGCAACTTTCGTTTTTCGGCAAAACCCTCCAAAAATAATTAATGTTTTCTGTCAGATTGGTCGCTGTATAATAGTTGTTAGTCAAATTTGTGCTTACCACTATATTATTAAATTCTACATCTGTCGCCAATTCAAAATCGTAGCTGGAAGCCGTTGGGTCTGCCACCCATTCTATGTTGGTAGAAAAAGTCGATACGCCATACTCCATATCGGCAGGAGATACTGCTTCTACAACGTTGAAAGCTGAACTTCTAACAATCACATACAAGTTGACTTGTTTGGTTGTGGCTCCCGAAGTTCCGGTAACAGTAATGTTGTATATTCCTGGGACGACACTATCGGTATTAGACAAAGTCATTTGTACCGTTCCCATAGTATTTATCGTATTGGGTGAAAAACTAATCGATGTTCCCGCCGGATTTCCTGTGGCACTAAAAGTGGTTGTTCCCGAAAATCCTCCGATAGTTTCATACAATAAATTATAAATAACACTTTCCCCTTGGCAGATTACTTTATTTTGTCCGTCGTGTTGTCTGTCAAAAGAAAGTGAAAAAGTAGGTGCAACGGCAGAAACCGTAAAGTTTGTATTAGACACATCATAGAATATGTTCTTATGACCTCTTACCATAACCCTGTGCTGAGTTCCTGTTGCTGTAGGCATGGTTACAATCTCTGAACCATCATTGGGCACTTTGGCTGCCAGCATGGTGCTGAAATCCACTCCACCGTTATTAGAAAGGTAAATATCAACAAATTCACAATTTACGCCATTGGCAGTTGTTCCGGCGACATTCCACGTTACTGTTCTGTTTGAGCCGGCTGTCCAATTCACATTTGTATTGGGCACTGTTACCACAAACGGCCCCGCAGTTCCCGATACCGAAACGGTCATCAGGTCTGAAGCTGTTTGTCCGCCTCCGGCAACATTATCTCTGGCTACTACGGAAAAAGTCATGGTTCTGGCTACAGACGGCACTACTTCCCATGTGTTAGCGGTGTTTCCTGCTAAAACAGTAGCAAGATTAGGCATATAACGTGATGGCGAAGTTGTTCCCCATATCGAACGGAACATCGGTCCGACAGCACGATTAGTAGCAGGTGCAGCATTGGAACCCGGATTTTGAGGATCCCGCTGCTCCCAAGTATAAGTGAGTATATCGCCGTCAGGGTCAGAACCTTCTGCAGTTAATATAAATGCTGTACTTCTCGGAATTGTATAATCTAAGCCCGCATCAACAACCGGAGCTTGGTTCGCAATTGGCGTATTTACGGAACAGCTTCCTGTTGCTGTTTTTACATAAGCCATAATATCTCTGATGTTGACATACGCAAAATAGGCATCGCTCTGATTCTGAACATTTGCAGCACAAATTCCGGCATATCCCATGATGGTACTGGCACTTCCCGGCTCTACTTCTGTCTGTCCGCTTCCCGAACGGCAATTGGTATTACTCTGCGTATGATATCCTCCAAACTGATGCCCCATTTCGTGAGCCACATAATCAACGTCAAACGGGTCGCCCGTTGGGTTTGTACTTCCTGTATAGCCCCTTCCTTTGTGTGTGCCGTTTTGAGAAACCGCACGACAAACACAGGCTATACAACCTGCATTTCCTCCTCCGGTCGTATTAAAGTTATGTCCGATGTCATAATTGTTTACACCAATAATGGAATCTAAAGTCTGTGCTGTTCGGGTGTTCCACTCATTTGTCCACGGGTCTGCATTTGTGTTTCCTAAATAAATAACATCGTCGTTATTGGAAACAAATATCATGGTGATTCCTAAATCAATTTCATAAATACCATTTACTCTGGTCATGGTTATCGCCATCTGAGCCTGAATGTTGGCTTTTTGTTGTGCTAAAGTTCCTGCTCCTGCAAAAATATTACCATATTCTGCCGTACACGACAGTGCCAAACGGTAAGTTCTTAAAGTATTGTCGTCGGTGTTGAGAGCGGCTCTATGTGATGCTTCCGAATGAACACTTTCGGGTTCTTCGGTCATACATTCAAAACCGGCAGAACTTCCTTCTAAATCCGATTTTTTATATACTATATAATACGCTCTGTCTTCTGTAAACGGGTCGATAAAAACAGTGCTTTTTCCAGCTGACATCATCATGCTATGCAACCCGAATTGTGTAACCGAAAAACGAGCCACCGCTGTAGGGTCATCTACCCCCTGAGCAGCATAAGATTTAATCATCGGATAACGTTCTGCCAATTCGCTCTCCATAATGGGAGTCTCGGTAACATGGTATTTTTCTAATTTTCCGTCGGCATTAGGAAGTATAATTTCATGAGAAGACCTTCCTGAAGACATCCCTCTCAGAGGAGCTCCAACCAATTGATTTTTAAATATTTCTAAATCTAATTTATAAATATGGTAGTTCTGAGGATGGCTGTTGCGTGTCACTTTAGGCATTGAAATAAGTGATGCCTCATCTGCATCATGCCAAATACGTTGTTGAGACCATATAACAGCATGGCAACAAAAAACCATTAATAGGAATATTGTTTTTTTCACGATTTATTCAGGTTGGGTTTGTTTTATATGCAAATTTGGCAAAAAAATACAAATAACATACATTTTATCCATTTTTTTAACCCAAATTATTCAGGTTTTACTAAAATATTTCGGGATTATGTTGTTTGAATTTTAGAGCCTGTTTAAAAATGCGAAAGTCATATTGCAATATCAAATTTCAAATCGTCTTTAGTCTTCCGTCAAATTTCAAAAAGTCCATAGTCAATTCCTGAAATTACAATCTTTTAAAACTTTTTACAATCTGCTTATTTTTTTTCATTCTAAATAACTACCTTTGAACAGAATTCAGAAAAACTATAAATTATGAGTACACAAACAGATATAAAAGAAGCTCAACGGAAAGTAAAACCGCTTACGCCCAAAGTAAAAGAATTGATTGCTGCAAGCAAATCGGTTATTTTAGGAACATTAGACGCCAACGGTATCCCGAATTCAAGCTACGCTCCATTTGTTCAAGTTGGTAATAGTTTTTATATCCTGGTTTCTTTTATGGCACGCCATACTAAAAACCTGAGAGATATTAAAAAAGTTTCGGCTATGTTTATTGAAGACGAATCGGCTACCAAACAAATCTACGCCCGCGAACGCCTGACTATTGATGCTGTTACTTCACAGGTTGAAAGAGACAGTGCCTTGTGGGATGAAATTATTGAAAATCTAAAACAAAGACATGGAAAAATATTGGATATCCTTGCTCCTATGGAAGATTTTATCCTGATTGCTTTGCACCCTGTTAAAGGCTCTTATGTTAACGGATTTGGTAGTGCTTATTTTGTAGATGAAAATTTAGAAATATTGCAACACAGAAATGACATTGCTCACGGCATAAAACAAGATTAATCCTTTAGTAAAAATTCATCTGAAAAAATGTATCGGAAACTAAGATTCCCGATACATTTTTTGTTTCATTTCATTACACAAAAAACACTCGAAGTGACGTTAAAAGATGCTTCGTTCCTCGCAATGACGAAACACATAGTAAGTTGAGTTTCGCTCGGGTCGGGTTTCGGGTTGCTCTTCTTATCTTGAATTTATGTTACATTATACAACTAAAAAATCACTCTACAATTTCTATGTTTCTTACAATTTCATATCCACTTTCATCAACTACCGTAACGTAATAGCTTCCGGTTTTTGCTGTAATGGGCATTTCGTGAAAATCTTTGGTTTGACCTAAATAAGTTCTGTCTAAATACCAATGCAACGTACTTTTCGGATTTGAGTGAGCTACTTTTAAGATTATCGGCTGAACTTCGCTTTCAAAATCTTTGGTCAGATAAATTTTACTGTCAGCTTTCGGATAGATAAAATCCATCTGATAGCTTTCGGTAGGTTGACAATCCTCTCGAAAAGGCGGTAAAACCAAATAATCTGCATTTTTGCTTTTGTAGTACCATTCCATTACAGGAGGCAACACAAACCACGATTGGGTCTGAATATTTTCGGTGCTTTCGCAAGAGGCATTTACTCTGAAAGTTTCTGTTTTATCCAAATGAATGATTCTTTGATACGTACACATTGGATGTTCGTTTTCCGAAAGTGGAACGTATTGCAAAGTCGTCGGACAGTTTTCTGTAGCCAGATTTCCGCTTTTAGCACAGATGGTAACTTCTTCCAAATCATCCAACGGCATTGGGAACCAATCCGATTTGAGCAAGCCTGAAAAAATATCAAACAAAATCGGAGCGGCACTGCTCACACCTGTAAGTTCGGGTCTTCCCTCTCCGGTAGCATTTCCGACCCAAACTCCCACTACATATTTTTGTGTTGTTCCGATAGCCCAAGCATCGCGATTTCCGAAACTCGTTCCGGTTTTCCAAGCAATCGGAAGCGAAGAATCATAAAACCTCCAACTCTCGCCTCCTTCGGGTCGGTTGACTTCCCGCATCGCTTGATAGGTCAGATAAATCGACCCTGCTCCGACAATATTTTTTTGGGACGAATTACTTCCAAAATCCATTTTTTTATCCGAATAAAAATTTAATTCCGAAAATTCGTTTTCTCTATACTCTGATTGGTTTTGAGTGAAAAAATTCAAGGTGGAAGTCAGTGATGCATAGGTCTTGCACAAATCCCACAAATTGCTTTCTGCTCCTCCCAAAATAAGCGACAATCCGTAATGATTCGGGTGTTTTGAAATATCCCGAAGCTTGTATTTTTGCAGTTTTTCATAAAAATTATATATTCCATATTCCTGTAACATCAAGACAGACGGAATATTCAACGAACGAGACAAAGCCCTCTTGGCAGAAACAGCTCCGTCATAGGTATTGCTGAAATTCTGCGGAGAATATCCCGAAATCTGCGTGGGAATATCAGGCACTAAACTCGTAGGCAGAAGCTGACTTTCATCAAGCATAGAGGCATACAAAAGTGGTTTTAAAATACTTCCTGTACTTCGGGGAGCCGTGATAATATCGACATCTTTCTTGTGAGCAATATCGGTAGGGGAATTTCCGACATAAGCGATAATATTTCGGGTTTCGACATCCACCACCAAAATAGCAAGATTGTGAATTTCGTTTTGTTTGTACTGATTGTAATAGTTTTTGGCAATGTGATTTACCCTTTCTTGTAAAGCCAAATCAATAGTGGTCTGAATGCGTTTGCCTTTGTTTTCTTTTACAATTCGCTCAAGCAGATGGGGAGCGATTTGAGGCAGATCAAATGGTTTTTGTGGTAAGGGTTCTTCGAGCGAAAGTTCATAAGTCAGTTTGTCAAAAACACCATCTTCGTAGAGTTTTTTGAGTAATCTGTTTCGTTTTTGGCGTAAAATCTCCTGATTTTTCCCGGGATAAATAAGACTCGGGGCATTGGGCAATACCGCTAAAGTAGCAGATTCTGCCCACGAAAGCTGATGTGGTTTTACTCCGAAATATCGCCACGATGCCATCTCCAGACCGACAACATTTCCTCCAAAAGGAGCATGAGCCGCATATAATTCTAAAATACTTTCTTTGGAATAACGAAATTCCAAACGTGTTGACAAAATCGCTTCGACAAATTTTTCTCCGTAAGTTCTTTTTTTGTTTTCTCGTGACAAACGAATAACTTGTTGAGTTAGCGTACTTCCACCTCGAACAACTCTTCCTGCTTTTTGGTTTTGCCTAAAAGCATTCCAAACCGAAACAGGGTTTATCCCAAAATGTTTATAAAAATGCTGATCTTCAAAAGCAATAATACAGGTTTTGAATTTATATGGAATACTATCGGGCTCGGGAAATCGCCACTGGCCGTCATCGGCAATTTTGGCTCCTAATAATTCTCCGTTTTCGCTTTCGATAACCGTAGCATACGGACTATTAAACAAGGTTTTAGGAAGACAAAAATAATAGGCTGCCAGAAGTAAAAAGATAATGGCTAATTTTATTTTATTGTTTTTTATCCAGAGAATGATTTTGTTGTTTTTCAAAAAAATAGATTTTTATTTCGCTTAATTCTTTGTTGTTAAGAATTATACTTTTCTTATTCTGATATTTTTTGGAGTAATTACAACAAAAGAATGTTGCTCAACGATATAATTTCTAAGGAAATCAATCAGAATTTTAGTAATGGTTTCTATTTCAGGATAGTGATAACGCAATAAAATTACAGAAACGCTTTTTTGGTCGTAAGCAAAAACCAAATCACCAAAATCTTTGTCTTCAGTTAGTATTATTCTTGGAGGATTTTGGGCAAATTCAATTATTTCTTTGTCGGAAATTCCTCTTTTATTGTCAAAAATGGAATAGGTTTCTACTGACGATAGTCTTAATTTTTCTATTATCTCAAGCGGAATATTTTCGTCTGCAATTATCATTATGAAACTTCTAATACTTCATCATTAGCAATGACATCAGAAGCATATTCTAAGACCGCTAACACCTGTAAATTAGTAATATGTGGATACATTTTCACTAAATCATCAACAGAAATTCCTTCAGATAATTTTTTCAAAATCAGTTCAACAGTAATCCGTGTTCCTTTAATAATGGGCTTTCCATTCATTATTTCGGGATTTCTGACAATTATATTTTGGTAACTATTCATAAGTTTATATTTCTATGACAGGAAATTACTATTGTTTTTTGATATTAGCAAATATAAAAAAAAAACTTTACTCCACAATCTAAATCCATTGTCCGTCATCGGCAATTTTGGCTCCTAATAATTCTCCGTTTTCACTTTCGATAACCGTAGCATACGGACTTTCAAAAAGGATTTTAGGAAGACAAAAATAATAGGCTGCCAGAAGTAATAATATTACTATTGATTTGATTTTATTGGATTTTATTTTTTCTCTCACAGATTACACAGATAAGCACAGATAAATAAACAAAATAATACCTATAAGAAATTTCCTTTTCAATTGATAATTCTAATAACACTCTCCTTATCTACAAGCCTAGCAACATTAAAATTAACAAGAATACCTATTTTTTTTTCGGCTAATTTAAGATAAGTTAATAATTGTTTTTTATGAACATCATGTAAGGTTTCCACAGATTTAATTTCTATTATCACAGACTCTTCTACTAGCAAATCTATCCTGTAGCCTACCTCTAAATTTATTCCTTTATAAATAACTGGTAATCCGACTTGACTTCTTACGCCAATCCCTAAAGAAATAAGTTCATATGTTAGAGCCGCTTCGTATGAGCTTTCCAATAAACCTGGTCCTAACTCGTTATGAACATTAAAAATAGCTCCTCTTATTTTATATGTTAAGTCATTTAAATCCATAGTTTTAATTTTTTTCTCTCACAGATTATACAGATAATTATTTAAAAACATCTGTGAAAATCTGTGCTATCTGTGAGCCACTATCACTCCACAATTTCAATCCACTCCCCTTTGGTTCTAACCAAATAGGTATTGTCATACATCGCTTCGGCCTGCATACCCGGAAGATAATATTTCCCGAGGTAAGAAGCGTTGAGCAACACCCTAAAAGTCCTACTTTCTCCAGCATTCAATCCGAAATAAAAATAAGTCCTGTCATCTCTGATGTCGATATAATCGGCTTTGTTTTCTGCAAAACTTCCAAAATCTGTAAATCGTGTATTCACAATTTCAAATCCGGATGGAACGATCTGGGTCAGAGCGATATTTTCTACTTTTTGGTTGGATGTATTTCGAATGGTTATTTGTGCGACTAGCTCCGTTCCTTGTGAAATGTTACTCACATTCAACACTTGCCCGTTGCGATTCTGATAGGAAGTTGTAGCAAACAACTTACTCTGCATCACTTTTTCTTCTCCAATCGGTAAAATCCCACTCGTGGTCACTCTTACATAAACTGTATTGTCTTTGTTGTTTTTCAGAGTAATCGAATTTTCTTTTTGTGAAGCATCGAGTTCTCTGTCTGCAAAGGCTTTTTGAGTAGAGATTTTATTGGATTTTCCGCTTTGCGAATAGATAACTTCTACACCTTTTCCTCCGTTTTTGATGGCAAACTTACTCATTGCATACAACGCATAAGCAGAAGTTTGCGTACTCATCCAGTTATCCGAAGAGAGTGCTTTGGCTAAATCATTCGCTAAAGCAAACGCTTTTGAATTATCGTTCAATAACAACAAAGTTTCTAAAGCCATTGCTTTGTTTCTATCAGGTGAGCCATAGTAATAATAACTGTTTGTATCATCAATAGAACTTGTGTTCAACAAACTTTGTGCTGCCTGTTTTTGCCCGGCAATCGCATAAGCCGCAGCCAATCGTAGTTTTGCCTCGTTCGAAATATCTTTGGTTTCGCGAAGTCTGTTCATCGAACCCATATCGGGCGAACCGACCAAAGCCAACGTATATAAACGATATGCCTGTGCAATATCATTTCGGTAGCTTTCGTTCAATCGCCAATCTTTGGCCGCTCTTTGTTGGTAGACTATCCATTTTGATTTAAACGAAGAAGGTAAAACATAGCCTTTTTTCTCTGCTTCAATTAAGAAATGACCTACGTAGGAAGTACTCCAATCATTGGCATAATTCTGACCGCTCCAATAGCTAAAACCTCCGTTAGAAATCTGATAACTGACCAAGCGTTGTATTCCGGCTTTTATATTTTTGTCAATCGATACCTTACGGGAATCGGATAAATCAATCACATCATTCAGGTATAATTGTGGGAAAACTCCCGAAGTTACTTGCTCCAAACATCCGTGTGGATACTGAATCAAATAATCCAATCTGCGGTTGAAATCAATCGAAGGAAAAGACGAAACTTCCAATTTTGCCTGATTGCTTCCCGAAATTCCGAAAGTTGAAAAATCAAGTTTTTTTGTACTATTCGGTTCTAAAACCACATCGACAAAATCGTGGGTTACCGGATTCGGATTGGTAATGTCTAATTCAACTTGATAGGTCGATTTTTCATTGCCTGAAGTAGCAATCACCTCTATTTTTCCAATTCCGGTCAGTTCACTCGCTTCGAGGTTGAAGTACACCATTTTTTCGTCAGGATTCGCAAACGAAATGGTTTGGGTAGCATTTCCGACAACTTTAATTCCGTTGTTGGTTTTGACCTGAACTTTTACGTTTTTCACTTGTTTTTCCATGGCAAAAAGCGTCACTGGTAAAGTAACTTTTTCGCCTTGCGAAATTTTTCTCGGAAGCGAAGCCAATACCATCAGTGGGGTACGAACCGGAGTAGCTTTTTCGGCACTTCCGTAAGCTTCAGTTTTCACATCTCCTGCCACCACCATCGTTCGAACCGAACCGATATAATTTGGCATATCGAGTTTGTGTGAGGCTGTTTTTCCTTTTTCCAAAGTAAACGGTCCCAAATACATCACGACAGGTTTAAAACGGTTGGCTTTTTGAGCATTGGCACCTGCCAAATCTTCATCACCTCCGATGGCAAAAATCTGATTGATTTTACCTCCGTAAGCTCCGATAACCTCATCATAAACGTCCCAGGTTTTGACACCCAAAGCCTGACGAGAATAAAAATCATTCCAAGCATTCGGAGTTTTGAATCGGGTTAAATCCAGCAATCCTTCATCAACAACAGCCAATGTATAAGTCATCGGTTTACCAGATTTTTCGCTTACTTTTACCGTAAACGGAGCTTCAGGGCTCAATACATCAGACATCGAAATCTGAGGTTCCAACTTGGTATTTTTATCCAAAACTTCAATCGGAATAATTCCGTAAAGTCGAATTGGGGAATCGTTCAAAGTCGAAGCGTGCGGTTGCAAAAGTGTAATATTCAAAAACACATTCGGAGCCATTTCGGCAGTGATAGGCAAACTGATTTTGGTTTCACCTTTTGTAGTGTTTGTCCAAAGTGTTTGCACTACTTTTGCACCATCTTCTATCGAAATAAGTGCTCGACCGCCTTCGCTTGACGGAAAAGAAATCTGTGCTGTTTGTCCTACTGCATAACTCTTTTTATCGGTTGATAAAGTAAGCATTGTAGCGTGTGTAGCATCTGTATTTCGGGTTTTTCCGCTCCAATACGGCCAATCAATCATCACGGTTTGCCCTGTAGCATGTCCACCGTTTTCATCCGAAACATAAATCAAATATCTTCCCCATTCGTTTTCTTCATTTTTAAATTCAAAATTGGCTTTTCCGTTAGCATCAGTATTCAATGTAAAGGTTTTGAAAATCTGTGTAGTGTTCGACGAAACATAACTCGACAGATTATCATACGAAGCATCCCACCACCATCTCCAAGAAACTCTATACACTTTGGCTGTGAGTCCTTTTACCGATTTTGGTTTTCCGTTTTCATCAACCGTAACCACATCAAATTTGTTTACTTTCCCTGTTTCCAAAAGTCCATATTTATTAGGTTCGGGAGTTTTTAATCCAACATAAGTCGGATAAGGCGAATAATCTATTGTGGCTACATCGGTCGAAAAATCTCCTCCGTTTTCGTAGGCTTTAGTCAGGAAACTGGCTTTAAGCATCCCCGGAGCTTGTGAGGTAATTTTAGGTTGCAAGCTAAACGAAACTTTTCCGTTTTGATCTGTTTTCCCGGTAAACACATTGGTTTCTTCGGTTTCAAATCGATACACCGGATTATCGAAAACATATTTATCATAACCTTTGAAAGTAGTTTTATGAGCCATATATTTTGCTTGCACATCCACTTTCAAATCTTTAGCGGTAGCTCCGTGAAGCCACGTGACTTCGATGTTGTTGGTTACCGGTTTATGGGCAGACAATTTATCTGCACTAAAATTATTTTTGATTTTCAGTCGGTTGGGTTTGATGGTTTCAATCGGAAGGCGTTTATAAAATCGTGCTCCTCCAATACTGACTACCGCTTCCCAATTTCCAGTCGGATTATCCGCTTGGGTCGGCACTGAGAAACGATAATGATTTTTAGGGTCATATTTACGGACAGCTTCAAACATTAGCTTTCCTTGCGGATCATTCAAACGAAATTTAATCGGGTGTGATTTATCGAGTTTGCTGTCGTTGTCATTGAGCATAAAAGCCAAATGCAAGGTGTCTCCAGGTCGCCAAACGCCTCGCTCTCCGTAGAGATATCCTTTGAGTCCTTCCTGCATTTTTTTACCCGAAACATCAAAATTGCTGACAGAAAGTGACATCCCTTCGTCTAATTTTACGTAAGTTGCTTCGTTGCCTTTGGTCACCACAGCAAAATAGGCATATTTAGAAGTTTCTAAACGTATGGTTCCGTCATTATCTGTTTTTCCGACTGCCAGTTTTTGTTGCTGATAATCATACAACTCAACCGTTGCTCCAGCTACTGCCGCTGTCGAAACGATATCCGAAACCGCTACAAAATAGCTTCCGTTGTCGCCCCTTTTGGCGATAACACCCAAGTTGGTTGCCAAAACATTAGTGCCTACCGAGCCTCGTCTGAAATAAGAATCCGAACAAGCGTCTTGTCTGTCTTGCCAGCTGTAATCACTATACCAATAATAGTCGTAATAATCATATCCATCTGATGAACGAACCTCAAAATTATCTTGATTTGCGTAATAATCATCGTAGTAATAATCATCAGAATTTTCCGGATTTTCATCACATTTATATAGTGAATATTCTTTTTTGAACGAAAGTTCCACACGATAAATCGCTCCTTGCTCCACCGAAATAATACTTGCTAAATCAAGAGCAAAAGTATTCCATTTGCTATAATTGGTAAGTTTACTTTCTAACAAATTGATAGTTTGCGTAGCAACAGGTGTCGCTACTTTGCGAAGGTTTCGGGCTCCGTTGAGTTCATTATCTTGTAAAAACTGTAAAATATTATCGGAATGAATTTTATAAACCCGAACATCAACAGCTCTTAAATTAGCCGCTTCAAAATTGAGTTTCAAATTGTTGGAATTCGGCAAAATCGTTCCGTTTTTAATAAATCGCACGTTGGGTTTCGATTGTTCAAAAAGCACTTTTTCGAGATAGTTGCTTTTCATTTTGTATCCGTCTTCACTTTGAATCCCTTGAAATACTTCAACTTGGAATAGCCCCTTGAGAGCATCGTTAAAAAACACTTTTAAAAGATTTCCTTCTATAGAAAAACGCAAATTGTCTGCACCTTCTATTTGTACCAATCCATTAAGATTCTGACCTTTTTTAATCGGATCCGAAAAGTTAATAAAGAGTGATTGATTTTCGTCGTCTCCGACTTCTGTACCTACCACTTTAAAATTATTTTTACCGGGAATATCGTATTCTGACTCTCCTTTTTGGTCAATGTCAAAGGGTTTTCCGTTCCACGAAATCAATATTTTTTCATCTTCTTCAGGTCGGGCAATGCTGTCGATGATAAATCTAAAATCGGTTGTAGTACTAAAGGTCTTGTCGAATTTTACTTTTAATTTTTTCCCATTTTGGGTAACCTCAACCAGTTTCGAAGCGGTTTCGAAATCTAAAACATCTGCCGATTGTAACGTTGCGTTGAGATATTGAAAATCTTTGCTGTAAGACTGTAAATCATTTGTAAAAACAGTAAAATCTTGTTTTAAGGTTTTGATTGTAAAACGAAATTCTGATAATTCTTTCGGAGCTTCGATTACTTTCTTCAGGTGAAATGTAATGCGATATTCCGTGTCTTGTTTTAATTTATTTTCCGGCACAAACGAAAGTGTATTGCTCGACAAAGCCACAATTTTCCCTTTTACAGACGGAGAAATCACAAACAAATCTTCGTTTATTTCTTGTCCCGCTATCCAATCGGATTTATCGAAATTAAACACCATTCTGATATCGCCTTCGCTTGAGACTAAACCCGAAGTAAAACTCGAAATATATTCCCTGTAAAGTGAAAAATCAGATTCAAAATCTTCGGTAGATTTTTTACAAGACTGTATAAAAAACACAACAGCCAAAAGCGGGAGCAAACGTTTGAGGTTCATAGCACAAAATTTTATTGTGCTAATTTACAAAGTGTTTCTCAATCATTTTCGTAATCTCAATAAAATCCTCAACCGATAATTGTTCCGGACGCAAATCAAAGATTTTTTCTTCTTTTTTTTCTTCAGGAATTCCGATAGATTTCAGACTGTTTCTGAGGGTTTTCCGTCGTTGGTTAAAAGCTGTTTTGACAACGTTAAAGAATAATTTTTCATCACAAGGTAGATGAAAATTCTTTTTTCTTGTCAGTTTTAGCACACCCGATTTTACTTTTGGCGGAGGCGTAAACACATTTTCGGAAACCGTAAACAGATATGTTGCGTCATAAAATGCCTGTACCAAAACCGAAAGTATTCCGTAGGTTTTAGAACCTTTTGTTTCACAAATTCTTTCGGCTACTTCCTTTTGAAACATTCCGGAGAATTCTACAACTTGTTCCCGAAGTTCTAAAGCTCTAAAAACAATTTGTGACGAAATATTATAAGGGAAATTGCCGATTATGGCAAAAGGTTCATTGCCAAAAATCTCTGTTAAATCGTATCTCAAAAAGTCTTTTGAAATGATATGATTGTGCAGTCTTGGGTAATGATTATTTAAGTATTCGACCGACTCACTATCGATTTCAACAACATACGTATCGATGTTTTTTGCGAGTAGAAATTTGGTCAGGACTCCCATTCCCGGGCCTATTTCCAATACTTTGTTATATCCTTGACACGAAAGTGTATCAGCAATCTTACGAGCAACATTTTCGTCATTTAAGAAATGTTGTCCGAGGTGCTTTTTCGCTCTTACTTTGTCCATGGCTTTGGTTTGAGTGTTCCAACTTTTTCAGATTTGAAATACTGTCAAAATTATGGAAACAAAAGTACAATTATGTTTTAATTTCCGGATAAATAAAAAAAGAAACCTCCCTGTCTGTGACAAAGAGGTTTCAACCACTAAATAATAAACAATCACTCTCTATTCTCTATTGCATATCTTTCAGATTGATTTTCCAACGTATTGAGTCGGACTTCGAGATTGCTTACAAAATTTTGGATTTGTTGCTTTTCGTTTTGTAAATTTTCAATTATAGTTTGCTGTTTTTCTATGATTGCCTGCTGTTCTTGTATAGCTTTTACTAAAACCGGTGTTAGTTTTTCATAGCTAATACCCCACAGTTCTTTGGTTTCGTTTTCGGGTACGCCTACAATTTCAGGGATAATTTGATACATATCTTGAGCAATAAAACCTATCTGCTCCTCGCCGTCTTCGTGTATAATAAGTAAGTCGTCTTCTACTGAACTATTATGGTGAAAGTAAGCCAAAGGTTCAATTTGCATAATCTCTTTTAAACCATAAGACAAAGTGTTTCGATTGGTTTTTAAACGCCCGTCTGAATATGTGTTCCATGAGTTTGCCTGTCCACGTCCGATACCGTTTAAGTTGTTGTTGGGCAATTGCAAGGCATAGGCAGGTGCTAAGATGTTTTGTAGCCCTATTCTTCCGTTTTTAAGTATGGTAAGGGCATTGCTGCGGACGATGCTTGTTGTTCCGTTGCCTATTACAAACAAAGGTTCTGAACCAGCCCAACTGGAAGGATTCCCCGAAGAAACTATAGCATATCGCCCCAAAACAGTTTCGAGATAAGATTGAGCTTGATTAGAAAATCCAAATGCGGTAGAATAATTTCCGGAGGCAGTGTTTGCGTAGCCCCAAACAGTAGAAGCATCCCCGGAGGCAATGCTTGCGTAGCCCCAAGCCGTAGCATACGCTTGAGTCGCACTTACATTATACCCCCATGCCGTTGAATAGTTGCCTGAAGCGATACTGATGTTTCCCCTTACTTTTGCCCCGGTTCCCGATGCTGTAGAATTTTGTCCTTCAGCAATGGCATAATTTCCCGATGCGGTTGTATTGCTACCCGATGCGGTAGAGTAACTTCCTGATGCGGCTGTATTGTTACCCCACGCGGTAGAGTAACTTCCTGATGCGGTTGTACCGAGACCCCATGCGGTAGAGTAACTTCCTGATGCGGTTGTAATGAGACCCCATGCGGTAGAAGTACTTCCTGATGCGGTTGTACTATTACCCCATGCGGTAGAATACAGATTTGATGCGGTTGTGCTTAATCCCCATGCGGTAGAATACCGACCTGAGGCTTCTGTATTAGCTCCCCATGCGGTAGAATTATTTTCTGAGGCTTCTGTATTAGCTCCCCATGCGGTAGAACCATTTCCTAGTGCTATGGTGTTATATCCCCATGCGGTAGAATAATTTCCTATATTAGCATTATTCCATTGTGTACCGACAACATACCCGGCTCTAAAAGCGGCTTTACGAGGATAAAAAAACATACGCGTTCCGGCTCCGGAAAGGCTTAAAGCAGCTCCAGAGTTAAACGCTCCGGTTACTTCCAGTCCGTCTGTTCCTGCTATTTGCACTGCTCCGGCATCGGCGGTTATAATCCTTCCAGCTCCGGCTCCACCAAAGTCGTAAGCTTCATCAAGTGTGCCACCTCTGGCTTCTTTAATAGGCAACCAAGAAACAGAATCGTTATCCCAATAATAAAACCCACGAACATAGCCTCCGGTTGTTGTTGTTAGATAGACCAACATTCCGTGTTGGGCAGCCGTAGGGTTAATCGCAGGGAAAAGGTCTATTTTTGGTATCAAGACACCATCTGTATTAGACGGATTGCTTTGGTTGCTCGATTGGATGTCAAGCTGGGCGTTGGGCGTTGTTGTATTTATACCTACCTGTGCCGTAATAGTGGTTGTTAATAATATTATTATGGCTAAAATTTTTGTTCTCATCTTTTTTTTTATTTCTGAATACGCATAATGTGTTAACCCGGGATTTTATTCTCAAAAATCATGTTTTCAAATATGTACATTTGATTCATGCTATAAACACACCCCCTAACCTCAATAACTCCATCTTTTTTATTTGTTTTTTAAAGGAGTCTTGAATCTTCGATTTCAAGAGGAGAGCTGTTTCGGGATATTCTCCAAGCGACTTCCTCCTTGAGGAGGGTTGGTGAGGTGTTAATCCTTTATTTTCAAAAAACCTCATGATTAAAATTTTTGAAATTTATACTGACTTGTTTCTACTGTTGTTTTAGTTTTTTCTATAGAAATAACCTCCATAACTGTTGTCTCTTTGTCTTTTTTTGACGTTCCTTCATATCTGAGCATCGTGCCATAAGGATTCATGTCTTTCGGAAGGTTAGATAGCCCGAAAAGCTGCATCATATTTTCTGCCGATTTTTCAAATCCGAAGTCCGCTTTTTTAGAAAACCAAGCTCTCATAGTCATTTCATCATCTTCAGCCATATATTCTTCTGCCGTGTACCCGGCTATTGTGCGGGTGTTTCCTGTTTTTCGGAAGTTTAATGGTTTGTCTTCGGTATCTTCAGCGGCGTCTGTAGCTTGCTGAACAATGCCCGACATAAAATTCATAGAAACAGCGACACCCGTTTTGTCCTTTTCGTTGAGCATCACAGACGATTTGTTTTTAAAATCTGTAATCATTTTGCTGTCAGAATCTTGATCGGTAACAGTCATTTGTGCATTGTCGCCATACCATTGTGTAAGTTTGGATTTCTCCGTTTTACGACCTTTAGTGTTTTCAAATTGAGAAACTACTTTTGAAGAGAACACATAAGATTTTTCATAGGTAGCATCTGCCATACCTGCCTGCATCTGCTGTGCCATTTGCAGATAATCGTTATTATTGCCGGCTTTTTGCTTGTTTGAGTCCTTTTTATCCGGATTGCCTTCCAAAATGTCGTCCATTGCTTTTTCTGTAGTTTTTTCGGCCTTTTGCTCAACTTTTCGTTCTATTGTACGCTCTACGGATTGATTTACTTTATCTTTCATCCGTTTTAATATCTGTGCCTGAACTGTTGTTCCTAAAAACAGGAACGCACAAAAAATAATTAATAATTGATTAGTTTTCATAATATTGTGTTTTTTAGTGGTTTAATAATTGATATGTTTAAATTTTATTTACCTTCATCACTGTATTTATATTTAACTGCGATTTCAATAAATTTTCATAAAAATCTAAAAACGGGCTCTTGACGCTTTATTAACTTCTTTTTGTAAAAAAATGCTTAGTTTTGGAGCATACCGCCTTTGTTAAAACAAATCATTTTTACTTATAGCAAAGGAAAGTATATAATAGTAAAAAAATATAGTGGAAATCAGCCATTTTTACTTTTAGTGGTTTTCCACTAATTTAGGGATGACAAAAAGGTTTTGCACAGACTGAGAGTTATGGTAACAAAAGCACGTTCATATTCAAAACTTCAAACTGCTACAACATTTCTGTTGCTTATTATTTTGTTTTCCGGCATGATTTCCTGTAAAAAAGACGGAAATGTTTTGGTATCGGATGTTTATGATTTTAAATCGGATTCTCTGAGGATAGTTCAGGCATTTTCTGAACCATTAGACATCAAACAGTTAGACAGTATTTCGCGGGTGCTGACAGAAGAGATTGGAGCAAAAAATAAATCTTACTATCTGTATGCATTGCACTACGGTAGAGCACTAATTCTCAAAGGAAATCTGCATAAAGCAGATTCGCTGATTACAGAGGTTCTTCAAGACACAAGACTTGGCAGTGGCAGTTTAGAGGCGGCACGTTTATATAATCTGAAAGCGGCAATTTATACTTATCGACAGAATCAGCGACTGGCTGTTGAGTATTATAAAATGGCGTTGGAGGTGTTTGAAAACCATAACGATTTGAGGTCTGCGGCAACTATTGAATACAATCTTTCTAATTTTTTTTTAAGCCAGTTAGATCACGAAACTTCATATAAATATGGTAAGAGTGCCATCGAAAAGTTAAACACGGTTAATGATACTGTATATCTGCCGCAGGTATTAGGGTTGACAACCGTTTCTGCACTCAAATCCAATCATGAAGACGAAGCTGTTTTATTTGTCGAAAAGGCTACAGAACTCAGCGAAAAATACAACAATTTTACAGGAAAACTACTTTCTCTTTATGCTCAGGGCGAATTGCAAATGCACCAGAAAAATTTTGATAAGGCAGAAGAGTATTTGACTCAGGTAGTAAAAATGGGAGAGCAATACAATCTAAAGAGTATGCTGTTGCCCGCAAAAGCAGCTTTATTAAGGACCTATTTTGAAAAAGGAGAATATAAAGAAGCCATTGACAACGGAGAAGAAGCCAAAGCACTTGCTAAACAACTCGGAAATACAGAAATCCAATACAGCTTATATAAAAATTTGGCTTATAGTTATCAACAAATTGGAAAGAGTAATCAAGCTTTTGAGTACCTCAGTAATGCAGAAGAACATTTAAGAGAAAAATCGTCGAGAGAAAACAGGGAGACTATTCAAGACCTTCTTATTCAATATGAAACTGAAAAGAAAAACAATCAGATTCTTAAACAGAAAAACAAATTAGCCGTAAGAAAAGTCTATGTTTCTGCCTTTGCAATTATAAGCATCATTTTGCTTGTTTTTCTATTACTTTACCGTCAAAACACCCAACATAAATATAAAATGCTTGCCAAAGAAAAAGAACACGATGTCCTGAACGCACTAAATATGGGCGAGGAAAAAGAACGAAAACGTTTAGCTCGAGAATTACACGACGGATTAGGAGGTTTGTTGGCTGCATCTAAAATGCAGTTGAGCGTTTTAGAAAGTGATATGCCCGAAGAATTTCGTAGTCAATCACAAAAAATTAATGACATCATAGGAAAAGCTATCACCGAAAACAGAAGGATTTCGCATAATCTGCTTCCGGAAAACCTTTTAAGATTTGGACTTAAAGCGGCTCTTGAAGATTTTGTTCAGTATATTAATGACGGGAAAAAACAAGTTGTAGATTTAGAAACACTTAATTTAGACGAAAGATTGCCGGAACAATTAGAATTAATTGTGTATCGTATCGTTCAGGAGTTGTTAAACAATATTACAAAACACTCTGAAGCAACAAAAGCCTTTGTACAACTACACCGAATGTCTGATATGCTTGCTATAACCGTAGAAGACAACGGAAAAGGATTTGAGATTTCGGAAACTGAAAAAGGTATCGGCCTTGTAAACATTGAATCCAGACTCCAGTATTTGAACGGCAAAATGATGATTGACAGCAAAAAGAAAACCGGAACGTCAATATATATTGAAATAACTATTTAATATGATTAAAATTGCTGTAATTGATGATCACGCTCTGATTCTGGGAGCCATAAAATATTTATTGTCCGACAACAAAGAGTATTGTTATGCCGGAGGTTTTTTTTCGGTTAGTGATTTTTTGAATTTTCACACTCAATCTCCAGTAGATTTTCTTTTATTAGATATTAACCTAAATGGCGAAGACGGCTTGACAGCCTGCAAAATACTGAAAGAAAAATTTCCTGATTTAAAAATTATCATGCTTACAAGTCTTAACCAGCCGTCTCTTGTCATGGGTTCGTTTCGGGCAGGAGCCTCCGGTTTTTTGCTTAAAAACACCGAAAAAACAGAACTACTTGCTGCCTTAAATCAAGTGAAAACCTCCGGAAAATATCTTCATTCTGAAATTTCATTCACAGAACCAGAACTCAAAACACCCCGTTTTGAACGGACTCCCAAATTATCACGTAGAGAAAAGGATGTTTTAAAACTCATCCTTGAAGAATATACAACCCAAGAAATTGCAAAATTTTTATCGATTTCGCCCAATACCGTCGAAAGTCACAGAGCGAGTTTGTTGTCAAAATCAGGGGCAAAAAATGTTGTGGGACTTATCCGGTTTACAATAGAAAACAATTGGCTGGAAAGCCAAGAATAGTTGGTTATAAAACAGCCACACCTTTTTTGTTTAGAACAGGAATGTCCCGCATGGCATGTTCGTTTATGGTGTTTGCTCTGAAAATAAATTTTTTATCATAAAGTGTATTACCGATAAAATATGTAAGCATAAATTCATTGTTCAGAGCCAAAACGCTGTTTTCTATCATTTCTACTTTGATAGCGGCAAAAGCCGGAATTTCCATAAACGCATGGCGTAACATAGAGGTTTTTCTCATTTCGCCGTTTAACGTACCAAAGGCTTTTGATACAACCATGATACTGTCTAAAGTGTTTTCGCTGTTGTTAATCAGGTAAACATTCCAGATGTTTTCCATAAAATCATCATTCCATTCCAGAATAGCAGCCAGAAGTATGTTTTCTACTTTCGGAAAGGTTATGTCTTTTCTCATGCTCTGAAGGTTTGTTTTTTTGAGGATATATTTATCCTTTTTCTTTGCGTTCAAGCTCTGCTTGAAATTCTTCCATCACAGGTTTTACAGTACTTTCAGGAAGGTCAGCAATTCTGATATACATAAGTCCGTCAACTGCATTATTAAAAAGCGGGTCAACGTTAAAAGCTATTACCCTTGCGTTCTGTTTTATATATTTTTTTATTAAAACAGGCAAACGCAGATTTCCGGGTTCTACTTCGTCAATAATTCTATCAAACTTATTGAGGTCTGCTTCTGTCCCATTGAAGACAAAATCTTTATCGGCATCTTTGAGTTTGACTTTATATTCCTTTTTAGGATGTACATATTGGGCTATGTATGGGTCATAATAATGAGATTTCATAAATTCAATCATCAGTGATTTCGAAAATTCAGAAAACTGATTGCTTATGCTTACACCGCCAATTAGAAAAGAGTGTTCCGGATGTCTTAAAGTCGTGTGCACAATTCCTTTCCACAACAAAAACAGCGGCATCGGTTTCTGTTGATATTCTTTAATGATAAAAGCTCTGCCCATTTCGATAGACTTGCTCATCATATCATATAATTCGGGTTCAAACCTGAATAAATCCTGAAGATAAAAACCGTCTATACCATGTTTCTTGAAAATTTGAGAACCCAATCCCATTCTGTACGCTCCGGCTATAAGCTGAGTTTCGTCATCCCATAAAAACATGTGATGATAATATTTGTCATATTTGTCCAAATCAAGAGATTCATTGGTTCCCTCTCCTGCTTCGCGAAAAGTAATCTCTCTCAATCTTCCTATCTCGTGAAGAATATTCGGAATTTTATCTGCCGTTCCAAGATCTACTTCATACTTTTTGCTTTGCACTAAACGTGAATCTCCTTTTTTAAGTTCTGCCATCTCTTCTAAAATCAGGTGATGATTGGCGGGTTTGGCAATCTCTTTCGGGCTTTTAAGCATTTTCAGATTCAGATATGGTGCAAACAACAATCTGTTTCCTTTTGTAAAAGCATTGGCAAGCATATACGTTTTTTTGCGAAGAAAATCTGAATAAGAATCAAGGCTTTCATGCTCATTTTGTTCGGCTACTGAGATGGGTCTTCCAATTCTTACTTTTATGATTCGTTTTTTTTGCGTCAATAATTCCGAGGGGAGTTTTGCCGTTCGCAGTGTGTCGCTAATTTTGGAAAGAAAATAAAACAGTCTGCTGTTTTTTGCATGAAAATAAATCGGAACTACAGGAACCTGAGCTTTTCGGATTACTTTTATAGCACTTTCTTCCCAGGGTTTATCAACAACCAATCTGCCATCGCGATAAGTAGAAACTTCTCCGGCAGGAAACATTCCCAAAGGTTTTCCTTCGCTTAGGTGTCGCAACGTTTCTTTGATTCCTACCACGCTCGACTTGGCATCTTTATGATTTTCAAACGGATTAACCGGCATGATATAAGGTTTCAACGGCTCAATTCGGTGAAGCAAAAAGTTGGCTATAATTTTAAAATCAGGTTCTCTTTCGAGCATTAATTTCAAAAGAAGAATGCCGTCAATACCGCCAAGCGGATGGTTAGAAACTGTAATATAAGCTCCTTCTTTCGGGATACGCCTTAAATCTTCTTCAGTAATTTCAAATTTTATTTTAAATTCACTAAGAATACTGTTTAGAAATTCTACATCTTTGAAATGTTTGTTTCGATTATAGATTTTATTTAATGTAGAAATCTTGAGAACTTTCATCAAAACCCAGCCAATAAACGTCCCGATAAACCCATATTTATCTACATGTATTGCACATGCCACTTCTTTTGCGGTGACTAAACTCATCCAATTTGTGTTCTTAATATTTTATGACAAGAAACAAAGATAAACAAACCGCTTATAGATTTAATCAATTATTAACCAAAAAAAGCATGTTAAACAAATACTATATTTTATGACATCTTGTTTTTAATAATGCTTTTTGTCTATTTTTGAAAAACTTTAGGGAAAAAATGAATATGAAGATAATTTCTTATAATGTTAACGGCATCAGAGCCGCCATAAACAAAGGTTTTCTCGATTGGCTCAAACAAGCAAATCCTGACATAATTTGTCTTCAGGAAATAAAAGCAGTTGAAGAGCAAATTCCGACAGATGCCATTGCAGAAGCAGGTTATTTGTATCAATATTATTTTTCGGCAGAAAAAAAAGGATATAGCGGTGTTGCCATTCTCTCAAAAACGAAACCCAAGCATGTAGAATACGGAACCGGAATTTTGTATATGGATGCCGAAGGCAGAAACCTGCGTGCCGATTTTGAAGATTTTTCTGTAATGAGTTTATATTTGCCTTCCGGAACAAATATTGAAAGACTGGGACATAAATTTCAGTATATGGACGACTTTCGAATCTATGTGGACAACCTGAAAAAAGATATTCCGAACCTGATTATATGCGGAGATTATAACATTTGTCATCAGGCTATCGACATCCATGACCCCATTAGAAACGCTACTGTTTCCGGATTTTTGCCAGAAGAACGGGCTTGGCTCGATGCATTTATTAAAAGTGGATTTATTGACAGTTTCAGACACTTTAACAAAGAACCACACAACTATTCGTGGTGGAGTTATCGTGCCAATGCTCGAAACAACAATAAGGGCTGGAGAATAGACTACCATTTGGTAAATGAACCTATGAAGTCGAGAATGAAAAAAGCCTTGATTTTACCCGAAGCCAAACATTCTGACCATTGCCCCATCGTATTGGAAATTAATTAAAAATAAAAATAACTTTAAAACTAAAATCATGTTAAAAAAAATCTTTCTGGGAGTATTGATTACAGCTACATTAAGTTCTTGTGTTTCTAAAAAAATCTATACCGATTTGGAAAATAAACACACCAACTTGAAAAAAGAAAACCGCAAACTCTCCGATCAACTTAGTGATTTGACAAAATCTAAAAACCAATTGGACATTGATTATAAAAATTTGCAAAACGAACTTGACAAAGTAAAAAGTGAGCGTGACAAGTTTCAAAATGATTATACTGCTACGGCAAATAACCTAAAATCGCTACAAGACTCCTATGCAGCATTAGAAAAAAATTCTGATGCAGCTCTACAAGCCAACATGAACAAGAATCGTGAACTTCTTGCAGAGCTTGATGCTAAAGAAAAAGCTCTTGCGGCAGAACAAGAACGTTTGAACAAACTACAAAACGATTTGAGAGATCGTTCTCAAAGAGTTGATGAACTCGAAAGAATGATGGCTGCCAAAGAAGAAAACATGAACCGCTTGAGAGAAACTCTTTCGAGAGCCCTAAACAGCTTTGAAGGAAAAGGGTTGACTGTAGAAATGAAAGACGGAAAAGTATATGTTTCTATGGAAAACAAATTGTTGTTTCAAACCGGAAGTTGGGCAGTGGGTTCAGAGGGAAGAAGAGCCGTTGTAGAAGTCGGAAAAGTATTGGCTCAGAATCCGGACATTTCTGTTTTGATTGAAGGACATACCGATAACGATAAAATTTTGGGTTCACTTGGCGGCGGTGTTGAAAACAACTGGGATTTATCTACCAAAAGAGCTACTGCTATCGTAAACATTTTGGCAGAAAACAAAGACATTATTAAGCAAAATCTAACAGCCGCAGGACGTGGCGAATATGCTCCGCTTGCTTCAAACGATACTGCCGAAGGAAAAGCCAAAAACCGTAGAATAGAAATTATTTTAACCCCAAAATTAGACGAGATTTCAAAAATGCTAAACGAATTATAATGTCGTTTGCAGAACTGCAAAAGCTTGGTAAACTATTTAAACTTACGACTGATGAGATTCTTAATTATGATGAAAATATAGTTCCCAAAGAAGTAACTATTGAAGATAAAACCGTTATCGAGCAAATGCAACTTATACAACAGTTAGAGGAAGAAGATAAACAAACTATTTTTAAACTCATTGACAAAATGCTTACTACTAAAAAGTTTAAAGACTTCTTTCAGAAAAATGTAGCAACCCTTTAGAACAACAAAATCCCAAGAAATGCTCGGGATTTATTTTCATTATACCACACGAAAGGATTCGTGCGGTCAATGTCATTAAGTTAAGGGATTGTTCTATCTTTTTACCCCCCCCCTGCTCCGAAAAGTCCCTGCTCCACAAAGTCTCCTGACTTTGAGGTACTTCTATTTCAGAGTTTAAATTTTATCAAAGATAGATTTTTTATTTATACCGCAAAGTAGGAGACTTTGCGGAGCGGGAAAATCAAAGGATTTTATGTTTTATAAAAATCATATACAGACTCTTAAATAAATCTTAATTTAATCTAAAAAATTTTTATATTCGCAGAGCTTAATACAAAACTTAAAACAATGGATTCGCAAAAAGTAGATATGTTCATGATGACAAACGGTAAATTCTTTGAAGGTCATCATTTGAATTCAATCAGAGAGAAACTTTTAAACATGGACGATGAAAAGTGGCCGTTAGTGCAAATGCTACAATTCAAAGACCCAACAACAGCACTGCTGATTTCTATATTTGTTGGAGCTTATGGCATTGACCGCTTTTATATTGGCGATACCGGAATGGGCATTGGAAAACTGCTAACCTGTGGAGGTTTTGGTATATGGGCTATTGTGGATTGGTTTTTAATTATGGGAGCAACAAAAGAAAAAAACTTGGAAAAATTCCAACAAGCATTTATGTAACAAATGAAAAGAAACAGGCTGTATTATTTTATACTTCTTGCCTGTTCAGCAGGATATGGTTGGTTATTTTATTCAATAACTAAAGCCAAAAGTTCCGATTTTTCAGTTTGCTTGTTAAAAAACACAACCAACATACCCTGTCCGTCTTGCGGAACCACAAGAGCAATTTTAGAAATTACAAAAGGAAATTTCTTATACTCTATCTATACAAATCCGTTCGGAATAATAGTTGTTTTAATCATGACTGTAGTTCCGATCTGGATTATATATGACTTAGTGTTAAAAAAAGATTCTTTCTTTCACTTTTACAAAAAATCAGAAAAGATATTGAGTCACCGCATTATTGCGATAATCTTGATTATACTTGTTTTGCTTAATTGGTACTGGAATATAAAAAAAGAATTATGATTAGAACCGAAAAGTTTTATTATAAACCCACAGATTCAGAGGCAGAAAGGGCTTCTAACAGCTATCTGATGTCTCTCGTTGCGGTTATTGGAGGGCTGCCACTTCCTATTTTGAATTTGCTGGCAACCTTGTTTTTTTATTTAGGAAATCGCAAGACTCCAGATTTTGTAAGATGGCACTGTACACAGGCATTGTTGGCACAACTCGGGTTGTTTTGTTGTAACAGCATCGGTTTTTGGTGGACTATTTCGATAATTTTTACCGACAAACCAATCACAAACTCTTATATAGCCTATATTATAACCGTTTTTGTTTTTAATGTATTAGAGTTTGTTTCAACCATCGTGTTGGCTTCCAAAACAAGAAAGGGCCTGCACGCCAAACTGTTCTTGTTTGCCGATATTACAGATTTAATATTCAGAAAAAATGAAAACCCTTACTAAAATATTCTTTGTTATACTGTTTTTTCTGGGATTGTGGTTTGGCTTATCTCAAATTGATTTTGTCAAGTATTTTGGAATACAAAATATGTCATCAAAAACAGAAAAAACGATAGGCGATTTAATTTGGAAAGAAATAGAACGCACCGAACACGTTATTTACGACTATGATATTACAGAAACGTTAGATTCTTTGATATTGCCATTATGCAAGAAAAACGGGATTGACAGAAACAGTTTGAAAATTCACATCGTTCGAAAAGACGAAGTAAATGCTTTTGCTTTTCCGGACAGACGACTTGTTGTCTATAGCGGATTGATTTTAGAATGTAAAAACGAAGAGGCTCTATTGGGCATTCTTGGTCACGAAATAGCCCATATAGAAAAGAACCACGTGATGAAAAAACTTTCTAAAGAAATTGGCCTTGCCACTTTGCTTACGGCAACAGGTGCAAACTCTCAAATAGTAATGGAAATCTTTAGAACAATAAGCTCTTCTGCTTATGACCGAAGCTTGGAACGAGAAGCAGATATACAAAGCGTAAAATACCTTTTAAAGGCAGAAATAGACCCAATGCCTTTTGCAGATTTTATGTATGAACTTTCATTAGACAACGACTTTCATAAATATACATACTGGATTTCTACACATCCCGAATCTGAAGAACGTTCTCAATATATTAAGAATTTCCTAAAGAGTAAAAATATAAAGTCAAAAGAAATCCTGTCAGATAATAGTTGGAAAAACTTCAAACAGAATATTCGAGACTATGATTATTAAAACAAAAACGTCTTTCCAACAGAAAAGACGTTTAATAGGGTTTAACTAACTAAATTTGAAATAATAACCTTTTTTATACCGTTGCGTTAGTATAACTGTCTGCTTTTTTCATAATAGAACGTATCAACAATGTTTTATTTGATAGCCCCGATTGAAGATACTGCTCTTTTTTTGATATGACAGCAGATTGTCCCTCTTTGTTACCTTCTTTATCAGAAAGCGATAAATTGGAATTTTGTTTTGCCCCAACAAACCAATTTATAATGTTTATGCTCGAAATTTCGTTTTCAGATTTAGTAATATCAAAATCCTGCATTGAATCAACCAATAATCCTGTTTCTTTTTCTGTAATGCTATCAGATGATTGTGCATTTACTGCAAAAGCTGTTATGAAAAGAGTGATAACAAGTATTGATTTAAGGTTGATTTTCATTTCTTCTTTTTTTTGTTTCCGGTGGTAAAACTATAGGGTCTTTATGTTTTCATCATATTTTTTCGATGTATTCATAAAAAAGTCGATTAAAATCACCTCGCAAGAAACTTGGAGAATATATATGCATTTCATCGATAAATCAAAGAAACACGAGCGTTGTCATTGGTCGATAAAAACGGAAAATAATCGAAACGCAAGTTGATAGTCTTTATGTTAATCACTATTTTCCAATTATTTTTTGTAACTTTATTGGGTCAAAACTTTAAAAGCTATGAAACAGATTCATTATAAATATGCACCGGCTTCAATAGCGATAGATAACTTAAGGAAAGAAGGTTTTACGGTTGATTTTAATCTGGAGGAAAACTGTATTATTTGTGGAAACAACAAGTATGATGTAGAAGACTTTGAAATTGTTCAGGTATATCGTTATGAAGGGGATTCTAACCCAAGTGATGAATCTACTGTTTACGGCATCCATTCAAAAGACGGAGTCAAAGGGGTTTTGGTTACAGCTTACGGAGTATATACAGACAGTATGAGCACCGCTTTGCTAAGAAAATTAGCCCTCAAAGACAATTGATTTTTTTCTGTTACCAAATTTCTGCTTTTTTACTTTTGTAAATCCCGTTTTACTTATAGTATATTGAAATATACAACACAAGTAAATGGCTAAACCGTACTGAATTAACATTTTAACCTTATTTCACAAACATTTATCTATTTATTACCAATTACTCTGATTATAACCCATACATTTGTATATACAAATATAAACCGTTCATAAGAAATGTTTATTAGTAATTAATCAAATCAACAGGGCATTACATCAGATATTAAAAAATATTAACCCCAAATTATGCATTAGGATTCGTTATGAGAAAAAAGAATACAAAAAAGGTGAAAATGCACGGAAAATTTATTCCGCAGAGATAGTTATTCTATCTTGAGGACGTAAATTTGAGTACATTTCCAGATTTAAAGCAGTATTTTTCGCAATAGATTTCTAATGCGTAATTTGGATTAAACATAAACAGATGGAAAAAATACTTATTAAAAACACAGATTTAGAAGTTGCTCCTTTAAATTTAGGGGGTAATGTATTTGGGTGGACACTCGACGAAAAAAAATCATTTGAAATTTTAGATGCTTTTGCTAACAAGGGCTATAATTTTATCGACACTGCCGATATGTATTCATATTGGGTTGATGGAGGTTCGGGTGGTCAGTCAGAATCCATTATTGGAAATTGGATAAAATCAAGAGGAAACAGAGACAAAGTTGTTATTGCTACAAAAGTAGGTGGAGAAACAGGTGTAAACCCGGTAGATATTAGCAAAGCACATATTCTGAAAACAGTTGATGAGTCATTGAAACGTTTACAAACAGATTATATAGATTTATATTATACGCATTATGACGACAACAAGACTCCGGTAGAGGAAACGCTTGAAGCCTATGACCAATTGATAAAAGCAGGGAAAATTAGACATATCGCTGTCTCTAATATTACGCCCGAAAGACTTATAGAATCGTTTGAAGTGGCAGAAAAAAATAACCTGCCCAAATATGTAGCTCTTCAACCACATTATAATCTGGTAGAAAGAGAAGGATTTGAAACAAATTATGCTCATCTTGTCAAAAAATATGATTTGAGTGTATTTACTTATTGGTCATTAGCATCTGGATTTTTAACCGGAAAATACAGATCAGAAGCTGATTTCGGCAAAAGTCCAAGAGGTGGAGGTGCAGCAAAATATATGAATGAAAAGGGGTTTGCAGTTTTGGAAGCTTTGGACAAAATTTCTGCTAAACACAACACAAAACAAGCTTCTGTAGCTTTGGCTTGGCTACTTGCCAATCCGCTTATTACGGCACCGATTGTTAGTGCAACAAGCACCACTCAATTACAAGCTTTGTTTGAAGTTCCGAAACTAAAGTTAGACCAAGAAGATTTGAATTTGCTAAATACAGCGAGCAAATAAATAATAATCTTACTGCTATATCGAGCGTAATGAGCCAGTAGCGAAGTCAAATAGATAGAAGAAAGACAGCGTTTTGGCTGTCTTTTTTTATTAAGTTTTTGCCTATTTACAAGCAATTTTATTTACACGATTCTGATGTCTTCCGCCTTCAAATTCTGTATTAAGAAAAGTTTCAACCATTTCTATTGCCTGCTGAATCGCTGTAAAACGAGCCGGAATGCTGATTACATTGGCGTTGTTGTGTTGCCTTGCTAAAGCGGCAATTTCTTTTGTCCAACATAAAGCGGCTCGAACACCTTGATGTTTATTTACCGTCATGGCGATACCATTACCACTTCCGCAAATGACAATACCAAAATCTGCTTTTCCACTTTCTACATCTGTCGCAACGGGATGCCCAAAGTCGGGATAATCTACGCTTTCAACAGAATCTGTTCCGTGGTTGGTAACGGAATAATTTTTAGATTCCAAATATTGAACAATGGCTTTTTTATAGTCGAGTCCGGCATGGTCATTTCCTATTGAAATTTTCATTGTATTGATTTTTGTGTTGTTTTTTGTGTTGTTTTGATATACAAAAATAACCAATAAAAGTTTCTATCTGTATATCATTTGGGTATTATTGTTAATTTCCCTTCGGAATCGCATCTATCAATTTTCGAGAATAGTCTGTTTTTGGATTTTGGTAGAGTTCATCTGCTTCAGTTTCTTCTTCTAAAATTCCTTTGTTGAGAACGAGAATTTTATCCGACATATATTTTACTACTGCCAAATCGTGCGAAATAAAAATATAGGTAAACCCGAAGTTTTCTTTGAGTTCATTAAGTAAATTCAATACCTGTGCCTGAACCGAAATATCCAAAGCCGAAACAGATTCGTCACAAACAATGAGTTTTGGTTGCAATGCGATAGTTCTTGCAATTCCGATTCGTTGCCTTTGTCCACCGGAAAATTCATGCGGATAACGATAGAAATGTGCTGAAGAAAGTCCTACACGTTCCAATATTTCAATGGTTTTTTGCTTCCGCTCTTTATTGTTTTTATAGAGTTTATGCACCTGCATTGGTTCCATAATCGCTTCTCCAACTTTCATTTTTGGATTTAGTGAAGAATACGGGTCTTGAAAAATAATCTGGATTTCTTTTCTAAAACTCTTAAATTCTTTGTCCGAAAGAGCCGTAATATCAATTCCTTTATAAAAAATTTGACCTTTTGTGGCTTTGTCTAATTGCAAAATCGCATTGCCGATGGTTGACTTCCCCGAACCTGATTCACCTACCAAACCTTTGGTTTCGCCTTCAAACACTTTAAAACTAATATCTTGTAGAGCTTGAAATTCGACTTTTTTACCCAAAACACCCATTCTGGAATAATAGATTTTTTCGATATTTTTCACTTCCAAAATCGGGGGTTGAGCATATAATTCTACTAATCTTTCGGTTCTTTCTTCTTCGGTAATAATTTCAGTTGGAGTAGTGTCATTCAAAAAATCTGAAACGGTGGGCAATCTTCTTAATCGCTGATTTAAAGACGGACGCGATGCAATCAGAGCTTTGGTATATGTTTGTTTCGGAAGATGAAAAATATCGTATGTCTTTCCTTGCTCAACGATTTCGCCTTTATACATCACCAAAACCCTGTCTGCAATTTCGGAAACTAAACTCAAATCGTGCGAAATAAAAATAATACTCATTTGAGTTTGCTGTTGCAAGTCTTTCAGGAGTTTGATAATTTCTTTCTGAACGGTTACGTCAAGAGCTGTGGTAGGTTCGTCTGCAATCAAAATGTTTGGTTTACAGGCAATTGCCAACGCAATCATTACCCGTTGTTTTTGTCCTCCTGAAATCTGGTGCGGATAGCTGTTGTAAATTTTTTCCGGATTTGGAAGTTTTACCTTTCCAAACAATGATAAAACCTCTGTTTTTATATCTTTTTGGGATAACGAAGTGTGTTCCGCCAGAATTTCTTCCACCTGATAACCACATTTCAAACTCGGATTGAGTGATGACATTGGTTCTTGAAAAACCATCGAAATTTGTTTTCCTCTTATTTTTCTGAATTCTCTTGATGATTTTTGAGTTAAATCTTCACCGTTATATAAAATTTTTCCGTTGTAAATTCTTGAAATTTTTTGCGGTAAAAGTCCTAAAACAGCCAAAGATGAAACCGATTTTCCCGAACCGGATTCGCCTACAATTCCCAAAATTTCGTTTTTGTATAAGTCAAAAGATATGTTTTTAATTACATCATTCCATGAGTTTTCTCTCGAAAAAGAAATAACTAAATTCTCAATTTGCAAAAGCGGAGTTTGGGTTGTCATATTATTAAACAAAAACTCAAATTTAAGAATTATCTTTGTAAGACACTTTTAAATTTAAAGATAATGGTTCAATTCGGAATCGGGATGTTTGGTGATGTCCAAATAGACGAAAGCAAAGGATATATTCAACCTGCTCAAGACAGATTGCGAGAAATCGTCGAAGAAGTAAAGCTAATGGATAAATTGGGGTTAGATTTCTTCGGAATCGGAGAGCATCACCGAGAAGATTATGCGGTAGCTTCTCCCGAAATATTATTAGCTTCTTTGTCAACTGTTACGCAAAATATAAGATTAGGAAGTGCAGTTTCTGTCATTAGCTCGACCGATCCGGTAAAATTATTCCAAGATTTTGCAACGGTTGATTTACTTTCCAACGGAAGGGCGGAGATTATGGCAGGTCGTGGTTCGTTTATAGAATCCTTTCCGCTTTTTGGTTTAGACCTGAAAGATTATGATGCTTTGTTCGACGAAAAATTGAAACTATTAGTACAGTTGAACAAAGAAAAGGTCGTTACGTGGAGTGGAGAATTTAGAAAACCTTTATATAAACAGGAAATATTTCCGAGACCCCAACAAGAACAACTACCGGTTTGGGTTGCTGTTGGCGGAACTCCTGCTTCTGTTATTAGAGCGGGTAAGTTAGGTTTGCCCGTCATGTTTGCTATCATTGGTGGGGATTGGAGAAATTTCAAACCACTTTTTGAATACTATGAACAAGCTTATTTAGACAACGGACATGACCCTGATAGATTTCAGGTTGGAGTACACATGCACAGTTTTTTTGGAGAAGACAGTAGTAGAGTGGCAGACAGTTATTACCCGGTATATTCTGCTCAAATGGATCGTGTAGGAAGAAGTCGCAATTGGCCTCCGTATCAAAGACCTAATTTTGATTACGGACGCTCGGAAAATGGACATTTGCTTGTGGGAGGAGCTGAAGAATCTGCTCAAAAAATAGCAACTATTGTTAAAGAGTTGGGGATTACTCGTTTTTCAGCTCACATGGATGTCGGAAGTCCGAAACATCAGGATATGATGAATTCTATTAAGATTTATGCGGAACAAATTGTTCCAAGAGTAAAAGAATTACTGAAATAGAATCTTTTTCTTTTACCAAAACTAAAAAAGTTTTATGAAACGCATTTCATAAAACTTTTTTATAGGGTTTGAAGACAAAATTTTGTCTAAAATTATTATCCATTCAATGCTTCGGCACCACCAACAATTTCAAGAATTTCACCTGTAATTGCAGCTTGACGAGCTTTGTTGTATGTAAGTTTTAGTTGATTTCTCAATTCTGTTGCATTGTCGGTTGCTTTGTGCATAGCCGTCATACGAGCACCGTGTTCGGCAGCAAAAGAATCTCTGATTGCTTTGTATAATTGTGTTTTCAAAGACTTTGGAATCAACGTCAGTACAATCTCTTCTTTAGAAGGTTCAAAAATATAATCTGCTCCGGAATCAACATCATCAGAATCTGAAACTAAAGGCAAAAACTGCTCTGTTTTTACAATTTGAGTTGCTGCATTTTTAAAATAGTTATAGACTATTTCGATTTTATCATAAGCTCCGCTTGTATATAAACTCATCAGTTCTTCTGCAATATCAGAAACATTTTCAAAAGTAAGACTATCAAACACCTGACTTTTATTATAAACTACAGTATGTGTTTTGCTTAAACCGTCATTTCCTTTCTTACCAATGGCAAAGATATCCACTTGTTTTCCGGCATAGATAGAAAAACGGTTTTTGGCTTCTTTTATAACATTAGAATTAAAAGCTCCACACAAACCTCTGTTTGAGGTTATGGTTACTACTAATACTTTTTTTACCTCGCGTTGTACTGTATAAGCTCCACCCAAATCTCCTTCGATGGTTGCACTTAGGTTTTGAAGAATTTCTGTTAGCTTTTCAGCATACGGACGCATTGCTGTAATTGCATCCTGAGCTTTTTTGAGCTTGGCAGCAGAAACCATCTTCATAGCAGAAGTAATCTGCATAGTAGATTGTACCGAAGTAATCCTATTACGAATTTCTTTTAAGTTTGCCATTTTAATAGTGATACGTGATTAGTAATTAGTGATTAGTCTGTTTTGTTTGCTTAACTGCTTACTATTCACTACTTACCAATTACCTGTTAGTTATATTTAGCTGAAACTTCTTTCGCAGCTTTTTCAAGAACATCTGTCAGTTCGTCAGAGAATTTACCGGCTTTTAGAGCATCCAGCGTGTCTTTGTGTTTGTTGTTCAGATATTCAAGATAATCTCTTTCAAATTCTTTTACTTTATTTACAGGTACATTTCTCAAAAGGTTTTTAGTACCTGCATAGATAATAGCAACTTGATCTTCTACTTTGAATGGGTCATTTACTGACTGTTTCAGAATTTCTACGTTTCTTCTACCTTTTTCGATTACGTTCAAAGTAGCAGCATCCAAATCTGAACCGAATTTGGCAAATGCCTCTAATTCGCGGAACTGAGCTTGGTCTAATTTAAGCGTACCCGATACTTTTTTCATAGATTTAATCTGAGCATTACCTCCTACACGAGATACAGAAATACCTACGTTGATGGCAGGACGAACCCCTGAGTTGAACAAATCTGACTCAAGGAATATCTGACCATCTGTAATCGAAATTACGTTGGTTGGAATATAAGCAGATACGTCTCCCGCTTGGGTTTCTATAATTGGCAAAGCTGTTAATGAACCCCCACCTTTTACAATTGGTTTCAAAGAATCAGGAAGGTCGTTCATGTTTTTGGCAATATCGTCATCTGCAATCACTTTTGCTGCTCTTTCAAGCAAACGAGAGTGAAGATAGAATACGTCTCCAGGGTAAGCCTCACGCCCCGGCGGTCTTCTTAATAACAAAGACACCTCACGATAAGCGACAGCTTGTTTTGACAAGTCATCATAAATAATCAGAGCAGGACGACCTGTGTCACGGAAATACTCTCCGATAGCCGCTCCCGCCATTGGGGCATATACCTGCATCGGTGCAGGGTCTGAAGCGTTGGCAGCCACAATAATAGTATAAGCCATAGCTCCTTTGTCTTCTAATGTTTTTGCGATACCGGCAACTGTAGAAGCTTTTTGTCCTATTGCAACATAAATACAATAAACTGGTTCTCCGGCATCATAAAATTCTTTCTGGTTCAGAATGGTGTCGATACAAACTGTTGTTTTACCGGTTTGACGGTCACCAATTACAAGCTCACGTTGTCCTCTTCCTACCGGAATCATTGCGTCAATAGCTTTTATACCAGTTTGAAGTGGTTCATTTACCGGTTGACGGAAAATAACTCCCGGAGCTTTTCTCTCCAATGGCATTTCATAAAGATCACCACCTATTTGTCCTTTACCGTCGATAGGATTACCCAACGTGTCAACCACACGACCAACCATTTCTTCACCTACTTTTAAAGAGGCGATTCTTTGTGTTCTTTTTACGGTAGAACCTTCTTTGATTCCTGTTGAAGGACCTAAAAGTACTACACCAACATTATCTTCCTCAAGATTTAATACGATGGCTTCCAATCCGTTATCGAACTGAACCAACTCTCCATATTGTGCGTTTGACAACCCATATACGCGGGCAATACCGTCTCCTACATTAAGCACTGTACCTACTTCTTCCAAAGAAGCTCCGGCATCAAAACCGGTTAACTGTTTCTTTAATATTGCTGAAATTTCAGCTGGTTTTATTTCCGCCATAGTATTTAGTTTCTTATTCTGAAATTAACAATGTTGAGGTGTTTTTCCTCTTTTTTATAAATATAGTTTTAATTTTTTGAAAACTCTCTTTTTAATTCAGCCAATTTGTGAGCTACTGAAGCATTGTATTGCTTGTCGCCCAATCTCAGGATAAATCCGCCTAAAATAGATGGGTCAACCTGATTGTTCAAAGTAACTTTGTTTGACGAGAACTCTTTTACTTTTTCTAATACTTTTGTTTCTAACTCCGGTGTGATTGGAAAAGCTGTTATAACCACCGCTTCTTCAACACCGTTTTGTATGTCGAACAATTTGATATATTGAGCCGCTACTTCTTCAAGGATTTCAAATCTTTTGTTTTCAAACAACAACCTGAACAAATCCTGAGTGTCTTTTTGAACTACCGCAAACACTTCAGACAGAGCAGACAGTTTTATTTCCGGTCTGATTACGGGGTTGTTTAAAAAGTTTTTCAGCTCACGATTATCTTTTATAGTGCTGTAAACCAATTTCATATCATCGTTTATAGTGGCAGCCGAGCCAGAGGCTGAGGCATTTTCCAAAACGGCTTTGGCATATCTGACAGAAGCTCTCGACATAATCCTGTTATTAGTTTAATTTGGCTTCGCCCAACATTTTCTCAACCAATTTTGATTGAGCATCTTTGTTGGTAAGCTCATCTTTTAATATTTTTTCTGCAATATCCAATGATAGAGAAGAAACCTGATTTTTTAATTCGGCAAGGGCGGCATTTTTTTCACCTTCTATAGCCGATTTTGCTTGTGCAATCAATTTTTCTCCTTGAAGCTGTGCTTCTGTTTTGGCATCACCAATCATTTTTTCCTTAATTTCACGAGCTTCCTTTAGAATAGCATCGCGTTCTGAACGGGCTTCTGCCAACAGTTTTTCGTTGTCAGACTTTAGGTTTTCCATTTCTCTTTTCGCATTTTCTGCTGACAAGAGAGCTTGTTGGATAGAGTTTTCTCTTGATTTTACAGCATCCAAAATTGGTTTCCATGCAAATTTTTTCAAAAGAAATAAAAGGATAATAAACGTTACCAACATCCAAAAAACCAATCCGACTCCCGGATTAATCAATTCTGAACCTGCACTAAGTAATATCATACGTTTTTAATTTTGATTTTTAAAAAAGTCAATTTCCGCAACCAACCGTTGCGGAAATTGAAAAGTTTTTACTTTACGAATGCTCCAAAGATGATGGCAATAAGACCAGCACCTTCAATAAGACCAGCAGCGATAAGCATAGCTCCCTGAATTTTTCCGGCAGCTTCAGGTTGGCGAGCAATAGCGTCCATTGCAGAACCACCGATTCTACCAATTCCAAGACCGACACCTAATACTGCCAATCCGATTCCTACGTAAATTAAACCTGCATCCATTTTTTTAGTTTTTAATGGGTTTATAAATAATTAATGATGTTCTTCCTGCACAGCCATACCAATGAACAATGCCGTTAGAACGGTAAATATATAGGCTTGCAATGCTGCAACCAATAATTCTAAAACAGAAACAAATAACGCCAAAGCAACCGATGCCGGAGCTATTGCTATGGATTTAAACATGAATACCAATGAAATCAAACTCAAAATCATAATGTGTCCGGCTGTAATATTAGCAAAAAGACGCATCATAAGAGCAAATGGCTTG
Organism: Flavobacteriaceae bacterium; assembly: GCA_034005285.1. Lineage (GTDB taxonomy): Bacteria > Bacteroidota > Bacteroidia > Flavobacteriales > Flavobacteriaceae > Flavobacterium. The sequence goes on from JAVEUZ010000005.1 coordinate 43,942, forward strand.
GTGAGAATACCTAAAAATTCTACCGGTATCATAATCGGCAACAACCAAGCAGGAACTCCGGGTGGTTTGAAAATATGTCCCCAATAGTTTTTATTTCCGTTCACATTTACCACCACAAGTGTAATTAATGCCAATACCATTGTTACAGCTATATTTCCGGTAACGTTGGCTCCACCGGGGAAAAACGGAATAAGCCCTAAAAGGTTATTTATCCAAATAAAGAAAAAAATCGTAAGTAATAAAGGTAAAAATTTTGGTGTCTTTTTTTCTCCTATGTTAGGCATTGCCACCTCATCTCTGATGAAAAGGATAATTGGTTCAACAAAACCTGCAATTCCTTTTGGAACACCGTTGTTTTTGGCATAGGTTTTAGATGCCGTAACAAATACAAGCATCATTAAAATAATGGAAATAAAAATACCGGCTACGTTTTTGGTTATAGACAAGTCAATAAATTTGCCGTCTAACCCCGAAAACAAATCCGAAAGGGTTGCTATTTCAAGCCCTTCTGTTGAGACAAGTTTTCCGTGGTCTAATGTAAAGCCATTATGTGTGTGTCCGTGAGATATTTTTGAGGATGAGAAAAAATGGAAGTTTGCGTTTTCCCAAACAATTATAGGTAGTGGTATAGAAACGTGGTGTTCTTCTCCGTTTTCGTCTGTTGTTGTCCACAAATGCCACTCATTAGAGTCTGAAATGTGATGCATAATCATCTCAACTGCATTGAATCCTTCTTCTTGCTGAACTGCTTCGTTCGAAAGTTCATTTGGGGTGTTTTCTAATTCCTGAGATATTAGAGAGTTAGTGCATAAGAATAAAGAAAACGTTATCGTGAACAGAAAGAATCTCAAGCCTAATCGTTGCATTATATTGATGCTTTTAAAATTTCGGCAAAAGTAATTCATTTATAAGAATAAAAAAAATTCTATTTTTTATTTTTTTGATAAAAGTTTAAAGCTTTTAAACACAGATACATACTAAAGAACAAATAGAGCAAATATACAGCACTAAAATTTGCAATAAAAACCTTGTCAAAAGCAATTAATTTTTGAAGTATTTGCAGGAATATTAGTATTAATAATATTTTTAAAAAAAGAAAACCAATAAAAACAAAGCCAGCTTTATCGATGTGATTTTCTGCAACCCGATTAAATATATATATAATTAATGTGGTTATACAGGCAAAAAAAATATGGGTATAAAAAACCCAGCTACCCGGAAACAGTTCAAAAAAGTAAACTATTACAGAGTTTAGGAAAAATAAAACCACTGCAAAAGAAAGTAGCTTTACAAACGGTTTGAATTTTGTGTTCTCAATCGTTATTTGATTTGACACCTCTTATAAGATTATATAGTGAGATAAATACGCCAATTACAGAAAATATTGCTGTAAAAATCGGCTTTTCGTTGTTCGAATATTTGTCAGCTATTTTTCCAAGAAAGACAAAAGCAATGATTGTTGCTGCCATTTGAAATGCCAGACCGGAATATTTAGCATATACATTAAGCGGTTTGTTCTTCCGATTTTTCTCCATGAGCAACAGGATTCATTTTCAGCACTTGTTTCATTGAACAGGTAGCCGTAAAGTTTGCTCCGGGTTCTACAGCAAGTTTTCCACAGACAACTTCACCGTGAATATGAGCTTTTCCTTTAATATTTAGAAGTTCGGTAACAGCAATTTTTCCTTCAAACTTTCCTTCTATATCTGCTGTTTTACAAGTAATATCTCCTTTGATGTTGCCCGTAGCACCGATAACGATTTTACCTTTTGAGGAAAAATTCCCTACAAGTTCGCCATCAATTCTAAAGTCTGCCAGAGAATTAATATCTCCTTTTATTTTTGTTCCTTCTACAATCCGGTTTGTTTTTCCTAATAAATCCGGATATGATTTTTTGTCTTTATTAAACATAATTTACGGTCTTTTTCTGGGGTCGTCACCAGACGGAGGAGACATAGATCCCCTTGTTGGTTCCGGGTTATTTAATCTGTTTTGTTGAGTAGGCGATTGAGGTATTATATTCTCGTTTGTTTTGCCTTCTCTTTTAGTAGGAGTATTTTTGACAGCTGGTTTTTCAATGGTGGCTCTTTCTTCTTTAACAATTTCAGGTTCTGCGGCAAATGTTTTTTTGTCCTGTGGTACATAATCCGGATTCAGATAGTCTTCGAGTGATTTTTTTATCTGAACAACTTTATAGTTTTCGTTAGAAATAACAATAGCCGGTTCTGCAATTTTATAATCTTTAAATTCTTTTAAAATAGAAGCAACTCCTTTGGCATATTCTTCATCTTTTAGACCATGAATAACAAAAAAGTTTTTATCCATAGTATAAATATCCAATGACGTAGAAAGCCCTATTTGGTTTCTTTCTTTTATGAACTTTTCTACCTTTTCTATAAGTGATTTTATGTTCTTATCTTCAGGGTTGTCTGCTCGATACAGAATTTTCCAACTTATAGGAACCACCTGGTCAAAATCAAGATTTTCAAGTGGCGGAATCTGATATGTCAGAAGTCTTTCGGCTGTTTTTCCTTCTTCTACATTAGGATAGTTTAGAGCCGTATAGTTCAATCCTTTTTTATACTCTTCCAATCCAAATAATTTTCCTGCCAAGATTGCTTTCAGCATTTCAAATTTCGGCACAATTTCTTCACCGGTAAACAACTCTATTGCCTCATTGGTTTCGTGCCATATTTCTCTATAATTCCCTTCCAATTGCTGTTTAAAGAGTCTGGCATATACTACTTCGGGATCATCTTCACTTCGACCGTCAGTTATACCTTTACTAATAATCTGTGCATATCTTGAGTCAGGAAATTGAGATAATATTTTGTCTTTTATTACCAAAGCTTTTGCGGCATCTATTTGTTCATAAACTCTATAAAGGTTATACAATGCCGGAAGCACCAATCGCTCTTCAGGCTTGCTTCTTAAAAGTATTTCAAGTCTGTCTGCAGCCAATTGATATTCTCTAAACTTCTCTTTATAAATAACACCAAGTTGGTAATATGCAAAGTTCCTTTCTTTTGCCAGACTGTCTTTTTCTACCTGCGAAGCTGGCAATTGACTCAAATAGAACTCGACATCATATTTAGGGTTTGCAGCGTCTTTCCCTTTTGCTATGGATTCTTCACCTTCCGGATTTTCTTCATGGCTATCAACAGCAGATTTCATGTTTTCTGCAGAAACTCTCCAATATGTTCCGGCTGTTCTTTTCCCCCAAATCTGTCCAAATTCTTTTTTTCCGTATGCAACAGTAGCTTGATTGTAAAAATAGAAACTGCTACTACCGCCTCCTTGTGAAGCTATGAGAGTATTTGCCTGTGATCTAGACCTAATGTCTGCCATTCGGTTATCACCTAATGATTCTTGTTGCCTCATTTCTGAAGCTTTGTTAGATTCTGCTAATTCTTTTTCTCTTTTTTCGTCTTCTTTTCTTAGTTTATCAATATAATCTTGATAAAATGCATGTCTGTCTGTTTCAGACAAAGACAAAATGTTCAAGATACTATCATTTGCTTGAGCAATTCCTTCATATTTTATGACATCAACAAGGTTGTCTCTTTTCTTTTGAATAGCTTTTTGTTCGCGAGTTCTGGGAGTGAGATAAACCAATGTGCTGTCGTAATAATGACCTGCGGATTGATATTTGGCTTGGTCAAAATAAATTTCAGCCAGATTTCTGTAGTTTGAAGCTATTAAGTATTGGTCGTATGTCTGAGTTCTTAATGATTTATTATAATTATCTATTGCCCTATCGTCATTATCTTGCTTGTCATAAAAAAGACCTTTTTCATGGTGTAAAATATCGAGATATGGGCGATTTTCGCGGTCTGCAATTAGTTTGTTGAATTTTTCTACAAAAGCCAGCGTATCTCCGTTTTTATAATCAAATTGTTTTGCTTGTGCCGAGTGTGCTTGAATAATATATAGCCTTGGTGATTTTCTTTTCATGTCAATCACTTGCTGAAAATAGGCAAAAGCACTATCGGGTTGGTCTAAAGCGTTAAATAACTGTCCGATGATATAACGGTAACGTGCCTTTTCTTCGTCAATTTTTGTGTGTTTTATTGCCCGTTTCAAATTTGAAACAGCACTGTCCTTTTGCTCTAAATTAATATATGCCTGTGATATTGTGGCACTGGCATCGGCAAAAATCTGATCCTTTACCTTTATTTCTGAAAGTAGTTTTGTGAGGTTATTTGCCGCCAAAGCATCATTTTCTAATCTGAGATTTGTTTTCTCTCTCCATATTTTTGCTTCATAAATCTTGTCACTTTCAGGAGATTTGTATAGAATGTAATTGAATGCTTCGAGTGCCGGAATAAATCGTTGATCATAATAGCGAGCTTTTCCTAACAGCAGATATGCTTCGTCTATTTGCGGATTTTTTTCTGTGCCTTCTATAAGCATAGAGCGTCTTTGAACCGCTTTAATGGCTTTTTCTTCGGCTCTCTCAAAATTAGCATTTCGGCTTTCTCCGGGGTTTATTTCGTCAACAGTAACCTGCATACGCTCTACCGGAAGAGTTTCCCAAAAGTTATCTTGATAGCCGGCCTTCAACTCGGAAATACCTGCCTGTAAAGCCAAATCACCGTTGTAAAGCACGTTAAACTCTGTGTTTAGAGCCTGAAAATTCCGGTTTAGGAATTTGTCTTTCCTTGTAGAACAAGCAGAAAGAACAAGAACCAAACCTACAGAAAAAATATAATGTATAGTACCTGATTTCAAGTGTAAAACGTTTTATGGCATAACTAAAAACTAAATGATTTAGTATAATGCAAGGGTAAAAATACGTTTCTTTTTGAAATGGTAAAAAATATTACCCTATTTTTAGTTTTTTTATTGCATGAACTCGTTTAAACTTTAAACCGAAAAGAAAACTTCCAACTCTTTTAGTGTTTCGGAATTTGGGATTAAATCTAACTTTACTTCTCCTTTTTGCAATGCCACTATTCTGTCAGAAACTTCTACGGTATGCTGTAAATCATGGCTTGACACCAATATGGTTGTGTCTGTATTCTCTGCCAAATCTTTGATTATTTTTTTTAATCTGATTTGTGTTGTCGGGTCGAGGTTAGCAAAAGGTTCATCAAGAATTATCACTTCTGGATTCCCGATTAGTGCAGCAATAATCCCTACTTTTTTAGAGTTCCCTTTAGACAAATCACGAAGGTATTTTTTGTTGTTTAATATTTCACCATTAAAAAATTCTTCATATTGGGTAAGAAAGCTATCTACATCAGATTTGTTCCAACCACGTAATTCTCCGATGAAATAGAAATATTCTTCGGGAGTGAGGTATCCTATCAAAAAACTTTCGTCAATAAAAGCTGCTGTATAGGGTTTCCATGCTTCGCTGGTATTGATTTGAATATTGTTGCTGGTGATATATCCGGTTGAGGGCTGAATCAAATCGAGCAAAAGGCTGAAAAAAGTTGTTTTTCCCGCTCCGTTATTACCAACCAAGCCAAAACTTTGTCCTTTTGGTATCTCAAGGTTTTCTATATTTAAAACAGTCGTACCGCTATATGTTTTTGTAAGATTTTGTGCTTTTATCATTTTTAAAACGTTTTAATAAGGTTTAATTTTTCTGTTTATAAGCAGCAATGGTTTCGTATTTTTCAGATTTGTATATCTTTTCAATAATGGTAAATACTTTTTCTTTGAATGCAAAACCAAGAATCCCTGCTCCGGCAACCATAAGAAAACCTGCATTCGGACTTATTAAATAATGTCCAACAGCATATAAAATCAATGGCAAAAGCAGTTTTGGCAATGTTAATAGCATTGTTTTTAGGTTAAACGCTTTTTTGTCGCCAAACGCATTTTTGTTATTGGTTAAATCTATCGGGGTTTTAATATAAGCTCCGCCCCACAAAACAATATGGGCATTTACACCTATATTATATATTGCACCGACAATAATTGCGAGATAAACATCCCACCCGAAATAGAGGTAAAAAGAAGCCAACAAAGTTGAAACTGCCGTAACAATCACGATAAGCCACCATTTAGCATTCAGATATTCGCGATATTGAATATTCTGGCTCATCATCAGCGGATAATAAGAACTGTCCCAACTTGGTACAAACTGTCCGAATGTAAATAGGAATCCGCCGGTTACAAAAATTCCGGCAAAAATTTTCCACACAGGACCATCATAAGTTTGAATGCTTCCCGTAAAAAACAATAATCCGTAAAAGAGGAATAGAAAACTTGTTAATAACGTTGTTTTTGAACGTTTGTTCCGCATAATGAGCTTTAGGTCGTTTTTGATAAATGTTCCCATCGTTCCAAATCTATTCAGCCAAGCGAAATCCTGCGATTTGGCAATCGAATGTTTTAACGACAATCCGGCATCGAGATAGAGGTTTTTTCTAAAAAAACCAAAGGTTATATAAAACAAAATTAAATACCACGCAACCGGAATTAAGGCTATAATCGGGTTTGTAAGAAACGAATCAAAAAAACTTCCGGTGTAAACTGTAACATCAAAAATATTGTAGTAGTGCAAAAGTCCGAAAACGGCAAAAATTCCGATAACGGTATAAAAGACACCATCTTTTTTGTCCATCAGAATATTCAGGAAATTATTGGCATAGATAACAGACATTATTCCAAATAACCAAACAAACACAGTTAGCGGACTTAATCCGCCCTCAAAAATCAGTACCAATGAATACGGCAAAAAGAAAAACCAATGAATGTTGTTGAAAAACGATATCAACGTTTTGCCCAAAACATATCCTACAATTGTGTTTTTCTTGATATTCTGATACAGCATGGGGCGAATGTTCATGACAGGTGTGTTTTGTAGAAAAAACCGAAACGCCAAATCTCCTGCAAAGTAATAAAACAACGCTTTGTTAACCGTTTCAATCGGGTTATAACCCGCTTCTTCGAGCATAAAATAAGAACCGGCTCCTAATGCTAAAAATAACAAGACAAAATACAAAAACCCCAATGCCATTAGAATTTTTAAAGCAAGGTTTGTCTGAAAAGAAGCTGAACGAAAAAAGGCTTTCCACTCTAAAACAATCAATCGTTTAATCATTTTTTGATGTTTTTTGTTTAAATAAGTTGATTTTTATTTAGAAATGTTACACTTAATACTAATTTTAATTTTGTAAAAGATAAAGTAAAGTTGGAGGTCAAAACTTTATTTATGTTTTTTTATGAAGTGATTTTAACTTTTCTGATTGCTTCGCCAGTTCGAGCAAAGCTCTCGGGTGAAGCGAAAAGAGCAATTTTTTAGCTAATTGAAAAAAGTTAAAATCACTTCTATAAATTAACCAACGATTCAAGGTTGATGTCTCACAGCTAATTTTTGTACTTTTGCATTTCGAAAAACAAAAATATGTCTTCATTCTACAAACTGCCCATAAAAGAAATACACAGAGAAACGCCCGATGCTGTTTTGGTAACTTTTCATGTTCCCGACGAATTAAAATCTTATTACAAATTTGTGTCGGGACAATATATAAACCTGAAACTAATATTAGACGGAAATGAGATTCGCAGAGCCTATTCGCTTTGTTCTACACCTGAAAGTGGCGAACTTCAGATAGCTATTAAAGCCGTAAAAGACGGTTTTTTTTCTGTGTTTGCCAATCAGAAACTTAGTGTCGGAAACATTATCGAAGTTGGTATTCCCGAAGGGAAATTCACTTTTGAACCCGATACTTCTCGCCGTAGAAATTATGCAGCCTTTGCCGCCGGAAGTGGTATTACGCCTATTTTTTCAATATTAAACACCGTTTTGGAGCAAGAACCCGAAAGTACTTTTGTTTTGGTTTACGGAAACAAAACACCGCAGGAAACTATATTTTACCAAAAACTTCACGATTTGCAAAACAAATATGTTGGCAGATTGTTTGTACATCAGGTTTTTAGCCAAGTGAAAGTTGAGGATGAACTTTTTGGACGTATCGAAAAATCAACAGTAAATTTTGTGTTGAAAAACAAACATAAAGAAAAAGAATTTGACAAATTCTATTTATGCGGACCGGAGGAAATGATTAATAAGGTAAGTGAGGTTTTGAAAGAAAATAATGTTCCTGAAAAAGATATTAAATTCGAACTGTTTACGACCACAACAACCGAAAATAAAATAGATGCTGCTTTAAGCGGACATACAAAAGTTACGGTTTTATTAGATGATGAAGAAACAGTTTTTGAAATGTCGCAAAAACAGACACTTCTCGAAGCTGTCTTGAAACAAGGTTTAGACGCACCCTATTCCTGCCAGGGCGGTATTTGCAGCAGTTGTATTGCCAGAATTACCCATGGTTCTGCCGAAATGAAAAAGAATTCTATTCTGACAGATAGCGAAATAGCAGATGGATTAATTCTGACTTGCCAAGCTCATCCAACTTCTTCAGAAATTTATGTCGATTATGATGATGTGTAATCAGTAATTGGTCGTTAGATTTATTGTTATAATTTTTGAGATTTGATATTGTCATGAAAAACAAGCTCGAAATTTTTAAAAATACCCCCAAACTTCTAAACGAACCCGAAGTGCAGGAACTTTTAGATTATTGTGAAAAGTTAGAAGACGAGCTAATCGATTTTAAATTTGAGAGAGAAAAAAACAAAGAACTCATTCTTTTAGACATGATTAAGGAAGTTGTAAAAGGTTGTAGTGCCATTGAAAAAGAACAGATGGAACATGAGCGTTTTGGCTATGAAGCACCCAACTTCAAAGAAACGATTTTTAATCTGAAACGCTATATCCTTAGTCAGTGTAGGGACAATCAGATTTATCTGTAAATTATTCTGCCAACTGCGACTGAATACTTCTTACAACACTTTTCGGCAAAATGCTTCGCATGGCATCTTCATAGCCGTCAACTTTTTTATTTCCATAAACAGAAGTCGGCAATAACGGATATTTTTTCCTATCTGAAACAAGACAATTTTCCAACGGTTGATTAAATGGTTTAAACCCTGCAAAAGGATGCGTTGCACCCCAAAGCGTAACGGTTTTTATTCCAAGCATGGCTGCGATATGTGCATTCCCGCTGTCCATTGAGAGCATTACATTGAGGTTTGAAATCAGTTTTAATTCTTCGGGAAAAGATAATTTTCCGGCAATCACAATGACGTTGGATTTATTTAGTGCCAAAGTGTTCAGTTTTTCGATTTCTACTTTTCCGCCACCAAAAAGGAACAGTTTGTAGTTTTGATGTTGTGCCAAATCATCAATCACTTTTTGCATCAAATCCAACGGATAGACTTTACTTTCGTATTGTGCAAACGGTGCAATGCCTATTTTAATTCCCGAGAAATTGGGAATCTTTAATTTTTCGGGAATTTCATCTAATAAGACGGCTTTTTCGGGAAAAACAGATGAAGACAAATCAACAGAAAAACCTAATTTTTTAAACGTTTCTACGTGTCTTTCTACCATAGGTTTTACGGGTTGGAAAACTTTGTTTTTGGCACGAGTTAAAGCACGTTTTTCGGTTCTGCCTTTATCGGTTGCGGCTACTTTTTTTCCTGAAAGTAAAAATAATGTTCGTATTATCTGCGAACGTAAAACATTATGCAAGTCGGCAACGACATCGATATTTAGCTTTTTTAAATCGGAAAACAACCTCAATAATCCGAAGAAACCTTTATGGCGTTTTTGTAAATCGACCGGAAAAAAAACCACATTGGGAATTCCGTCAAAAAACGGATTAAAAAACGGTCGTGAAACTACCGTGATTTTTACATTTTTATGTTGCTGAACCAATGCACGAATAACCGGAACGGTCATCGCTACATCACCCATTGCAGAAAGACGGATTACAAGAATATGCTTCATTTTTTAGTCGCAGTAAGCAGTCACAGTAAGCAGTCGCAACTGTAAACTAAATACTATTTCTTTTGATACAACACCGGATTCAGGTCGTCATCGTTGTACATTTTCATTTGCTTATAGACTTTCATAAACTTATCGCCGTTTTCAATATCGGTCAGCAAATCGTTTATTGATGTAAACATATCCTGTTTTTGATCAAGTAGCACGTTTAGTTTTTCCTGACATTTTGCTCTGTGCTCAGCCGTTGCGTCCATACGGGTTGCTTCTTCGTTCATGTGGTAAATTTTCAGTGCCAAAATCGACAATCGGTCGATTGCCCAGGCCGGACTCTCGGTATTGATTTTTGCATTGGGTTTTACCTGAACATCTTTATATTTCTGCAAAAAATAGCTGTCAATAAATTCGACCATATCTGTACGAACTTGGTTTGACGCATCTATTTTACGTTTCAAATCCAACGCTGAAACAGGATCTATTTGCGGGTCGCGAATAATGTCTTCATAATGCCACTGCACTGTGTCAACCCAGTTTTTGGCATACAAAAGATATTCGATTGTGCCTTTTTCATAAGGGTTTTTAACGGGTTGATACACATCGTTTATAATGTGGTAATCTTTGATACTTTGTTCAAAAATGGGAAAAGCAAATTCTGCAAACATAATTTCTAAATTTATTTACAAATATACTTTTTATTTGTCTTCAAGACAAAATTCGTTTGAGTGGGAATCACAGAGTTTAAATAAAAATTAAACAATCTCTAATAGTTTTCATATTTTAGCACAACATTTTGAGCTTGTCTGATTTTGTTTTGGGTTTAATTTTTATCCATTTTAGAGCAGAATAGACTTGTTATAAGATTTGATTATTACACAAAAATAATAATAACCTGAGTTCGATTATTCAAACTTTGTCAAAACATATTTTATGATTATTCATCATTTATCTGAAAAAAATAGCGTACTAAATCATTTTTTGATGCAACTTAGAGACGTGCATGTTCAAAAAGACAGTATGCGTTTCAGAAAAAACATTGAACGTATCGGCGAAATCATGGCTTATGAAATAAGTAAAGATTTTGATTACGAACCTATTGTTGTTCAAACCCCGCTTGCTACAAAAAAAACGGAGATAATTTCTAATAAGATAGTGTTGTGTTCTATTCTTAGAGCGGGAATATCTTTGCATCAGGGATTTTTAAATTATTTTGACAATGCCGAGAGCGGATTTATTTCGGCATATCGTCATCATCCGTTTCAAGATGAGCGTTTTGAAATAAAAGTCGAATATCAGGCTGTTCCGTCATTAGAAAATAAAACGTTACTTCTGATAGATCCTATGCTTGCTACGGGTCAATCTATAGTGGCTGTGCTAAATAAAATGTACAGAGAAGAATCTCCTAAAGAAATTCATATTGGCTGTGTTATTGCGGCACCGGAAGGGGTTGCTTTCTTAAAAGAACAAATTCGTTTCCCTTTTCATTTATGGATTGGTTCTCTTGACGAAAAGCTGAATGAGAAGAAATATATTGTTCCCGGACTTGGCGATGCCGGAGACTTAGCTTATGGTTCAAAATTATAACACTCGAATTGAGCCAATATAAAAAAGCACAGCAAAAAGAATCAGTAAACCCGACATAATTTCTCCACTCCATTTGTCTGAGGTCGTTTCGACAAACGAAGTTGCCATTATTGCCAAAGGGAAAAAAGTAAACACAAGCATTTCGTTTGAAATTTGAGGTGAAACAAGGTAAACCAATATCCCAATTAGAAAAAGAAAAATAACCTTTTTATAGGCATGGTGAAGTATTAATGGTTTTTTTTGATAAGAAAGTAAAAGCATCACAAATAAATAAATGGCAAAAGCCGTAAAAACCATCAAAGATAGCTTCTGTATTGCTTCTACAGGCAGTTTGAAAACAATATCAAAGTTTATTTTATCGAAAAAAGAGGTAAGTAAGGTTTTATCAAAAACAAGTGAAAAAGATGTAAAAAGAATTAATACAGTAAAGAAAGAAATAAATGGTAAAATCCAGTTTCTGTAATCTGATGATGCGTGAAATATAATAGAGACAAAAACCAGCACAACAAACAAAATGCTCCAAAAGTGAAATAAGGCAGCTACAAAAATCCACAAAGATGCATCAAAAATCTTTTCTTTGACAGCAATCAAAGAGTGCAAAGACATTAATCGCCTTGTTGCTAACAAGATAAAAAAAGACGATATTATTAGCTTAGGTTGCAAAAATATTCCGGGGAAAAACAGCAAAAAACAGAGGTAAAACAAAAACACATACGAGTTGTCTCGTGTGATATTATTTTTTTTGGCAATAAAATTAACCACAAACAGACTGAAGATTATGATTCCTATTAAAGCGGTGTGTTGTAGTATGTTGCGAAAATCAAGAGATGTTTCTTTGCTCAATATAATATAGGCAACATAGCTTAAAGCAACTGCTACAGATAATAAAATGTAGTTTAAAGGACGAGATTTTCCAAAAATACTTGTAATCATAAGTATATTTTATACTTTTGCGAAGTTAATATAACTTCTTTAGAGATATGAAAAATTTTTTCGAAGCTATACAATTTTTGTTTGAAGATGTTTTGTTAATCCCAATGGATTTTTTCAGAGCTCTTGAACTTGAAAATTGGTGGTCTGCCAACATCATAAATTGGATTTTTGTGATTATCTGTGCGAGTTACCTGGTATATTGGATTAAGCAAATTCAAATTTTCAATCAAAATCCTGATGAAAAACAAGATACGACCGCTCATTCTTTTTTAAAGTAAATCTTGGCCGATATCTTTTCTGTAATACATCTTATCAAAGTGTAGTTTTTCTATATTTTGATAAGATTTTTTTATGGCTTCTTCAATGTTCTCTCCTAAGGAAGTAACAGCCAAAACCCTACCACCATTTGTTAAAACTTTTTCGTTTTCAAATTTTGTCCCGGCATGAAAGACGATAGAATCAAGCGTTTTTTCTAAACCGAAGATTTCTTTTCCTTTTTCGTAATCTTCCGGATATCCGCCAGAAACAATCATAATTGTTGTGGCAGTTTCAGGGTTAATTTTCAAATCTGTTTGGTCTAATTTTTCATCGGCAACCGCCAAAAAAAGTTCCACAATATCCGATTGAATTCTGGGTATTACTACTTCAGTTTCTGGGTCGCCCATACGCACATTATACTCAATAACATAAGGTTCATTGCCTACTTTAATGAGTCCGATAAAGATAAAACCTTTATATTCTATGCGTTCTTTTTGAAGTCCGTGGATTGTAGGCTTTATTATTTTATCTGCTACTTTTTTAAGAAATTCTTCATCAGCAAACGGGACCGGAGACACGGCACCCATTCCGCCTGTATTGAGTCCGGTGTCGCCTTCGCCAATTCTTTTATAGTCTTTAGCTTCGGGTAGGATTTTATAATTTTTACCATCTGTCAGAACAAAACAACTCATTTCAATGCCCGATAGAAACTCCTCAATCACAACTTTTGAGCTTGCATTTCCAAATTTTGCATTAACCAACATATTGCTAAGTTCGGTTTTTGCTTCTTCTAAATCCTGAATAATTAAAACACCTTTTCCAGCAGCCAAACCGTCGGCTTTTAATACATACGGCGGATTTAATGTTTCTAAAAACGCATGACCTTCTGAAATGTTTTCGGGAGTAAATGTTTGATAAGCAGCTGTCGGAATGTTGTTTGTTATTAAAAATTGTTTTGCAAAATCTTTACTGCCTTCAAGTTGAGCACCATATTTTGAAGGTCCGATAACGGGAACTTCACAAAGTTCAGTGTCGTTTCTAAAGAAGTCATAAATGCCTAAAACCAAAGGGTCTTCGGGTCCGACTATTACCATTTTGATTTGATTTTCTAAAACTATATTTTTTACTGCCTGAAAATCGTTTGGATTAATGGCAATGTTTTGTGCAATAGTTGAGGTTCCGGCATTGCCCGGAGCGACAAAAAGTTTTGAGCAATGTTTGCTTTGTGTGATTTTCCATGCCAGAGCGTGTTCACGTCCGCCGGAACCAAGCAGTAAAATTGTCATGGTTGGTGTTTTATTTAATAAATTACAAAAATAACCTCCAACAGCCAATAAACAATACAAGATTTAGTATTTTTGGCAAATATGTAAATTCAGATGGGTTTGTTCAATAACAAGTTTTTGGAATTTGTCGTTAAAACTGGTGATTTCTTGTTGGGTGGTAAATACTTAAAAACACTTCATCAGTGGAATCGGTATGACAAAATGAGTGAAAATGAATTACAGGAAATTCAGGATAAAAATCTGAAAAATATTTTAAATCACGCTAAACACAGAGTTCCATACTATATCGACTATTTCAAAAGTTTAGAAGAAGATTCAGAAATATCATTAAAGGATTTTCCTGTCTTAACCAAAGATGTTTTGCGGGAACAAAAAGAAAATCTGGTTTCAAATAAATATGATATAAGTAAACTTCAGAAAAATTTCAGTAGCGGCAGCAGTGGTGTTCAGTCGTATAGTTATACTGAAAAAGATTTCAAATACTATCTGCAAGGTATTAACAGCCATTGGTATATGTGGACAGACTACAAGATAGGCGATCCGGTTATGCAATTCGGAATTTCGCCAAATAGAATATTTCCAAAAAATCTGAAAGACCTTTTTTATAATGTTCACTATATGAACAGCTTTGCTTTGAACGAAGAAGATATGTTGAATGCTTTTGAGGCAATGCGAAAAAAGAAAATAGAATATATTATTGGTTATCCGTCAGCTGTAAATGAATTTGCCAAAATCATCATAAAACACAATTTATCGCACCAGATTAAGGGTATTATTTCTCTTGGAGACAAGTTGTTTTCTCATTTTCTGAATAATTATAACAAGGCGTTTTTATATCCAAAAATTATTGATACATACGGGTGTGCAGAAGGAATTCTTATTGCGTGCAGCAACGATAATGATTATTATTATATCATGTCTCCGAATGTTTATGTAGAAATTGTTGATGACAACGGAAATGAGGTTTCCGATGGTGAAATGGGCAATGTTTTGGTAACCTCATTACACAATTTTGCAATGCCGCTTATTCGTTATAAATTAGGCGATTTGGCAATAAAACTTCCAAAAGAAAAATATCCGGAAAATAGGAAGTTTCAATATCCTATGTTAGAAAAAATTGTTGGAAGAGAAACGGACGTAGTAGTAACTCCCACTGGCAAAATACTGATTGTACATAGTTTTACAGGGATTGTGGAGTTCTATCCTGAAATAAAGCAATATAAGATAATTCAAAATGTACCGGATAAGATAGTTTTTGAATATATTACAGATGAAAATTTTAGGTTTACAGAAAACGTTCTTACGGAAATTAAAAACAAAATCGACTTGCTTACAGACGATACTTTGAAAATAGAATTCAAAAACGTCGATTTCATAGCTTCTTCTCCGTCAGGGAAACCTCAAATTATTGAATCTGCATTAAAACCAAGGTAATTATCCGTCTTTGGTGCCGATTGTACATCTATATCAAGCTGAGATTTTGTTTTTATAAAACAACCTTCTATAAGTAAAGTGCATGACCAAAAATATAAGCATGCTACAAAATGAGGAAACAACAGAAAGTTTGTGATATTCTCTGTAAACAGCATAGTTATATTTAAGGAGACGCATCTTTGAAGACGAAACCGAATTTTGTCTGATGCGATAATATGCCAAACTTTCTTGTATGGAAGGTGCTTTTCGGATTTGCTTTAAAATCTCTAACCACATAATCCAATCTTGGCGTTTTTTTATTTTTGAAATGGCAATTTTCCCGAATTTTTCCGAGTCGTATATGCCGGTAAGATTACCAACAAAATTTCCAAAAAATAACATATTGTAAGTAAGTGTTTTTGGGGCTACGACCATTTTTCCGGTTGGTTCTCCGTTTTCATCAATACACTCATAAGAAGAAAAAGAGAATCCTGTTTTGTTTTGGTTTAAAAAAGCGAGTTGTTTTTCTAATTTTTCGGTTTTCCACAAATCGTCGGAGTCTAAAAATGAGATATACCTTCCGGTGGTTTGTTCCAAAGCGGTTTGTCGGGCATTGCCGGGACCTTGGTTTTCATCTAAAACAAAAAACTTAATTCTGTTGTCTTTTTCTACAAATTGTTTGATAATCTCAACAGTATTGTCTGTGGAGGCATCGTCAACAATAATCATTTCCCAGTATGGATAGGTTTGATTTTGTACTGAGGTTATTGTCTCGGAAATAAATGCCTCCGAATTGTAAGTTGGCGTGATTATAGAGACTTTATCTTGCATTAATACGCTTTTTCCTCGCCTTTAAAGATGTTGACTACTGTTTGCACAATGATTTTTATATCTAAAGCAAAAGACCAGTTTTCTATATAAAACACATCATATTTGATGCGGTTAATCATATCTTCGTCTGTTTCAATCTCGCCTCGATATCCTTTAATTTGTGCCAATCCGGTAATACCGGGTTTCACATACAAACGTACCATGTATTTTTTAATACGGCTTGCATATTTTTTGTTTTGCGACCACAAGTGGGGTCTGGGTCCTACGACAGACATTTCGCCTTTCAACACGTTGATAAACTGTGGGAGCTCGTCTATACTTGTTTTACGCATAAAACGCCCAATTTTGGTTACACGCGGGTCAAATCTTGATGCTTCAATTTCTGTTGTCGGGTTAATTCGCATGGAACGAAATTTATAGCAAAAAAATTCTTTTTCGTCCAAACCAGGTCGGCCTTGTTTAAAAAATACCGGACCTTTTGACTCAAGTTTTATGATTAAAGCTAAGATTGGACACAACCAGGACAGTATAAAAACAATAACGAGTAAAGAGAAAAATATATCGAAACTTCTTTTAAGTCCTTTGGTAACCGGGTCGTGAAGCATGGTTTTTTGCAACGACAAGACCGGAAACATTTCGTAATAATCTATTTTTAGATTCTTGGTGTAAATCTGTTTGGTATCGGGTATAAACTTAATGGTCTTATGATGAGTGTCTGCAAATTCTACCAAAGATTTAATCTGCTCGTTTGTCAGTTCGTTTAATGAGCAATAGATTTCATCAATTTTATTTTCCATCACAAAGCTTTTTGCGTCATCTATTCTGCCAAGTACTTCTGAGGAGGTTTTTTTATCCGAGAAAAATCCGTAAAACCGATAGCCATAATCATTTCTTTTTTCAAAAAGGTTTTTCAGATTTACAGCTTCGTTGGTATATCCGATGATGATGGCTTTTCTAAAATTACTTCCGGTAACAATTCTATATTTTTTCAGATTGTAAAAAAGCAGATATTTTATAAAAACAACCGTAAAAAAAGTAACTGTTACAAATAGAGAGATGGCTCTTATGTTGAAAATAGAATCTTTATAAAAAGGGAAAAAAGCGATGACTATAAGTGAGAAAATCGCAATTTGTTTTAATATTTTAGACAAAATTTCTACCGGAGTCGTAAACCTGTAAACTTTATAAAACCCGGTTAAAAAAGCAATAACAATCCATGTAATGGTTTGATATGTAATATAATATGTGAAGTTGATGTTTAATTCACTTAAAAAAAGCAGAGACAAAAAGGTAATGGCAATCAGGTCTAAAGAAACACTAATTGGTCTGATGTATTTTGAATATCTTCCTTTTTGTGCAGCAACCATATTAGTGAATATAGCTTGAAAAATCTTTATGTTCCTCTTTTTGTAACTCTTCAAGGCTTAAAGATTTGAAATAATCATAGGTTATTTTCATCCCTTCACTTCTGGAGACTTTAGGTTCCCAGCCTAAAATTTCTTTGGCTTTAGTAATGTCAGGTTGCCTTTGCATAGGGTCGTTTATGGGTAATGATTTGTAAACAATTTTTTGATTAGTACCAGTGAGTTTAATAATTTCTTCGGCAAAATCTTTTATAGTGATTTCGTCAGGATTACCAATGTTAACCGGTAAGTGGTAGTCTGAATGTAACAAGCGGAAAACCCCTTCAATTTGGTCGTCAACATAACAAAACGAACGGGTTTGCATTCCGTCGCCAAAAACGGTTAAATCTTCTCCTCTGAGAGCTTGCCCTATAAATGCGGGAATCACACGTCCGTCATTCAGACGCATTCTGGGACCGTACGTATTGAATATTCTAACAATTCTGGTTTCTACACCGTGAAACGTGTGATATGCCATGGTGATAGATTCCTGAAAACGCTTGGCTTCGTCATATACACCTCTCGGACCGATTGTATTTACATTTCCGTAATAATCTTCTGTTTGCGGATGTACCAACGGATCACCATATACTTCTGATGTTGACGCAATAAGTATTCTCGCTTTTTTTACGCGAGCCAATCCTAAAAGATTATGTGTGCCTAATGACCCTACTTTTAGAGTTTGAATAGGAATTTTTAAATAATCTATTGGACTTGCCGGTGAAGCAAAATGAAGAATATAGTCTAATTTATCCGGAATGTGTACAAACTTGGTAATATCATGATGATAAAACTGAAAGTTCTCTTCCTTAAATAAGTGTTGGATGTTTTTGAGGTCACCGGTTATAAGGTTGTCCATACCTACAACTTTATAACCTTCTTTTATAAATCTGTCACATAAATGTGAGCCTAAAAATCCGGCAGCTCCGGTAATTAAAATTCGTTTCATAAATTTATTTTCCTTTTGAATTATTATGGATAATTCTGGAATTAAAAAGACAATAAAATGCAGTAAAAAAAACTATACCTCGTTGTCTTGATAAAAAAGATTCTGTCAAAAATAAGCTTATCATAAGAATTGCAAAAGCAAAATGTACAAAATCTTTATGTTTCATGGCAATTTTCAGATTTACAAGCAACATGCCTATTAAAATAATAAGTCCAAAAATTCCTAATTCTGCAAAAATCTGGATATATTGATTGTGAAAATTAAGGGTTTGATAACCTCGTTGGGTTTCGTTGCCTAGAAAAACTTGGTTTTGAATTCCTTTTTCCTCAATTTTTGATTGTGCAGCATTGAGTCCAAATCCTTTCCAGAAAATAGGTTCTTGGTTTAAAAATTCAAAAAACAATCGGGCTTGATAGACTCGCATAGCTGTGCCCGGAAAAAAATCGTTGGGCGTAAAACGCTCGTTATGCCAGGCTTGGTAAACGGTTATAATATTCACGCCTTCTGGTAGGTCTTCTGCCACATTGGCTTCGATGTTTACGTTTATATTGCTTTGTAATTCTATCTGAATACGACTTTTTATTTTTCCGAAAGTAAAAATAAAAACTAATAAAGAAGCCAAGATAAAAAAGGCTCCGAGCTTGATTTTTTTAGCAAGATTTGAATAAAATAAAAGATATATCACGGTTAATAAAACGGTGACAATCACGATATTTTTTGATGATAAGAGCAATAAAAATCCAAATATAAACAGCATACAAAATACGGTTGTTTTGCTTTTGTGTTCTTTTGTCAGAAACCAAAAAAATGCCAAAGCCATATAAACAGACACATGAATGGCGTTGAGTAAATTGGGTACCAAACCAACATCGGCTATTCCATCACCGTGATAAAAAAACACTTTCGGGTCGGGTAAAATAGTGCTATAGCGAACTAAGGCTCTGATAATAAAAAATGCGGCTAAGCAGACCATGGCGTAGCTGTAGTATTTTTTAATTTTATCTAGTTGGGTTGCTGTAAACTTTTGCGAGAAGGCAAAAACACACGGAATGAGTAAAAAGGCAATCTCTTTTGATAGGGCATTGACAGTTTTTTTTAGGTCAATGCTCCATAGGGTACTTAATGCCATTAAAAGAAAAAGCAAGACTGGCAGGAGCAACGCCCAAGTAAACGAAATGGATTGTTTTTTATATTTCCAGAAGGCAACAAAAATCAATAAAACCAGGCAGACATTGTTAAAGCCTAAAGGTAGCGGAATGGTGATAACGAGCAATAAAACAAATAGAAAAACGGGATTATACCGAATTTCATTTTTTATGTTTAGACAAGCAAGCTTCAAAGAGTTGTAAATATTCTCCATTTATTTTGTCCCAATTAAAATCATTGACAATGGCTTCGTAATTGTTTTGAACCTTTGGCAAGTTATTATTTTTTTTAATGGTATCGAGAATATTGCAAACATCTTTTGGCGATGAAAAGTAAAAACCGTTTTCTTTTAAGATTCCTTTGTTAAAATCGTTGTGGTGTGCGGCAATCAAGGCTTTTGATGCCATAGCTTCAAGCAACGACGGGTTGGTACCACCTACCGAATGACCGTGGAAATAAATGTTTGAAAAATATCTCAGGTTGTTTAGGTGTTCCATGTTATACAGTCCGCCTATAAAGCGGATGTTTGGATGGTTTTTATATTTTTCTTTAAGGTAGTTGCCGTGTTTGGTGTTGTGATTCCCGATGACTAAAATGGTTTTTTTGTCTCGACTCATTGTCACCCCGTCTAAAACCATCTCAAAATTATTTTCTGGCTCAAACCGAGCCATAATCATGTTGAAGTTTTCTTTTTCTACTTCATATTCTTTCAGAATTGCTTCGTTCGGATTGTTGAAAGGATAGGCTCCGTAGGCAATATAGGTAGAATCTTTTTTGTAGCGTTTTTTCAGGAATTTCTGTATTCCCAATGAGTCTGAAACCAAATAATCGCTACTAATGGCGGCGAGTCTTTCGGCAAATTTTAGAAATTGTTGCACCGGACGTGAATATTTGGAGCGTTTCCACTCTATCCCATCCATATTGGTGATGATGATTGACTTTTTGGGTAACAGAAAAAACCAAACAGAATTGCTGGTATATCCCAACTGTAGTATGATGTCAAAATCTCTTTTGCGAGAATCGATGATACAGTTATAATCATAAATAAACTGACCAAATGTGCCTAATTTGTATTCCGGGTCGTGTTGGTGTATAATGTGTACGCCGTGAAATGATTTTTCTTGATAGGGGTGGTTGTGCGAGTTGTAACAATATACCTCGTGACCTCTTTGTGCTAAATACACAGAGAAGTATTCTGCAAATTGTTCAAAACCACCGTAATGATTCGGGATGCCACGGGTGCCGAGTATTGCTATTTTCACGACCTTTATTTTTTGAAGGGCAAAAGTAGCGTATTTATATTAAAAGTCTAAATCAAGTTTGACTTTCGTATAGGAATTTTTCAGACTTTAGATTTTATTAAAAGAAAGATTATTTTTTTGATAATATGGGGATTCATGTAAATGAGTTTATCACAATTGGGCTTTAAAATTATTAACATAATTTTCATCAAAAACGTAATCTGCCCATTGATTTCCTGTTCTAGCATTAACTCGAATTTCTTCTGCAAGGATACCTCCTGCAACATACAATTTATAATTAGAAACATTAACCCCGCCTGCACTCGTGGGGAAAACTGTTACCGGATCAAACCCAATACCCACTTTGCCATTTAGCTTTAATAAATCCAGATCAAAATCACCCCAAATAAGTGGAGTAGTTGTATTTGAGTTAGCAATATAAAGTTTGTTTGAACCTGTTTCGTATCTTCCGGATTCTCTTCCAATAAAAACATTTGAAGAACCGGTTGCATCTAATCCCGAACCCCAACCTATATATGTATTAGAATTTCCTGCTATATTGTTCGTTCCTGAAGATCTCCCAATAAACGTGTTATAAACTCCTGATAAATTTGATACGCCACTTCCCCACCCAACAAAAGTATTGTCTGTGCCTGTAGTGTTTGACATTCCTGAAATGTATCCTATAAAAACATTGTTAGCTGCCGAATTTTGAACATTATTCCCGGCACCATCACCAATTAAAACACTATTCCCTCCTGCAACAGTAGTCGAAATCTGAGGAGTTGCATTTTTTAAAATAATTGTATTTTGAGATTGTACACTAACCCCAAAAACAAAACATAAAAGACTGATTTTTTTCATAATTTTAATTTTATATAATTAACAAATAAGATGGTTCTACTTTAAAATATTCATATTAAAGAATCTATCACCGATTCTATTTTCTTAACATATTCTTCTAAAGAAAATTTGTTTTTCACCCGATGATAACCCGTAATTCCAAATTTTTCTCGTTTTTCTTTATCTTCAACTAATATCTGTAAGTATTCAGAAAATTCATTTTCATTGTTTGGTTCAAATAAAAACCCTGTTTCTTTATGTAAGACAATTTCTGATAATCCGCCATGATTGGCTGCTACAACAGGCTTTTGAGCCAACATAGCCTCTGCGGCAACTAACCCGAAAGACTCTGCTTCTGTAGAAGGCATAATTGCTATATCCGTAATTTTCCAGACAGGACTAATATCTTTTGTAAATGGAAGAATTTTCACCTGTTTTGATAAGTTATTTTCCTTAATAATGTTCTGAATTTCTTCTAAATAATATTCCTGATTTGGAACCGGAGACCCTACAAATAAAAATTTAATATTTTTCTGATATTGAAATTTCTTTTGAATAGCTTCTAAAACTAATTTGTGTCCTTTAAGTCTACTAATTCTTCCAACCAATGTAATAATAATATCATTATTGTTAAATCCAAAATCTGACTTGGACACAAAAATTTCTTTTGGCTCTGTGATTTCAATACCATTATAAACTACAATAGTCTTATCGGTAAGTTTTATATTTCTAGATATTAAATTTTGTTTTGTCGAATTAGAATTACAAATTACTATACCTGAAAATATATTTAATATTTTTGGAAATAAATTGGCCAAAAACTTTGGGTGAACAATTATTTCGTGTACATGCCAAATGTGTTTTAGTTTTTTTTGTTTTGAAAAAAAGGCTCCTAATAATACCGCTAAAGTATTTGAGTAAACAATATCGAATGGATACTCTTTATGTAATTGATTGACAATCTGAAAAGCTTTCCTGAAATCTTTAAAGAGTTGAATTAGATTTTTTAGTCTAAACATGTCTCTGTATAATTTCAATACTGGAGCAACATACACCTTAATGTCCAATTTTTCAAGCTCTTCTTTTAAGAGGCCTTCACTAGGTAAAATAACAACAGGGTGATATTTTTCTTTATCGAGATGCTTTAAAAATAATAAGAGTGTTTTATCTGAACCGTATAGTTCTGCAGCTTGATGTATAAATAAAATGTTTTTCAAAATACGTTGTTTTATTTAAAAAGCCGTTCTCTGTATGCAAATAAATAAGCAATTATAAAAGATTTTGTATCTACTGTGAAATACAGCCCCATAAATACCCAATAAGATACAATTAAATACACCCCTGTTCCTACAATTAGATAGTTAATATTCTTTACAACAGGATTCTCCGAAGTAGGATTTTTAAATAGAAATCCTATGGATAAAAGTAGTATAAAAACTCCAAATATTCCTGATTTTAAAAAAATAGTCATATATCCGTTATGCAAAAACGGGATATATCTCATATAACTTGACTGAAGCCAAACTTTCTTTTTTAAATCTATAGAAGAACCTAATCCTTCTCCAAATAGAACAGAAGATGTTCCTTTGTTGGTTACTTGCCTTACGGTCAAAATATTTTCATAAGAACGATAATTGTCATTAAAATCTTTCCAGTTATTAACATCAACTTTGGTCTTAAAAGCTTCAACGGGTGCATTTTTAATTTTAAATAAAAACGCTTCTAAACCTTTAGCCCCACGATTTGGGTTATAAGTATAAATGGCTGCATAAGATGCGAAAGACACCAAAATCAAAGTAGAAACAACTATTATAGATTTTTTGGTCAAAACAAAATAACCTTTCATTGCCATAAACAAAATAAAAAACTGAATAAAGTTTGACCTGGCTAAGTACAAAAAGCAAGATAAGGCAATAATACCAATAAACCATTTTATTTTTTTTCGAGAAATATCAAGTTGAAATTTTTTATGAAAAATTAATATGATTAAAGCATATACTTCGTAATCACTGAAATAACCAGCATGACCACGTAAGTTATGCATGGTTCGGATGTTTAAAAACATCAAACTGTATGCTACGACAATAAGGTGCAATATAGCAATGATAACACCGCCATAAACCAATAAATTAAGAGGTTTTGAAATATGTTTTTTACACAATTGATAACCAACTAACAAACCTATAATAGGTTTAAATAGATAAGCAATATCTCTAAAATAATCATACCATTTAAAGTCTTTGTTCATAGCAGAAAAAAAGGCTATGATGAAAATGGCAACAAAAAATGAAATGAATTTGACAATTTGTAGTGAATAGGATTTTCTGACCGATACAAGAAAAGTGAATCCCCATACGGCAAGAGTCAACTCATAATTGTTCAGGTAAGGAACAGATACACAAGCAATAAAAAGGGTTTGAAATAAAAATTCTTTAGAAACCTTTAAACGCATTTTAATTTAATTTTTTTAAAATTTTTGCTGGGACTCCCCCAATAACAACATTGTCAGGAAATTCGCCTCTTACAACCGCTCCGGCAGCAACCACACTGTTATTTCCTATTTTGCACCCATCAAGAAAAGTAACTTTGGCACCTACCCAAATATTGTTTCCTAATATGATTCCTTCAGAGGTTACTCCCTGCTCTCTAATAGGTTTTGTGAGGTCGTTGAATATATGGTTTTCTGAATGAAAACTGATATAAGACCCCATGATTACATTGTTGCCAATAATGACACCACCTGCAGCACCAAACTCGGTAAATCTGCCAACGGCAGAATCATTACCTATTTTTAATCCTTTACCATATTTTGAAAAATGACTTGTGCAACTAACATAAGAATAAGCCCCTATTTTTACATTATTTCCGAAACGAATAGGTTCAGAAGCATATCCGTCTATAATCGTATTGGATTCTATGGTTACGTTCGAACCCCATAGGATGTTTTTTTTATTTGAGATACGACATCTTGAACCTAAAAACACTTTTTTTCTCAAAAACAATATTCCACGAATCATCATTATTACTCTGTTAAACAAGGTGCCTAAGAGCAATTTCTGTGGAATTCTCTCATCTACGGTATAACTTTTACCTGTAGTTGATAGTAGTTTATTGAAAATTAACTTAATCATTATGAGCTTGTTATCTCTTTTTTCCGAGAAAATTATTTTTAATGCAATATAGGTAAAATAAGATTGCCAATATTTCAGATAGTATTAAAGTATAAAATACACCTTCAACTTTATAATACGGTAAAATTATTATAATAAGTAACAGATTTAGAATTACCACAAAAGTTGTGATTCTTACATAAAACTTTTGAAAGTTCCAGCCTAAAACCAATTGTTTAAGAGGTATTGAAATGGCAAGTAAAAAAGGAATAAATGCAGCTATTCTCAAAACATCACCCAATTGTTCTGTGTTTTCGGCATTAAAATATAACACAATGTCATCTGCAAAATATATAACCAACAAAGTACAGAGAGTAATGAATACAAGATTTGAGCCGTTAAAAATTTTCCAGTTGCGAATTCCTTGATGATAATCATTTTCTAAGAAGAAACAAACCTTTGGATAAACAAAATTGAAAAACAACAAAATGTAGGTTTTGAAAATAACGACAATCTGTTCAACAATACGGTACTGTCCTGCCATTAGATTGTTTCCGAAATAGCTGACCAAGATAATTGGTGCATACATTTGTAAAGAAACAAATATCTGTGAATAAAAAATAGAAAAGTCCTTTTTTAGATATTCCAGAACAGATTGTTTGCTAACTTTGAAGTTGAAGAATTTGTATTGTCTTATTATGAGATAGACCACAAAAGAATTTGCTAGTATCATGCCAGATCCCCACCATAGATTGACCCATACATAATCTGGTGTTGTTTTTATGGTTAAGAATATCCCGATTAAATAGATGGTTTTTGAAATGATGTTCAGTAACGTTATCCATTTGACATTTTCTACTCCTTGTAGAAACCACGTCGGATTAATGAACTGTCCGACAATAACAGTCAGACTCAGTAAAAACAGAGTCTTTTCGGAAGAAAAATAAGGGATGACTAAAATCAGTAAATAGGAGACAGAAAGTACAATAAGAAGTAAAATAAACTTAACTGCATAAGTAGAGAAAAATATTTTCTCTAAGTCTTCTCGATTATTTCTAGCTAATGATATATTCCGGACTCCATTAATATCAGAGCCATATTCAACAAAAACAATTAAAAAAAAGGCAATAGCCATACCCACGGCAGTTTTCCCAAAATTTTCTTCTCCACAAATTTTGATGATATACGGTGCCACCAATAGCGGCGTAACCAAATTAAAAAACTGTCCAAATCCGTAGATAGAAAAGTTTTGAAATTGTTTGTTTTGAAAAAGGAATTGATTGATTCTTCGAAGCATTAACCAAAAGTAATAGAATCAAATAATATAAAACATTTTTTTTATGCAAAAAACGACTTTATTCGATAATTTTATTTAACACTTCTGTTAATTGAGGTAATGGATAAATTATGGGTGCGGTGTTTTGACTTTTATCTTTTCTTTGAAGAGTAGCTGTATTAGGAATCACGACCGTATTGTCTTGATTTGGATAGAAATAATTGAAAATATCTGTGTTCTCTACCTCAAAAATATTGTCTAAATAGGCAATTTTAAAAGATTGTAGGGTAACGTCAGATTGGTTTTCGTTTTTTCCATATCCGAAATCTATTCTAAGATTGGTTGGATAAACATTTTCGGGCAATGTAAAAGTAATTTCCTGAACATTTTTGCTACCCGATACAGAAGCCCATATTGAACGTTCTTCATCAAATTCAATCGTGCCGTCTTCGGTATAATATAAATGAAAATTATCATCTTCATGTATTATAACCTCAACACTTACTTTCAAGTTTTCTTCAATTTTTACTGCTGTTTCTTTCTCATCATACTGTTTTTGTGGCTCATTCTTTTTACAGGAAACCAACAATAAAATTCCGGATATTGTATATATAAAAATTCGTTTCATAAATTTTGTGCTATTTGTTAAAAATTTTATCTGTTATGATGATGCCTTTTTTAGCATGTTTTTTATTGGTCAGCACAATAGCAACCGTATATTGTCCCGCTTCTAAAACACCAGTGTCAAAAGACACTTCAAACCCTGAGTTATTTAAATTTGATTTGCTCGAAAAATAGTTTGTTACATCTGGTCTTGGTGTGTTTTTACGAAACAATTTATAGGCTTTTGCGTCTTTTATTGCCAAAATCTCTATTTCTGTTTCAGTAGCATCCAACCTCTCAAAAAACGCCCAACCACTTATGGTTATTGTGTGGTCATGTATCATAAAATTTTCTATACTAAAACTAAATGAATCTCCGTCTTGTGAAATGGTTAAATCAAATTCTGAAATATCATATAAGAAATCTACTTTATAAATAGGTTGAAAAAGCTTTGTATGAACATCATAACCTAAAAACTCTTTTGTTGCAATATAGTTTTTGTCCAAATAATCCTTTACATCCGGCAACGGGTCAAATGTTCTGTTATGTCCTTCAAACCACCAAAAAGATTTCATATTTATGGTGTCTTTTTTTATTTGATTTACATAAGCATTGATGTCTTCATGATAAACCGCTGTATTTTTATTATCCAAATAATATGGCACATACCAACCCAAACTCGATACTACCACCAAATTATTATTGTAGTTGTTGATAAAACCAATGGCTTCTCTGAACTGAGATTTTGAAACCGCATTATAATATTTTTGAACTACAACTATATGGGTTATTGAAAATATTGTAAATAATCCGGCAAGACCAAATTGAATGGCTTTGTTTTTAAATTCTATTATCCCTGCCGACAGTATGATGCACAATGCGGGTAAAATAATGAAAAAATATCTGCTAATCAGCATCGGAACAGAAAGATATGACCTTAAATAAGGAACAAATACAACCAAAACAATCCACAACATTAAAAACAGAAAACCAAATGTTTTTTTGTCCTGAATGAGGGTTTTATAATTTTGTTTTATTGTTTGAGCTTTGGTAACAGATATGAAATAAAGAATGATAAAAATATATACTAATGACAATACTGTTTCAGAATTTCCATAAAACTCTCTAAATATTGTTGACAAGCTGTTTTCTGTCGGAGCCGGAATCCAGAAGTCCTTAATCTCCGATACTCTTTTAAAAATATTAATAGAAGGAAGAAAAAGCAGTATGGTGATAAACCCCGAAATCAAACTTCTGACAGCAAATACTTTTTTTTGCTGTAGATTCATATATAAAAAAACGACAGCCATTATAACAATCTGCGACAATAGTACAAACAACCCGAAAAAATGTGTTGCAATCATCAAACCGGCAGACAAACCATACAAAATGCTGTGTTTTAAATTACGTTTTTTTATGAATAATAAAAGCTGATAAAACGATAAAATACCAAACAACAAAAACAGCATATAAGGTCTTGCTTCCTGAGAGTGATATATGTGAAAACCGTTTACGGCAAGTAACAGAGCAGATAAAACACCAACTTTTTTGTTATATAACTCTCTACCTAAAAGAAATATCGAATAAATGCTTAAAATTCCAAGTATCGCCGAAAAAGCTCTGGCTATCACCAAACTATAGCCAAAAATCTTGAAAAGAAAATATACCAGATAAAAATATAAAACCGGCATTTGTTCACCGGCATTAATAGCTTCGTGAAGTTTGAAAAATGGGATGTCAGGATTGGTTTCGTTCAGCGTATGTATCTCATCGAGCCAGGCACTTTGAAAGTCAATGTTATAAAAACGTAACACAGCTGCCATCAGAAGTATAAAAAGCAATAAATAATTATTTTTTAACCAATGCATATAATGGCTTTTATTTTATGAAGTCTTTATATATCTTAGAATTTGGTGCAATAATGTTTTTTCTGGAACTTAATTGCAATAATGAAACAATCAACGTCATAGAAAATAACTGCACGACAATTCCCGATAAAATAAGGATTAAGCTCGATGCCCAACCCGGAATGGCATTATCTGTAAATAATTTTTGATATAGGATATAAAATACGGAAATCAAGCAAATAACAATGCCATATAAAGAAATCTTAAGGATTCTTACAGACAAATAGTCGAAATATACAGCAATAGAACTTAACCCGTGAAGAACCAAACCGGTAAAATTCATTTTTGAAACACCTGCGTAACGTTTTCCTCTGTCGAGCAAAATTTTTTCAAAAGGGATTTTTGACTGTATAATTCCTCCCGAATAATGATTCCAAATATTGTTTTGATGCACTATTTTTTCCATCAACACCTTCGGAATACAGCTGTAATTCCCGAAATTTATTTTTTGTCCTGTCAGAAACCTAAAAATGTGTTTGTAAAAGAAATATCCCGTTTTAAAAAACAAAGACTCTTGTCTTTTATTCCGTTGGGCAAAAACAATCTTAGAATTATTTTCTTTCAAAGCTTTCTGAACCAATAACGGAATCTGCTCCGGAATATCTTCGCCATCACTATCCATTACCACGACAAAGTCATACTCTTCTTCATGATATACATATTGTAAACCCACAGCAATGGCTCTTTGATGACCAACATTGACTTTTAAATCGACAATTTCATAAGAAACTTCTATTGTTTTGATGTGTTCCTGATTAAAAACTTCGTTTGAGCCGTCATTGATAGCTATGATTTTAAACAGATAAGAATCCTGATATTGTTGCTGTAACAAAAAAATATGCTCTGCGAGTACCGCAAAACTCTGCCAGTCATTGTAAACCGGCACAACACAAACAATTTTATGTTTTTTAGTGTTATTCATACTGTTTTATACGCAACCTATTGATAATTTCAGCATCACAAAAGTATAATAAATACAATAAGAAAATATCAATTTTATGTAATTAATGTATAAAGGAGTACTTTTAATATTATTGAATTAATACATTTGTGTAGTATTCTATTTCGTTTTTTTAATAAACAACCATCTAAAATCACTAAAACATATTTTAAATGAAAAAAAACCTACTTACTTCTTTTTTTTTACTAATAGTTTTTAATGTTTTACATTCCCAAAACATTGTCATCAACGAGCTCATCACGTCCAATTCAAATGTGATTACAGATGATGACGGCAGTTACGAAGACTGGGTAGAGCTATATAATGCCGGGACAGAAAGTGTCAGCCTTTTGGGTTACGGATTATCAGACAGCAGCAACCCTTATAAATGGGTTTTTCCTGATTATTCTATTCAACCCGGAGAATATTTGCTCGTTTGGTGTTCTAACAAAGATCGCACAAACCCCGAACTTCCTCTGCACACCAACTTTGCAATTAGTGCCGGAGGCGAAACCATCACACTCACACAACCCGACGGCACAACCGTTGACCAGATTCCTCCGGTGATTATACCACAAAATCATAGTTATGGCAGGGAAACAGACGGTAGCGATACTTTTGTTATTTTTCCGATTCCAACTCCGGGAGCAACAAACTATTATGAAGAATCCGAACCTGTTGACGAGGTTTCTCCGCCTGTTTTTTCTGTAAACAGCGGGTTTTACACAAACGGTTTTACACTAACCCTTTCACACCCTGACCCCGAAGCAACCATTATTTATACGTTAGACGGTTCTGAACCTGACGAAAACAATCTTTCAGGAATCACCTATCTTTATAAAAATCAATATCCTCAAAATCCGGGTGACGGATTTGGAGAATTTTTGGAAAAAAACTACACTTCCATATTATATGAGTCTCCTATTGATATTACAGACAGAAGTTCTGAACCTAACAAAATTTCAGATATATCAACAACCTTTCATGTTTTTCCGTATTATTTACCCGAAGAACCTGTTTTAAAAAGTACGGTTGTAAGAACCAAAGCCATAAAAAACAACATTTCAAGTACTGTCATCACAAAAAACTATTTTGTAAACCCACAAGGAGCTGACAGGTTTTCTCTGCCTGTTGTTTCTTTAAATTTTGATGAAGATTTATTCTTTGATTATGAAGACGGAATACATGTGGCGGGTGTTGATTTTGATATGTGGCGAACAAATCATCCGAACTCAACTTACGGAAATCCCGATGCTAACTACAACAGAAGCGGTAGTTCTACAGAGTTTAAAGGTAATTTCAGTTATTATTTAAATACTGAAGAGGTCCTTAATCAGGATATTGGAATCAGAATACATGGAGGATTTACTAGGACACAACCAAACAAATCTCTTAGATTATATGCCCGTTCAGAACACGGCAACAGCACATTCGATTTTCCTTTTTTCGACAACGAACCTTATAACAGTTATAATAGACTTATTCTGAGAAATTCGGGAAATGACCACGCAACTACTTATTTCTTAGACGGATTTATTCATAGAGCTGTAAAGCATTTGAAATTTGAAACCCAATCTTATCAACCTGCAACTGTTTTTATAAACGGTGAATATTGGGGTATGCTGAACTTTAGAGAACGATATGATGATAAATATTTCAAGAGGGTTTTCGATATAAATAGTTCAGAAATTGACCATGTGGAAATCAGCGGAATCATTGAAGCTAAAGAAGGTGATTTAGTACACTATGAAGCCATGATGGATTATGTTGAAAACAATACTTTAACCTCAGAAGAAAATTATAATTTTATCTCAACATTATTAGATCCTATTAACTTTGCTGATTATTATATCACAGAAATTTATATTAATAATACGGATTGGCTATCTAATAATGTTGAATTATTCCGAAGAAAAACATCACAATTTGAGCCCAATGCTCCTTACGGTAAGGACGGGAGGTGGAGATGGATATTAAAAGATACTGATGTTTCTTTCGGTATGGCAGGTTCTTATGAACATAATACTCTGGCTTTTGCGACAGAGCCTGATGGATCGAGTTATCCAAATCCGGCATGGGCAACACTCTTGTTTCGCAGGATGCTTGAAAATGATGATTTTAAGCTTTATTTTATCAATCGCTTTGCCGATTTGTTAAACACAACCTTCATCCCGGAACGTTTAGAATCTATTTTTTATAATATGAAAAATACAATTTCCGAAGAATTTCCAGAGCATATTATTCGTTGGAAAAATATGGATAACGTTCAAACATGGCATGACTACTGTACAGCAATCATTAATTTTGCCTCTCAAAGACCCGCTTATCAAAGAAACCACATTCGTGAAAAATTCGATATTCAGGAAAACATAAATGCTTATTTATATGTAGATAATTCTGAAAGCGGATTTATTAAAATAAATACCATCGAGATTAATCCTTCAACCCCCGGAGTATCTGAAAATCCGTATCCGTGGACTGGAATTTATTTTAAAGACATTCCTGTAACACTTAAAGCTATTCCATTACCCGGATACCAATTTTCGCATTGGAGCGGAATCTCAACATCAACCGAAGATGAAATCACAATTACGCCTACTTCAAACTTTGTGATTACGGCTCATTTTGTTCCTGCTGAAGTCATAGAAGAACCGGTTTATTACTGGTTTATAGGAACGGATGTACCAAATGACACACCGCTTACTACTTTTGAAGCCAGCTACGAGGCTAACAATGAGGCGTATATAGAATATGCATCATGCTTAGAAGGCTATCCGTTTAACGCAACCCATCCAAATTGGCGTAAAGCTTCTATGGAACGTCGCAATAGTCCTACCGATATCAATTATATTCCAGAGGCCAATGAAGACATTGCTTTTGAAGATGCCAATATGAGAGGAATTCAAATAAAACAACCTTTTCAAAACAATGGTTTAGAAAATATGCTCATCTTTCATACGCCTACAAACGGATATAAAGAAATTGTTCTGGCATTTGCTGCTAAAGACGAAGGAGCTGCCCAAGGCATCGTAGTCGATTACAACATAGCTCCCGAAGGAAATACTTGGATTACAGACGGACTTTCTGAAACACAGTTTAGCTTGTCTTCAGACTATGAATTGTTCCGAATCGATTTTTCAGAGTTAGAAAGTGTCAACAACAACGAAAACTTTAAAGTACGTGTCCGTTTTATTGGAGACAACTTGACGGCAGAAAATGGAGACCGTGTGACATTTAACAACTTCGGAGTACTTGGTAAATCGTATGACGCATCTATTCAGGATTATAACGATTTTCAGGTGGTGGTGTTCCCAAATCCGGTAGCAGACGATTTGAAAGTAGTCTATAACTACGGAGAAATTTCATATCAATTGTTTTCAATAGATGGCAAACAAATTCAAAACGGTAGGGTAGAAAACTATCAAATCGCTATGAGCCACCTAAATCCGGGAATCTATTTCTTGGTACTTGAAGCAGACGGACAATCGATGACAAAAAAGATTATCAAAAAATAATTTAGATATTGTTTTATCCCAAATTATGCAATAGATTTCTAATGCGTAATTTGGGTTTATAGTTACCACCCTGTTCTCATTCTTGAGGATAGGGTGTTTTTCTTATCTATTTTGAATTGGGAATTTAGAAATTAAGATTGTAAACATGCTGAGAGTCTGAAATATGAGAATAGAACACATACCTCAATAACCCGAAACTTGAAACAGAAACCTGCAAGACCTTATATCACGCGGCGTAGCTCTTTTTCAAGACTTGATTTCCAATCTGAAATTTGGATGCCAAACGTTTCTTTTAGTTTGCTTTTATCCAAAACGCTATAGGCGGGTCGTTTTGCCGGTGTCGGAAACTCTGCCGTAGTAATGGCATTAAGTGTTATTTGAACCTGTTTTTGTTTAAAAATTTCTTTAGCAAATTCGTACCAACTGCATGCTCCTTCGTTGCTGAAATGATAAATGCCAAATAAATTCTGGTTGGGTTGGTGGTGGTTTTGAAGAATTATTTGCACTAAAGTTTCTGCCAAATCTATGGCGTTGGTAGGCGTTCCGATTTGGTCGTTAACAACAGAAATACTTTCTTTTACTGATGCCAATCGTAACATGGTTTTCATAAAATTATGTCCAAACTGCGAGTAAACCCATGATGTTCTGATGATAAAATGCTTGTTCCAAATAGTTCGAAGAATGTTTTCGCTTTCCAATTTTGTTTGTCCGTAAACTCCCGTTGGGTTTGGAATGTCTCTTTCGGTATAAGGAGATTTTTTATTTCCGTCAAAAACAAAATCAGTCGAAATGTGAAGTAAGACAACATCATTTTCTTTGCAAATTTCTGCCAGATTTTTTACGCCCGTTACATTTATTAATGCTGCTTTTTCGGATTCGCTTTCAGCTTTGTCAACAGCGGTATAAGCCGCAGTATTGATGCAAAAATTGGGTTTAATTTGTTCAAAAACATGTTTGACCTGTTCTAAGTTGACGATGTCTAATTGCGTAGAGTCACAAAAAACAAAATCAATTTGCGGATATTTTTTTGCCACAAACTGTAAACTTTGTCCCAATTGTCCGTTGGTTCCGGTTACTAAAACTACCATACTTTTTTGGCATTTGAAAGTGTAGGCAGGTTTTTGTCTTTTTCGGAGATAATCAGATTTTCTACAGAAAAATTCCAATCTATTCCAACGGCTTTGTCGTTGTAAATAATACCACCTTCACTTTCTTTGTTGTAAAAATTATCACATTTATAGAAAAAAGTAGCGTTTTCGCTCAATACCAAGAATCCGTGGGCAAAACCTCTTGGTACAAAAAATTGTCTTTGGTTTTCTGCCGATAAAATTACAGATTCGCATTGACCATACGTTGGCGAATTTGGTCTGATATCAACGGCTACATCCAAAACTTCTCCTTGCAAAACTCTTACAAGCTTTGCCTGTGCGTGTTCGCCTGTTTGATAATGCAATCCGCGTAAAACACCTCGGGTTGAAAATGACTGATTGTCCTGAACAAAATGAACTTTTTGACTTGTTATTTCTTCAAAAGTTTTTTCATTAAAACTTTCCATAAAATAACCCCGTTCGTCTTTGATTATTTTAGGTTCAATTATATAGCAACCCTGTAGTTTTGTTTCCTTAAAAATCATGGTTTTCAATTTCAATGACACAAATTCAATTTCAAAAACTTGGCATGAGCGAAGTTAAACCTGAAATAAACATTATATCAAACTTAATAAGTGTTTTCCGTAACCACTCTTGAGCAAAGGTTCTGCTAGATTTTTTAACTGATTTTTATCTATAAATCCCATATTATATGCGGCTTCTTCTATAGAGCCTATCTTTAGCCCTTGTCGTTCTTCGATGACCTGAACAAACTGTCCGGCTTGCATCAACGACTGAAAAGTTCCGGTGTCTAACCAGGCTGTCCCCTTGTCAAGAATGCTCACTTTCAGTTTTTCTCTTTTCAGATATTCTTTATTTACATCGGTTATTTCGAGTTCGCCACGATGGCTGGGTTTTATATTGGCTGCAATATCCAAAACGTCATTGTCATAAAAATAAATTCCCGGAACAGCATAATTAGATTTTGGTTGCGACGGTTTTTCTTCTATTGATATAACCTTTCCGTTTTTATCAAAATCGACCACACCATAACGCTCCGGGTCATGAACATGATAGGCATAAATAATGCCACCATCCGGATTGTTGTTAGATTGTAAAAGCTCTGCTAATCCGGTTCCGTAAAATATGTTATCGCCCAAAATCAGAGCAACTTTGTCGTTTCCTACAAATTCTTTTCCAATGATAAATGCTTCTGCCAATCCGTTAGGGTGTTCCTGAATGGCATATTCAAAACGACATCCTAAGTTTTTTCCGTCTCCCAAAAGCTGTTCAAACAACGGTAAATCATGCGGTGTTGAAATAATCAGTATTTCCCGTATGCCCGCACACATTAAAGTTGAAAGCGGATAGTAAATCATCGGTTTGTCATAAACCGGCATCAATTGTTTGCTAACCGCGAGAGTTAGTGGGTGTAATCGCGTACCCGAACCTCCCGCGAGAATGATTCCTTTCATGGTTATTGCTGTTCTGAAATTTTTTGGACTTGTTCTTTATAAAGTGCTCTAAACCCTTGTATCACAATAAAAAATGAAATAAATAAAAACGGTAATACAAGCTTCATTTTTCCACTTACGCCTTTAGTGTCTCTGATGTTGGTAATGATACCATGGTCTTTAACAATTTTGTCTGCTGCAAATAATTCTACTCGTAATCTCCCCTGGTCTTTAATGATTATTTCTTTGGTTTCTATAACATCGTTAAGCTGTGAATTTTCGTTGTAATAAACCAATTTGTCACTTTTTTGAGTGTCTTTAGATGTTGAAGAAAAAGTATTTAACAAGCTGTTTATCTGACCAATGATTGAGTCGTTTTCTACAATCTTAATCTCCACATTATTCAAATATTCTTCTTTAATTTTGTTATAGAAATCAGATTCGTTGAAGTAATTAAGTAACGGGTTAATGGTTTCTTCATGCGAAGTTTCTCCATCTGTTACAAAACTTATCATGTGGTTGGGATAGTTTTTACTGGTAACGTTATCATTAAGTACTTTGTTGATATCACCGTCCTCAGCCATTAATTTAATCATTTCAAAATTCTCTTTTTTATCTCCAACAAATTGATACACATCTATAACGGGTTTAATTTCTATTTTGAGGAATTTTTTAGGTTGACTTATGCCAATATTCTTTAGGAAAATAGTATCACGTTCTTTGATTTTAGCACTGATAAGGTCAATTTTACTGTATAAATAATCAACTCCGCCAAAGTTTGGATGAACAATCATCTGGTGGCTGTATATTTTTCTGTTTTTATCCAAATAAAAACCAATTCCAACACCTATGATAAACAATATAATAAAGACAACGATGTTTTTCTTAAAATACAATATTGCCTTAAAAACATTAGTAAGTAGGTTGTTCATTGACCGACCTATTTTTTTTATTACATCTGCCAAATCAATTTCCTGATTGTCTGCGTTTTGCGAAGAATTTGTACTCATGTTTACTATTTATTGTTGTAAAAAATCTGTTCTAAAATTTTTATGGTAATCAAGTAGGTTGGTTTTACGCCGGTTGTTCCCAAGCCTCCCGAAGCCAACGTGCTTCCGGTTTCTAAGGGATTATCTGATGCATAATAAGCATAACGCACTTTTATATTTGGGTTGACGCTCTTTCTGATTTTCGATGCTGATTGAATTGCTTTTTGATAATAGGCTCCCTCCATTTCAAGTCCAATAGCTCCCCATGTTGACTCATTAAAGAACTTCAGCAAATCTTTATTTTGAAGTGAAGTTCCCAATACGGTTACCATAGTTCCGGCATAGACAGGGATGTCATTACCTTCAAACATTTCTTTAGTTAACTCGTTGTAAAACGGATAGTTGTCTCCGGTTCCTTCGTTGATGTGTGCAGACGGAATCATAATGTCTCCTTTACCGCCCTCCAGAATTCCTGCTTTACCCATAATCGAAACCGATTCTACATTGAGGAAAAATTTCTCTTTTCCTTTTTTGAAAGGTTTTAGCAATTCGTCTATGGTTTCATAAGCCTGTTCGCCAAAGGCATAATCCATTACAATAATAACAGGGTGGTTTTCAGTGATTTTGGTTTTTGGAAATGCGGTTTTTTTCCAATTGAATTTTGATGTGTCAAAGATTTGTACATCGATATTGGTTCCGGAGGTATCCGGCATTGAAATCATGCCATTTTGCAATGCAAATGCCTCTACTTTTTTGCGAAGTTCTGAATTGTTGGAGGTACTCAAATCTTCAAAGATGACATATTCCGATTTGTCTTTATACTTGGTTGCCAGAACCGAAGGGGCAAAAATAGAGTTCATTACACTGTGCATATTAGCACTAATAATGTGAATGGGTCTGTCTATGATGTTGTTCCTATACAGTGTTTCTTTGATGTTGTTTGCCCATATCTCACCGTGGATATGATGACCTAAACGCTCTCGCAAAATCGGACTGAATGTAATGGTTCTTTTTTTGTTTTCAACCACTTCTTCAATAGCCAATTTTCCGAGCCAATAAACAATATGTAAAAATCGGTCAGGATTTTCGCGGGTGGCAAAATCGTCATATATTTCTAGAATCTCCAAAAAACTTCTGCCTAAAATGTTTGATGAATGAGAAATAGCAATTTCTTTTTCTGTTTGCGAAAGCTCTTCGTCTTTTTTGACATACTCTTCCAGTTTATCCCAATCTCTGATAACTTCGCAATCATTTTCATCCAATAAAACTTTGTCTTTTATTTTGTGTGACTCGATGAAAACAAAAGTCAGATGTGTCAGAATATCATAAATATCTGAACGACCTCGTGTGATTTCTATATTCATCTGTTCTTGGTCAATGCGATAGCAGTTTCTTTTTCGCTTGGGCGGAACGATTGCCTGAAAATGCGATTTAGAATAGCCTTCGTCTGAAGTAAGGTTGATATATCGACACTCTTCTATGCCCACAGGAAGTCTTTCTATCACATAAAGTAATCCGTTCAATTCTACTTTTTCATTTGCAATACTGCCATAAATTTCGGGTCGCAATAACAATAATGCTTCACGCAATGTTTCTCCAGAAACTCCCATAGGTTTATAAAACCCCCGGTTGAATAAATGACGCATTGTTATGTATAAACGCTCTATCGCTGCAGAAGATTCTTGTGCTCTTGAACGTGATATGTTTTTCATTTCTTTCATTAAAGTCTTTTTTATAACCTGCAAATATACGGTTTCTGTTTGTTCTTTATTTTCTATTCTCAAAAAACTCCACAATCTTCCTGTCATTGCTCAATCTTGGTAATTTATTTTGTCCGCCCAATTTACCGACAGATTTCATATATTCATGAAACCCGTTTTTCGGAATTTTAGTAATCACAAGGGTTCGTAAAACATTTCCCGAAATCAAATCATCATAATATACGTTTTGCTTACGCATGGCAAAATCTACTTTTAACGCAAATTCTTCGATATTTTCAGGTTCCTTTTCAAACTCTATAAACCATTCGTGATACGGCAATCCGTTTTTGGGGTTTATTTGCGGTGCGACCGTAAATTCGTTTATACGAATGTCTGTTCTTTCCGTTGCTTCCTGCAAAGCGGCTTCGACTTCCTTGCCGATAACATGTTCGCCAAACGCCGAAATATAATGTTTAATTCTTCCCGAAACAATCACCCGATATGGTTTCAGGTTTGTGAACTGAACAGTATCACCGATGTTGTATGCCCAAAGTCCGGCATTGGTTGAAATAATCAAAACATAATTTACGCCAAGCTCAACCTCGCCAATCGTGTAGCGTTTCGGGTTTTCTGTAAAGAATTCGTCAGATTTTATAAATTCATAAAAAATTCCGGAATTTAAAAGCAGTAACATTCCCTTTTCTTTTTGCGAATCCTGATAGGCAAAAAAACCTTCAGATGCCGGAAAAAGCTCAATAGAATCGACTTTTCTTCCGATGAGGTTTTCAAACTTTGCTCGATAGGGTTCATAGTTTACTCCTCCGAAGATAAACAAATCGAAGTTTTTAAAAATTTTGCCAATAGGTTTTTGGGTTTTTTCATGCAGTTTTTCGAAATACATCTGCACCCATGACGGAATGCCGGAAATTACAGTCATGTTTTCGTTGATGGTTTCGTCAACAACAGCATCAACTTTTGTTTCCCAATCTTCGATGCAATTGGTTTTCCAACTTGGCATTCTGTTTTTTTGTAGATATTTTGGAACATAATGAGCCACAATTCCAGATAATCTGCCTAATCTGATTCCGTTTTTTTCTTCGAGAACGGGACTTCCTTGTAAAAAAATCATTTTTCCGTCAACAAATGCGGCATTTTGGGTTTCGTGAATATAACTCAAAATAGCATCTCTGGCAGCTTCGATATGAAATGGCATTGATTCTTTGGTAAGCGGAATATATTTTGCTCCGGAAGTAGTGCCGGAAGTCTTTGCAAAATAAAGCGGTTTCCCCTTCCATAAAACATTTTCTTCCCCTTTTACGATACGGTCAATATAGGGTCGCAATTCTTCATAATCTCTAATTGGAACATTTTTAGCAAAATCTTCAAAAGATGTGATGCTCGAAAAATGGTGATCTTTGCCAAAAATGGTGTCTTTTGCCGAATTAATTAAATCCTGAAAAACTTCTTGCTGAGTCTTTATAGGGTTTTCTATCCATTTTTTGTTTTTATGATGGATGTATTTTGAAAATAATTTAGCGGCAACAGATTTTACTGACATAGCTTATTCAAAATCTATAAATTGTGTTGGGTCGATGGGGTAACTGTCTTTCCATAATTCAAAATGCAAATGCACCCCGGTAGATTCGTGTCCGGTTGAACCTGCCAGAGCAATAACTTCTCCTGTACGCACAAAATCTCCTTGAGATTTTGTAAGCGTAGCTGCGTGTTTATATACAGATAACAGAGCATCTGTGTGTTTTATAATGATGACATTTCCTGATGACGGTGTCCAATCAGCAAAAACAACTGTGCCATTTGCTACCGATTTTATCGGCGTGTCATTTGCCAATGCAACATCTACCGCAAAATGTTTTTTTCGGGCATCATATCGGTCTGTAATATGTCCTCTTGCAGGTGGAAAAAGTACAAGATTTACCTTAGACTCGGCTTTTTCAAACAAATTGTATTTGTCTTCCATCGCCACTTGTTCTCTTAGTTTCTGTTCTGCTTCGTCTGCCTCTAATCGATACTGAGACGGGTCTTGTATTTGGATTGCCAAAAGAGAATCTTTATTAAATTGTGCATATTCCAAATCACCGGTCAATATTTTTTTGATAGATTCTATATAGGCTTGGTTTTTTTGAACTTCGAGCTGTAGCGAATCCGATTTTACCGCCATAATAGTAGCTTCTCTTCTGAGTTTGGTTGAAGCATATCCCGGAATAAATTCCCGTAGCGGCGTAAAAGCAATAATATAGGTTGTAATTCCGATTAAGAAAATAGCTCCTATAGTCAAAACAAC
Source organism: Flavobacteriaceae bacterium (assembly GCA_034005285.1). GTDB lineage: Bacteria > Bacteroidota > Bacteroidia > Flavobacteriales > Flavobacteriaceae > Flavobacterium. The sequence goes on from JAVEUZ010000005.1 coordinate 84,518, forward strand.
AAAAACATTCATCAGGTTGAGTTTCAACGAAAAAATTTCTTCAAAAGTATCCTCGTTAAGAATCACTAACCTACGTTTGTTAAACAACCGCTTTCTGAGTTTGTGAACTTTTTTTTGACTTTTTGACATAACTGAAATTTGTACAAATATAATTAAACACAAACTATGCCGTTTCTTGTTAAACCTGATTTATGTAATTTTATTTTATTTTATTACTAAAACTATGAAATTCTTTATTATTTTGCATGTAATAAAATCACAATAAATGTTTTGTATTTAAAATATTTCTGAATGTCCGTTGTTAGTCATAATCCGTTAAAATTTTGATTAATAAGAATGAACACCTCCCCAACTCTCCTCAAGGAGAGAGCCGTTGAGCAAACACCCAAAACAGTTCCCCTCTTGAAATCGAAGATTCAACGACTCCTTTAAAAAACAAATAAAAACATGGAGTTATAGGGGTTAGGGGTGTGTTTAAAATATAAGTACGTGATAATAGATTTTTGGAAATCAATTGTTTGGTTAATAAACATTACATTATGACACATTATGGACATTCAATAAAATATTAACCCAAATCTCTCTAAGAAAATATAATTATGAAAAACTTTTACAGCACTTTATCTGCTTTTTATTTCTTCTTTTTTTCTTTAGGTATTTCTGCTCAGGAAATAACACTTCCGAAAGGATTTTCTACTCAGGAAAAAAGTATCGTTTCAGATTTTCAGTTCCGCAGTTCAGACGGGATTGCTTCAGCACCTTCGTCGCCTGTACGAACAGCAGCCGAATGGGAAGAGGTTGAATATCTGGTTTTAGGCTGGACTCCTGCTTATCAAAACATTCAAAGGCAGATTGTTCAGGCGGCTGTTCAGGAATGTAAGGTTTTGATTGCAACACAAAACAGTACTTCGGTTCAAAACTATCTTGTTTCAAACGGAATAGATATGACAAATGTTGAGTTTGTCAACGCTCCTACCAATAGTATTTGGATTCGCGATTATGCTGGTAATACAGTATATACAAACGATGTCGGAGAAAGAGCTTTGGTTGACTGGATATACAACAGACCTCGCCCGTTGGATGATGTGTTGCCTACGGCACATGCAAATTATCTGGATATACCTATTTATATAACCAATACTGGAACAAATGATTTGGTAAATACCGGGGGCAATTTTATGTCTGACGGATTAGGAAATGCTTTTGCTTCAAAACTTATTCTGATGGAAAATCAGGCCGGTAATACGTATAACGTAACGCCTAAAACAGAGGCTCAAATAGACGAAATTATGCATACTTATATGGGAATAGACAGCTATATCAAAATGGATGTTTTGCCCTATGACGGAATTCATCATATAGATATGCACATGAAGCTTCTTGACGAAGAGACCATTTTGGTAAGCCAATATCCACAAGGTGTTGCAGATGGACCACAAATTCAGGCAAATATAAATTATGTAACGTCAAATTTTCTAACGCCTTTCGGAAATGAATATGACATTCATTGGATCCCTGCACCACCGAGTACAGGCGGATTATATCCGAATAACGGCGGAGCTTACAGAACCTTTACCAACTCCGTTTTTATAAATAAGACTGTTCTTGTGCCCACATACAGACCCGAAGTTGATGAAGCTGCTCTGGCTCTTTATCAGGAATTGCTACCCGGTTATAATATCGTAGGTGTTAATGCTGAAGCTCTTATTGGCTCAAGCGGTGCCATTCATTGCATTACACATACTATCGGCGTGGCAGATCCTTTGTGGATTGTTCACGAAAAAATAAAAAGTTCAAACACACATCATGACATTCCTGTACAAGCACAGATAAAGCATATTTCCGGTATTGCACAAGCAAAAGTATATTGGCGTGAAAATGGCACACAAGCCTTTAATGAAAGCACGATGACTCTAACGGAAAACGACAATTGGACGGGCTATATTTCTGTTCCTGAAACTATAAATACGGTCGATTATTACATCTGGGCAGAAGCCAATTCCGGAAAATCTATTGCAAGACCAATCGTTGCTCCTAATGGATATTGGACATTTGAAATCAACACTCTTTCTATCCAAGAATGGGCAAACAACAACATCATCGGTCCGTATCCAAACCCCGTTTTTGACCATGCTTTTTTTAATTTGAAAAATATCTCTGGGAAAGTAAATGTTTTCATCCACAACGTTTTGGGACAAAAATTATATGAAAATATTATAGATAATCCGAATGGAGAAATCCGTTTAAATCTAAATTCTGAATGGAAAGGAATGTTGTTCATAACTTTTAGTGGTGAATTTGGGAAAATAAGCCGAAAAGTGATGAAGCTTTAATATTTAACGAAATTATGAGGGCTTCTTTATAAAATTGACCAGGAATTATTTATACCTTTGCACTTTAAATTTGTGAATTATGAATCTATTAACCATATTTTTAGGAGCTATTAGCCCATGGAATGTTGTCCTGATTATTGCCGTTCTTTTATTGCTTTTCGGCGGTAAAAAAATTCCGGAACTGATGAAAGGTTTAGGAAGCGGTATCAAAGAATTTAAAAATGCCGCCAAAGAAGATGAATCTAAAAATTCTAAAAAAGAGGAACAGAATAAAGAATAAAGTGATTTGAACTTTTTTGATTGCTTCGCCAATTCGAGCAAAGCTCTCGGGTGAAGCGAAAAACGAATGTTTTTGTTCTGTTTGAGTGCTTTTTTGCACTGCGTAGCAGAGCTACTGAGTAAGAAAAAAACGTAAAACAGGCAAAAGGGCATTTTTTTATCCAATTGAAAAAAGTTTAAATCACTTCAATAATAAAAATCCCAAACTTTCAGGTTTGGGATTTTTTGTATCCGAGCCAAGGAATTTAATTCTTTTGGCATAATATCTCACCACTTCTGAATCACAACAAAGATTGTAATAATTTCAAAACCTTTAATACTTTTAAAATTTCTTCTTCGGTGTTATAGGCATGAATACAAAATCGCAAACGTTCTTTACCGACAGGTGCTGTGGGAGAAAGAATTTGTCTTACGTCGAATCCGGATTGTTGCAAGTGTATAGCAACCTTTTTTACTTGTTCGTTACCAGGAATTACAACCGACTGAATAGCCGAATTAGATGGAATATATTCTATGTTTTCCGGAATATTTTCTTTGAAAAGGCGGATGTTTTTGTGCAGTTTAAATCGAGGTTCATTGCTGATGTCCAAATAATTATAAGCCACCAAAATAGTTGCTACCGAATGAGGCGACAATCCGGTAGTGTAAATAAAACTACCGGCAAAATTGACTAAATAATTCTTTAAAGTTGTTGCTCCCAAAACCGCTGCTCCGTGGCAACCTAAAGCTTTTCCGAAAGTAACAACCCGGGCGAAAATTTTGCCGCATAAATTCATTTTATGAATTATTCCTTCTCCTTTTGAACCAAAAACACCTACTGCATGAGCTTCATCAACTATCAGTAAAGCATTATATCTTTCGGTCAAATCACATAGTTTTTCCATATCAGGCATATCGCCATCCAAAGAAAAAATACTTTCGGTAATGACATAAACCTGTTCTTTATGTGAATTGAATTTAGAAAGTAGATTTTCTAAATCCTCCAAATCATTATGCCGATATTTGTATGATTTAGAATCTGAAAGCCTGATTCCTTCACGGATAGAAGCATGAGAAAGTTCGTCAAAAAGCACGATGTCATTTTGTCCTACAACCGAACTGAGTAGTCCAATATTGGCATTATAACCCGAATTAAAAATCAGTGCCGACTCTGCTCCGTGAAAACGGGCAATAAATTCTTCGGCTTCATCATAAAGAATATGATTTCCGGTTAGAAGTCGTGAACCCGTAGCCCCATTTTTTTTATAATCGATTTCTGAAAGAAGCCGATGAGCCTGTTCATAAATTTCTTCGTTTCCGGCAATTCCCAAATAATCATTAGACGAGAAATCTATGCGTTCTTCACAAGAACCCAATAGGTTTCTCAATGCATCTGCAGCCTTTCTTTCTTCTAATTTTTTGAGTAAATTCCCGGGGAAGACTTTCATAGGCTATTGTTTGAGAATGTTTGATTTTTTAACTGATAATATCAAATCCGGTATAAGGACGCAATACTTCCGGGATTACAATTCCGTTTGGTGTCTGATAATTTTCCAGAATACCTGCCAAAACTCTTGGCAATGCCAGAGAACTTCCATTCAATGTATGAGCAAGTTGATTTTTCCCGTCTTTATCTCTAAAACGAAGTTTTAAACGGTTTGATTGAAAGGTTTCAAAATTTGAAACTGAGCTAATCTCAAGCCAACGACTTTGTGCGGTAGAATATACCTCAAAATCATAGGTAAGAGCAGAAGCAAACCCCATATCGCCCCCACACAGACGTAAGATTCTGTATGGCAAACCGAGTTCTTTCATAAGATTTTTTACGTGTGCAACCATACCGTCAAGAGCGTCATAAGATTTTTCAGGATGTTCGATACGCACAATTTCTACTTTGTCGAACTGGTGCAAACGGTTTAATCCGCGAACATGTGCTCCGTAAGAGCCAGCTTCTCTTCTAAAGCAGGGTGTATATCCTGTGCATAAAATAGGCAATTCGCTTTCTTGTAAAATTACATCCCGAAAAATATTGGTTAAAGGAACTTCCGCTGTCGGAATCAGGTATAAATCATCGATGCCTACATGATACATTTGCCCTTCTTTATCAGGCAACTGTCCGGTTCCGTATCCAGAAGCTTCGTTAACCAAATGTGGAACTTGCACTTCTTGATAACCAGCTTGGGTGTTCTTATCTAGAAAATAAGCAATTAATGCACGTTGAAGTTTGGCTCCTTTTCCTTTATAAACAGGGAATCCGGCTCCCGTAATTTTAACACCGAGTTCAAAATCTATTAAATCATATTTTTTTGCTAACTCCCAATGTGGTATAGCTCCCTCAAACAAAACCGGAACTTCACCTTCTTCGTGAACGGTAATATTGTCATCGGCAGATTTCCCTTCGGGAACAATAGTAGCAGGAATGTTTGGTACTTTATACAACTCCTGAAGGAGTTCGCTTGCATATATATCAAGTTTTTCAGAAAGTTGTTTGTCGGCTTCTTTCAAAGTGACTGTCTGAGCTTTTTTTGCTTCAGCTTCTTCCCTTTTGCCGGATTTCATCAACTCACCAATCTCTTTCGAAATCTTATTGCTCTCGGCTTTCACATTGTCTAATTCGACCTGAGTAGCACGGCGTTTTTCGTCTAATTCCAAAACGCTGTCAACCAAATTTTGTGCATCGATATTTCTTTTGGCAAGAGCCTCGATAACCTGCTCTCTGTTTTCACGGATAACGGCAACCTGTAACATAAATATTCTCTTTTTAAGACGGCAAAGGTACAGAATTGTTTGAGAAATTTTAATGTTCAAGACGTTTAAGTTGAGTGAAAAATATTTTAGTACAATCAAAAAAACATTCCTTTTTCGATATTATTTATAAATTTGAAAAATCTTATTCCAAAAAATAATGCGAAACCTACTTGCTTTTACTTTTTTAATTTATTTTTCTACCATAATTGCACAAGAAAGCCTTGCGGAGTTGTCTAAAATATCATCATCAGAACTTCACCAAGCCTCCCAAAATATGGGCTTTATGGCAAATCAGAACACACAAAATTATGATGTGTCATACCAGCGGCTTCAGCTTAATATTGATCCTGCCGTATATTTTATCAGTGGAGATGTTACTACGCATTTTGTGGCCTTGTCCCCGATGAGCAACATTACCTTCGATTTATCGCACCAACTTACGGTAGGTTCGGTTATGCGGAACAATGTGCCGTTGACTTTTTCGCAGAGCAACAACGAATTGGTTATACAATTTTCTGAAACAATTAATACAGGGGTTTTAGACTCATTAACCGTTAGCTATGCAGGAATACCACCCATGGGTGAGCAGGCGTTTGCGACGGCGACACATGCCGGAACTCCGGTTTTATGGACACTTTCACAACCATACGGAGCCAGAGACTGGTGGCCATGCAAACAGGATTTGAACGATAAAATAGATAGCATTGACATATATTTGACAGCTCCGACGCAATATGTTGCAGTAGCAAACGGAGTTGAAATGAGTCAGACTCCAAATGGAAACGGAACCAAAACCACGCATTTCAGGCATAATTATCCGATTCCTTCCTATTTGGTAGCGATTGCCGCAACAAACTATAGCATTTATACACAACAAGCGGGCACTCCGCCACATCAGTTTCCTATTGTAAATTACCTTTATCCGGAAAGTTATAACAGTTCCGTTAACAGCCTAGCACCAACAATTCCGATTATGAATCTTTTTGAAGATTTGTTTGACACCTATCCTTATTCAGATGAAAAATACGGCCACGCAGAATTTGGATGGGGCGGAGGTATGGAACACACAACTATATCCTTTATGGGGAATTTTAGCCGGGGACTTATTGCCCACGAACTGGCTCATCAGTGGTTTGGAAACAAAGTAACTTGCGGAAGTTGGAAAGACATTTGGCTCAACGAAGGGTTTGCTACATACCTTTCCGGATTGGTGGTTGAGCATCTTGACGGAAATAACCAATTTGTCAGTTGGAAAAATAACTTAATCGAGAATATTACGTCTCAGCCCGGTGGATATTTGTATTTGCAAGATAGCGACCTGAATAATGTAAACCGGATTTTTAGCAGCAGACTCAGTTATAACAAAGCAGCCATGGTACTTCACATGTTAAGATGGAAGTTGGGCGATGACAACTTTTATCAATCATGTAGAAATTATCTGAATGACAGCAACTTAGCTTTTGGTTATGCGGTGACAGGAGATTTGAAATATCATCTGGAAACGCAGTCCGGTACAGAGCTTACAGAGTTTTTTGATAATTGGGTTTATAAGCAGGGCTATCCACAATATACTCTTACAGCATCAAGTGCCGGCAACAATCAGTTGCAGATTCAAGTAAGCCAAGCACAGTCGCACTCGTCTGTTTCGTTTTTTAAACTGCCTATTCCTGTGAGACTTATCGGAAGCGGAGGTGCTTTTCTTGATGTAGTTTTGGATAACACACATAATCACGAAGTTTTTTTGGTAGATGTACCTTTTGTAGTTACCAATGTGATTTTTGATCCCGAAAAACATCTGATTTCAAAAAATAATTCGATAACATTGGGTGTTTCTGACTTTGCTTTTTCTGATGCTGTTCAGCTTTATCCGAATCCGGCAGAAGATAAACTTGAAATTTTTGTTCCCGATCATGTCCAAATCGAACGCCTAACTATTATCAACACAGCGGGACAGGTAATTAAATCACATACAGGTTTAGTGATAGATGTCAAACATCTTTCGGAAGGCGTTTATACCATACAAATCAAAACAAATGAGGGTACTTTTCATAAAAAATTTATAAAAAAGTAATTCGTTAAATTTTATTTGGCAATTAATAGGTCGAAAACCGTACTTTTGCCCGCAATCAGATTTATAATATTGAATGGAAACATTGATTCAAGTTGCACAATTAGTTTTGTGTTTGTCGATTTTAGTTGTACTTCACGAGTTGGGACACTTTTTACCTGCCAAATTTTTTAAAACAAAGGTTGAAAAATTCTACCTGTTCTTTAACCCTTGGTTCTCCTTAGCCAAAAAGAAAATAGGCGAAACCGAATACGGTATCGGGTGGCTTCCTATGGGCGGTTATGTTAAAATTGCCGGAATGATTGATGAGAGTATGGACAAAGAACAGCTCAAACAGGAACCGAAACCGTGGGAATACCGTAGCAAACCAGCTTGGCAAAGGCTTATTATTATCTTAGGTGGTGTAATAGTAAACTTCTTATTAGCTTGGTTAATTTATGCGGTGGTTTTTAGCACTTATGGACAAAAATATATCGCTGCCGACAAATTTCAGGAAACCGGATTGATGTTTTCTGAAGCGGCTAAAATGGCGGGATTTGAAGACGGAGACAGAATTTTGAGTGTTGACGGTAAAACGCAACCGCATTTTGACCGTATGGTTCTGGATGTATTGTTGGGCGATACCGTACAAGTACAACGAAATGGCGAAAAAGTAAATATTCCGCTTACAGACGAACGTGTAAAGTCCTTTATGAACGGAGCCAGAAAAGGCGGTTTGATGATGCCTAGAAGCAACTATGTTGTTATAGATACGCTACTTCCTGAGGGGCTTAACGCACAGGCAGATCTGAGAAAAGGAGATATTATTAAGGCTGTTAACAACGAAAACATTACTTATTATGATGAGTTTTTGAGTGTTTTAAAAAAGCATAAAAATGACAGTATTGTTCTAAAACTTGAACGTGATAATCTGCTTGTAGATGTTTCTGTTGCCGTAAGTGACAGCAGTAAAGTAGGTATAGGAATGCAAGCTCCGCCGATGAATGCAAGTTTTCTAACAGTAGAAAAGCACAGTTTTTTAAGTGCTATTCCTTTAGCTGCCAAAGAGTCTTGGACTTCGTTGAAATATCAAATCAAACAGTTTAAACTGATTATCCGCCCCAAAACAGAGGCTTACAAACAAATAAGCGGTCCGTTGAGATTATTTAAGGTTTTTGACCCGGGTTGGAATTGGGAACATTTCTGGAAGTTCACAGCTATGTTTTCCGTTTGGTTAGGGTTTATCAACCTTTTACCGATTCCAGGATTAGACGGTGGTCATGCCATGTTTATCCTGATTGAAGTGATAACCGGTAAAAAACCAACCGAAAAAACTTTGGAAATAGCCCAAACTATTGGTGTTATTATCTTGTTGAGCTTAATGGCATTGGTGTTTGGTAACGATATTTGGCATCTGATAAAAGGAACTTAAAGATTGGTTTTGCAAAAAAGTATGTTTTTTATTTGCAAGATTTAATTTTCGCATTATATTTGCACTCGCAAAAAAGGTTATACACCTTCCTCCTTAGCTCAGTTGGTTAGAGCATCTGACTGTTAATCAGAGGGTCCTTGGTTCGAGCCCAAGAGGGGGAGCAAACAAACTCAGTAAGTCATTGATTTACTGAGTTTTGTGTTTTTATTCAGTATTTTTTATCCAACAGATTATCCAGTTCTTGATAAAAAACAGAGTTTTTAACTCTAAAAACTCTTACCAAACCCTTGTCAAATTATTTTCTTCTGATATTGTTTAATAGCTCTTTTCCTGACGGTGCTATTTTCTTTCTTGTTCACAAAAAACCAAACAAAATAAGGTTAATTTCATATAGAGTACAAAAACACCTTACAACCTGAATTCGATTAATATTTTTTTATAAAAAGATAGGATAAAACAAGAAATAGCTGTATATTTAATGTTCTGAATACCAAATATTTAACAGCTATTTCTATGATTAATTTTGATAAAATTACGGATATTTTTTGTATTGTGGATGAATTTTGTAGCAATTTTCATCAAACCACTCAAG
>JAVEUZ010000080.1:0-4793 GCA_034005285.1 Flavobacteriaceae bacterium
TAACTTTATCCTTTATTTTTTCCGGTGTTGTTTATTGGCTTTACGGAACAGATTATATAGAGAACCCGACCGAGCTGTCTCAGATTGAGGCGACAATGAAATTTATAACGGGTTATCTAATAGAACTTTCTCTTAGTGTTGACAATATTTTTGTAATTGCCGTAGTTTTCGCTTCATTCAGAATTCCGTCAAAATACCAACACAGGGTTTTGTTTTGGGGAATATTGGGAGCCATCATTTTTAGAGGAGTTATGATTATTTTTGGGGTAATGCTCATCAATAAATTCAGTTGGATGACATACTTATTCGGGATTTTTCTGTTATTTACTGCTGCAAAAATGCTCTTTAAAAAAGATGATCAAGACTTCAATCCCAGAAAATCATTTGTATATCGTTCGCTTAGAAAAATCATGCCTGTTACCAGAGATATTGAAGGTGAACGTTTTTTTGTAAAAAGAAGGCATATTACGGCAGCAACACCACTTTTTGTGGCTTTGATTGTGATTGAAGTTATGGACGTATTGTTTGCCATTGACAGTGTTCCGGCGATTTTAGCAATCACGGCCGACCCGTTTTTGGTATTCAGCTCAAACATATTTGCCATTTTAGGATTGCGTTCGATGTATTTTTTCCTTGCCAATATGCTGGAACGCTTTAGCTATCTTGAATACAGTTTGATAGCCATTCTGACTTTCGTAGGTATCAAAATGCTGATTGTGCATCACTATAAACTCCCCGAATGGGTATCCTTAGGATTTATTGCTTTGGCTCTTCTTGCCGGGATTGTGGTTTCACTGAAGATGACGAAGAAAGAATAAAAAAATCCTGTGTAAATAAATATTACACAGGATTTTAATATAAAGTTCATCTTAACTATTCTAAAATCTTAACATCATTCTCTGTCAATTCGAGCATATTCATCACGCTTTCATAATCACTGTAATCTACCCGAAACGAATTGCCAAAATAACCGGGTATAATTACGATTCTGAATGTTTGATTATTAAGATACTGAGGAGTTAACGCTAAATTATATGTTCCCCCTGCATAAATGGTAAAATCAACTCTGCTAAAGTCAAAATCAAAGTCTAATTCGCCTTCATTCAAATATAAGGTTCGAGGAATTTGTTCCCAAATTGGTGTTGAGGAATTAATTGTTCCTGCCATTCGGTAAATTAAAATCACATCAGAATTTAAAATCGGAGGATTTAATTCCTGATAAATTGAGTATCCAAATTGACTACTAAAACCAAAATTAACATTTCTCAACTCAAACACCTCTGCTTCAATATTATAACCATCTCTACCCGGAGGACCTGCCGGACCTTCGCAACTTTGTAAGCTTATCATCCCGATAACACTTAACACAAGTAATAATTTTTTCATAACCTTATTGTTTTGAAGTTTCACACGATACGTTATTCACGAATTGTGCCAAAGTTACTTTTTTAAATAACATTCTCTTTAATCAAGAATGAAAATATTATCCTGCTCTTTTTTACCTCCGAATTTTTCCAGTTTATATGTTAGTGAAAACATTACATAACGGCGTAAAACCGTATTTTCCGAATCTGTGATGGCTGTTGGCGTGATAGTTCTCCGCACACCGATATTCTGATTCAGAACATCATATACTTTTACTTTTGCCAGCAGTTTATCTTTGTAGAAATTATACCCTAAGCTGACATTCCACAAGTAAAAATCTTTTTTGAAACCATCGGCAATATTAGAATTATAGGTATATCCGAAATCGTGTCCAAAAATTACTTTTTTGGGCCAATAGCTCGTAAGTTCCATTTTGAATGTATGGATAAAATTGTCCGCTTTATCAATTACGTAGTTTGAATACTCCGTTGTATTGAACGAATATTTATAGGAAGGAGCAACCGTTATCAAATCTGTGATACTCCAGTTAATTCCGGCTTTTGGCTCTAATCTGTAACCGGTTGCTTCATATAATTCGTTATTGGTAAGTCCCTGCGAAAAATTTACCCCGCCATCCAGTCCGACATTAAATCTGAGGTTTCTTTTGTCTTTTTTAAAAGTTTTACTCCAACTCATTCCGGCATAACTCGAAATATTGGTATCAACATTTTCATAGGTCGTATAAGCTTTAAAATCTTCGTCAAACACAGTAGAAGCCACAATAGCATCTTGGGTATAATTACCGCCCATGTATAAAAAGAAACCACTTCTGGAAGACCAATCATAATTATTGAAATTCATATAAACATGGTGTGATGAAGAGGGTTTTAAATTTTCGTTTCCGCTGAAAGTATTCAAAGGATTTGCTAGAATCTCTACCGGGAGCAGTTGTCTCGCTGTTGGCAAAGAATAACTGAAGTTATAATTGGCATAGATAGATTTTTTATCGGTAATATTATAACTCAAATAACTGTTAACTTTGGGGAAGGCATAGTTTTTTTCGAGTTCGGCATTAACGCCCAAATACTGCGAATTATTTTTAAACTGAATCATTTCTGTTCCCATACGGATATTGAAGAATATTTTTTTCTTACGAAGATTAAATCCCGCTGAAGGATAAACCACACTTTGCCTCGACTCGAAATGGTTTGTTAAAAATTCATTCAATTCGTCATATCTGCCCGAACCGGCATCAAAATCAAAAGCTGATGCCCTGTCATCTTGTCTGTTATTCCTGTATTCTACGCCAATCCCGATTTTTATCGAATCTGTAACAGGTTCTACATATCGGATTTCTGTTCTGTAATATCGTCTTTCGGTTTTATCGTACTGTATCTGGTTTCTGATATCATCTGGCGTGGTTCCCTGATAGAAATAGGTTTCGGAAATCAGGTTACTAGAATTGTCATTGTCCGAAATTTCGTTGTCGAGAGCAAAGCTGATGCCACGTCCTTTTTTCTTAAATGCTTTGTAGAAATACAAATCGCTTCCAAAAGAATTGTTTTCAGATTCGCCATAGGTATTTCCGTTACTTTCATTGAGCAGCTCGTTCAGTTCATTATGTGTTGTCTGAAAATTTTTGTTCATATTCCGGCTTCTTTTTATATCAAAATTCGGGGAAAAATAAATGGTTGCCGTAGAATCGAGTTTTATCTGAAAATCAAGAGAAACATTATGTCCCACAGACCAGCTATCGGTTTCGGACTGAGATTCCGTATAGGTTGTTTCGTTGGGCAGAAGATTGGTTCTTGACATCCTGTTCAAGTTTTCAGATTCTGCATTGGTAAGCAGATAATTGCCGCTCAAATCGATTTTCTTAAACCATTTGTCCTGATAATTTATACCCACCAACTGCGATTGCGTAATGCCTGTGTTTCCGCCAAAATTCATTCCGTTGATGCCGAAAGAGCCATCATCATTATAGTACATTGAGCTGCTTCTCCCGCCTCCTCTCATATTATCAAAAATCTCATCCATAGAGAAACCGATAGAATTGATGTTATTGGACGAAGCCAAAATGCTCACTTTCTGTTCGCCTTTGAACGAATTGAGCAGCATACTCGCTTCATACCTTTCGTCCGAACCGTAACCGGCGGTGGCTTTGCCGAAAAAACCTTTATTCTTTTCTTCGGCAATGGTAAGATTGATGGTTTTGTTATCTGAACTGGCGGCATCGCCCGAGATTTCTTCTTCTTTGGTCTTGGTATCGACCACCTGAATTTTTTCAATCAAATCTGCCGGAAGATTCTGGGTTGCTACTTTTCCGTCTTTGCCAAAAAACGGTTTTCCGTTTACAAGGATTTGGTTTACTTCCTTACCATTTACCATAATTTTGCCTTCTGGCGTAATCTCGACACCCGGAAGTTGTTCCAACAATTTTTCTACATTGGCATCGGGACTTACTTTAAACGAAGAAGCATTGAATTCTAAGGTATCATTTTTGATTCTTACCGGAGGAATTTCACTTTTAATTACTACTTCGCCAAGAATTGTACTGTCTTCAAACAAACCGATATTACCCAAATCAATATCCGAAGTTCCCGATTCTAATCTTTTTTCATAATCCTGAAACCCGACAAAAGAAGCTCTTACAATCATCGGAGTTGTAAATTTTCGGGTCTTGAGCTCAAAACTTCCGTTTTTGCTACTGATTGTATAATCTACAACCGAAGAATCTTTGGGCGAAGAGAGATAAATCGTAGCCGATTCAAGTCCCGTTTTTGTTGATTCATCCGATACTTTTCCCTTGATTGAAATAGTGTTCTGGGCATTCAAAGAACATGACAATATCAAAAGCATTGCCGAAATAAAAAATCGATTCATGTAATAATGATTTGTTTTGGTTGAAAAATCTTATAACAGCAAAATAACTTGTTTAGTGTGTACTGAGGAAATTTCTTATATAAAATTTAACATTTTGAAATAGATTCAATATCTTTATTCTTTTAAACCACACTATGAAAAAAATAATTTTTCTGTCAGTATTGTTTGTCCAATATTTTGTTTTTGCTCAAAATTTCACAAAATTAGAAAAGGAGCTTATTTATTCGGGCGATATTAAAACCAAAATGAGAGTAATTCAATCTACCGATGTACAAGAATTAGATATCTTGCTCAATATTTCTCAGGATATTTCGCCCAAAAACAAATATCTGGAAGTGTTGATTAACCGTATGTTTCTGGCTGTTACCGACCCGGTAGAAGGCGGTGTGGGCATTGCTGCTCCACAAGTAGGTATTAATAACCTGAGTTCGATTATTAAAATGCAGCTAACTGATTAGATTTCAATGTTTCAAATTTCAGGGAAGGCTTTTTTGGTAAGAAGTGATAGGCAATAATACCTGCAATCAGATTTGTTATGAAATTCA
>JAVEUZ010000081.1:0-4750 GCA_034005285.1 Flavobacteriaceae bacterium
ATCTAAACTTCTAATAGATGGTAATAGTAATGGTGGGTTAATACTGTTAGTTGTAGGTGCAGTATTACTTTCTACTAATCTTTTTCATTGGAATTTTTTCGCAATACTGTGGCCTGTTTTAATAATTACAATTGGTATCTCTATACTAATTAAGAATGATAAAGGCTCTACCAATATGCAGAAGCAATCTAGTACTAAGGATACTTTAAATGAGACAGTTGTATTTTGGGGAGTGGATAAGAAGGTTAAGTCTAAGGAGTTTAAAGGGGGAGAGATTAATGTTGCTTTTGGTGGATGTACAATAGATTTAAGAGAGGCTAAGATAGCAAAGGGCGGTGCTAAGCTACATGTTAACTGTGCATTTGGAGGAGTTGAGATATTTGTTCCAAAGGATTGTAGAGTAGTAACAAATGGTACAGGGATATTTGGAGGTTGGGATCCTAAGATTGAAGAGAGTGATATTACAGAGCCTGTATTAGAGATTACTGGAGGTGTAGCTTTCGGTGGTGTAGAGATTAAGTAGAGAGTGTCCAATTTATAGGGGGGATACTGTGCTCTCTTAGGTATGTATTTGTTCTACTGAATGGCTTACTACCAAAGAATCCTCTTCTTGCAGAGAATGGAGATGGGTGTGGGGAGACTATCAGTAAGTGTTTCTTCTCATCAATTAACTCTTTTTTCTGCTGAGCATATTTACCCCAAAGTATAAAGACTAGATTTTCTTTCTGTAAAGAGAGCTTCTTAATTTCACTGTCTGTATACTCTTCCCATCCAAGAGCCCTATGTGAGCCTGGGGTATCCTTTTGTACACTCAGTACACTATTTAAAAGTAGTACTCCCTGCTTCGCCCACTCTGTTAAATCTCCATGCTTAGGAGTCTCTATACCTAAATCATCTTCAAGTTCTTTATAGATATTTCTTAAAGAGGGTGGTATTTTAATACCTTTGTTTACAGAGAAAGCTAATCCATTTGCTTGACCAATTCCATGATATGGATCTTGCCCAATTATTACTACCTTAACAGTATCTATTGGTGTGAGCTCTACTGCTTTGTACAGATCTTCTCTTAATGGAAATACATCATTACTACTGTACGCTATTTTTTCAATATCTTCTCTTTTCAAAATCTTTTTTAAAAGTACAGAAATTAGGTATAATGTATATAGATATTAATTTAAAAGAGAGAAAAATGCCATACGATTACGAAGAGGAAACAGGAACAACAGAACAAATTAAATATGGAGAGAGGATAGTAACTGATAGTAATAGGTATGGGATCTTTGAAAGAGCGGATGTATTAGATATCTCTAAGGAGAGAGTAGAGAGTAAATTGAATGAATATGATCAGATATATACTAACTTTGTAGATCAAATGGGATTTACTAAGTATGAAAATGATGCCGTCTATTATCACCGTAATATTGAAGGTATTCCTGCTAAACTAGATATGGCAGTTACAACTCTTTTTAAAAATCCAGTTTCAAGTGACCTCTATTTCATACTTGATTACAACAAAGCCTTACAACATGATATTCCACTTCTAATGGTTAGATTAGATGATAGATTAGGAACAGAGGGTAGCTCTGATAGGTTAACTGTTTGGGGGTATGATAGTGGTAGTAAAAGGTTCACAGATGCTCGTGAAGTAAAATCTGTTGAGGATAACAGGAGAATATACAAGAATTTAATTTCATATCTTAATGGTACGGATGCTAGTAAAGATGCATTCTTTAAAATAGCTTCTTCAGTATATACCTTTTAGTGTGATATAATCTTTTAACACAAAGACCCAGTAATCACTGGAAAGTGGTGGAAAGAAAGCCTTTAGGTGAGTAGAATCCAACGGTTTGTTACCGAAAGTAAACAGGACCATATATCTGGTCTGTAAGGAGATTACAGTAATGTAATTTTGAAAAAGGGTGGTAACACGTATATGCGTCCCTTTGTAAGAATTGATACAATGTATCATATCTTACAAGGGGATTTTTGTTTAATATTAATAAATATATAAATGGATAGTATAAAGATATCTAAGGAAAACAGTATACCTAACTTCTCAAATACAGAGTTAGAGATTTTAAAATATTGGGATAGTAATAATATCTTACAAAAGAGTATTGATCAAAGACCTAAAGATAAAACCTTTACCTTCTATGATGGCCCTATTACTTCTAACAATAAACCTCACTACGGACATGTCCTAACCATGGTAATTAAGGATGCTGTACCTAGATATAAAAGTATGAAAGGCTTTAGAGTAGATAGAAGTTTAGGATGGGATTGCCAAGGTATACCCGTAGAGTATGAGGTAGAGAAATCTCTTGGTTTTGAGAGTAAGTCAGAGATAGAGGAGTTTGGTGTAGAGAAATTTAATCAGCTATGTAGAGAATCAGTAGAGAGATACCAAGAAGAGATATCTGCAGTAACAAAGAGAATGGGTAGATGGGTTAACAAAGATGAGGAGTATGCAACTATGAATCCTACATATATTGAAAGTATATGGTGGTCATTAAAAGAACTTTACAAAAAAGATCTCCTCTATCAAGGTTACAAAGTAGTACCTTACTCTACTAGAGCGGGTACAACACTTTCTAACTCAGAGGTAGCTTTGGGTGGTTACAAAACTATCGTTGATCCTGCTGTAACTGTTAAGTTAAAGCTTAAGGAAAGAGATGCGTATCTTTTAATTTGGACAACTACACCTTGGACATTACCAGGGAACTTACTTGTTGCAGTTAATAAAGATTTTGAATATGTACAGGTACAGTATGAAGGAGAGAAATATATTGTAGGTAAGGAGCTTGTTGAAAAAGTATTTGGTAAGGAGTTAGAAATAGAGGAAAGTTTTAAGGGTGAGCAGCTAATAGGGATGGAGTATGAGCCTCTGTACCCTTACTATGCAAATAGAAGAGAAGAGGGAGCATTTAGAGTTGTACATGCTAATCATGTTACTTTAGAAGATGGTACAGGGCTTGTACATCAAGCTCCATACGGTGAAGAGGATTTCATACTGATGACAGGTATGGGTATAGAGATGTTTGATTATCTTGATGATCAGGGAAACATGAAAGATGAGATTGAACAATTTAAAGGTATGTTTTATAAGAAGGCTAATAAGTATATTATCCAAGACCTAGAAGAAAGGTCTCTACTTTTTAAACATGAAGAGCATGAACATCAAATGCCTATGTGTTGGAGAACAAATACTCCTTTAATCTATAAACCAATTAAAAGTTGGTATGTAAAAGTAACAGCAATAAGGGAGCAGTTAGTAAATGAGAATAAAGATATTAATTGGGTTCCTCATCATGTAAAAGAGGGAAGATTTGGTAATTGGTTAGAGGATGCAAGAGATTGGGCATTAAGTAGGAATAGATATTGGGGTACTCCTCTTCCTGCATGGGTATGTGAAGAGTGTAAAGAGGTAGAGGTATTAGGATCTTTTGAGGAGATAAAGCAAAGGTCTGGTATAGAGATAACAGATCCTCATAAACCTTTTGTAGATGAGATTACATTCTCATGTACAAAGTGTAATGGAATTATGAAGAGAGTAAATGATGTAATAGATGTATGGTATGACTCTGGCTCTATGCCTTTTGCAAGATTCCATTACCCATTTGAGAATATAGAGAAGTTTAAATCAAAATATCCTGCAGAATTTATAGGCGAGGGCGTTGATCAAACAAGAGGTTGGTTTTATACATTACATGTATTAGGTGTTGCTCTTTTTGGTAAGAAGGCATTTAAGAATGTAATTGTTAATGGTATGGCTCTTGCTCCTGATGGTACTAAAATGTCTAAGAGTAAATCTAACTATGTTGAAGTAAATACTGTTGTAGATGAGCTTGGTGCAGATGCATTAAGGTTGTATTTCTTAAGTTCACCAATTGTACATGGTGAAGAGGTAATCTTTAGTGAGAAGTATTTAAAAGAGATTACTGCAACTGTGCTACTTCCATATCTTAACTCTGTTAAATATTTCCTTAACTATCAATCTCAATTTGATTGGAAGTATGAAGATGGTTACTCTTCAGACAATGTTATGGATAGATGGATATTAGCAAGACTCTCTGAAACAACCATAGAGGTTGAAAATGGTATGGAGAGATATATGTTACAGAAGGCAACAAAGCCAATATTTAAGCTAATAGATGATCTATCTAAATGGTATATACGAAGATCTAGGGAAAGGTTTGTAAGTGGTGATAAGGATGCACTTAATACCCTTCACTTTGTACTCTTAGAAATCTCTAAGTTAATGGCTCCATTTGCTCCATTTATATCAGAATCTGCATATCAGACATTAGCTAATGGTTTTGTACCCTCTGCTAAAGAGTCTGTACATTTAGAGGACTTTCCTTTACTTAACGAAAAGTTGTTAGACAAGGAGTTGCTTGTAAGTATGTCAAAAGTAAGAGATATATCCTCATTAGGATTAAATATTAGAAATGAGAGGAAATTAAAAGTAAGACAGCCACTATCTAAGGTATACATACCTTTGAAAGATGAAGAGATGATGGAGATAGTGAAGGGGGAGTTAAATGTTAAAGAGGTTGTTTACTCTAAAGAGGTTGTGGAGGGAAGCAGTATAGAATCACAGGAGGGTAATCATGTGTTTGTTTCTTTAGATATATCTATTACAGATGGTTTGAAGGAAGAGGGTCTATTAAATGAAATAGTAAGAGGTTTACAGGTTGCTAGGAAGGAGAGTGGTTGTCAGATGGGAGAAATGATTTCTATATATTACAGA
>JAVEUZ010000035.1:0-22682 GCA_034005285.1 Flavobacteriaceae bacterium
CAATATAAACAAAATTTATTGGGTTTAATTAAAAATCATTTTTTCTGAGTTCTACATAGTTATTAATAAGTATTTTAAGCAATCTGCCATATATGAGTCTGTAAATAAGCCATATAATAAATGTAAGAACAGCTATAACAAAAATGAGAATAATAAAGCTAATCAATGCCGTACCAAAGGGAATTTGCACAAAACTTCCGTTACTCTCAATTCCCTCTGCATAGCCTGTGTAGATTATATATCCCCCCATAAACACAGAAATAAATGTAAAAACAGCCAAGTTAAATACAATATATTGCTTAACTACTTTTCTGGTTTTCAATATGTTTTCTAATAATCCACGAACATTATCATTTGCCGAAATCTTTCTAAACATTGAATAAAATCGAGCAATAAAATAAATTATTACAGCATAAAAAAGAACCGACAACACTATATAATACAGATATAGTCCATGTCCTTTTATAAACTCCATATTTTCTGAATCATATTTGCCTGCTGACATGACAAATGCCAATATAATTCCCAAACTAAGCTCGATAAGACTCACAATAAAAATCCACTTTACAATAGACGTAGATTTTTTGTGCGTCATATTGTATATATCTTTTTCGCTATACTGACGGAATTCATGTTCCCTTTTCTTCCAGTCTTTTTTTAATAAATCCAACTCTTCCATAACATCAGGGATTTAATATTTTTTTTAATTTTCCTTTTATTCTGTTCATCTTTACGCGTGCATTGACTTCGCTAATACCCAATGTTTGCGAAATTTCTCCATAATCTTTGTCTTCGAGATATAAAAACACCAACGCTTTATCTACATCATTGAGTTGGTGTACTGCTTTATACAATAATTTCAACTGTTCTTCTTGTTCAAAATCATATTCTTCTTGTTTGATAAAAAAACTTTTGCTTTCATAATCAACAACATCAACAGAACGCTTGCTTTTTCTAAATAAAGTAATGGCAGTATTAAGAGCTACTCTGTATGCCCATGTAGAAAACTTGGCATCTCCTCGAAATTTAGGATAGGCTTTCCAAAGCTGAATAGTAATTTCCTGAAACAAATCTTGGTGAGCATCATCGTCATAAGTATAAAGTCTGCAAATCTTATGGATGATATTCTGATTTTCCTTTAATTGTTTTACAAATAATTGTTCCAAAGAATCATTCATAATCGTATTAGTATCACTACTACATGTTTTGTTACAAGATACTTATTTTTAATCAATAGCGTCCTAAACATTTTTCTAAAATACCTAATCTCTTGATTTGACAAGTGTTTTCGGTAAATCTTAATGTTTTTCGGATAATTTTTAGAATTCAGACATAAGACTGTAAGACATCATACAGTCGTATATCTATTTTTTTTCAAAATATTGGTTTTTAATTTCAAACAAATGTAAACAGTTTCATAATTTAGTTACCGCATCATCAAAAGTTTGTAACTTTGTAACTGTTATAACCTTGACTTAAATATAGTATGAATATTCCTAATACAAACCTTCCTCGCATCGTCATTATTGGAGGTGGTTTTGCTGGGTTGGCACTTGCCAAAAAGCTAAAAAATAAGCGTTTTCAGGTTGTTTTGTTGGACAAACACAATTATCACACGTTTCAACCTCTATTATATCAGGTAGCTACCGGCGGACTGGAAGCCGGCTCTATTGCATATCCCATTAGGAAAGTAATACAGGAATTTTCTGATTTTTATTTCCGTTTGGCAAATGTGAGTGAAATAGATACCGTAAATCAAAAAATCACAGCAGATATTGGCGAATTAAAATATGACTATTTAGTTATTGCCTCAGGTTCTAAAACAAATTATTTTGGGAATCGAGAAATAGAAAAAAATAGTGTTGCCATGAAAACCATTCCGCAATCACTAAATATTAGAAGTCTGATTCTTGAAAATTTTGAACAAGCTGTATTGGCAACCAATATTCATGACAGACATAGTTTGATGAATTTTGTTCTTGTAGGTGGCGGACCAACCGGTGTGGAACTTGCCGGAGCTTTGGCAGAAATGAAAAAAGTTATTTTGCCCAAAGATTATCCTGATTTGGATGTCAGAAAAATGGAAATAAACCTTGTGCAAGGCGAAGATCGTATTCTGAACACCATGAGTGAAAAATCATCTCGTGCCGCAGAAGAATTTTTGATAAAATTGGGTGTAAACATCTGGAAAAACGTCCGAGTAACCGGATATGACGGAAAAACCGTAACCACAAATACAGACCTTACTTTTGAATCTGCTACAGTTGTTTGGACTGCCGGAGTTTGCGGAGCATTACCTGCCGGAATTCCTGAAAACGCCATTATACAAGGTGCTAACAGACTTTCGGTAAACGAATTTAATCAAGTGCAAGGTTTTGAAAATATATTTGCAATAGGTGATGTCGCTTCTATGTCTTCAAAAGATTGGCCAAAGGGTCATCCGATGATGGCACAACCTGCCATGCAACAGGGTGACTGGTTAGCCAAAAACCTGATTAAACTTAAAAAAGGAAAAAAATTAAAACCTTTTAGCTATAATGACAAAGGCTCTATGGCAACCGTAGGAAGAAATAAAGCAGTAGTAGATTTACCTAAGTTTCATTTTAATGGATTTTTTGCCTGGTTTGTATGGATTTTTGTGCATTTATTTTCACTAATCGGATTTAAAAACAAAGCTGTTGTGTTCCTGAATTGGGTTTACAATTATGTTCGTCTCGACCGAGAAGGAAGGCTAATCATCAGACCTTTTAAAAGAAAAGATGTTTATTCTTTTGAAAATACATCAGAATCATAATTTGACTTTGGTCTAAAAATCATGATTTTTTATGAATAGAAAATTGTGATTATTGCTTGTACTAATAATGGCACTCGATTGATAATAATTTATCATCAGACCTATAAAATTGTTGTAGCCTTTTATGCCGTCTTTTTGCTGATTGAATTTTAAAAAATAATCGTAAAACCATTCAAAAAAATATTCTAAAACAGTGCTGTATTTTTCCTGAAACTGTCTGCTTTCATCTATGTTTTCCAGGATTCCTGGATTAATAGCAGAAAGAAATTTTTCTTGATTCTCTTCATCTGTCAAATCCAAATTTCGCAAGCAATATTTAAGAGCAAATACATAGCCCGAATATTGGATATATATATCAGAACTGTGAACCGAAGCCAAAAAACCAATAAAATTAGCTTCGCTTTCTGAAGCAATACCTAATTGGTGCGTCATTTCGTGTAACGTTGTTGTCGGAAAATTATATTTTGGAATGTGTTTATTAACATGAGCTTCATTTGTAAACGGATTCAAATAGCCACTAAAACCCATATAACTCAAAGGTGTGCTAATCAACGATGTTTTTATACTTGGCGTTTTATAATTTAAATAAGGAAAAATTTTGTTCAGATTATGATAAGATTCAATACTTTTTTCAAAAATTTCCTTTTCAGAATATGGGTTTATAACTTTAATTGAATCTTTTCCGGTAATAGTTCTGTGTATCGAATTGGTTTTTTCAATCAGTTTAAAAGCAAAATCTTCCAACTGCTCAAACGAATATTCTCTTTCAATATCCAGTTTTTCGTACAACGGAATTCGATGATAGTTGACAGCCCATAAAAAATGAAAGAAAAAGTAAAATATGGAAATAACGTTAAATAATGCTAACACAAAATATTTTCGGTTTTTTCTAAACTTCCACAACATTCTAATCATTAAAAACAAAAAAATACCATACAAAATATCTCCTACAGAAAAAGGGAAAAACCCAAAAGTAAATCGCAAAGTCACAGAGATTAAAGGATAAATTCCGTTACTATAATACGTCTCAACAAAATCGGGAAATAAAGAAACTATCTGTAAGACAACAATCTGAACAATCAATAAAATTGACAACCAATATTTCTTTTCTATCATAAAACAAATTTACAAATAACCTATGTTAGGTTTTTAAAATATAGTCAAAATTAGTTGTTAATATCTTATACAACCCCCGACAAATTTATTTAGAATAAATTAAAATAAATTTTTATTTTTGCAAGGTCATTTTTTTATAGAATGGGGAAATCTAAAAAGAAAAAAAAGGAAAAAGTTATTTACTTCTGCGATGGCAAAAAATGTTGTCGTTATAATGACGAAGTCAAAGATTGCCTGAAAAGCCTTGTAAAAGAATCAGGGCTTATAAAAGTTTCTGTAGAAAAAATGAAATGTCAAGGCATGTGCAAACAAGCTCCTGTTATCTGCATTCACAAAAAAGAATGTGTGGGAAACATCACAGCCCAAGATGCTAAAAAACTTTTTGAAAAGCATATAGCCTAATTCCAAATCACTATTGTATCATCTTGGTATAAACAATTTAGGTTTAAACAATTTTTAATCCCTTTGATTCTTTGTAAATTTGCAACTCATTCGCAAAATATATAAACAACTATAACATGAATCAGGAAATACGAAATATAGAACCTAAAGCACTTTGGAATAAATTTGCCGATTTGAATGCAGTGCCACGTCCGTCAAAAAAGGAAGAAAAAGTCATTGCCTTTATGATGGATTTCGGGCAAAAATTAGGATTTGAAACCATTAAAGATCACGTAGGAAACGTCATTATCAAAAAACCGGCAACCCCAGGAATGGAAAACCGAAAAACCATCGTGATGCAGTCGCATTTGGATATGGTTCACCAGAAAAACAACGATACAGTCTTTGACTTCGACACCCAAGGAATTGAAATGTATGTGGATGGAGATTGGGTAAAGGCCAAAGGAACAACTTTGGGAGCAGATAACGGACTCGGAGTGGCTACCATTATGGCAATTCTGGAAAGTACCGATATTCCGCACCCGGCTATTGAAGCACTTTTTACCATTGACGAAGAAACCGGAATGACCGGAGCAATGGGGCTTCAGGGTGGAATGTTAGAAGGAGAAATCCTTTTGAATTTAGATACCGAAGAAGATGACGAAATCGACATCGGTTGTGCTGGAGGTGTGGATGTTACGGCAGCAAGAAACTATAATTCCGAAGAAGTTCCTGAGAACTCCATAGGATATACTATAACTGTAAAAGGATTAAACGGAGGGCACTCTGGAATGGATATTCATAAAGGTTTGGGAAATGCAAACAAAATTATGAATCGCCTGTTATTTGACGGATTTGAAAATTTTGGACTGCAAATTACCGAAATTAACGGAGGAAGCCTTCGAAATGCTATTCCGAGAGAAAGTGTGGCAAAAGTAATTATATCAGGTATTTTTAACGAGGCTTTTGAAACTGAAATTCAAGAAATTATCTCTGATATTAAAGCCGAATTCAAAACCACAGAACCCAATTTAGAAATCCTAATCGAAGAAGCTCCCCTACCCGACTCCGTAATGGAACTTGGCGTTCAGGAAGGATTGCTCAGAGCGATTTATGCAGCTCATAATGGTGTGTATCGAATGAGTCCTGATTTTGGTGATTTGGTAGAAACTTCTAATAATATTGCAAGAGTTATTGTGCAAGACAGTCAAATCTCAATTCAATGCTTGACTCGTTCTTCGGTTGAAAGTTCAAAATTTGATTTGGCAAACGCCCTTCGTTCGGCTTTTGAACTCTTTGGTGCAGAAGTTACTTTTTCGGGCTCGTATCCGGGTTGGACTCCGAATGCAAAATCAGAAATTCTTGATGTTATGGTTCCGATTTATGAAAAATTAAACGGAAGCAAACCTAATGTAGTGGCTTGTCATGCAGGTTTAGAATGTGGAATTTTAGGAACAAATTACCCGAAAATGGATATGATTTCGTTCGGACCAACTATCAAAGGAGCTCACTCTCCAGACGAAAGAGCCAGCATCTCATCCGCACAAAAATACTGGAAATTTGTGTTGGAAATTTTACAAAACATCCCCAAAAAATAATAGAATATGATTCTAAGACCCGCTTTCGGATTTGACTCGCTTCTCTTTGGAATGAAACAGCCCGATATAGAATCGATATACGGGCAACCATCAATGTATTACAAAGACGAGGAAGACAATGTAATTCTGGTTTATAACTCTTTAATGTCTAAACTGACTTTGTATGCAGATGAAGGTTTTAGATTGGGTTATATTGTAACTTCAAAACCCGATGCGGAGTTATATGGAGAAAAATTTATTGGTCAATCTTTTGATAGTTTGAAAAAGAGACTTGATAAAAAAGGCTATAAATCATGGGAAAAAGAAGAAAATGAGAGTGTAAAACTCTATTTCAACGAAGATTTTTGGTTATTTATTCATGAAGAATATGACCAAATTTTCAAATTGGAAATCGGAGCTTTGATTAAAAATCAAGACGATTTTGATTGGAAATTTCAATAAACTTATCGTTAGGGGCTAACAAGGTGAATGTGCAGTTTAAGTTGAAGTCAGGAGGAATGGCACTAAAGAATTATCAGGTTGGGTGATTTCCCGATTATAGGAATCATCACTTCTGCTTTATATTTATGCGTGGGTTTGATATTACGACAAAATCAAATAAAAAAATCACAACAAACGAAAATTATTGAAAAACAAATAAACTCCCATTTCTAAAAATATAAAACCCGCAAAAATGCGGGTTTTATGATGTTTTGATATTTTTTTATTCCGGTAGATTTTCTAATAACTCAATTTCAAAAATCAGATTAGCATTAGGCGGAATAACATCTCCTGCTCCCGATTCGCCATAACCTAAATTTGACGGAATAAACAACAACATCTTATCACCAATGTTCATCATATTTACACCTTCAAGAAAACCTGGAATCAAGCCGGTTTTATTGCCATACTGAAATGGAAATGGTTTGTAGGCATTTGCTTTAGCTTTACGTTCATCAAACTTCCCAAATTTTCTGGAAACCTCTTCGTGGCTACTATCAAACAATTCGCCCGATTCGAAAAAGCCTGAATAATGAACATAAATTGTTGTGCCGGCTTCGGGTTTAACCATTCCTTTATTCAATAATTTATATTCTAATCCGCTTTCAGATTTAGATGCTGTTTTCTTTACTTTGGCAAATTCTTTTACTTTGGCATCAATAGCAGGTTTGTATGGCAATAAAGCTTTTCTTTTTGCTTCTGCAAGCTCTGCTTCTCTTTTCTTTTTACCTTCAGCCAAAACACTTTCTCTGTTTTTAAAAGTTTCGGGAGCATTAAATTTTTTTGCATTATCCCCTACTCTGATGATGGTTATTTTTTCCATAACATCATTCTGAGCAATAGCATCCACAATATTTTGCCCTTCAATTACATGACCAAAAACAGTGTGTTTTCCATCAAGCCAAGGTGTTTCCTTATGTGTGATAAAAAACTGTGAACCATTGGTTGCAGGTCCTGCGTTTGCCATAGAAAGAATGCCTGAACCGGTATGTTTCAGATTGGTAATTTCATCACCAAATTTATATCCGGGATCGCCACTTCCCGTTCCGTCGGGACAACCACCTTGAATCATAAAATTGGCTATGACACGGTGAAATTTCAATCCGTCATAATAGCGTTTTCCTTTTAGACTTGTCTTTACTTCGGTGTTTGTACCTTCTGCCAAACTGATAAAGTTAGCAACTGTTACAGGTGTTTTTTCATATTCTAATTGAAGGAGAATTTTTCCTTTGTTTGTCTGGATTTCTGCATAAATTCCGTCAGCAGTCTGACTATAAGAATGTATGGAGAAAATTAAAATCAGTGATAAAAAAATATTTTTCATTTTTTTTGTAAATTTTAAAGGTTTATAGTTTTTCTAACATTTCTACTTCAAATATCAGGTCGGCATTTGGCGGAACAGCACCCGGCATTCCTGCTTCTCCATATCCTAAGTAATCGGGTATAAAAAATAATGCTTTGTCACCTATTTTCATTTTTTCTATTCCTTCTAAAAATCCTGCAATCAGACCTGTTTTGTTTCCATACTTAAACGGAAATGGCATATATGCACCCATTTCAGCATATTTTTCATCATATTTACCAAATTCTTTGGCTACAGACTCAACACTACTTTGTATAAGCTCTCCGTTTTCCAAAAATAGAGAATAATTAAAAAGAACTTCTGTGCCTGAAGCCGGTTTTTTACCTTTCCCATTTTCGGTAATTTTATATACCAATCCTGATGGGGTTTTTGTAGCTGTTTTTTTCATGTCATCAAAAAAGCTTAGCTTGGCATCTATTACCTCTTTGTATTGAGTCATTAACGCCTCTTTTCTGGCTTGTTCTGCTTCTGCTAATGCTTGTTGTCTTTCAGCTTCTTTAGCAAAATCTTCATTAAAAATTTTGACTGCATCAAATTTTTTGGCTGCTTCGCCATTTCTGATGATGATGACTTTTATAATGGCATCACCTTGTTTTATTTGGTTTACGACTTCCATGCCCTCTACAACACTTCCAAAAACTGTATGTTTTCCGTCTAACCATGGAGTTGCAACATGTGTAATAAAAAACTGTGAACCATTGGTTGTTGGTCCTGAGTTTGCCATAGAAAGAACTCCACCGCGATCGTGAATTAAATCTGTAATTTCATCTTTAAATTTATAACCCGGTCCGCCGGTACCATCACTTTTTGGGTCGCCGGTCTGTATCATAAAGTCTTCAATCACTCTGTGAAAAAGGATTCCGTTATAAAAAGGCTTTCCTTTTCTTGTCGAATCTGTTACCATCGTATTAGTACCTTCTGCTAAGCTAACAAAATTAGCCACTGTTACAGGTGTTTTTTCATATTCTAATTTCAAGATAATATTGCCTTTATTTGTTTCTATATCAACAAAAAGACCATCACCTAACTCATCATATTTATTTGAACAAGACCAAAATATTATGGGTAATATTATTAGTAAAAGATTTATTGATTTCATAAATAGTTTGATTTAATGTGTTTAGAATTAATTATTGTTGTACAGTTTCGTTTTCTTTTTTAAAATCATGTAAGGTTACACGGCAAATTAAAGGAATGTTTGTCCCAATCTTATGCTTATCTCCGTGATAACCATAAGCGATGTGTGAAGGAAAATAAAATGTAATGGTTTCATTTTTTCTCATTCGTTTGATTCCGTCTCGCAATCCGGTCATTATATTCTGTTTGTCAACCAGATATGTCTGATTTTTTAATTCAGATTCGGTATAAATGATGTTTCCTTTCAAATCTGACACGTCATAAGTAAAATATGCGATATCGCCTCTCTGTGGGCGTAAAGTATCTTGAGTGTTTTGATGGTTATAATAATACCAATATCCCATATCTGACGTGAGAAATTCTTTTTCAGGCTGACTTTTGATAATCGAGTCTATCAGTTTTTCTTCTAACAAATTCAGTTTAATATTTCGCTCAACCGATTCTTTCAAAAAAGTTCCTGTAGCTCTTGAAACCGGTCTTCGTGCTTCATTTTCCTTACAGCTTGTAACAAAAAATAAGCCAAAAATTGAAAATAAAATTAGAATTGTGTTTTTCATCTGCTCTTTCTTGTTGAAGCTACTAAACAAATTTGCTAAAAGATAATTCATGATTGTAATTCTTTATGATTTTTTACCACTTCCAAAAACAAATCAATGGTTTCCTGCATAGATAAAAATGTTTTTCCTCCGGCGGCATTGATGTGTCCGCCACCATTAAAAAACTGTCTTGCAAGCTTATTTACATCAAAACTACCTTTGGAACGCAAAGAAATTTTGATGATGCCTTCTTCTTTGTTTTCGATAAAGATTGCCGTAAAAATAATATCTTTTACAGAAAGTCCATAATTTACTATACCTTCTGTATCGCCTTTTTGAGAATTAAACTCATCAAGTTCTTTCTGCGAAAGTGTAATATAAGAGGTTTTGTGCTTCTCCAACACTTTTAGGTTTTGCAATGCTCTGCCCAATAACTGAAGGCTGTTGTATGAATTATTATCGTACAACTCGCCATGCACTTCAAAGTTTTTGACACCTTTTTCAAGCAATTTGGCAACTATCCTATGCGTTTGTGGTGTAGTTTTAGGAAACCTGAACGAACCCGAATCTGTTGTGATTCCGGTGTATAAACAAGTGGCAATTTTTTCATCTATTAATTCCAACCCATTCAAATATTCTATAAAGCGATACATCATTTCGCAAGTAGAACCAAATGCGGTATCAGAATATTTTACTACTGCATAATCACACGGTGCTTCATGGTGGTCTATCATTATAAAAGGAACTGTAAGTGTTTTAAGTACTTCTTCCAATTCGCCAACCCGTTGCAATGAATTAAAATCTAAGGTAAAAACAAGTTCTGTGTTTCTTATAATTTCAGCACAAGAGGTTTTGTTTTTTTCGAATATATAAATATGCTCTGAACCTGGTAAAAAAGCTAAATTAGGCGGAAATTCATTAGGAGAAATAACAACCGGATTGTGTCCTTTTTGCTTTAAAAAATGGTATAATGCCAATGTAGAACCTAACGCATCACCATCCGGATTTCTGTGCGGAAGGATGACAATGTGCTTTGGTTTCTTCAAAAGAGATTCTATCAGTTCAATTTGTTCTTTATTCATTGGATATAAAATTGTGTTTCTCTATATTTTACGGGTTTTGGGATATAATAATTATAGAGTCTTTTTTTAAAATCGAAATTAAAAATATTACTATCCTTAGTAAATCTCACTTTCTTTAAGCTTTTCTGTATTGGAAACTAACTGAAGTTCATCAATAAATTTTTGCAATTCTCCGTTCATCACACTATCCAAATCATAAACAGTAAGCCCAATTCTGTGGTCGGTTACACGTCCTTGCGGATAATTATATGTTCTAATTTTTGCCGAACGGTCGCCACTACTCACTTGCGAATTACGTTTTTTGGCATCTTCTTCCTGTTTCTTAGCCAATTCCATTTCATATAAACGTGAACGCAATACAGAAAGAGCTTTGTCTTTATTTTTATGCTGAGATTTTTCGTCTTGGCATTGGGCAACCAATCCGGTTGGAATGTGTGTCATTCTAACAGCAGATTTGGTTGTGTTTACCGATTGTCCGCCCGGTCCCGATGAGCAAAACAAATCGATACGCACATCGTTCATGTCAATATGAATATCAAACTCTTCTGCTTCCGGCAAAACCATTACAGTTGCTGCTGATGTGTGTACACGTCCCTGTGTTTCTGTTTGTGGTACTCGTTGTACACGGTGAACACCCGCTTCAAATTTTAATATTCCATAAACATCTTCTCCGGTAACTTCAAAAATAATTTCTTTAAATCCGCCCGATGTTCCTTCATTCAAATCAACGACAGAAGTACGCCAGCCTTTGCTCTCACAATATTTCACATACATACGATATAAATCTCCGGCAAAGATAGAAGCTTCGTCGCCTCCAGTTCCGGCACGAATCTCGACCATGACGTTTTTGGCATCTTCAGGGTCTTTAGGAATCAGCAGGAACTTAATTTCTTCTTCTAACTGAGGTAAACGTTCTTGTGCTTCATCCAATTGTTGTTTTGCCATATCAACCATTTCAGCATCAGTACCGTCAGCAATAATTTCTTTGGCTTCTCTGATGTTTCCGTCAATATTTATATATTCATCACGTTTATCGACCAATACTTTCAGGTCTTTATATTCCTTGTTAAGTTGAACGTATCGCTTTTGGTCGGCTATGACATCCGGTTGAATAATCAGGTCTGAAATTTCATCAAATTTCTGTTTTATAATCTGTAATCTGTCTAACATTTTCTGTCTTTGAATTTTGGATTGCAAAATTATGAAAAAGAGTTCAGTTGACAGTGGTGGTTACGTTTTATTTTAATAATTTCGTTTAACTCAAAATTGTATTAATATGAAAACATATTTTTTCATAATTAGCCTATGTTGTTGCCTGAATATTTCATGTAAAAAAGAAAAAAGCCAGAACATTTCTCACAATAAAACATATATGTCCTTTAATCTTTTAAATAAAGCTGATTGGTTTTTAGGAAGTTGGGAAAACATTTCTGAAAACGGTTCTTTGACCGAAAAATGGATTGTGGAAAATGACAGCACTTTTTATGCAGAAACATATTTTATCAAAGATTCTGACACACTTTTTTCTGAAAAAGTATCTCTGATTCAAATAGGTGATGATTTATTTTATATTCCGATAGTTGTAGGTCAGAATAACGATGAGATGGTTGAGTTCAAACTCACTTCACTTTCTGAAAACGAACTAATCTTTGAAAACCAAGAACATGATTTCCCAAAAATGATTACCTATAAACGTGTAAATCGGGATTCTATTTTTGCACAAATTAGCGGAAATGGAAAATCTCAAGACTTTCCTTTTAGAAGAAGTAAATAACCTGAGTATAAATATATAACAAAGTCAGAAACACTTCATTAATAAAACTTCGCTAACAAATCTTCGCAGCAATCTTCTCCAAAGTCATGGAATTGCTTGATTTTTGGTTTATTTTTTTCAAGTTATGGGTTTATCCAGAACATTTAAATCAATGGTTTAAAACCGCTCCAGTTGTAAAAAGTTGATTCACCCTTTGACGCTTATAAAAGCAATATCACCAAAAGAACAAAGCTCTTTGGGATTCTACAATCCAATTTTCCTCCATTTGCTCAAATATGGAAAAAATAATATCTTTGATACTGGATAACCGCTGGTTTTTATATACCTTTTCAAACTTAAATGTACTGAATATCATCGTGCTATCCATTTTTAACAATTATTTTATTGATAATCAGTGATTTATTTCGTTCATTAGCGAAGCATTGATAAATTAAACTATTATGGAATGTATTTCAGTATTCGATATGCTTAAAATTGGAGTTGGTCCTTCAAGCTCACATACCCTTGGTCCTTGGCGTGCCGCTGAGAAATTTTTGATTGAAATACAACAAAAAAATATGCTCGAAAACGTAACCCGAATTCAGGTAGATTTATATGGCTCGCTTTCGCTTACTGGATATGGTCATGCAACAGATTTGGCGGTCATGTTAGGACTTAGCGGACAAGATCCGGAATATATTCCGGTTGATCAGATTCAGAAAATTATTGACAATATCAAAAACAACAAAACCCTAAACTTAGCCGGACAAAGAGAAATTTTTTTTGATGATAAAACCAATATTATTTTTAACCGTGAATTTTTGCCTTTTCATGCAAACGGAATCTCATTTACCGCAATTACAAACAAAGAAACTTATAGTGTTACATTTTATTCAATCGGAGGTGGATTTGTAGTTAAAGAAACTGCTGATGATAATAGAACTCAGGCTAAATATACTTTCCCTTATCCAATTGAAAAGGCGGATGAATTGTTAGGATATTGTCGAAAAGAGAACAAAAAGATATCAGAAATCATTTATGAGAATGAAAAGTCGATGCGTAACGAAGCGGAAATTGACCACGAACTTATAAGGATATGGCATACCATGCTGGAGTGTATGTATATTGGTTGTCATACAGAAGGCACACTTCCCGGTGGATTAAATGTAAGAAGGCGAGCTTATGATATGCATCAGAATCTGAAAGGTGAACTCCCCTACTCCAATCCACAGGAATGGTTGGAAACCATCAGAAAAACTGAAGTGAAATTCCGTCAAATCTTAAAGTGGGTTAGCTGTTTCGCTCTTGCCGTAAACGAAGTGAATGCTTCGTTGGGAAGGGTTGTTACGGCTCCAACCAACGGAAGTGCCGGCGTTATCCCGGCTGTTTTAATGTATTATTTAGTTATCGAAAACCATGAAGCGGGAGAAAAAGAAATTAAACAATTTCTGTTGGTCGCCGGAGAAATAGGTAGTATTTTCAAAAAAGGAGCTACCATTTCGGCTGCAATGGGAGGTTGTCAGGCAGAAATCGGAGTTTCGAGTGCTATGGCAGCAGCAGCATTATGCGAACTCCTCGGCGGAACACCCGAACAGGTAACAACAGCAGCCGAAATTGCTATGGAGCATCATCTCGGACTAACCTGCGACCCAATTGGTGGTTTGGTTCAAATTCCTTGTATTGAAAGGAATACAATGGGGGCTATCAAGGCTATTAATGCAGCTGAGTTGGCTCTCGAAACCGATGCCAAAAATGTAAAAGTTCCCCTCGACAAAGTAGTAAAAACAATGTGGCAGACTGCACAAGATATGAACCACAAATACAAAGAAACCTCCGAAGGAGGATTGGCTGTTGCGGTAAATATTGCTGATTGTTAATGCTGAAAAATTTCAATTTTACATTACTGAAATTCTATTTAGTCATACCTTATATAGACTAAACCATTTGATTTTTAGTAGCACTAAAAAGACATCTCAAAAAAGGCAGAGAAATTCTATCGTTATTTTTGAAAACCGAGTTGCAAAATTTCCGCAATTTTGTTGTAAAATTTGCCTTTTTCTGTCGGTAAATATAAATAAAGGAATTTGTATAAAAAAAGAAAAGCCCATAAACATAGGCTTTTCAGAGGTGATCCAGTCAGGATTCGAACCTGAGACCTACTGCTTAGAAGGCAGTTGCTCTATCCAGCTGAGCTACTGGACCAAAATCATAAAATTGTCGGGGTGGCAGGATTCGAACCTGCGACCTCCTGGTCCCAAACCAGGCGCGATAACCGGGCTACGCTACACCCCGAAGATTATTAATGCGGAGAGACAGGGATTCGAACCCTGGCATCGGTTACCCGATGACAGATTAGCAATCTGCTCCGTTACCACTCCGGCACCTCTCCTAAAATTTTATGTATATAGAACTTGTAATTTTGCGGTTGCAAATGTAAGGGTTCAATTATTACTTTACAACTATTTAAATGTTTTTTTTATCTTTTTATTTTTTTTTATAAGAAACAAGCTAACAATCAATAAGATAGTTTGAATAAATAATTTCTATTCAAGCATGATTATAAAGCATATTTTTATGAAATAGTAAATATTTTTTAAATTAAACCCGTCGAGATAAACCATATCTCAAAAGAGTGGAAACAACAAAAATTGACTTTTTATACTTGAAATCATATTTAAAAAACTATAAAAATAATTTTAAGCAAAGATAATACGGCTATTTTTCATAAAATGGTTAAATTCGCAACAAAATAAATGAAGTGATTTAAACTTTAACTCTCTTCAATACACAACAAAATATATTATAATATCATGAGTAAAAAAATCGCAATTGTATCAGCTACCAGAACACCTATCGGAAAATTTATGGGAGGATTATCTTCTGTTTCTGCACCAAAATTAGGTGCTGTTGCTATAAAAGGGGCTTTGGATAGAATCGGACTGGATTATAACTTGGTTGACGAAGTAATAATGGGTAATGTAGTTCAAGCGGGCGTAGGTCAAGCACCCGCTCGTCAAGCTTCTAAATTTGCCGGACTTCCGGACTCGGTTATTGCAACAACCGTAAACAAAGTTTGTGCTTCGGGAATGAAAGCTGTAATGCAAGCGGCTCAAGCTATCCAACTTGGAGATGCAGAAATCATAGTTGCCGGAGGAATGGAAAATATGAGTTTGATTCCGCATTACGTTCATTTGAGAAACGGAGTGAAATTTGGTCAGGCTACTCTTATTGACGGACTTCAAAAAGACGGACTTACCGATGTTTACGATCAAAATGCCATGGGAGTTTGTGCAGATCTTTGTGCTTCAGAATACAACATTTCGAGAGAAGAGCAGGATACTTTTGCTATCGAATCTTATACCCGTTCGGCTAAAGCTTGGGAAGCAGGAAAATTCAATAGCGAAGTTGTGCCGGTCGAAATTCCGCAACGTAGAGGAGAACCAATCGTAATAAGTGTTGACGAAGAATATACAAACGTAAAATTAGACAGAATCCCAACACTTTCGGCTGCATTTACCAAAGAAGGAACCGTAACTGCAGCTAATGCTTCGACTATAAATGACGGAGCAGCGGCATTAGTGCTTATGAGTGAAGAAAAAGCCAAAGATTTAGGTTTAAAACCTTTAGCTTATATTACAAGCTATGCGGATGCTGAGCAAGAGCCTCAATGGTTCACGACTGCTCCTGCAAAAGCACTTCCGAAAGCTTTGAAAAAAGCTAATTTAGAGCTAACCGATGTAGATTATTTTGAATTTAACGAAGCTTTTTCGGTAGTTGGTTTGGCAAATGCTAAAATCTTAGGTTTAGATGCTTCAAAAGTAAACGTAAACGGTGGTGCTGTTTCTTTAGGGCATCCGCTGGGATGTTCGGGAGCAAGAATCATCGTTACACTAATCAACGTTTTAGAACAAAATAACGCAAAACGCGGAGCAGCAGCTATCTGTAACGGTGGCGGTGGTGCTTCTGCTATTGTGATTGAGAGAGCTTAATTTTTTAAGAACATAGAGAATAGAACATAGAGAATAGAACATAGAGAATAGAACATAGAGAATAGAACATAGAGAATAGACTTTCACAAAAATCTATATTCTATTCTCTATTTTTATAAAATTTATTATGAAATATTTCTTTTTGATTTTTTCGTTTTTTGTTTTTACAAATGGTTTTTCTCAAAAGGAATCAAAGATAATTCGGTTTGAAATTTTTACAGAAAAAAAACGACCCTTTACCCAGAGTTTCAATTATTGAAGAAGGAACAGAAAATAAAACTCAGACCGATTTTGAAGGAAAGGCTGAATTAAAAGTCGGTGATTTAAGAAATAAAATTATCTTTAGCTTTTTTAATGATTTGATTGAAAAATAAGATTTAATAAAAGTATTTTTATATAAGAAAAGTAAAATAGAATATTATAAAAACGGAAGACGAATAAAGAAAAAACTACTTAAACAGTAATCTTTTTTCTGTATTCTATTCTCTATTTTCTAAATTAAGAAATGTACGGAATCTGTAATCTTTCTATAATACCACTAAGAGCCGAACCAAGTGACCGGAGCGAACAAGTGTCGCAAGTATTGTTTGGTGAATATTTTCAGATATTAGAATCTAAAAATCAATGGATAAAAATAAAAATACATTACGATGAATATGAAGGTTGGATAGACAGTAAACAGTGTCAGAAAATTACTGAGCAAGACTATCAGAAACTATCCAAATCGGCGGAGATTCTTAGTTATGATTTGATAGAGTACGTTACCAATTTTAATGAGTTATTGATGCCTGTTCCGCTTGGTGCAAGTCTAACTTTTCTGAATATAGATGGCATCAATAAGGATGGTTTTGAGTTTGAAGGCTTAAAAATAACCGGAAAAAAACCAAAGGAAAAAATCATAGAAACGGCTTTTATGTATTTGAACGCTCCTTATCTCTGGGGTGGAAAAACGCCTTTTGGTATTGACTGTTCGGGCTTTACGCAAATGGTTTACAAGCTTAACGGTCATAAACTGCAACGAGATGCTTCTGAACAAGCAAAACAAGGCGAAGTGCTGAGCTTTATTGAAGAAAGTGAACCGGGAGATTTGGCTTTTTTTGACAATGAAGAAGGAAAAATCATTCACGTGGGTATCATTATGAACGATAATTATATCATTCATGCCAGCGGCAAAGTGAGAATTGACAGGCTTGACCATTTAGGCATTTTTAATACCGAAACTAATAGACATACTCATAAACTACGGGTTATTAAGAAAGTTATTTAAGAAAACTTTCATTTTTAAAGTTTTCCAATGAAAAAACTAAGACACTTAGAAAGAGAATTAGGCATTGAAGAATATAATTATTCTTTCGAGGTAAATCAGGCAGGAAAAGTATTTGCAATTAGTCTTTTTGATTCCGATTATGATGATTTTCCCGAGTATGAAAGCGATATTTTTAAAGTCTTATCAGAATACCCTGAACTGGAATCTATAGAAATTGATATTTTTGATTATACCGTAAAGGATATATCAAATCTGCGGTATTTCAAAAAATTAAAAAGTATTCTGATTGAAAACTCCTGTGATTTTTCTGATATAAGCAGTCTTGAAGAATTATCTGAATTGGAATCTATAAGTTTTAATGGCACAAGAATTTCAGATTTAAGTCCTATTTCTAAATTAAAAAAACTAAAAACATTCAATATTGCCGGAAGCTTAATTGAGGATTTATCACCATTAGAGAATTTAGAGCAACTTGAAGGTTTATCTTTAGCCAATGCAAAAATTAACGATATAAATCCAATTTCAAAATGTATTCATCTGAAATGGATAACCCTCAATGCCAACAGTTTAACAGATTTGTCAGTCGTTAAAAATTTTACAGAATTAACATCATTAAACTGTCAAAATAACCAGATTCAAAATATATCATTTTTAGAAAAGCTGAATAAATTGACTTACATAGATATTTCTGATAATAATATTCAGGATGGTTCTTTTCTAAAAGGGAAATCTCAACTTAAATATTTGAATTTTTCCGACAATCAAATTAGTGATATCGTTTTTTTAGAAGAATTGAAAGAGTTAGAATATTTGAATATTTCAAATAATCCGATAAAAAATTATGAGTCGGTTAAGAATCTTAAAAATTTATATTCTTTATTTTCAAATGATATTCAGGCAAGTAACTTGTCTGAAAACGAATTTCAGTCAGATATAAAGTTTCTGTCTCTTGCAAATTGTAACATTGTTGATATTCAATTTTTAAGCAATCTTAAAAACTTAAATACTATAAACCTCAACAATAATCATATCTCTGATATTTCTGTTTTAGCCGATTTTTTCCATATAAAACATATTCTGCTAAAAAACAATCAGATTGAAACTCCCGATGTTGTTACAAAATTCTATGATTTAAACGAACTGGATTTAAGAGGAAATGTTTTTGGACAAAAACACTATGTTCGTTATTTTGGCAGTTCGGTTCTTTATAGGGAAGAAAAAAATGAAACGGTACTTTTTACAGAACTTAGCACAGAAATTGGTAAATATTATTTAGAGAACAAGAAATATGACGAAGCATTAGCTTATCATTTTTACGGACAATCAGATGTGGAAACATTTGAAATTTATATTCGTAAATTTTGTGATACTTCAAAAGATAACTCCTTTCACTTAAAGTTTTACTTTCAAAAACTTTATCAGAGATTCCATACGTTAAAAACACAAGATACCGAAAAAATAAGGGAATTGATAAATAACCTGCACGATAAAATCAGGGAACTAAACTTTGATGATAATCAAGTATTTTTAAATTCTTTGTCAACTTCCAACGGTTGGCGATTTCCTTTTCAGCTTCAAAAGGAATATGTTTTACATATAATTAAAGCCGCCGAAAACAAAGTTGATGCAGAAGTTTATTATAGCTTAACAGGCTATGGAAAAATTGGTCGGGAACAATTGATGCAGGCGTTATATTATCTTAAAAAACTGAAAGCTCTGGATTCGCCTTTTTATTATAGGCTTACTAAAGACATAAAAGAATGTTTGAATATGCGTTTTGCTTATACCGAAAAAGAAAGAGCAGAACACGATAAATATAAGGAAATGATTCTTAATATTGAAGAAATTGAAATTCCCGTACCTGAATCTGAAAAAATTGAAAACATCACTATTAACCAGGAAAATTTTTCGGGAAATTCATTATCGGGAAAATCAAAAAAAACAGTAGCTTTTATTTTAATTTTCTGCTTTATTATCATAGGAACTCTTGCTTATTATGATTTTCGTTCAGAAGCAATAATTCTATTGTTAATACTTTTATTTTTTTCAAAAAAGATTTTTACTACATAAATAAACCACTATGAACTAAAAGCCCATAGTCTGCATTTCGGACTGAAAGTCCGATTTTAAAAACAGCCACGGATTAAAGGATTTTTAGGATTAAAAAAATCTGTGTGGATCCTTTAATCTGTGGCAAAAATTTTTAGAAACTAAAGTTGATGCACTGAAAGTGCATAGTTTTGGACTGTCTTTGAAACCAATAAATTTTCCTTACCACGCTATTTCCTTCAATCCGTTATTTTTCAAATAATCATTGGCTTTACTAAAATGTTTATTGCCAAACCACAACCCGCGATTGGCACTCAAAGGCGAAGGATGCCCTGTTTCAAGGACAAAATGTTTACTTCTATCTATCTTAGCCCCTTTCTTTTTGGCAAAACCGCCCCAAAGCATAAAAACCACTTTTTCCTTTTCGTCCGATATTTTTTGGATAACCGCATCTGTAAAAGTTTCCCAGCCTTGATTTTGATGACTTCCTGCAAGACTTTCCCTGACTGTCAACGTGGCATTAAGCAGCAAAACTCCCTGGTCTGCCCAGCGTTCCAGATTTCCGGTTTTGGGTACGGGCAATCCCAAATCAGATTCTATTTCACGAAAAATATTGATGAGCGAAGGCGGGAAAGCCACACCGTCATTCACAGAAAAGCAAAGTCCGTTGGCTTGTCCGTAACCGTGATATGGGTCTTGTCCTATAATCACGACTTTCAAATCCTCAAACAGACAATGGTCAAAAGCGGCAAAAATACGGCTT
Source organism: Flavobacteriaceae bacterium (assembly GCA_034005285.1). Classification (GTDB taxonomy): domain Bacteria; phylum Bacteroidota; class Bacteroidia; order Flavobacteriales; family Flavobacteriaceae; genus Flavobacterium. The sequence continues at coordinate 20,309 of JAVEUZ010000035.1, forward strand.
CCTTTCGGGTAACAGGTGTGCTGCTTATATTCGTTCCTGACAAACGCTGTCAGTTTTAAGAAATATGGACTTTCAAATTCCTCAGATAAATGGGTTTTCCATGAAGGATGAATTGAAATAGACATGATAAAAAAGTTTTTACAAATATAAAAAGCTCTTTTGACCATTCGTAAAGAATAAACTGAAATAATCTGTAATTTTGCACAAATAGCATTAAGTAAATGATTGCCATAACGCCAAAAACATTACAGGATTTAGAATTTGAAACAGTAAAGCAAACCGTTGTCCAATATTGCATTACAGATTTGGGCATTGAAAAAGTTATGGCTGTCAAACCGTTTCAGAATAGGGAATTGTTGATGAAATCTCTCAAACAAACTTCTGAATACCTGACTTCTTTTTCCAATAACAACGCTTTTCCTAATCACGGATTTGAAAATATTGACCACGAAATCAAATTTCTGGGTATCGAAAACAGCTTTCTCGAAGTACAGAGTTTCAAAAAAATTGCTTTATTGTCTGAAACCGTGAACAATCAGCTATTTTTTTTGAAAAAATTCTGTGAATATTACCCGACAATTTTTGAGCGTTCCCAACAAGTAGAATTCACAAAATCTATTATTCAGGAAATAGAAAAGATAGTTGACAAATTTGGTGAAATAAAAAACAATGCTTCGCCCGATTTGACCGTAATCAGGAATAATATTCAGCTTGTGCGAGGGAGAATAAACCAGAGTTTTGCTTCGGCATTAACCCACAATAACACTCAGGGTTATCTGGACGACATCAAGGAATCTGTTGTCGATAACCGACGTGTTTTGGCGGTCTTAGCAATGTACAGACGAAAAGTAAAAGGCTCTATTTTGGGGAGTTCAAAAACAGGAGGCATTGTTTATATTGAACCCGAAACGACTTTGCAATATTCAAGAGAACTCAATAATCTGGAATTTGAAGAGAGGGAAGAAATTATAAGGATATTAAAAAAGCTTACAGAAATAATTCGCCCAAGCAGAGATTTGCTTATAGCTTATCAGGACTTTTTGAGCGATATAGATATGACGGCTGCTAAAGCCCGTTATGCCCAAAAACTAAATGCGGTTTTGCCCGAAATTGTTGATGACAAACAACTGTATTTCAAAGATGCCTTCCACCCTATTTTGTATTTGAATAATTTGGCAAAAAAAGAACCTATTTATCCGCAGACTATAGAACTTCACAATAAAAATAGAATTATAGTCATTTCGGGTCCTAATGCAGGCGGAAAAACAATTTCGTTAAAAACAGTAGGATTGCTTCAATTGATGTTGCAAAGTGGTATGTTGATTCCGGTGCATGAACGTAGTAAAACGTTTTTGTTTGACAGAATTTTAACGGATATTGGCGACAATCAATCTATTGAAAACCACCTGAGTACATACAGTTATCGGCTTAAAAACATGAACTACTTTCTGAAGAAATGCAATGATAAAACGCTGTTTTTGATTGATGAATTCGGCACAGGTTCTGACCCTGAATTAGGTGGTGCTTTGGCAGAAACTTTCTTGGAAGAATTTTATCATCGTGAAGCTTTCGGGATTATTACGACCCATTATACCAATTTAAAAATATTGGCAAACGAACTACCTTATGCCACTAATGCCAATATGCTTTTTGACGAAAAATCACTTGAACCAAAGTATAAGTTGATTTTGGGACAAGCCGGAAGTTCGTTTACATTTGAAGTAGCTCAGAAAAACGGCATTCCGTTCGGGCTTATCAATCGGGCGAAGAAGAAAATAGAAAAGAGCAAAGTACGTTTTGATAAAACTATTGCAACACTGCAAAAAGAGCGTTCTAAATTGGAAAAAACTTCTGAAAACTTAAAGCAAGAAGAAACAAAAGCTCGTGAAGAAAGCAGAAAAATGGAGAGCATTAACCTAAAAATTCAAGAAAAACTGGAGCGTTATCAGGAATTGTTTGATAGTAACCAGCGGCTGATTTATTTAGGTCAAAAAATAGATGATATTTCGGATAAATATTTCAATAATAAAGACAAAAAACAGTTGATTGGTGAATTTTTAAAAATGGTCGAAATCGAAAATTCTAAACGCAAAAAAGAATCGGTCAAAGAAAAAAAAGCTAAAGAAGTTATACAACAACAGGTTTTAAAAGAAATAAAACCAAAAGTTGAAGAAATAAGAGAAAAGAAAAAAGAGGAAAAAAGAAAGATTAAAGAAGTCGAAATGAATAAGCCCAAAATTGAACTGAAAGTTGGTGATAGAGTGAGAATGATAGATGGAAAATCGATTGGCACGATTGACCGAATAGAGAAATATAAAGCCGTTGTCAATTACGGTATTTTTACTTCAAAAGTGAGTTTGGTGACTTTTGAATT
>JAVEUZ010000036.1:0-22137 GCA_034005285.1 Flavobacteriaceae bacterium
ATAAATTCGGTTTTCACGAACTTAATCAAAACTCATTTCAAATCGTCACCGCCTAAAATCACGTTTAATTTTCTAATTGTCAATAATTTCAAAGAACTTTTTAAAGTTTATAGTGGACACTAATGAGGCAAAGATATTAATTTTAGAGTGCTCAAACTTGTTGCTTTATGTTGTGCCAAAAAGTCTGTTTTTAGAAATTTTTATTCTCCCGAGCCAATCATCTGATTATAAATTACAGTATTTCCATCTGTAAGTAATGAAACAAAATGGCATACAAGAAACAATCTGTTATACAAATCGACTTCTTCAAATCGATATTTTTCGGGTAATAACTGTAATAACAACTTGTCAAAATTGGTTTCGTTTTTCTCAGTTTTATTGTTAACAGCTGTGATAAACTTGTCTAATAAATTATTAATGAGTTTATACCCGTGGAGTTCTTTTTTTACAACTTCATGGCTTCTATAAATATTTTTAACGCTCAGTGCTATAATGTCTTCCATCTGAACTTTGTATTTACTTTTATCCATAAGAGAAACATTAAATTCGCCTTTAAGAATACTTTCTTCATTTTCCAGAAAAACCTTTACAGCGTCGTTTATCAGGCTTCCGATTGCCAATGCTCTCAGGTAACTGATGCGGTCTTCTTTGGTTGTTAACGAATTGTATTTGGGCGTGTCGATGTTGTCTTTTACTAATTTGATAAAATATTCGAGGGCATAATCTTCACTGATTAACCCCAAATTAATACCATCTTCAAAATCGATAATTGTGTAGCATATATCATCTGCGGCTTCAACCAGAAACGCTAACGGATGACGTTCATAGCCAATGTTTTCATCCGATTTATTAGGAATTAAACCGAGTTCATCGGCAACTTCTTTAAAAAAATCTTTATCAGCCTGAAAGAAACCAAATTTTTTATCGCAGATTTTCTGAGTGGGTTTTTTTGGCAGGCTTTCTTTAGGGTATTTCATAAAAGCTCCTAATGTGGCATACGTAAGTCTGAGACTTCCTTCAACACCCGGTCTTGAACTTGTAAGAACCGAAAAACCATTGGCATTTCCTTCAAAATCAATTAAATCCTGCCATTGTTTTTCAGTGAGTTGTGTTTTAAACTGTTGTCCGTTACCCGATTTGAAATATTCTCCAATGGCTTTCTCACCCGAATGTCCGAAAGGCGGATTACCGATGTCGTGTGCAAGTGATGCCGCTGCTACGACGGCTCCGAAATCATTCATTTGATAACCGTATATTTCTTGAAGATACGGATATTTTTCTATGATTTTTTTTCCGACTAACCTCCCGAGAGAACGCCCCACAACAGAAACTTCAAGGCTGTGCGTAAGCCGCGTATGTACAAAATCTGTTTTGGATAACGGAATCACCTGTGTTTTGTCCTGCAAACTCCTGAATGCCGAAGAAAAGATAATACGGTCATAATCGACCTCAAAACCCAAACGGGTGTCGTCCTGTTCTTTGCGTAATCTTTTGCTTGTATCTCCTTGGCGTTTTAACGACAAGAGTTGTTCCCATTTCATCATTTTTAACTTTCCTGTAAATTTAATTTTAAAAAATATTAACTCACAAATGTATGATAAACTTAATTAAGTCTTATTTCTGAAATCTTATAAATTGTTTTTTAATTATTATTTAATTGTGTCAGTAATATTTTACTTCGATTAAATTTTGTAAAATAATTATTCCCAATTTAGTGTTAAAAATATAAATTTTCTTTATACTTTAGCATGACAAAACAACTGTTTTTTTAAATTATTGATTTATGAAAGCATTTACTTCTATTTTGTTTTTCGTTTACATTGATGTCATTTCAAAGACCTACACGAATAAGATTTAATTATGATGATGTTGGAGTATTATGACAGTGAGCCGGAAACAGATTTATTTGCTGCAAACAAGGTGGTTTTATATCCCAATCCAACAACCGGCGAAGTGTTTTTCCGGATGGCAGATGCGGCAGAATATCAATGTACAGTCTATAATTTGATGGGGCAGAAAGTTAGGGTACAAGAAAATGTGGTAAATGGAGCTTCTGTTACAATCAACAATCTGCCCCAAGGTGCCTATATGTTTGTCCTGAGCGGTAAAGGTGCTGTTATAACCAAAACCATCATTTTAAAATAATGCATTTTACTAATGATTATCCCCTCTCCTTTGGAGAGGGATTAGGAAAACACATAATTATAAACAGATGAGAAAGTATGGCTGTCTTCGACAGCTCAGAACAACAGGTTTTAACCCAAATTACGCATTAGGATTCGTTATGAGAAAAAAGAATACAAAAAAGGTGGAAATGCACGGAAAATTTATTCCGCAGAGATAGTTATTTATTCTATCTTGAGGACGTAAATTTGAGTACATTTCCAGATTTAAAGCAGTATTTTTTCGCAATAGATTTCTAATGCGTAATTTGGGTTTAACGATATTCTTTGGCTACTTTTTCAAGTTCCTCATACCAGCTTTCGCCAAATTTTCTAATCAAAGCTTCTTTTACAAATTTATAGACCGGAACTTGAAGTTCTTTGCCCAAAGTGCACGCATCACTACAAATATACCATTTGTGATAATTTACAGCAGAAAAATCAGAAAATGCTTTTATGCGTATGGGATATAAATGGCATGATACCGGTTTTTTCCAAGAGATAATTTTTTGGTTATATGCTTGTTCTATTCCACATAGAGCAGTTTTTCCGTCATAGATAACATAGGCACAATCTCTTCCGTTTATTAATGGCGTTTCAAAATCGCCATCATGTCCCGTAACCCATGTGCCCTGACTTTCGATGGCATCAATGCCTTCCTGTCTCAAGAATGGTTTTACTGCCGGATATATTTCTTCCAGGATTTTCGTTTCATCCTCATCCAAAGGAGCTCCGGCATCACCATCTACACAACAAGCTCCGCGGCATGCCGAAAGGTTGCACACAAAATCTTCTTCTAAAATTTCTTCTGATACAATCGTTTTTCCAAGTTGGAACATAACTTCGAATTTAACACAAAGATACAGCTTAATTTGAAATCTGACATTCTAAAAATTATCAAATAATTAATATTAAATGCTTGTTTAAGATGTATTTTTGCAAAAAAAATAAAGAAGTGGAATTGAATATCAGAGAAATATTTACGGCTACAATGATTTTATTTGCCGTAATCGATATTGTGGGCAGTATTCCAATTATTATTGATTTAAGAAAAAAAGTAGGGCATATTCAGTCCGAAAAAGCATCTATTGTTGCCGGTGTTATCATGATTGCGTTTCTTTTTGTAGGAGAAGAAATTCTCAAGCTCATAGGAATAGATATTAATTCGTTTGCCGTAGCAGGTTCATTCGTCCTGTTCTTTTTAGCTTTAGAAATGATTTTAGGTATAAAATTATACAGAGACGAAGAAGCTTCTTCGGCATCAATAGTGCCTATTGCATTTCCGCTAATTGCAGGAGCCGGAACGATGACGACAATTTTATCTATCAGAGCAGAATTTCAAACCATAAACATAGTAATAGCCATTGTGTTGAATATTATTTTGGTCTATGGCGTACTAAAATCTTCTGCCAGAATAGAAAGGCTGTTTACCAAAAACGGACTCAGTATTGTCAGAAAAGTGTTTGGCGTAGTATTGCTTGCCATTGCGGTTAAATTATTTGCATCAAACGTTAAAGGACTTTTTGTATAGGCTTTTGATAATGAGGTGATTTACACTTTTCTGAATCACTTCAATAACTAAACGGAATAGTTTTACTTAAAACATTAAAAAAATGAAGACTTTTACTTACATACTTTTAATTATTGCTTTAGCATTAATCGTGTTTAATGTTACACAAATTGACTTTTCAGATTTGACTTCTTCAGACAGTATTATTGCCATAATAGGCATAGTAGCTGCTTTATGTGCCGTACTCATTCTGCTTATTTTCAGAATGTCAAAATCAATTCAAGATAAACTAAAAGACTGATATGTTTGATGTTCTCATCATAGGCGGAGGTGTTTCAGGAATGTCCTGTGCTTTGGTGTTGGGTTCAGCTAAAAACAAACCTTTTGCACTAGATAAAAAAATCGGAATTATAGCCCACCAGAAAGCATCTTCTCTTCGAGATGCCATATTCTATAATGCTTACGGAGTTGTTCCTGGAAAATTGGGTGCAGACATTCTTCAGGAAAGCATTAGTCATTTAAAAGAGGCTTATCCTCATGTGGAGCAATTCTTTGAAGAAAAGGTATTGAAGATAGAAGGCGAATCTTCAAATTTTTCGGTGATTACAAATAAAAACTCTTATCATGCTAAGGTTGTCATAGTAGCCATTGGTGCGGGAAATCCTTTTACCATAGATGGTTTGGAAGAATTTGTTATGCCACATAAAAAAGCGAATCCTGTCAAAAACAGGATTCAACTTCAAAATCAAGACCATTTGGTCAAAGACGGACTGTACGTGTCCGGTACTTTGGCAGGTCACCGCAGTCAGTTTTCGATTGCCGCTGGAAGTGGTGCCGCTGTAGCAACCGATATTCTAACTTTGTGGAATGAAAATCAGCAAACGCATGTGCATGATAGCCTGCTGAAAAAATAAGCACGAAACATTAAAATCGTACTGTCAATCCAATCATGAAATTTGTTGTCGCTTGCGGATAATAGCCCGCTCCGTCTATTGTCGTGATGCTATTCGGGTCGCTCCAATCATCATCATACGAATAGAAATATCCGTTAGAAATATATTTTTCGTTAAGAATATTATTGACCAAAGCAGAGAAGGTAACCGATTCAAATATTTTGTTTGGTTTCCATTCATAAGAAACACTCAGGTCGTTTACAAAATAACTGTCTAATTTTGAGCTTTTCAGTTTGAGGTTGCTCATATATTGTTCGCCTACATATTTTGATAAAACCGACAATTGAAGGTTTTTTGCAGGTTTGAATGTTAGGATATTTCCGGCAACTACACTTGGTGAAAATGCAATATCGGTATTTCCTAAATCGCGAAGCTCTCCGTCTCTTTCGGCAAAATAATCAATATTTCTGTTTTGGCTCAAAGCAATATTGGGGCGTAAAATCCATTTTTCAGATAACAAAATTACGGCATCGGCTTCAATTCCTAATCGATAGCTGTCACCGCTGTTTTCCCTTACGGGTGCTCCCACGTCGTTCAAAGCTCCGGTGAGTACCAATTGGTTTTGATAACGCATAAAATAACTGTTAATGCTCAGCTTGAGGTTGTCTTTCGAAAGTCGCCAACCCAATTCAAAGTCATTCAAAGTTTCAGGTTTCGGATTTCCGTTTTCATAATCATCACGATTGGGTTCGCGGTTGGCTCTGGCATAAGAAAAGTACAGGTTGTTGTTGGTGTTAATCGAATATGTAACACCGGTTTTAGGATTAAAGAAACCAAAATTATCATCGACTAATCCGGTTTCCTGACCGTTGGCTTTGTACGAAATAGTTCGGTATTGCAGGTCGGCAAATACATTCCATTGGTTGTTTATTTGATAATTGGCTTTTCCGTAAAAATTAAAATCGGTTTTGGTTGATGTATCAAAATAATATTGGTGCGGACTCTCTAAAATAGCTTCTCTTGCCCACGTAATATATCCGAAATGGTCGCCTTCATATTTGTTCCAGCCACCGCCCAAAATTACATTCCAACCATTATTTTTATAATTGGCAGAAAAAACGGTACCGTAAAAATCATTATCCAGCCATTTCTGACGGATTACGTTGGTTCGCTCTATCAATTGACCGTTGATTTCTACCGGTTCGATGCCATAATCTGAGAGTCTGTTGTTGTTTCTGTAATTTTCGTAATACCCTTTTCCGATGGTGTAGTGAAAAGCCAGATTGGCACTCCATTTGTCTGTGAGCTTTTCATTCCAATGCAGTTGATAGTGGTCTTGTTTGTAGTTGTCGGTTTCGTTTTTGTAAAATCCGATGAAGTTGCCGTCGGCATCATACATTTCACCCGAAGTATTATAAGTTCGGTCATTTCTGAGTTTGTCCAAATCTTCGAGTCCGTTCCAAGCCTGATAGGTTTTTTGGTCACCGCCAAAAACCACGGCTTTAATTAGTCTTTTTTCATCGGTATATGCTCCTTGCAAAAAGTAGGATTTCATTTCAACCCAGCCCCGGTCTATATAACCGTCAGATTTTATATTTGACAAACGCCCCGAAAGCTCAAAATGATCAGAGAGTTTTCCGGTTGAAAATTTTATGTTATGCCTGCGAGTATTGTAACTTCCGAAACTGTTAGCAATTTCGCCGTAAGCTTTTCCAGAAACGCCATCGGTAAGTAGGTTTAAACTTGCTCCGAAAGCTCCCGTTCCGTTGGTGGAAGTTCCTACGCCGCGTTGCAGTTGGATATTCTCGACAGACGAAACCAAATCGGGCATATTGACCCAGAAAGTTCCGTGACTTTCAGAATCGTTATACGGAATCCCATTGATGGTAACGTTTACACGGGTCGCATCAGAACCACGCACCCTGATTCCCGAATAGCCTATTCCGTTTCCGGCATCGGAAGTCATCACAACCGAAGGTAGAAAATTTATCAAGGACGGAATGTCCTGACCCAAATTGCGGTCTTTTAATTCTTCTTTGTTGAGGTTACTGAAAGTAACCGGTGTTTTGTCGGTTGCCCTGATGTTTGTAATCAGGATTTCGTCTAATACCTGTGGTTTTACCGGAAGGCTGTCCTGTTCTTTTTCCTGCGAATAGGAATCATAAGCAAAAAAACAGGAGGAAAATGCTAAAACGCAGAAAGAAATCTTTTTTCTTTTTTCTTTTTTCTTTTTTCTTAAAAAAAGGAATAAATTTTTCATCCGTAAATAAAATTTTACGAATAAAAGGGGTCATTATTCTTGGGTTACTAATACAATTGATTGTTATAATAACAGACTGCAACGTGCACTTTACAGTTTGTTATCTTTCCCTTGGCAGCATTACCTGCCCAGGTTCGTTGGGTATAATCTCAGCTCGTTATTTAGAGCACCCCTTTGAGACGTGGCAAAGATAAGGCAATATTAATGATAATTGCAATATGAAATAAACTAAGCAAAGTTAAAATAAACAGAAATTTGTATATAGTACTCATGTTGAGTTAGTAACCGAACACTTAATAGGTGTGTTTAAAAAAGTGTAATGACTTTGTTTTAAGCAACAGCTTACTCTTAATTGAACAGTTTATGGGTTGCGTTACTAATATTACGAATTGCTACAACATAGCTAAATTGAGCTGTTGATAGCGGTTAAAGCTATTTTATGTATGGAAAAAACAAAGAATTGCAATGCGTTAAAGTTTTTTGATAAATTGGCAGATTATTATTGAGGTCTTTTATATAATCTTTTCTCTATTTTGAGTATATGCACCTTTTCCTACAAGGACTTCATTGTAATTGTTCTTATAAATCAGGTTTTCTCCTCGATTGTTTTATTTCTGAAATTCGCTTTTTGTTTTTGAGGCGTTTTTCAATGACACTGGTGGGCACTTTGGTTACTTTTCTGGTTTTGGGGACTTTCAATGCATTGGACAGAAGCTCTAAAAATTTTTGTAAAAGGAGTTCTTTATTTTTTGCCTGACTTCGGGTTTCGCTGGTGCTTAAAATTAAAAAATTATCAGACGAGATTTTATTAGATAATTTTTCCAGTATCAAACATTTCTCATTTTCGTCTAAGCCCACTGAATCTTTTATATCAAAACTGAGTACGACTTTGGTGGCGACCTTATTTACGTTTTGACCGCCCGGACCGCTGCTTCTTACAGCTTTGAGTTTTATTTCAGATAATAGTATATCAGGATTCATGTCTGGGTTGGTGTGCGGGTTTTAGCAAGTCGTTGACCGTTTTGACCGGGCTAAAAGTTACAATAGGCACTTCTACAAAAACCGTAAGCCATTTAGACATGGCACCGTTCCACAGTCCGGGTAATTCATAGGCAAGCAATTCTCTGCCTTCTTTGTTTTTTTGTACAACAAAGCCCGTGTTGGGGTCAACAAACTTTTTTAAATCATGTTTAATGCCTTTGTAGTTTTTAACACCGCAAACTAAATCTACCGGATTAAAGTGTGTGGCACTTTGCAGAATTTTCTTTTGCGTAGGGTCGTTTAAATCTATTTGCGACGATTCTACGATTTGAAGAAACACATAGCCTTTTTCGTTTTTTACCCAGAAAGGACCTCCGCCCGGTTCGCCCTCGTTTTTTACCATTCCGCATACGCGAATGGGGCGATTGAGATAATTGTGCAAATAGTCTATTTTGCTCTCTTTGGTAAATTTCGGAAAATCTTCGGATATGTCTAAGCCCAATCGGTTTTTGATAAAATCAATCACTTCGTCCAGTTGCTCTTTTTGCAAATTGCCAGAATCGAGTAAGTGCAAGTAATGGAACACTTTTTCCTGCGTGTCTAGTAAAATTCCTGCCAGAGCTTTTTTGTATAAAGAGATGGTCTTACTGTTGTTTTGACTGACGTTGTCTATGTTTTTTATAAAAATAAGGTCGGCGTCCAAGTTGTTTAGGTTTTCTATCAAAGCACCGTGACCACCAGGTCTGAACAACAATTTATTGAGGTCGCGAAATGGTTTGAAATCCAAATCGAAGGCGAGGCTATCGGTCGATTTGTCTTGGTATGAAAAACTTACTGAAATGTCCACCTCATGTTGTTGTTCTATTTTGGGTTTTATGTTACTGACCAATTTTTCGAAAGCGTCACGGTGATTTTCCGAAATAGTAAAATGCACCAATGCCTTTTGGTTTGAGCAGGCATAATGTGCTGCTTCTTGAAGCTGTTCTTCTACGGGGGTCGCTATGTGCGAGCTGTATTGATGAAACGGTAAAATACCCTTGGGTTTATTGGCAAAGTCTAATAATTCTTGCTTTAGGAGTGTTTTTATCAGTATCAGGTTTTTAATGTCATGTGTTGAAATGTCGAATTCAGGAAAAATTTCTCTGGCTTTTTTTACCAGATTATTGTAGAAAGGAAACTTTTCTAATCCGACCAAAAAGAGAGATAAATTTTTAGATTTTTTACGGTTTATATAGGCATTTACAGATTCTTCTTCGGGTTTGTATTCCTGTAAAAATTCATTGAGAAATTTAAACATACGACTGGCTGCTCCCGATGCCGGAACCATTTTTTTTAATTTGAGCTTGTTCCTTTTTTCATCGAATAAGTTTGCATAAAAAACTGCTTCCTCTACTTCGATATGCTGAATGCCGTCATTTACGGTGGCAATTCTGTCTAATTGCATGAACGGAATCCCTTTTTTAATATAATGAATCTGGTTTTTCAGTGATTCTAAAGAAATTCCATATTGATTTAGTTGTACAAAATCATGAGGCGTTAGTCCGAGAGAAAGAGATTCCAAGAAATCGGCGATAATTTTTGTTGCTTTTTGAAAGCGTGTTGTTCTGTTTCCTGAGATTTTAATATAGGGTTTTTCGAGGTGTATGAGTTCGTTTTCGAAAAATTCTAATAGCTCTTCTCGGTTGTTTGGGCGGTCTCTCAAATCATCGGAAACCCATGGTACGTCAATATCTGTTAGCAGATATAAATCATGTCTGTGTTTAGAAACGATTTTTTCCAACAGCGGACTGCTTTGCCCATAGTAATAGTCAGAATATACTTTGGTAGAAACAGCGTTTGTGTCACAAAATAAAATTTTATTGGCGTTTAAAATTGCTTCATTTTCTAATTCTGTTTGTCCAACAACAATAGGCAACAAGTCAGATTCTTCGCAAATAATTCCTGTTTTGTCGAATTTTTTCTGTAAATATTGCCGTGAAAACTCAGGAATCCAGATTGTTTCAAAATGTGTTGCAAGTTCTTTTGTCAAAGTTGTTTTTCCAGTACTTTCAGGACCGTAAAGAACGATTTTTATGATTGATGTTTCTTTTTGTCTAACTGCTTCTTCCATTCCAAATAACCCATTATTGCCAAAATTGTAAAAATTAAATACTGAGCAGATAAAATTCCCAGACCTCTATAAGCATAAAGCGGAATGACAATAATATCTCCTAAAATCCACAAAGTCCAGTTCTCTATTTTCTTGAGAGCCATATACCACATGGCAGTAAAAAATATTCCGGACGTAAATATATCTATGTAATTTTCGGAGTTTAATGCTACGCCAAAAATTTTATAAAGTGTGAAAGTAACAATTATTGTTAATGTAAAAAGCAAAACACCGATAATTTTTTGGTTAACACTTGTTCTACTTATAACTATTGATTTGTTGTCTTGTCCTTTTTTGCTCCACATATACCAACCGTAAATACTCATGACAGAGTAGTAAAAATTGATTGCCATATCTGCCATATATTTGGCTTTGTAGAGTAAATAGACCGTTAGAATGGTGGCAACAAGTCCGGTAGGATAGACCAATATGTTTTCTTTTCGGGCAAAATAAACACTCAGAATCCCAAAAACAAACACAATGATTTCGAGCGAGATGTCTAAAATCGATACGTTTTGATATGCCGATGTGAAAAATTCTATCATGCTGTTCTGTCTCCTTTTATATATTTCATATTGAAAACCACCATGTCTTCTGTTATAAAAGATTCTTTTATTAATTGGTTTACAAATTGGGTAACTGCGTCAAAATCGCCATAAACCTGTGTGCTTAGAGGATTTTCTGTGATTTTGAAAGGAGATTTTTTTAATTTTTCTATAAAATCAATGATGACAGATTCATAATCTTTGTGTAATGGATACATACTGATGTCAACAGATACTTTCATAGTGTTAGTTTGTCAAAAAAGTTAATATCATTTTCAAAAGCGGTACCAATGACAATGAGATCGGCACCCGCTTCAAAGGCATTGTTTAACTGTTGTTGAGATGTGATGCCGCCACCCACAATTAGCGGAACGGACAATTGTTCTTTTACGGCAGTTATCATTTTTGACGATACCGGATTTTTAGCACCGCTGCCAGCTTCGAGATAAATAAGTTTCATGCCCAACATTTCGCCTGCAAGAGCAGTGTTAACTGCTGTTTCTATATCATTGTCTGAAATAGGCGTTGTTTTACTGACTCTCGAAACAGCCGATTCTCTGCTACCGTCTATCAACAGATAACCGGTAGGAATTATTTCGAGTGTTAACTTTTTTAAAACAGGAGCAGCCTTAACTTGGTTTTCTATTAAAAAATCAGGATTTCTTCCGGAAATTAGAGATAAAAATAAAATTCCGTCTGCCTGGTCTGAAATCTGTGTAAAATTTCCCGGAAACAAAATGACAGGAATAGAAAGTTCTTTTTTTAATATAAATATAAAGTTGTCCAGATTTTTTCCGTTATAGGTGCTACCGCCTATAAGAATATGTGTTGCCGGAGACATTTCTATTTTATTTATTATAACCGGAATGTCCTCAACTGATGTTTTTTCGGGATCAATCAGGATTGCTAATAGCTTTTGATTTTTCTTTTTAGAATTCAGAAAATCTTGATATAAACTCATTTTTTTAGTTGGGTATGGCACAGACAAAGATATAATCTTCAAGGTTATAAAAACGTGAAGTAAATTTTTCCGTATGGTTGTTAAAATATAGGTTTGCCGTACAACATTTATCTGATAGAGAGAAATAGTCTTCAAAAATATGTTCTGGGAAACTGATTCCTTTTTCGTTTTTTATTTTAAAGATAGACTCTTTTATTCCCCAGATGATGGTTGCTTTCAGAATTTGATCATTTTCAGACAATCCTTCCAGATGAGAAACATCCATAAATCGGGGAGCAATTTTTAAAATTTTTGGCTTTAAAATTTCAATATCAATTCCGATAGGCATATTCTTACTGATACAAATACACGAAAAATCAAATGAATGAGAAATAGAGATATTAAGTGTTTCTACTTCCTTTTCTCTTTTTTCTTTTCTCTGAAGATGCGGTTTGCCAAATTCGTCATAAAACAAATCAAAATCGGAATATCCCAGATGTTCTAAAAGCATTCTTACGGCAAGAAATCCTTTCTGGTGGCTTTCCGATTTCATCTTTTCGAGTCTTGCCAACGAAGTATCTTTCAGCCGCACAGACCTAAAAAGCGTTTGATAATCTTCGGTAATTTGCCAAAAGTATGCAGTAATATCGTCAGTGATTTGTATTGATTTGTAAAAAGGCATAGTATCCGGTTGTTTATCAAATGCTTAAAATATCTTGAATAAGGTAAATTAGCACTTTTGTTTAATTATTAAAAATGAAATACCTAACTTTGCAAACTTAAAAATTTAATCTAAAATTTAAACAGTTTATAATGAGTACAAAAACAATTCCTTATGTTCCTTACAAAGTTAAAGATATTTCTTTGGCAGAATGGGGGAGAAAAGAAATAGAGTTGGCAGAAGCCGAAATGCCGGGTTTAATGTCTTTACGAAGAGAATACGGACCTGCTCAGCCATTGAAAGGAGCTCGTATTGCAGGTTGTTTGCACATGACTATTCAGACGGCAGTTTTAATTGAAACCTTGGTAGCTTTGGGTGCAGAAGTAACATGGAGTTCGTGCAATATTTTTTCAACTCAGGATCATGCCGCTGCTGCGATTGCTGCTGCCGGAATTCCGGTTTATGCATGGAAAGGAATGAATGCCGAAGAATTTGACTGGTGTATCGAGCAGACTTTGTTTTTTGGTGAAGATAGAAAACCGTTAAATATGATTTTGGATGATGGTGGAGATTTAACGAATATGGTTTTTGACGTATATCCTGAGTTGATAAAAGGAATAAAAGGGCTTTCTGAAGAAACAACTACCGGCGTTCACCGTTTGTATGAAAGAATGGAAAATGGAACATTGCATATTCCGGCGATTAACGTGAATGACTCTGTTACAAAATCTAAATTTGACAATAAATACGGTTGTAAAGAATCTGCGGTGGATGCTATCCGACGTGCTACCGATTTGATGTTGGCGGGTAAAAGAGTGGTTGTCTGCGGATATGGTGATGTGGGAAAAGGAACTGCCGCATCGTTTCGCGGAGCCGGCTCTATTGTTACCGTTACCGAGATCGACCCGATTTGTGCATTACAGGCAGCAATGGATGGTTATGAAGTAAAAAGATTAGACACAGTCATCGGAAATGCAGATATTGTGATTACCACTACCGGAAATAAAGATATTGTAGTCAGTCGTCATTTTGAAGCTCTAAAAGACAAAGCCATCGTTTGTAATATTGGTCACTTTGACAACGAAATCGATATGGCTTGGTTGAATAATAATCATGGTTCGACAAAAGTTGAAATTAAACCACAAGTAGATAAATATACTATAAACGGAAACGATATTATTATCCTTGCCGAAGGTCGTTTGGTCAATTTGGGTTGTGCAACCGGCCATCCTTCTTTTGTGATGTCAAATTCATTTACAAACCAGACTTTGGCACAAATCGAACTTTGGAACTACACAGATAAATATGAGAACAAAGTATATATGTTGCCCAAACATTTGGATGAAAAAGTAGCTGCTTTGCACCTTTTAAAATTGGGTGTTGAGTTGGAAACACTTTCTGAAGAACAAGCAAAATATATTGGAGTAAAAGTTGAAGGACCTTTTAAACCTGAATATTACAGATACTAAATCGAACTCAGAGGTTTCAATAATTTTTTAAAGCTAAAAGCGAATATGTTAACATATTCGCTTTTTATTTTTTGGAATAGTGTATAACCTTCAACAACAGTTTTGTTTCGAATTATGTTTGGATTTCTTTTGCAGACTAACAATCTTAACTGATAATTTCGGTTTGATTCTTAAAAATCTTTTACCTTAGCGGTTTGTCCGGAAAATAAATCAAATTTAAAATGAAAAAACTTTTAATTTTTGCCGTAACTATGGCAGTTACAAACAACATTATGTCTCAGGAAGTAATGACTCCCGAATTATTGTGGCAGCTTGGTCGGGTTAGTGCCTTAGGAATTTCAACCGACGGAAAATCGGTGGTATATCGAGTATCAGTTCCGAATATGGAAGAAAATAAAATCGACTCTAAATCCTATATTGTTCCTGTTTCAGGAGGTGTTGCAACAGAAATTGCCGATTATAAATCGATTCTGAAAGACAAAAATATTTCCCCCGACGGAAAATATATTTTGTACTCTGAAGATGTGAAAATAAACAAAGTCCACGGAAAAGATTTTTACCAGGAATTAGATAAATCTGACGTGCAAATTTATGATGCGTTAGATTACAGACATTGGGATACGTGGAACGAAGGAACGTTCAACCATGTTTTTTATAGAGAAAATAAAGAAGAGTCCAATGGTATTGATTTAATGAAAGACGAACCCTATCATTCGCCCCAAAAGCCATTTGGTGGAGATGAAGATTTTGTTTGGTCTCCCGACGGGAAAAGTATCGTATATGTTTCTAAAAAGAAAAAAGGAACAGACTTTGCCACTTCTACAAATACCGATTTGTATGAGTATAATATTGAAGGCAAAACAACCCGAAACCTCACAGAAAGCAACAAAGGATATGACACAAACCCTGTTTTCTCTCCGCAAGGGTATCTGACTTGGCTGCAAATGAAACGTGACGGTTATGAAGCCGATAAAAACGATATTATTGTTCGTTTTAATGATTCAGACATGAATCTTACAGCACATTGGGACGGAACAGTAAACAGTTTTGTATGGAGTCCGGATGGAAAAAAAATATATTTTATTGCTCCTGTTGCCGGGACAGTACAATTGTTTGAAGTGAATTTTCCGGGGCGTACCAGAATTGCTATCACGGTACGACAAATCACAGAAGGAGATTTTGATGTAACCGGAATCGTAGGTTTTGCCGGAGACAAAGTAATTTTGACCCGACAAGATATGAATCATGCTACAGAAATTTTCAGTTATGATTTAAAATCTGAAAAATGGTTGGCTCTTACAAAAGTTAACGATGCGGCATACAATTCGATTGCTTTAAGTAAAACTGAAAAAAGGTGGATTACTACTACAGATGGAAAAAAAATGTTGGTTTGGGTTATTTTACCGCCCAATTTTGATGCTTCAAAAAAATATCCTACTCTTTTATATTGTCAAGGCGGTCCTCAAGGAGCTTTGTCTCAATTCTATTCTTTCCGATGGAATTTTCAGGTGATGGCAGCTCAGGGTTATATTATAGTAGCACCAAACCGAAGAGGGATGCCCGGACATGGTGTGGAATGGAATGAACAAATTAGTAAAGACTGGGGCGGACAGGTGATGGACGATTATCTGTCTGCTATTGATGATGTTGCCCAAGAACCGTATGTTGATAAAACTCGTTTGGGAGCTATTGGGGCAAGTTACGGAGGATATTCCGTGTTTTATCTGGCAGGCATTCACAACAAGAGATTTAAGTCTTTTATATCACATTGTGGTGTTTTTAATCTTGAAAGTATGTATGGAACCACTGAAGAAGTGTTTTTCCCAAATTTTGATATAGGAGGTGCGTATTGGGAAAAAGATAATGCTGACGCTCAAAAGGCGTATGAGAAATTTAACCCTGTTAAAATGGTTTCAAATTGGGACACACCAATTCTGATAATTCAAGGAGCAAAAGATTATCGTGTTCCAATAGGACAAGGGCAAGAAGCATTTCAGGCGGCTCAATTGCAAGGAATCAAAAGTAGGTTTGTTGTGTTTCCGGAAGAAAATCACTGGGTTCTGAAACCTCAAAACGGATTAATCTGGCAACGAGAATTTTTTAAATGGTTGAGAGAAACTTTATAGCTGGAGTTGAAAATAAAAACAAAGCAAAAAAATTATTAGATAAATTTTAAACAGGCTCTTAAATTGTTTTTTAATTATTTGCTAATGTTATTTTTATAAAAATCTTATATCTTTGTTTTAAACAAATAAATTTCTATCTGATTTAACTATCTGTATAGAAAGCTAAATAAATCCAAAGAGTAAGATTATTGCAAAAACAATTGGACAGCATTATATCTATGATTTTTGAATTCAATCGTTTTTACTTACAATGATTAAAAAAACTTTGCTTTATGTTTCGCAGTTAAATGTATTTTTGCTTTATTTGTCAAAAAAATTTGTTAAATAGAATTTTTATTTACATTTGCACTCTATGAGAGTTACATCGGGAAAGATTTTTTTAGCTTTAATAACGTTTTTACAGACCTTTGTCGGGTATTCTGAAAACTCAGAGCAGATACAACAAACGCCTCCGCCGCCAACAGTGCCGCCAGGGCTGCCTATTGATGACAACCTAATTTGGTTGGGCATTGCAGGGATTATTTTAGTAATAATCATAAATTATAGAAACAAAAAAAAATCGGTTTAACCGATTTTTTTTTTTGTTTAAAGTCTTTGGTTCAACAATTTTGCCACATATTTTCCTATAACATCAAATTCAAGATTCACAATACTTCCTTTTCTTAACTCCTTGAAGTTGGTGTTTTCAAAGGTATAAGGAATTATTGCAACGCTAAAACTGTTCGGCTTTGCACCAACAACCGTTAGACTCACACCGTTAATTGTAATGGAGCCTTTCTCTACTATCAAACCAATGTGGTCTGGAATAAGACTATATTCAAAAACAAAAATTGTACTGCCTCCGGCTTCTTCTATTTTTGTGCAAACTGCCGTCTGGTCTATATGTCCCTGAACGATATGTCCGTCAAGCCGGCTTCCAATTTTCATGGCACGTTCAAGATTGACAATATCATTTCTTTGCCAATTACCAATATTAGTTTTCTTTATTGTTTCATTAATAGCAGTAACCGTGTATGTGTTTTCGCCTAATGAAACTACAGTAAGACAGATTCCGTTATGGGCAACGCTTTGATCTATTTTTAAATCAGAGCTAAGATGAGATTTTATAGTGATATGAAGATTCTCATTATCTTCTTTAATTTCAGAAACAACACCAAGAGTTTCTATTATTCCTGTAAACATTGCGGGATTATTTTGTAAATTTGCACTTCAAATTTAGTAATAATAGCGGCAAGCATGGTTAAAAAATCTGAAAATATAATTGTGGGGATTTCTATAGGGGATTTAAACGGCATCGGTAATGAGGTGGTCTTAAAAACTTTTGAAGATGTAAGGATGCTGGAATTTTGCACTCCGGTTATTTTTGCTAATGTCAAAATACTGAATTATCTTAGAAAAAGTTTCGGAACAAACACAAACCTTCATGGAATAGACAGTCTGGAACAGGTAATTATAGGAAAAATCAATGTGTTAAATGTGTGGAAGGAAAATTTTAACCTTGAGTTTGGAGTAAACAATGAAATCGTCGGAAAGTATGCTGTTAAATCATTTGAAGCAGCTGTAAAGGCGTTAAAAGATGGAAAAGTTAATGTACTGGTTACAGCTCCTGTCAATAAATATAATATCCAATCTGAGGACTTTAAGTTTCCGGGACATACGGATTATCTTAACCGTGAGCTTGAGGGCGAAGCACTTATGCTTATGATAAGCGATAACCTTAGAGTAGGATTGCTCACAGACCACATTCCGGTAAACAAAGTATCAGAACATATTAACGAAGGGTTAATTCGAAAAAAAGTAGAAGCTCTTAAACATTCGTTAGTTCAGGATTTCTCTATTCCGAAACCTAAAATTGCGATGTTAGGACTCAATCCACACTGTGGAGATAACGGGGTCATTGGCAATGAAGACAACACAGTAATCAGGCCTACAATCTCCAAACTTTTTGAAGAAGGTAATCTGATTTTTGGACCATATCCGTCAGACAGCTTTTTTGGTAGCAGACTTTATAAGGATTTTGATGCAATTTTAGCCTGTTACCACGACCAGGGATTAATACCGTTTAAAACACTCTCATTTGGTTCGGGAGTAAATTACACCGCAGGACTCAATAAAGTTAGGACTTCGCCAGACCACGGAACTGCTTATGACATTGCAGGAAAAAACAAAGCTGATTTCTCTTCGTTCAAAGAGGCGGTATTTCTCGCATTAGACATTTTTAAGTCGAGAGAAAATTATGTAGAAATCTCAAGTAATCCATTGAAAATGAGAAAAGGGAAGCCCGAATAAAAAAAACAGAATCCTTTCTTTTATTTCTGATATTTTTATATCTTTGCACACCCGTTTAAAAACGGTTTGTTGATAAATTGCTGTTTCAAATGAAGGTAACAAATGAATATTTAATTCCTTTTGCAGGATTAAAAATAGGGAAACATCAGTTTGGTTTTGAAATAAATCAGAAGTTTCTGAAACATTTTAATTATGAAGAGTTTAATTCTTGTTTAATTAATGTTTTGGTGGTTCTAAACAAAAAATCCAATATGCTTGAATTTGTTCTTAAGCATAAAGGAAGTGTTAACGTTCCTTGCGACCTCACAAATGAAAATTTTGACCTACCCATAAAAGGTACGATGAATTTGATAGTTAAATTTGGAGAGGAGTATAATGATGATAATGAAGAGATGTTAATATTGCCACACGGCGAATATCAACTGGATATTTCACAATATATTTATGAAATGATTGTGCTTTCAGTTCCAAGTAAAAGAGTTCACCCGGGTGTTAAAGACGGAACATTACAGTCTGAAATTCTTGATAAATTACAAGAATTCTCAGTAAAAGAAAATAAGATAGATAAAAATGAAACAGATCCCAGATGGGACAAATTAAAACAACTTTTAACGGATAAAAAATAAAAATCATGGCACATCCTAAGAGAAGGCAGTCTTCAACAAGAAGAGATAAAAGAAGAACTCATTATAAGGCAACTGCAGCACAAATTGCAACATGCCCAGTAACCGGCGAAGCACATTTATATCACAGAGCATACTGGCATGAAGGAAAAATGTATTACAGAGGTCAAGTTGTAATTGATAAAAGCGAAGCAGTAGCATAATTATTTCTTGAAAATATTTCAAACTCTCACCCTGTGAGAGTTTTTTTGTTATTGAACTTGTTTGTTTCTTGGTTAGAAAATAGAAATATCTATACCAAAAATAGAAATTTTTCTTTTTTGGAGTAGTTTAAAAAGCAAAAACAATTTTATATCTAAATAATTTCATCGAAAAAACAAAAACCTATCGGTAGTTGTTTATATTTTTTGTAATTTACGCCTCTTTTTAGTCCTTGTTTAAAAGCAATAAAGACTCTATGAATAAAATAACAGCAGCCATCACGGCAGTAGGTGCTTATGTTCCTGATTTTGTTCTGACTAACAAACTGTTAGAATCTATGGTGGACACAAATGACGAGTGGATTACTACCAGAACAGGAATAAAAGAAAGAAGATTGCTAAAAGAAGAAGGCAAAGGAACTTCTTATTTAGCTTTAAAAGCAGCACAAAACCTTATTGAAAAAAATAATATCGACCCCAAAGAAATAGATTTAGTAATCATGTCAACAGCCACTCCAGATATGCCTGTGGCATCTACCGGAGTTTATGTTGCATCACAATTAGGGGCTACGAATGCTTTTGCTTTTGACCTTCATGCAGCATGCTCAAGTTTTCTGTATGGAATATCTGTCGCATCTGCATACATACAGTCCGGACGATATAAAAAAGTCTTGTTGATTGGTGCCGATAAAATGTCCTCTATAATAGATTATACAGACCGTGCCACTTGTATTATTTTTGGAGATGGCGGAGGTGCGGTATTGTTTGAACCTAATTACGAAGGTCTTGGATTTCAGGACGAATATCTGAGAAGCGATGGCATCGGTAGAGAATTTCTTAAAATAGAAGCAGGAGGCTCTATTCTGCCACCGTCTGAAGAAACCGTTAAAAACAAGCAACATTTTGTTTTTCAAGATGGAAAATCTGTTTTTAAATACGCAGTTTCCGGAATGGCAGACGTAAGTGAAAAAATAATGCATCGAAACAATCTAACCAACAATGATGTAGATTGGCTTGTAGCACACCAAGCCAATAAGCGAATTATTGATGCAACAGCTCAGAGAATGGGGCTTGACGAAAAAAAAGTTCTTATAAATATTGAGAAGTACGGTAATACAACATCGGCAACACTTCCTTTATTGTTAAGTGACTTTGAAACGAAATTAAAAAAAGAAGATAATTTAATTTTCGCAGCATTTGGCGGCGGATTTACATGGGGTGCTATATACCTCAAATGGGCTTATAACAAAAACTAAACAAAACCTGGAAAACACATGGACATTAAAGAAATTCAAAACCTGATTAAGTTCGTGGCAAAATCTGGAGCCACTGAAGTAAAATTAGAAATGGAAGATTTTAAAATCACCATTAAGACAACAGAAGGTGGAGCAGCTGAAACAACCTACATTCAACAAATTCCCGTAACTCCGCAACAAACGGTTGCACCTCAAGTTAATACAGTTCCTGTAGCTCCAACTCAGGTTCAGCAGGCAGATCCTACAACAGATGAGAACTCAGCATACATTACTATAAAGTCTCCAATGATTGGAACTTTCTATCGCAAACCTGCTCCAGACAAGGCTCCTTTTGTTGAAGTAGGCGGTACAATTTCTAAAGGCAGCGTAGTGTGTGTTATCGAAGCAATGAAACTGTTTAATGAAATCGAATCTGAAATATCCGGAAAGATTGTAAAAGTATTGGTAGATGATTCTTCACCGGTAGAATTTGACCAACCTTTGTTTTTAGTTGATCCATCTTGAAAAAGTTAGAAGTTAGAAGTTAGAAGTTAGAGATTTTCTCTCTTCATAATTGTCTAATGGCACTTTGTCTAATTATCTAATTAAAAAAATATGTTTAAAAAAATATTAATTGCCAACCGGGGAGAAATCGCTCTTCGAGTCATCAGAACTTGTCGTGAGATGGGAATAAAAACAGTTGCGGTTTACTCAACTGCTGATGCCGAAAGCCTTCACGTAAAATTTGCAGATGAAGCAGTATGTATCGGACCACCACCCAGCAATCTGTCATATCTGAAAATGTCAAATATTATAGCGGCGGCAGAAATCACTAACGCAGATGCAATCCATCCCGGATACGGATTTCTATCAGAAAACGCAAAATTTTCAAAAATTTGTCAAGAACACGGAATTAAATTCATTGGTGCTTCGCCCGAAATGATTGAAAAAATGGGGGATAAGGCTACTGCAAAAGCTACTATGAAAGAAGCAGGAGTGCCTTGTGTTCCAGGTTCTGACGGAATATTGGAATCTTTTTCACAGGCCAAAAAAGTTGCTAAAGAAATTGGGTATCCGGTTATGATGAAAGCAACTGCCGGTGGTGGCGGAAAGGGTATGCGTGCCATCTGGAAAGAATCTGAACTTGAAAAAGCATGGGAGAGTGCTCGACAGGAAGCTGCTGCTGCTTTTGGAAATGATGGTATGTATATGGAGAAACTTATAGAAGAACCAAGACATATTGAAATACAAGTTGTAGGAGATGCGTACGGTAAAGCCTGTCACCTTTCTGAAAGAGATTGCTCTGTACAAAGAAGACACCAAAAACTCACCGAAGAAACACCTTCTCCTTTTATGACTGATGAACTCCGACATAAAATGGGAGAAGCCGCCGTTAAAGCTGCTGAATATATTAAGTATGAAGGAGCAGGTACAATTGAATTTCTGGTTGATAAACACCGAAACTTCTATTTTATGGAAATGAATACACGTATTCAAGTGGAACATCCCATAACAGAACAAGTAATTGATTATGATTTGATTCGTGAGCAAATTCTTGTAGCTGCCGGTGTGCCTATTTCTGGAAAAAATTACCTTCCTCAGTTACATTCTATAGAATGTAGAATCAATGCAGAAGATCCATATAATGATTTTCGCCCTTCACCGGGAAAAATTACCGTATTGCACGCTCCCGGCGGACATGGAGTAAGATTAGATACGCACGTATATGCAGGTTATACTATTCCGCCTAATTATGATTCAATGATTGCAAAACTGATTACGACTGCTCAAACTCGTGAAGAAGCAATAAATAAAATGAAACGTGCATTGGATGAATTCTATATAGAAGGCATTAAGACTACTATTCCTTTTCATAGACAATTAATGGATAATCCAGACTATATTGCCGGGAATTATACAACTAAGTTTATGGAAACATACAAAATGAAAGAATAATAGTTTTATACTACTCAAAATAAATCGGGTCTGCATGAAGCAGACCCGATTCTTTTTATAAGATATTTTGCTTTATTTTTTCACGATAAGGAATTCGCTTCTTCTGTTTTCTGCATGTTGTTCTTCTGTGCAGTTTTC
>JAVEUZ010000037.1:0-21964 GCA_034005285.1 Flavobacteriaceae bacterium
TTTCGGGTTAAATTTCCTCCAAACGAAAAAGTATGAACCGAAGCATTACTTCCTTGCTGTTGCGAAATATAGGTATTGTCAATCAAATTAGCTTCTAACTCGTCGTTCTGAAGCTTGTAATAATCCACAATCGCATTTTTCTCTGCAAAAATTTCTGTAACTGAATTGGTAAGTACCAAATCGTTGTCCAGACTCTGATGTCTTTCAACAATCTGAACCTGTGCATTTTCTCCGACAACTACCAGATTTCGAGGATTCAGCCATAATTTATCGTCATTTTTAGTCGAAAAATAAACGATTTCAATGGGTTTGTCCGCTACCTTATTTTTCGGAATGTTGATAAAAGCTCCTTCACTGGCAAAAGCCGTGTTTAACGAAGTTAAAGTTTCGTCTTTTATCGCAATTTTGTTGAAATACTTATCGACAATTTCTCTGTATTTCGGTTTTGAAATTGCGGACGAAAGCAAACAAACATCAATTCCGTCGTGCGTTGTACTCGACAAAAACGAATTAAAAACTCCGTTTACGAAAACTACTTTATAGGTATCGGTTTCGTCAATAAAAAAGCGTTTTACATCTGCAATTCCGATATTAACCTCCGATTTCGGAAAAACCGAAAAATCATTTTTTAAGAGCGAATTAAGCGAAGTATATTTCCAAGCCTCCTCCTTTTTGGTCGGGAAGCCCTTGTCTTCAAAAACTTTAATGGCTGAAGTACGAATATCGTGCAGCTCTTCGTCTGCATTTACTCGCTCTTCAAAAGCCATAAATGATGATATTAATTTTTCTTTTAGTGCCATTTTTTTTATAATTTGAGATTTGAAATTTGAGATTTGAAATTACGAGTGTCCATAAAACTACTCCGGATAAAAATAAATCTCTTTTCTTGGCTCTCTATTTTTTTTACCTATTAAACTTGTTCCCTTTAATCTCTGACTTTTTCAAATAATTTATAAAGCCTGCTATGGATTTACTGAGACTAATACTCAATTCTTTTAAACAGAACCAGAAGAGTCATTGATTTGATTTATTAATTTGAAATCATTTTTAAATTTTTCATTGGCTGCCAAATTGAAAATCTTGTTAGCATAAATTCTCGCATTTTGCCATATTTCCAAATCCTCAAACTGTTTGAATGTAGCCATAAAATTTCAAATCTCAAATTTCAAATCACGAATTAACCTCCTCTTTTATCCAATCGTATCCTTTTTCTTCGAGTTCAAAGGCTAACTCTTTTCCTCCTGATTTCACAATTTTTCCGTCCATAAGTACGTGTACGTAATCCGGAACGATATATTCCAAAAGTCTTTGGTAATGCGTGATTACCACTACTGCATTGTCTTTGCTTTTGAGTTTATTAACTCCGTTGGCTACGATTCTCAAAGCATCAATATCCAAACCTGAATCGGTTTCGTCAAGGATAGCCAGTTTCGGCTCTAACATTGCCATCTGGAAAATTTCATTACGTTTTTTCTCTCCTCCCGAAAAACCTTCGTTGAGCGAACGAGACAAAAACTTGCGGTCAATCTCCAACATTTCTGATTTTTCTCGGATGAGTTTCAGCATTTCGTTGGCAGGCATATCTTCCAATCCTCTTGCTTTACGGGTTTCGTTGATAGCCGTTTTGATGAAGTTGGTAACCGTTACACCTGGAATTTCTACCGGATACTGAAACGACAAGAAAACTCCTTTGTGAGCTCTTTCTTCCGGAGCTAATTCTCCAATATCTTCCCCTTCGAGAATAATGTCTCCCTGGGTTACTTCGTAGTCTTCTTTTCCGGCAATTACGGAAGCTAACGTACTTTTTCCGGAACCGTTAGGTCCCATAATAGCGTGGACTTCTCCCGCTTTTATCTCTAAATTCAATCCTTTTAGGATGGCTTTGTCTTCCACACTTGCGTGTAAGTCTTTTATTGTTAACATTGCTTTTTTTGAGTTATTAAACCCGACAGGTTTTGAAAAACCTGTCGGGTTTGTGATTCTATTTTAATTATTTCCTTCTTTGATGATTTTTTCTATTTCTTTTGATTCTTTTTCAGACCAAATTCCTGAAAAATCATTTATTTCTTCCAAAGTCATTTTTATTCCTTTTCCGTCTTTAATATCTTTTTCTGCTTGTAAAATTTCTTTTACAAATTCAGGATTATAGGGCTTTTCTGTTTCTTCTATTTTCTCGACAATTTCAAAACCCAAAGATTTTGCAAGAGATTTTATAAGCGGAAAATCCTTTTTTTTGACGTTTTTAAGAATTATTTCCATTGTTTTTATTTTTTTGTTTAAGGTATAAATTTACAAAAAATCACTATTCTACCAAATATTTGACTTAAGCGTATCAGTCCTTTTTGTATTTTGATTTTCAAGAATTAAGACAATTTCACTATTTTTATTTATATGTTTGGAAGAAATACAAAATTTATAAGAAGTGTCAAATCTCTGACCTATAAATTCACGGTCTTTATTGTTAATCCCATTTATAAATTCTTTAAAATTCAAATCCTTACATCTTATATATTTGGGAATAGTATCTCCAATAACACCAAAATATAACACTTTATCTTCACTTCCTCTTAATCCTTTTTCCAAACTTCCATATCCCTCGTCTTTATTACCTGATGAATAATAGTTTACATCAAATTTTATTTCCATTATACCTTCTGTCGTATCATAATTTATAACACGAAAAGATTCTATCTTAAATCTCGTATTATGATTAGTACTCATACAAGAAATTATTGTAAATAAAAATATAAGTAATACTACTAAGCTTCTCATTTGTCCACTTTATATTTTTTTATCCCACACTTCCTTCCAACGAAATCTCTAACAATTTTTGAGCCTCAACCGCAAATTCCATTGGAAGTTTATTTAGAACTTCTTTTGAGAATCCGTTTACGATAAGGGCGATGGCTTTTTCGGTATCGATTCCTCTTTGATTGCAGTAAAACACTTGATCTTCTCCGATTTTACTGGTGGTTGCTTCGTGTTCGATTTGTGCTGTCGGATTTTTCGATTCGATATACGGAAACGTGTGAGCTCCACATTCGTTACCCATAAGTAGCGAATCACACTGCGAAAAGTTTCTTGCATTCTCTGCACGAGGAGCAATATGTACCAACCCACGATAGGAGTTTTGTGATTTTCCGGCTGAAATTCCTTTGGAAATAATAGTCGATTTGGTGTTTTTTCCCAAATGAATCATCTTGGTTCCCGTATCGGCCTGTTGAAAGTTATTGGTCACAGCAATCGAATAAAACTCTCCGATTGAATTATCTCCTTTCAACACACAAGACGGATATTTCCAAGTAACAGCCGAACCTGTTTCTACTTGAGTCCAAGAGATTTTTGCGTTTTTCTCACAAAGTCCTCTTTTGGTAACGAAGTTAAAAACTCCTCCTTTTCCTTCTTTATTTCCTGGAAACCAATTCTGAACGGTTGAATATTTTATCTCTGCATTATCCAAAGCAATCAGTTCCACAACAGCTGCGTGCAGTTGGTTTTCGTCACGACTTGGTGCAGTACAACCCTCCAAATACGAAACATAGCTACCCTCATCTGCAATAACAAGCGTTCTCTCAAATTGTCCCGTTCCTGCCTGATTTATCCTGAAATAAGTCGATAATTCCATAGGACAT
Organism: Flavobacteriaceae bacterium; assembly: GCA_034005285.1. Classification (GTDB taxonomy): domain Bacteria; phylum Bacteroidota; class Bacteroidia; order Flavobacteriales; family Flavobacteriaceae; genus Flavobacterium. Next base: position 3,633 of record JAVEUZ010000037.1, read on the forward strand.
TTCACTCCTTTGGGAATATAACAGAAACTTCCGTCAGAGAACACAGCTGAATTCAGTGCTGCATAAAAATTGTCTTTTTGAGGAACAACCGTACCCAGATATTTTTTTACTAGTTCGGGGTGTTCTTTAATCGCTTCAGAAATTGGACAAAAGATGATTCCTTTTTCTGCCAATGTTTTTTGGAATGTAGTCGCAACCGAAACCGAATCCACCACAATATCCATAGCGATATTATTCATTCGTTTTTGTTCTTCGAGTGAGATTCCTAACTTTTTGTACATTGTCAAAAGTTCCGGGTCAACATCGTCAAGCGATTTATTTGGGTCGCTTTTTACTGGAGCGGAATAATACGAAATAGCCTGAAAATCAGGTTTTTCGTAATTTACGTTAGCCCATTCAGGTTCTGTCATTTCTTTCCAAGCTCGGAAAGATTCTAACCTCCACTGGGTCATCCATTCCGGTTCTTCTTTCTTTTGGGAAATTGCCCGAACAATATCTTCGTTTAACCCAATCGGAAACGTTTCGGATTCGATATCGGTATAAAAACCGTATTCGTATTCTTTATTTTCTAATTCGACTTTTAAGTCGTCTTCTGTGTATTTTGCCATTTTTCCTTACCCCAACCCCTCTCCAAAAGGAGAGGGACTTAAAAGGGATTTTTTTAATTATGTAATCTTTTTAAAACTCCTCCCCTTGGGGAGGTTGGGAAGGGATTATAACGAAAAAGACTCCCCGCACCCACACGTACGTTGAGCATTGGGGTTGTTGAACACAAAACCTTTTCCGTTTAGTCCTCCTTCGTATTCCAAAATTGTTCCTGCCAGATACAAAAAGCTCTTTTTTTCGACTGCAATTTTGATTCCGTTGTCTTCAAAAATTTTATCTGTATCGGTTGTATTTTTGTCAAAATTCAGAACGTATTCCAATCCCGAACATCCTCCACTCTTAACTCCTACTCTAACATAGTCGTTTTTAGGGTCGAATCCGTCATCTTCCATAAGCATCGAAACTCTTCTGCTTGCTGATTCTGAAACTTTTATCATAACTTATTTTAATTTTGTCTAAATTGACTACAAAGATACTATAAATTAGTGTTTTTGCCATATAGACTAACATTTTTATAACTAACTCAGGATTATAGTATTAAAAAAATTACGGTGTAATCGGTTAAATTTATTTTTCAACTCTAAAATTTTTCGTTAAAACTCATTTGAACAGTTTCTGTGTCTTAGACATTATTCGTATTTTGCAAACAAATTTAGGTATATGAACATTTATCCAATAGAAGCTGGTAATTTTAAACTCGACGGTGGTGCTATGTTTGGCGTAGTGCCTAAAACCATTTGGAACAGAACCAATCCCGCAGATAGCAACAACCTCATTGACATTGCTGCTCGTTGTATGTTGATTGAAGAAAATAACAGATTGATTCTAATCGATACTGGTATGGGGAACAAACAGTCTGAAAAATTTTTTGGTTATTATTCGCTTTGGGGCGATCATTCTTTAGAGAGGTCTTTGGCAAAATACGGTTTTCACTGTGATGATATTACGGATGTTTTTATGACTCATTTGCATTTTGACCATTGTGGCGGAAGCGTGAATTGGAATAAAGAAAAAACAGGCTATGTGCCAGCTTTTAAAAATGCTAAATATTGGACTAATCGGAACCATTGGGAATGGGCAACAAAACCCAATGTGAGGGAAAAAGCATCATTTTTACACGAAAATATTATACCAATGCAGGAAAGCGGACAGCTCCTTTTTGTTGCAAGACCAAATGATGCTTACGGTTTTTCTGATGAGATGGGTTTTGGTATTTATTATGTTGACGGTCATACCGAAAAAATGATGATTCCGCATATAAAATATCAAGACAAAACAATTGTTTTTTGTGCCGATTTGTTGCCAACAGCCGGACATATTCCGGTGCCTTATGTGATGGGGTACGACACAAGACCGCTTTTGACAATGTCGGAAAAAGAAAAATTTATGAAAATAGCGGCAGAAGAAAATTATTATTTGTGGCTCGAGCATGATGCTCATAATCAGATAGTAACCGTTCAGGACACCGAAAAAGGAGTGCGGTTAAAAGACGTTTTTTTATGTGATGAAATATTAAGATAGTGTTAACTTTGCCCCAGATTTATTTTAACTGAATAATTTTGCCTTAAACCTTATATGAAATATGAATATTTTAAAGAAACTTCCATTTATCATTGTTGTTGCTTTTTTAGCAAGCTGTTCAACAACAAAAGACGTTAAGCACACACAATTCAAAGCAATTTCGGCAAAGAGTGTTTCGCTTAAAAACGCTAAAATATCAGATGCAGAAAAACTTCGTTGGAGTCATCTTGATATAGAAAAAGACACCATTCCAGGAATGAGTGTGGACAGAGCGTATGCAGAATTACTAAAAGATAAAAAAGGTAAAAAAGTAATTGTTGCTGTGATAGATTCCGGAACTGATATTGAACATGAAGACTTGCAGGGAGTAATCTGGACAAACCCAAAAGAAATTCCCGGAAACGGCATTGATGATGACAAAAACGGATATATTGACGACATTCACGGGTGGAACTTTTTGGGTGATGCTGTTCACGAAACTCTTGAAATGACCCGTATTGTGAAAAAAGGAGACGACGGTTCGGAAACTTACAAAAAAGCAAAAGAAACGTTTGACGAAAAAAGATTAGAAGCCATGCAGATTAAGATGCAGGTAGATTTTATGGTCAATGCCGATAAAGCATTAAAAAAACATTTCCAAAAAGATATCTATACACTCGAAGATATAAAAACTATCTCTACAACCGATACAGAATTAGGGCGTTATAAATTGATGATGATGCAGATTTTAGAAAACACTTCAAAAGAAGAGTTTGATCAGCAGTTAGAAAAATATGTAGATTATGCTTATGACCAAGTAAATTATCATCTGAATCTTGAATTTGACGGAAGAAAACTTACCGGAGACAATCCTGATGATATTAACGACCGTAATTACGGAAATAACAATGTGATTGGTCCTGACAAAAAACAAGCCGACCATGGCACACACGTATCGGGCATTATTGCACAAGTAAGACACAACAACTTGGGAGGAGACGGAGTTGCTAATAATGTTGAGATTATGGCATTACGTGCTGTTCCTAACGGTGACGAATATGATAAAGACATTGCTTTGGCAATTCGTTATGCGGCAGACAACGGAGCAAAAGTTATCAACGGAAGTTTTGGTAAAGGGTTTTCTCCACACAAAGAATGGGTGTATGATGCTATAAAATATGCCGCTTCGAAAGACGTTTTGATTGTTCACGCAGCCGGTAATGACGGTGCAAATATCGATATTGAGGAAAATTTCCCAGACGACCAGATCAACGGAAAAGAAATATCAGATAACTTTATTAGTATCGGAGCTTTGAATTTTGAATATGGAGTCGGAATGATAGCTGTATTCTCAAATTATGGAAAACAAAATGTGGATATTTTTTCACCCGGTGTCGAAATTTATGCAACCACACCGAATAACACATATCGATATGAACAAGGAACATCTATGGCTTCGCCAAATGTAGCTGGCGTTGCAGCTTTGATTCGTTCGTATTACCCGGATTTAACAGCTTTTCAGGTTAAAAAAATACTTATGGATTCTGGTGTAAGTATTGAGAAAGAAGTAAATGTTCCCGGAGAGCAAGCCACCAAACTCCCTTTTAAAGACTTGTCAAAGTCAGGAAAAATAATCAATGCCTATAACGCTTTGTTGATGGCAGAACAGATTTCAATAAAAAAATAAATGAATGTTCGTTTAATGTTATAATAGGGTTTTTGATTTGATTTACAGACCTCAAAGGTTTTTTAAAACCTTTGGGACTTCAAACCAAACCTAAATTATTTCTAAAAACGGATATTCATTAGAAAGAATTATTTTTATAAAATAACATCATTAAACCCAAATTACGCAGTAGAGTTCGTAATAGATTTCTACTGAGTAATTCGGGTAAAAAAAACAGTTACCTGTAATGCCTACCGATGGTACCGCAAAAGTTGACGACTCTAAAATTATGACTGAAAACGGACTTTGGAAAGAAATTTGGAAACCTATAACTTTCGACTTTGAATTTACCAACAATTGCAGATTTGAGGTTTCAAATTTGGGACGTGTGAGAAGTTTCAACAAGGTTTCGGACGGACGGATTTTGAACGGCTCTCTGACCGAAGGTTACAAAGTAATCCGACTGAAACTTTATAAACCGAGAGATGAAAAAACGCAACTGAAATTCGACGAACTTAAAAAAGAAATTTCAGATTTATACAAAGAACGTAGAGAAAAAATCAAAAAAAATGACTTTTCCTACAACATTGAACGGATAACAAAACTTATCGAAAAAAAGAAAAGCAAACTTTCTAAAAAACTCGAACGAAACTTAAAGAAACGAACAATCAATCATCATTTTTTGATACACAGATTGGTTGCTACGTATTTCCTTCCCGAACAAAAACCCGAAGAAACCATAGTCGGACATCTTGACTTTGACAAACTCAACAACAGGGCGACCAACCTTAAATGGATGACACCCGAAGAGAATAGAATACATCAAAGCAAAAGTCCGAAAGTAATAGCCGAAAAAAAGTGGAGAAAATACACTCAAAAACCAAGACAAAAAGGACTTAAACTGACATCAACACAAGTAATACACATAAAACTGCAACTAAAAAGAAAACGTCCTGTAAAACAAATAGCCAAACAGTTTGACATATCCGAAATGCAGGTTTGGAGAATTAAAAGCGGAGAAAATTGGGCACACGTAAAAATTCCCGAATAAGAGGAAACCCAATGGCACAGTAGGTAACGGGTTTTGCAAAATGGTGGGTTAAGTGATAATTGGAAGTTTTGTACTTCGTAATCCGCAAAAGCCAATTACGAATGAGTTTATATTTTTATTTTAAGGAATTCGTTAATCTTCGATTTTTATTGGCTTTTTTTAATATTTTAGCAAGATAGAAATTGGCTTTGGCTTCGTTCGGTCTGAATTGAACTTTCGCTCAATTCAAGCCCATACTATCGGCAAAGCCCCCAACCGTTTAACCGAATTTGTGTTTATAGTTTTCTTTTTTTGTATTACTAATTGTCAAAAATTTATCTTATGAAAGTTTTATTATCATTCGTTTTTCTGAGTTTTCTGTTTTCAGTATATGCCCAAAACCCTAATCCGGGATATTGGCAACAACAAGCAGATTATAAAATGGAAGTCTTAATGGATGTTAAAACCTTTCAGTATAAAGGAACACAAGAATTGGTTTATACAAACAATTCAGCAGATACTTTAACGAAAGTTTTTTATCATTTATATCCCAATGCCTTTCAGCCAGGAAGTGAAATGGACATCAGGTTGCAAACCGTAAAAGACCCTGACAGACGAATGGTAAAAACCTTTAAAATAGCTGATAAAGAGGTGACAGAAAGTAATATTTCTACATTAAAACCCAATCAAATTGGGTATTTAAAGATTTCTAATTTCAGACAAAAAGGCAAAGAAGCCCACACACGGGTGGTTGGTACTGTATTGGAGGTAGATTTGGCAGAGCCTATTTTACCAAATTCTCAAACTACTTTTACATTAGAATTTGACGGTCAGGTTTCGGAGCAAATTCGCCGTTCTGGCAGAAACAGTTCAGAAGGAGTGGCTCTTTCTATGACACAATGGTATCCTAAAATTTGTGCTTTTGACCACGAAGGTTGGCACGCTGACCCATATATTGGGAGAGAGTTTTATGGGCCGTTTGGAGATTATGATGTTAAAATCACCATAGATAAAAATTATACTATTGGCGGTTCGGGATATTTGCAGAATAAAAACGAGATAGGTCACGGCTATCAGGATAAAGGGGTGGAAGTAAAACACCCTAAGAAAACAAAAAATCTGACATGGCATTTCATAGCCCCGAATGTCCATGATTTTGCATGGGGAGCAGATCCGGACTTTATTCATGATATCATTAATGGAGAAAATAATGTAGAACTTCATTTCTTGTATAAGAATGACCCTGAAATTATTGAAAAATGGAAAGCATTGCAACCCAAAACAGCCGAGTTATTATCTTATTTTAACAGAACTATCGGACAGTATCCGTACAAACAATATTCGGTTATACAAGGCGGTGACGGGGGTATGGAATATGCAATGTGTACCCTTATAACCGGAAAACGCTCGTTGCCAAGTTTAGTTGGTGTTACGGCACACGAACTGGCACATTCATGGTTTCAGATGATATTGGCAACCAATGAGATTAAACATGAGTGGATGGACGAAGGTTTTACTTCATTTATTTCAGACCTTGCCATGAGCGAGATTATGCCAACAGAAGGAGAAGATGAAAATCCATTTGAAGGATCATACAACAGCTACTTCTATATGGTTGCAGCCGGGAACGAACAACCGCAAACGACTCATGCCGACCGATTTGAAGAGAACCGTGTGTATGGAATTTCTGCTTATAGCAAAGGAACTGTTTTTTTGGCTCAATTAGGATATGTAATTGGAGCAGAGAACCTGATGAAATCACTCAAAAGATTTTATCATGATTATAAATTTTCGCATCCTACACCAAACGATTTTAAACGAACGGCAGAACGTGTTTCCGGAGCGATTTTGGATTGGTATCTGGTCGATTGGACACAAACTACCAACACGATTGACTATGGTATTAAAGAAATAAAAGATAACGGAACCGTTGTGTTTGAAAGAATAGGATTGATGCCAATGCCGTTGGATGTTCTGGTAGTCTATCATGACGGAACTATCGAAACTTTTTATATTCCGCTTACCTTAATGCGTTGGGAAAAAGAAAACCCTTATCCACAGCTTAAAAGAACTGTTTTAAACGGTTGGGATTGGGCTTATCCTACTTATGAGATGAAACTTCCGAAAGAGAAAAAAGATATCAGAGCTATTGTGATAGACCCAAGCGAGTTGATGGCAGATATTAACAAGGAAAATAATTATTATGAAAGCCCTTCAGAATAATAATGATGTTTAAATGTTACACCCTACTGCAAGTTTCAACAGTTTGTAAACATAAACAACCACTAAAACTGAAAGTATATAAACGGCTGTATGTCAGAAGAAAAAACCTGATAACACAAAACGCCCACAACTACGCCCATAACAATTTTTAATGCAAACGGACTGTTGTTGTAAATCATTTCTATTTGGTTTTTGTTCTTTTCGGGCAACCAATGTGTTATATATCCGATGAGCATAATCCAGAAAACGGTTTGGTAGTGTGTTAAAACCTCAAAGGCACTCTGTAAATCCATTTTATAAAATACCTGTCGATACCATTTGGAGATGCTTTCCATATTATCACCTCTAAAGTAAATTCGGGTGAATGTAATGAAAATAAAGGTAAAAGCAACTTTCCAAAAGTTTGCAAGCCAAGTGTTGCTGTTTTCATACGGGCTTATTTTTCGCCAGTATTTATAAACGAGAATTCCCAGTCCGTTGAGACCACCCCAAATCACAAATTTCCATGAAGCACCATGCCACAAACCACCAATCAGCATGGTGAGCATTAGATTTATATTGGTATTTATATGATTTTTGACATTTTTATAAAATACAGAAAGAACCACCAACAAGACAACTACCGATAAAAGAACTATAAACACCCTCATATCCGAAAAAGCTAATACGGTTCCGACAAGCATTATAGCCAGAATAATATAAGAGGCTTTTGTCCCGTTTCTGTTTCCGCCCAGCGGAATATATAAATAGTCTCGAAGCCATATTGAAAGTGAAATATGCCATCTTTTCCAAAATTCACCTGCATTTTTTGCCTTGTAAGGCGAGTTAAAATTTTGAGGAAGCTTAAATCCCATTAATAAGGCTAACCCGATGGCAATATCAGTATAACCTGAAAAATCTCCATAAATTTGAAGAGAATACCCAATAAGAGCCATGATGTTTGTAAACCCGGAGTACATTTCGGGAGCATCAAAAACCCGATCGAGAAAATGTGCAGCAATATAATCTGCAAAAATCATTTTTTTAACCAAACCTTTCAAAATCATAAAAGTAGCAGCATCAAAATCAACTTTTGAAACCTGCGTAGGTTTGTGAATTTGTGGCGTAAAATGTTCTGCTCTTACAATTGGTCCGGCAACAAGTTGCGGAAAAAAGCTCACATAAAAACCAAAGTCAAGAACAGAATTTAAAGGTTTGATTTTTTCTTTATAAATATCTACAATATAGCTAATAACCTGAAAAAGATAAAATGAAATACCTACCGGAAGTATGATTTTATCTACTGTGAAATAATTTTTTGAAACCACATTATTTCCCCAATGTGCAAGCCAGTTGAAGGTTTCGTATTGCGTATTAAAAAGCATATTGAAAGAATCTGTAAAAAAGTAAGCATATTTAAAATAGCTTAAAATCAAAAGATTGAGGATGACGCCCAGTGTTATCCAGGCAAGTCGGATGTTTTTTTTCTCATTTTTGTAGATTGCATTTCCGATAAAAAAATTTGCCAGAATACTGAAAATCAGAACTCCTACAAAAAGACCGCTGGTTTTATAATAGAAAAACAGAGAGATAAAAAACAAGTATGCGTTTCGTAGTGAAATCTTTTTATAGACAAGGACAAATATGAAATAGGTAACAGCAAAGAATATCCAAAAATTTGCCTGAGTAAAAATTAGTGGAAATTCTTCCGAAAAAGTAAATATATCAAACAGCCTATTCATACAAATTCTGATAGTGTTGAAGCAATGTTTCTTTATCTCTTCCAACAGAATCTGCCCAAGCATTTATAAAAGCTTCAAGCAGCAAATCGCCTTTTATTTGGTATCCTAAATTGGTAAAATGAATACGGTCGCTCGACATCAGTTTGCTTCTATACCATTTATTTGAAGAACCCAGCCCACCCATGATTTCATAAAAATCCCAAACAGCCATTTGATATTTCTGAGTCAATTCTGTAATTATTTTTTGTTGGGTGGCGGTGTTGGGGTTGGCATATTTTTTTCGGTAAAAAACATCATTCGGAACTGTAAGTAATATGGCACATTGCGGATTTATACGTTGAATCATCTGAATGAAATTTTCGTAATATTCCCTGAATTTTTCTGCATCAAAATTACTTTTGGTTACATATCCATCATTGGTTCCGATAGAAATAATAAATAAATCGGGCTTATAGAGTTGAAGTTGTTTTTCAAAATAGGCACTTCGGGAATAATAGGCAAAACTTCCACCGTTTACACCAATACTGGTGTATTGAATACCCGGATCACTATTCATGAGTTCCAATCCCATCAGTAAAAACTCGGCGTTTGTATTGAGAGAATCTTTTGTCTGAAAGTTTATTGCAACAGAGTCTAAAGCCTTGTTAAACGAGTATTCTTTATAAAAGAAATCTGTGTTTAAAGTATCAGAAAACACTAAAGTACTGTCCAAAAAACGTATCTGATAGTTGTCCTGCCACGTGTTATAAAAGATGCGTAGCTTGTCAAAATAGTATTGTTTTTTAGTTTGATTTTTGTGATTGGCTTTTATATAAATAGTATCAGAGTTTTCTCGTAAAGCAGCCGTAACACCAGACAACCCCCATGCCGTACTGTCTTTTAGAACAGAGCTTCTATATCCTTTCCATTTTGATCTGTTTGCCGAAACAAGATAGTTTGTCGGGTTGTTTGTGTGAGCTAAACGAAAAGGAAAAACAAACCCTCTTTGTGCCATAGACATTTCGTTTGTATTTTGAAGGTAAGAACGCAATTTGTTTGAATAAATATCTGCCTGAATATGAGAACCGCCTATATGAAAAATATGAATATTTCTTTTTTTTCCTTCATAAACACTATCTATTTGTTCAAAAAAAAATTTAAAATAAGGCGACTCAGAGGCAAATTTAAAGGTGTTAGCTTCGTGATTGATAAGATGCCCGTGTATAGGCAAAATGCTGTCCAAAATATATTTTTGAGCAGATAATGGCATGGTTAAAAAACAGAATAATATCAATAAACTTTTTTTCATTTCATTTTTTTTCAATTAGGTCTAAATATAACGCAAGAAAAAACATTTCTGCTATAATCTTTGTGCCACTCGGCGAAAAATGAGTATAGTCAGTAGATGCCAGTTTTTGATCTACCCAATGCTCCATAGAGTTTTCACCGCCCATGGCATCAAACATACTCCAATATGCAATATTGTTTTCGAGACAGGTTTTTTGTAAAGTTTTGTTCAGATAGGGTAATAATTTGTATGTGGTGAATTGACCGTTTTCAGAAGTGGTCATATCAGACGGACCAATGAATATCACGCTGGCATCCGGTTTTTTGTTTCGTACCCAGTTAATATGGTTTTTAACATATCGTGCATAATTATCTACACCGGTTGAATCTTTTAAATAAGGCACTGTATTTCCGCCATATTGAAAAATCAATATTTTAGGTTGTAATTGGGCAAACATTTTTGTAAAGTTTTGATTGTCTAAACCGGCAAAAACTGTTCCCGAAGAACCACGCATAGCAACATTATCTATAAGAACACCTTGTGTTCCGTCTAAAGTGAGTCCATAAAAATCAGGGCTTATTTTGGATTCTAATTCTATTTTCAAATTTGAAGGTGTGGTTTCCAAATTTATTCCATATCTCTGATAATCAACACCTATATTCAGATTGTCATTTGCAATTAGAACCCCGTTATTATAGACTTTAATACTGGTTGGAGATTGTGCGTTTCCGTAATGTAAACCAATTTTGGTGAAGTTTTTGAGACGATTATAAGAGCGTTTAGACGGACTTATATTAATGGTAGCTTTTGTCAATGGAAGCGATTCAATATCTAGGCTGTCTTGGGCAGAATCATTAGGCGTAAATCTCGATAAAGTAGTATAGACACCATATTTTTTGTGTTCCAAACGTTTTTGTTTAGGGTCAAAAACAGCATAACGTGTCCAGTTTTCAGAATGAGTTACATCTGCACTAATCTGGTTATACACTTGAACAATGGGGATAAATCCCGGACCAAAACCGCCATATATTCCCTGTAGTCGGTTTCTTATATATGAAGAAATGCGATCGCCTTCAATCTGCGAGTCGCCGTAATGAATGATTCGGCAAACAGGGGAATTTAAATGTTGTTTTAATTGACCGATAAACTCATGAGCATTATTAGGATATTGAATGCGTTCTATTTTGGTAGTATCTATTTTGGTAATATCGGGAATATCTCTGATGTCGTGGACTTTTTTGACATCTGAAAACACGATTTTATCTTCTTTATTATCTTTTTCTTCAGAAATTACCGTGTGCTGAATATTGCCGACAATACTGTCTATGGCTTTAATCTTTTCGGAATCTAAGGTTGTGTTGTTCCAAAATGAGTTTGTCGTGGGATATTTTAAACCGATTTCATTAAAATAAAACCCCTCTTGTGTTTTGCCATCAGCCGAAATCTTAGAACTACTTAGATAAGTTAGACCGAGCATAATCAGTAAAACAGCAAAGATATATGCACAGATTTTTACCGGACTGTAGTTCATATACAAAAGGGATGTGTTTATAAGGCACTAAAAATATTCATTTTTTCAGACTTTGATAGTAAAATTTTTTATTTCGTAACAATTCGAGCTTTTCGAAACCAGTTTAATTATCAATGAATCCGATTTTATACCAATGGTATTATACAACATTCTATATTTCAGATACCCGCAGTGTGTTTACCATACCTTTATCAGCAACCGGCATAGCAGCAAGGTTAATCATCATATCTTCTTTTTGCACAAATCCTTTCTCTTTAGCAATTTGGTTTACGTCTTCAACGGTGTCATCTGTGCTTACAAATTTGTCATAATAAAATGAATGTACGCCCCATAGTAAGCTCATCTGTGTCATAATGTTTCTATTGGAAGTAAAAACAAGAATATGACAACAAGGTCGCCATGCTGAAATCTGGAAAGCAGTATATCCGCTGTTTGTTAAGGTAGAAACTGCTTTTGCTTTTATTTCGTTTGCCATAACGGCAGCATGGTAGCATATTGACTTTGTGATAAACCTTTTTGTTCTAACATTGGGCGGTGTCTGTGGCACAGTAATTAGCGGACTATCTTCGACAGAACGGATAATTCGTGTCATGGTTTCTATAACTTGAACTGGATAGTTTCCGACAGAGGTTTCTCCTGAGAGCATTACAGCGTCTGCTCCGTCCATTACCGAGTTTGCCACATCGTTTACTTCTGCACGCGTTGGCGTGAGGCTTGTAATCATGGTTTCCATCATCTGTGTAGCTACAATCACCGGAATACGAGCGGTTTTGGCTCTGTTTATTAGCTTTTTCTGAATTAGCGGAACTTCTTCAGCAGGGATTTCTACCCCCAAATCGCCTCGAGCTACCATCAAACCATCGCAAAATGCCACGATTTTATCGATGTTCTCTACAGCTTCGGGTTTTTCTATTTTAGCTATAATCGGAATTTTATGAGCAGACTTTTTGGATATTAAGTCTTGTAATTCTTCAAGATCTTTCGAAGTTCTTACAAACGAAAGAGCAATCCAATCAACATGGTTTTCAATGGCAAATAAAGCATCTTTAATGTCTTTTTTGGTCAATGCCGGCAATGAAACTTTTGTGTTTGGCAAGTTGACTCCTTTTTTTGATTTTAAAGGACCGCCCTGAACGACTATTGCTTTTACCTCAGCCTTTCCGTCGGTTTCCAAAACTTCAAAAATAAGTTTTCCGTCATCTAGAAGTATGCGTTCCCCTGGGTTTACATCACTCGGAAACTCTTTATAATTCATGTAAACCTTTTTTTCTGTTCCGGGTGTGTCTTCTGCGGTAGTAAAAGTGATGATGTCGCCTTTGTTTACAACAACATCCTCTTTCATAACTCCTACTCGGAGTTTGGGTCCTTGCAAATCTGCCAAAATTCCGGTGTTGTATCCAAACTCTTCGTTAAGGCTTCTGATAAGCTCTATGTTCTTTTTAACATCTGTATAATCGGCATGCGAAAAATTAATCCTAAATACATTTACTCCTGCCTCTATCATGTTTTGAAGGATTTTTTTGGAATTTGTGGAAGGACCTAATGTAGCAACGATTTTTGTCTTTTTATCAGTAGGCATTTTAATAAAATATTAGGTTGTTTTTTGATTTAATCTTTGAGTGTTCAATAGAATAAGCGGTTGTAACGCCTTCTATTTCGCTGATAAATTTACAAATTTGGTCAGGGTCAATTTGGTTTTCCTCTGCCTCAATCTTCAATAAATAATCAACAGTTTTAAATTCGGGCAACAAATAATTGGTTGTTGTAATAGTATTGTTTTCTTTGAATAAAGAATCATCAAAGTTTACAGATTCTTCATTGTGTTTATTTTCTATAAGTATCCAAAAGACATCATTTTTTTCGTCGCAGAACGAAAACCTTGAAAACAGGTTGACATAAGTGTTTTCGAGTATTTTTCTGTTTGGTTTTACTTTCTCAAGCAAAATTTTCAGCCTGCGATTTAAAAAGAAAGCCAATCGGTAGCTTACAAGAGTTGTATGAAGTGCTACAATTTGGTATTCTAAATCTTCGGTATCATTAAAAGATAATTTGTGAACAGCCATTATAACAATAAAAATAAGTTGTAAATATAGTGCTAAAGGATTAGATTCGATGTCAATTACGGGATTCTTAACCTAAAATTATAAACGAAAACGTTATAGCTATTATTTCTTTTTAAACTCGATTTTATTCTGAAAAGCATAATAAGCTCTTTTGGCAGCAATTTCTTCTGCTTTCTTTTTGGAAGTAGCACGTGCTTTGGACGCAACTTTTTCGTCAATCATTAATTTTACTCCAAAATATCGCTGACCGTCATTGGCGTTGTCGTCAAAAGAATTGAAAGAAAAAGATTTTTTTTCTTTCTGACACCATTCTATGATTAGGCTTTTATAGCTTATAATTTTTCCTTCAAGTTGTTCAATATCAACATACGGAAGAATGACTCTTTTATAGACAAATTTTTCGCAATAAGAATATCCTTTATCTAAGAATATGGCACCGACAAGAGCTTCAAAAATATTTCCGTGAATATTTTCGCCAAAATGTTTTGACGGAGCTTTGCTGTTAATAAACTGAATGAGATTTAGGTCTTTTCCCAACTCGTTAAGGTGTTCACGACTTACAATTTTTGATCGCATTTTAGTCAGATAACCTTCATCGCCGTTTGGCACTTCATTAAAAAGATGTGCAGCAATAACGGCACTTAACATAGCATCTCCCAAAAATTCAAGTCTTTCATAGCTTACCGGATTGCCTTTAGTATCAGTTTTGTTGCAGGAACGATGTGTAAAAGCTGTCCGATAAAAATCAATGTTTATCGGTTTAAAGTTTAGGATCTTATGAAGTTTTTCAAAAAAAATCCCGTCTTTTTCGGTACGGGAATTTGAAAATATTTTTTTGATTAAACTCATACCAACTTTACAACTCTTGTTTTTTAAACAACACACATGCATTGTGTCCTCCAAACCCGAAAGTATTGCTCATAGCTACTTTTACTTCTCTTTTTTGAGCTTTATTCAAAGTTAGATTTAACGATGAATCAATGTTTTCGTCAAAAACAGTATGGTTTATAGTAGGCGGAACAATGCCGTTTTCGATAGCAAGTATTGAGGCTATGGCTTCAATAGCTCCAGCAGCACCCAACAAATGTCCAGTCATAGATTTTGTCGAATTTATATTGATGTTTTTGGTATGATCCTTAAATACAGCCTTTATAGCTTTTAATTCTGCAATATCTCCCAGCGGTGTTGAGGTCCCGTGTGTGTTGATGTGGTCAACATCTTCAGGTTTTAAACCAGAATCACGCAAGCAGTTTTCCATAACGGCAATCACTCCGATTCCTTCAGGATGCGGAGCTGTTAGGTGATATGCATCAGACGACAAACCGCCACCGCCAATTTCGCAATATATTTTTGCACCGCGAGCAACTGCGTGTTCATATTCTTCAAGAACCAGAGCTCCTGCACCTTCGCCCAACACAAATCCGTCACGAGTAGCATCAAATGGTCTTGAAGCGGTTTCGGGTGAGTCATTTCTGGTAGAAAGAGCCTGCATAGAGTTGAATCCGCCCATTCCGGCAATGGTTACAGCCGCTTCTGAACCTCCGGAAATAATAACATCGCACATTCCCAAACGGATATAGTTTAGAGCATCCACCAGGGCATTTGCCGAAGAGGCACAAGCCGAAACAGTCGTATAGCTGGGGCCCATAAAACCATTTCGCATTGAAATGTGAGCCGGAGCAATATCGGCAATCATTTTTGGGATAAAAAAAGGATTGAAACGTGGTGTTCCGTCGCCCTGTGCATAACTGATTACTTCATCTTGAAAGGTTTGTAATCCGCCAATGCCCGCTCCCCAAATAACGCCGACACGATATTTATTTGTTTTTTCTAAATCTAATTTTGCGTCTTTTATAGCTTCGTCACTGGCGACGATAGCATATTGAGAAAATCTGTCGAGTCTTTTCACTTCTTTTCTGTCAATAAAATCTTCAATGTTGAAGTTTTTGACTTCGCAAGCAAATTTAGTCTTATGTTTTTCAGTATCGTAATAGGTAATTGGAGCAGAACCGCTTTTTCCGCTTATTAAACCGTTCCAATATTCCTGAATGTTGTTTCCTATGGGAGTGAGAGCCCCCAATCCGGTAACTACTACACGCTTTAACTTCATAAATTATGTGGTTTTGTTGGTACGAATATAAACAAAAAAACCCTGAATTTTAATTAAAAGTAAAAAAACAGGGAGTAATTTTTATATTATAGGCTATACAAAAATCTGATAAACAAATAATAACACCCGCTTTGTTTCGACAAAGCGGGAATGTAAATAGTTATTATTTTTTGGCTTCTTCAATGTAAGAAATAGCCTGACCTACCGTGGCAATGTTTTCAGCTTGATCATCTGGAATTTGGATGTCAAATTCTTTTTCGAATTCCATGATTAACTCAACAGTGTCTAAGGAATCAGCTCCTAAATCGTTAGTGAAGCTAGCTTCTGTAACCACTTCGTTTTCGTCAACACCTAATTTGTCCACGATAATCGCTTTAACTCTTGATGCAATGTCTGACATAATCTTTTCAATTTTTAGTTTAATTGTTGGCAAAAATAAAAAACTTTATTGTAAAACAACATATTCAAAGTGAAATGTATTTAAGAAAGTAAAAATTTATTTTAAAAATAAAGATTCAAAACAACAAAAAACAAACTATAATTCGTTTTTTTGTGAATTGTAATTTCCCGTAATTATGAAGTCTATTGCCATTTTTGCATCTGGAAGCGGCTCAAATGCCGAAGCCATTATGAAGTATTTTCAAGGTTCTGAAAAAGCAAAAATTATTTCAGTATTTTCTAACAAATCTGACGCAAAAGTGTTAGAAAGAGCTACGAAATTTGAGATTGATACGTTTGTTTTTTCCAAAAAAGAACTCGAATCGGGAGTTGTTCTCGAAAAACTTTCAGAATTAAATCCGGATTTGATTGTCTTGGCAGGATTTTTATTGAAAATCCCCAACGAAATGGTCAAAACCTTTCCAAACAAAATAATTAATATTCATCCGGCATTGTTGCCCAAATATGGCGGAAAAGGGATGTATGGCATAAATGTTCACAAAGCAGTTTTGGAAAACCGTGAAAAAGAAACCGGAATCACCATTCATTATGTAAATGAACAGTATGATGAAGGAAATATTATTTTTCAGGAAAGTATCAATATTACAGATTGTCAATCGCCCGAAGAAGTGGCTCTTAAAGTATTATCTTTGGAACACAGGAATTATCCTGCTGTGATTGATGAGGTATTAAGACGAATGTACTAAGACTTTTGACTTCAGACATAAAACAGAGATTGACAACCGATAATTTTAATCCGAAAAAATGTTTCAGAAAAACGTAACTACAAAATATTTACAAACACAAAATGAGAATTTGTTACAACAGAAATGGTTAGACTATACCAACCATTTTCAAAATGCTTCTATTCAGGAAAATATCCGAAATGCGAAAGAAGAACAATATCAGGAAGGATTTTTGAGAGATTTGTTTGTAAAGATTTTAGGATATACGCTCAATCCTGACAAAGATTTCAACCTTACGACCGAACTCAAAAACATAAAAGACAGCAAAAAAGCAGATGGAGCGATTATCATCAACCAAGAAGTCAAAGCGGTTGTCGAACTCAAAGGTATGAACACAACCGATTTAGGAAAAATAGAAGCACAGGCTTTTGGTTATAAAAACAATCAGAACGATTGTACGTATGTGATTACTTCCAACTTTGAAAAACTACGTTTTTATATTGATAATGCGATTGAATTTATAGAGTTCAATCTTTTTACTCTGACCAAAAACGAATTTGATTTGTTGTATTTGTGTTTGGCTTTTGACAATATAAAAAACGATTTAGCCAAGAAAATCAAAGACGAATCGGTAAGTCAGGAAGATGTTATTACCAAAAAATTATACAAAGACTATTCGTTTTTTAAACAAGAATTGTTTAAAGATTTGATGAAAAATAATCCTGGTTTTGAGCAAATCGAATTGTTTAAAAAATCTCAAAAATTATTAGATAGATTTTTATTTCTCTTTTTTGGTGAAGACAGACATTTACTTCCTCCAAACTCTATGCGGAAAATCATAGATGATTGGATAAAACTGAAAGATTTAGACGCTTATTTTCCGCTTTACGAAAGAATCCAAAAATATTTTGAATATTTAAATGCGGGTAACAAAGATTTGGGAATTTACGCATACAATGGCGGACTTTTTAAATCGGACGAAATTTTGGACAACGTAAAAATCTCGGACGAAATTCTTTATCATCATACCAAAAAACTTTCAGAATACGATTTTGCAAGTGAAGTAGATGTCAATATTTTGGGGCATATTTTTGAAAATTCGTTAAACGAAATTGACGAAATCAAAGCACAAATTGAAGGTCAGGAAGTTGATAAATCAAAAACCAAACGCAAAAAAGACGGCGTTTTTTACACTCCGAAATACATCACAAAATATATTGTAGAAAATACCGTAGGAAAATTGTGTGATGACAAAAAATCGGAATTTGAGATTTTTCAAAAAGATGAAATATCCGTATCGACAAAAAAACAAAAAGAAAAATCGTATAACGAATTACAGCAATACAAAAATTGGCTTTTACAGATTACGATTTGCGACCCTGCTTGTGGAAGTGGAGCTTTTTTGAACGAGGCTTTGGATTTTCTGATAAAGGAACACAATTATATTGCAGAATTAGAGGCTAAAATTACGGGAAGTTCGCTTGTGCTTAC
>JAVEUZ010000038.1:0-21561 GCA_034005285.1 Flavobacteriaceae bacterium
CACAATCTGAGATTGGCAACAACCTTGTCTTTTGTAGCCGGAATTGTAAATGTATGTGGCGTTTTGGCTTTCGGAATCTTGACGACTACTGTAACCGGACATTTTGCTTATTTCTCTGAAGAACTCTCTTTGAAAAATTATTCTATAGCATTAGTTTTTCTAATTTTTACCCTTTGTTTTCTTTTTGGTGCATTTTTTTCTAATTTTTTAATTGAATTAGCCTATCGAAGAAGATTTCCTTATCCTCATTTCTACCCTATTTTAACAGAAATTATTTTGCTTTCATGGGTTGGTATATCCTTCTGGGGTGAAAAAACATTGAATAACAATATTTTGTTCGTATGTATTATGCTAACTTCAATGGGGTTGCAGAACGCCCTGGTTACGCGTATTTCAAAATCCGTTGTAAGAACCACACATCTTACAGGGCTGTTTACAGATTTAGGTATTGATTTTTCTCAACTATTATTCCAAAATGAAAAATGGAAAAAATCACTACTTGTAAAAAATATTTATCTGCGGGTTTCTATCATTACATTCTTCTTTTTTGGAGGTCTTTTGGGCGTTGTCTGTTTTAAACATTTACACTTAAAGACTCTACTTCTTGCATCTGCTTTTTTAATACTTGCTCTATACTTTAATTTTATCCGATTTCAGTATTATAAATTCAGAAGAAAGTATCTGATAAATGTAAAAAAAAGGTTAAACAATAAAAGTAAAACCTTTTTTTAGAATGAACTTTTCTTACTTAGTAACTCAGCTGCTGCGTTGAATCTACTTTCGTTTATCTTATACTGCTTGAAACAATAAGGTTTCCGTTTTGTTTTCCTACGAAAATATTGGGAATAGCTTCATTTTCTCTTTCAAAAGTTGCTTCTGATTTTGCTTTTCGTTTGTTGTTTTCTGCTGCTGAATTTTCGGTAAGAGAAATCGTAATTTTATAAATTTCTCCGTTTTTGTTGCGTTTCAGGTTGGAAACTTTCATCTGGATTCCGTTTTCCTGCATTTTGGATTTTATAGATTCAATATCAGAATCAGAAGAATTTTTGCCAACAATCGAATAACGACCTTGTATATTTATTCCTTCAAATTCAGACATTTTATCTACTATTTCTTTGAACTTTCCTTTTCTTTCTTCAATTTTTTCTTTACGTTCAACTTTTCTTTCTTCTATCATCTTTTTTCTTTCCTCCAATTTCTGCTGTCTTTCTTCTAATTTTTCCTGATATTTTTTAGTTCTCTTTTGAATTTCCTCATCAGAAAGTCCTGATTTTTCACGAGCTTGTCTTTCTCTTTCTTCTAATTCGGTTATTTTTTTAAGAAGTTCTTCTTCACGTTCTTTTAGCTTTTGCTCTCTTTCGGCTTGTTTAGAAATTGTTGCAGGTTTATCTCCTTTGTACACATAACCGTTTTCTTTATCTCCTTTTTCTTTTTGTATAACATAAAAATACGTTCCGTCATCAAGAGCATTTAGTTTTTGTTCATCTATTTTTTCGTTTGGTTTTAATGTGTACATTAAAACTCCCCAACGATTAAAAATGAAGATTTCTCTATAATCTTTTACAGATTTTAAGAATTTGATAAGTTCTTTTCCTGTTGAGTTGAAAGATACTTTTGTGTCTGTTTCCTCAATCACAATAGCTCCGTCTATGGCTTTTTCTCCAAATTTCTTTACAGCCGATTCTTTGTCATAATGAGTAACTGTTCCGTTGGTTTTAAACGACAAAATATCCATATTATTCGACAAAACATCTTTATTGTTCAACACAAAATCCTTATTTCCGATTTCTTTTCCGTTTACGATGATTAAAGGATTTTTTCCTAATTTTTTATAAACAAATTCTTTGTCTTGAATAATTGCTTTTACCTCCTCCGCAGATTTTGCTTGAAGAACAAATTTTTCTCCTGTGGCTTGGTTTGTCCAATCGTCATAAGATTTCGCAAAATCTTTAACCCAAACAACCGTATCCGCAGTAATTAAGGCAGATTCTCCTTGTTTTCCCTGATAAACGATTTCTTTTAATTTCACCTCTTTCTCTTGAGCTACAACTTTGGTTTGAAATTGCATTACAAACACTACTAAAATCGGAAGTATAAAAGTGAACTTCCAAAGGCTTCTGTTTTTTGATTGATTTTTGTTTAACATAATGATTCGTTTTTTGATTAATGATTGATAAAATAAGTTGGCAAGTGCCGGTTGATTTTCTGATTGAAGTGTGATTTTAAGTAAGGTTTTTTGATAAACTATCTTGTTTTCAGATGATTTAACAGCTTGGTTGTCTGCTATAAATTCCAGATTTTGCTGAATGGCTTTTTTGTACAGCCACACAAACGGATTCAGCCAAAAAACAATCGAAAATACTTCGGATAAAATAATATCAAATGAATGTTTTTGTTTGGAATGAACTTTCTCGTGTGTGATGATATTTTGCAGTTCTTCTTCCGAAAAAGACGTGCTGTCAAAAGCAATGTAATTGAAAAACGAAAAAGGAGTTTTTACGTTTTTGCTGTCAATGAATTTGAATCCGTTTTGCTTGGTAATCGGGCTTTTGTGCAGGATTTTGTATAATGACAAACTACTCAAAATGAATTTTACAAGGAAAAACAACATTCCTAAAAGATAAAATCCTGCAACAATATAGCTCCAATTTATTTCGGTTTTCTGTTCTTCCGTAATCATTACAGGAAAATCAGAAAGGATAAAAGGCTCATCAAAAACAACTGGCTCTACCCAAACGATTTTCGTAATCGTAACAATCGGAAGAATCACAGAAGTAACAAGTCCTAAAAGTAAAAACAATCGGTTTTTACTGAAAAAAGTTTCTCTTTTGAGCAAAAAATGATAGCTCAAATAAAAGAGTGCAACCAAAACGGATACTTTTATAAAGTAAGTGAAAAGTGTTTCCATAAGCCTCCCCTAACCCCTCCAAAGGAGGGGAACCTGATAGGGGTCATCAGGGTTTAAAAGTTTCAAGCCTTAATACTTATCTTCAATCATTTTCAGGATTTCACGCAAATCGTCTGCACTGATTTTTTCTTCTTTAGCAAACATCGAAACCATATTTTTATACGAATTGTTGAAATAATTTTCAATCGCAATGTTCATATATTTCCTGCTGTATTCCTCCTTGCTCACAAGCGGAAAATACTGATGTGTGTTTCCAAAGCTCTTGTGAGATACAAATCCTTTGTCTTCCAAAATTCTGATAATGGTCGAAAGGGTGTTATAATGTGGTTTTTCGTCTTGGAATTCTTCGAGCATTTCTTTTACGAATGCTTTTTCGAGTTTCCATAAAACCTGCATTACTTCTTCTTCTTTATTTGTCAATTTTTGCATAGCCTTTATGTTCATCAAATTTATACCGCAAACATAAACTAATTTTTTAGTTATGCAACTACAACTTTAGTTAAATTAATTAAAATGTTAGTTTTTAAAAAAAAGCCTATCAAATGAAGAATTAATTAATTTTGTCAAAAAAAATGTCTTTCTATAATCTACATACACACAAATATTCTGATAATCCGTTCATTACCGAATTGGTAAACCAATATCCGTGGGAATTTAATGAACAGATTCCGCTTTACTCAATCGGTATTCATCCGTGGTATATTGATAAAAACCGTTTGGAAGACGATTTGAAAATGATTGACGAAAAACTATCTTTAAAAAACTGTTTGGCACTCGGTGAATGTGGTTTAGACAAACGCATCGCAATTCCGTTAGCGTTGCAAATCGAAGTTTTTAGAAAACAAATTTTGTTAGCAGAGAAACACAAGAAGCCATTAGTTTTGCATTTGGTTGCAGCTTTTCAGGAGTTAATAGAGATAAAAAATGAAATGAAAATTTCTGTTCCGATTATTATTCATGGTTTTTCAAAAAACAAACAACTTGCCCAACAGCTTCTTCAAAACGATTTTTATCTCTCTTTTGGAAAATATCTTTTGAGAAATCCGGAACTGAAAGAAACATTCTTAGCTGTTCCAAACGACCGTTTTTTCCTTGAAACAGATACCGTAGAAGAAAGTATTTTTGAAGTTTATGAACTTGCCGCCCAATACAAAGAATTGAAACCTGAAGAACTTCAGAGGCAAATAAATGAAAACTGGAAACTATTTGATTCAGCCACAAAATAGCTTTCTATGTTAAATAATTTTTAAATCTAAAAAGGATTTCTATTTTTGTTCTGCCCAAAGAATCTAAATAAACGTGAAAACCTATATACTCATATCTGTTTTTGGTATAAATACTGCTTTATTCCCTTGCTGTAAAAATACTGATTGCCAATCGGCACATAAACAGAAATCACCCCACCCCTACTCATGAATCTCGAACAAAAACATACTGATTTAATCAATGCAATTGATGGTATAGTGTGGGAATGTAATCCTGACAATCACCGTTTTACTTTTATTAGTGATAAGGTTTTCGATATTTTAGGCTATACCAAAGAACAATGGTTGGCAGATGATAACTTTTGGAGAAATCATCTTTATCAAGTTGAAAAAGACTTTATCATCAACAGATTTAAAATCTTTGAAAACTCTTTCGAGAAACATCAGTTTGAGTATCAAATGGTTGCTGCTGACGGCAAAATTATATGGATAAGAGATATTGTGTCGCCTATGTTGAGCGATGCCGGATACAAAACCTCGCTGAGAGGGATAATGATAGATATTACAGAAAGTAAAAAAGTTGAAAGCGACCTTCAGGAATCTTTTAGATTGGTAAGCGACCAAAACAAGAGAATGTTGAATTTTTCGCACTTGGTTTCGCATAATCTCCGCTCTCACACGAGCAACATACAATCGATTATCAATTTAATTGAAATTACCACAAATACAGACGAACAACAAGAACTTTTTGGTATGCTGAAAATAGTTTCAATAGATTTGGACGAAACTATTTACAAGTTGCACGAAATGATAAATGTTCAAAATACTGCTAATATAATTTTAAAGAAAACAAATCTAAAACAACATATTGAGAAGGCTATTTTTACATTAGAAAATATCGTTTTCCTAAATAAAGCGGAAATAGAGAACAAAGTTTCTCACAAGATAAATATCATGTTCAATCCTGCTTATTTGGATAACATACTGATAAACTTGCTTTTAAATTCAATAAAATTTAAACATCCTGAACGTAATCCAAAAATAATTATTGATACCGAAGAAGACGAAGATTTTATAATTTTAATCATAAACGACAACGGAATTGGTATTGACATGCATAAAAATGGTGAAAAGATATTCGGACTTTTTCAAGCATTACACAACAATAAGGCAAGCCGTCAATTTGGACTATTTATGTCTAAAAGTCAAATAGAAACCATGAAAGGAAAAATTTCTGTTGAAAGTGAGTTAGACAAAGGCTCTGTTTTTAAAATCCATTTCAGAAAAATATTCTAAACAAAACTACCCCAATAAAAATGAAAAAAAACGTTTTAATTATAGACAACGACCCAATCTATAGAAGCCTGATTCAAAAACTTATTCTAAAATCTAATTTTTCTGAAAAAATATTTACTGCTAACGACGGAAACGAATCGTTGAATTATCTTCTTAAAAATCAAAATAATCCTGGCGAACTACCAGACGTTATATTGTTGGATATAGAAATGCCCGTAATGAACGGATGGGATTTTATGGATATATATCAATCTATAAAAAACTCAGTAGCAAAAAAAATAACCGTTTTTCTGGTTAGCTCTTCAATATCACCTGAAGATCGACAAAAAGCTCTCGATTATGAAGATATCTCAGGTTTTTATTCAAAACCAATTACAACAGAAATACTTTCTGAAATATTCAAGTAAAGTTATTTCACATAAATCTTTTTCACAACCACTCCGCTATCTGATACCAATCTTAAAAAATATAATCCCGTTGGTTGAATCAAATTCATACTAACAGGTGATGTTGCAGAGGTTTCTCTCATGAGCAAAGAACCTTTTACATCATACAATTCCAGAGTCGTATCTTCTGTAATCCCGTTGATATATAGTATATCTTTCGCCGGATTGGGATAAACCGAAATGTAATCAAAATCGGGCAATTCTGCCGACATAGTTCCCTGCCATACTTCGCCTGAATTTATCCCCCAAATATAATTAGCAAGTTCAGGTAAATCTATAAACGGATTCCGATTTATTTGCCATTCATAAATAATGTTATTACGGTTCATTTCAAAATCATCGGGCATATCTTGTAAATTCCATTGAAGTAAAGTTGCCAAATCTCCTAACTGATATATGGAGTTATCAGGCGGATTTCCGTTAACAACTTCCAATTGATTGTATCTGACCGCCATATAAAAAACAGCTCTTGCTACGTCTCCCTTCCAGCTTCCTTGCGTTCCAACAGGACCGTTGTAAGCGTCTAATCCATAATCTTTGTTGTTTCGAGAACTATTTTCAGGCCCGTCTTCTGCCCTTATATGATGAGCATCTGAATGTCCTGCTGCAAGATCGTCGGCATTAGTAGGAATCCAAATATCTTTGCCATCAGCATTTCCTGATGTTGCATTAGAAAAACCACCTCTTGATTGTGGATAAATATGTTCACGATTCCAAGAACCTATATTGCTTGACGAAGCTTGAAAATCGAGTTTGGCACGTGGAGACTCTACATACATCATCCAAACCTGATTGTTGTTTTCAGGATTTTGATCTGCTTCATTGAGGATAATTGTAACATCTCCATAACTATGAGAGCGAACAACATCTGGATTTGCAATAATATCTTGAAGAGCCTGCTTCAATTCATCGCCTGCTTTTCCTATCAAAGAATCATAATATTCTTCTGGCTGTGTACTTTCTACTATTCCAAAAGTGGGATTCAGAGGAGTTCCCCATGTCGATACCGAAAAATCATTGTCAATAATTCTAATATAAATATTGTCATTCATTCGAATATATCCAAAAGGCAAACTTCCAAAACTGATACGAAGCACTTCATCGCCCTCGTCAAATTCGTCATCTATAATATTAATTGTCGTTGTATAAGAATTTTGTCCGGAAGGAATAAACACAGAAGTTGAGCCTAAAAAATCATCTTCATCAAATGTTTCATTATTTAATGAAAAAGAAAATAATAAATCATCTTCTACAGGATTTTGAGTCATAAAAGTTATATCAAAACTATCTCCTTCATTTTTATGAGAAGAATCAACTACAATCGTTACACCATTATACTGAAACCCACCACCATCGTTATTTGCTCCGGGTGTAGGCATTTTAACCTCATAACTTCCATCGGGTTTTCGCTGTATAGAATGTTGTGTTCCCTGACCGTGCATATTCTCATTAGTCTGAACATAAATATCCAAAAGATTCATGAGTCCGGTAGCATTTGCTTGACCGTTATCATAAATCATTGCATCAATTAAGTTTTCTGTAGTTGCTAATGTATTCTTAGGGAAATCATACGGGTTTCCATGATATATGGCAACGGCATCTTCACCGTTTTGAATTACATTATTGGAAATTATAAGTTGTGGTACAGGCGAAACAAGTGCACTTCCTATTACTACCAAACCATTGGCATCTGTAATTAATCCTGATAAATTTACCGTGAAATAGCTCAAATTGGCAGTGCTTGAAGACTGGTTCCCATTAAAGAAAACCAACACATAACCATCCAAAGGAAAATAAGGTTCATCAGATTTAAGTTCTACAAATTCTTTGTCATCTACTCCGGGTGTGTCAGAATCTAATTCATTGATAACTATTTGGGCATTAAGCACAATACACCCAAAGAGCATCCCGAAAATCGAGAGCTGTTTTATCATTGTTTTTGGTTTTAGTTTTTCCAAAAATAAAAATTAAAAACCATTTAACTATCAACTTAACTTTAAGAAATTTTTATATTTTCATTTTTTAACTTTTAATAAAGAAAAATCACACCCAATAAAGGGTGATAAAAATAAGATTGTAATACCTTTGCAAATAATTTTAAAAAACACTATAAATTACCATGAAAAAAATATTTTTAATACTATTACTATTACCACTAGCTTTTGCATGTAAAGAAACAGTCGAAAACGAATTTAAAGTAGAAGGAACATTCAGCGATACAGAATCTAATATCCTGGTGTTCATAGAGGAACAAGATGAAAACGGGATGTTTATTACATTGGATTCTACCAAAATCAATAATGGAAAATTTTCCTTTACTGGAATTTCTGAAGAACCGGTTTTCCGTTACCTTCAGTTTCAGAATATTCCTGGTAAAATTGAGTTTATTGCCGAACAAGGAAACATTGAAATAGTTGCTTATGCAGATAGTCTTCGCAAAAGTAAAATTTCCGGGACTTTGGCAAATGATGCTCTTACAGAATACATTACTCAAGCAAATGAAATCCAGAAAAAAAGAAGTAAATTTCAAGAAAAAAATTCAGAAAAACTGAGAAATGCCAGAGAGGAAAGAGATACTGCAACAATCAATCAATTAATGAAAGAAAATAATACGTTTAATGATGATTTAGTTGAAGCCATGAAAAGCCACATAAAAAATCATTCATACTCTTTGCTTTCCCTAAATTTTATTGAACAATTGACAAGTCAACCAAATGTAGATATTAAAGAATTATCAACTATGTTTAATACTATTTCCGAAAAAATAAAAAACACCAAAAATGGTCAAAGGATTCAAGATATGCTAAAAAAACTTTCAAGAGTATCTATTGGAAATAAAGCTCCTGACTTTTCAGCACCAAATCCAGACGGAAATATTATTTCTTTATATGAAAACTTAGGAAAAGTAACCATCATCGATTTTTGGGCTTCATGGTGTGGCCCGTGTCGTATAGAAAACCCAAATGTAGTAGCATTATATAACGAATTTAAAGACAAAGGTCTTCAAATCATCGGAGTCTCTTTGGATCGTCCGGGTAAAGCCGATGAATGGAAACAAGCTATAGAAGCAGACAAATTAACTTGGCTACATGTATCTAACCTGAAATATTGGAATGACCCTATCGTTGCAGAATATAATGTTGAAGGCATACCGGCTGTTTTTGTTTTAGATGCCTCTGGAACTATTGTTGCCAAAAACTTACGCGGTGTAGAACTAAAAGCCAAAGTAGCAGAGTTGTTAGAATAAAATAATCATAAATAATTTTTGTCAAAAATATTGCATACTTTCAAAACAGCATTATATTTGCAGCCACCAATCTAGCTCCGGGGAGATACTCAAGCGGCCAACGAGGGCAGACTGTAAATCTGTTGGGAAACCTTCGCAGGTTCGAATCCTGCTCTCCCCACAAAAGGCATTTCAATCGGAAGTGCCTTTTTTTATTTTTAAAGAGTTTTTCAATAAAATACTTAGCAATTAGAGCTCTATAACAAAGTTTAAATATAAAGCAAATATTCTTTTTGTAGTGAGCGAAAGAAAAGAGTTTAGTTTGTTGAATATAATTCCTAATTTTGATAGTCACATTGTATTAACCTAAGTTCGATTATTCAAACTGAAGTGATTTAAACTTTTTTGATTAAAGCGAAAAATGAATATTTTTTCTGTTTGAGTACTTTTTTGCACTGCATAGCAGAAGCTACGGAGTAATAAAAAGAAGAAAACAGGGCAAAAAGAGCATTTTTTTAGCCAATTGAAAAAAGTTTAAATTACTTCAGTTTATCAAAACACTCATATAAATAGTGAAATATGAGATTATTTTAAATAAAATATCGGAGTTTTCTGTGTGAAAATAGATAATAAAATGGAAAATAAGAAAGAGTTCAGAAACTGGTTGGATAATTTTAAATTAGACCACCCTTTAGTTATTGCTGGTCCGTGTAGTGCTGAAACAGAAGAACAAGTTTTGAAAATAGCCGAAGAGCTAAAAAATTCAGACGTATCTGTATTCAGAGCCGGAATTTGGAAACCAAGAACGCGGCCCGGCGGATTTGAAGGCGTAGGAGCCGTTGGGCTAAAATGGTTACAAAAAGTAAGAGCTAATACAGGATTGCTTGTCGCAACCGAAGTAGCAACTAAAGTCCATGTAGAACTTGCACTCGACCACGATATTGATGTTCTATGGATAGGGGCAAGAACTACTGTAAACCCATTTGCCGTTCAAGAAATTACTGATGCACTGAAAGGAACAGACAAAATCGTGTTACTAAAAAATCCCGTAAATCCAGATTTATCACTTTGGTTGGGCGGACTTGAAAGGTTATATAATGCTAACATAGAAAAAATTGGAGTTATTCACAGAGGATTTTCTACATACGAAAAAACAAAATATAGAAACAATCCGGAATGGCAGATACCTATCGAATTGCAAAGCAAATTTCCTGATTTACCTTTATTGTGCGATCCATCCCATATTACCGGAAACCGAAATATGATTCAGGAAGTTTCGCAACAAGCATTAGATCTTAATTATGACGGACTAATTATAGAAACTCATTTTGACCCGGACAATGCATGGAGTGATGCCGCCCAACAGTTAACACCACAAGCTTTAAAATTGATTTTTAAAAACTTGAAAGTTAGAAAAGAAACAGACAGTACCGATGATTTTACAAGAGAGTTAACAAAACTCAGATTTAAAATAGATGAAACAGATGAAAAAATTCTGGAGATAATTGGAAAACGGATGAAAATCTCAGAAGAAATTGGTCTTCTTAAAAAAGAAAAGAATGTTGTTATTTTACAAACAGAACGTTGGAAAACTATTCTAGAAAAAATGATAGAAAACGGAACAAAAAAAGGCCTAAGTGAAGATTTTATTTTACGTTTATTTAAAGCAGTTCATCAGGAAAGTATTAGTCACCAGGAAAAGGTCATTAATTCCTGAGGATTATAAAAAATGTGGCGACCCGATTTTTCGAACTGTTACCGCACCATAAAAAAAACGGAACAAGTACAAAACTTGGGGACTAAGCAAAAATATTTTATAACCCGAGTCCCGATAGTTATCGGGGCGAACTGTGCCGCACCCATGAAAAAAGAAAACCCAATCTTTTCAGATTGGGTTTCACTAAAAGAAAGGCGGCGACCTACTCTCCCACTATTGCAGTACCATCGGCGCAAACGGGTTTAACTTCTATGTTCGGAAAGGTAAGAGGTGAGCCCCGTTGCTATAACCACCTTGAATTTTGACCTCTCAATTGGTGCGGTATTATAATTCTGCATAAATACTTTTCAGAAATCGGTAGAAAACAAAAAATCCAGACACACCTTCTTTAAATTATATAAAAAAAAATGTGCCTAAAATTAAAAGTTATTTTGAATTAATAAGATGCATTGGCTATACAGTATATTATCGTGAGGTCTAATTTTCCCCAATAAAAATTGTATTTAGAAAACAATAATAAGGCAGGGTGAATCATATTTATTGTTTAATTTTTTTTGTTCTGACCAACTTTCCTGTTGTTGTTCAAGACAGTTGAAACGAGGTAATCTTTGCCCATCTGAGGTTGCCTCGTAAAGTCATTTATCAAAATAACACCTGTTATTTGTTAACAACCAATTTCTTATGGACAATTTCCCCATAGTAGTCTAAACGCACAAGGTAAACGCCATTGAGAAAGTTGGAGGTATCTATCCTTGTAGTTTCAGCATTTGTGAGTTTTGATACCATTACTTTTCCCGTAATATCAAATACAATTATTTCTGTTTCACCATAAGGTAAATTGTCAATAGTCACCAAATCTTTAGCAGGATTTGGGTACAACAACAATTGGTTACCAATAGAGCCTTCATAACCAATATTTAAGGTTTCTCCAAAATCGGGACTTATAAATCCTTCAGATAAAAGTATGTTACCTGCATTGAGTTCTTGTACGTTTACTTCGCCTATGGTATAAAGTACAGTTATATTGCCGTTTGAAGTACTGTAACAACCACTATCAATAGAAAATTTTTCGATGGTTTGAGCTTGAGCCCATAAGCACCCAAAGCCGATGATGAATGTTAGTATATGTTTCATGTGTTAATTTTTATTGTTTTCTAAAGTCTATTTTTCTGCTACATTTAGCCCAAACAAGCTTGGCTCTGTTCTCGTTTTTCTCAAAAATTCGACCGCTTCGCGGTTAAATTGTTGAATAGTTAAAAAGCACGAACAGCACGCACCCTGACCGTGCTGCTCTTATTGCCGTTGATTTGGTCACCACCGACGAAGTTCTGCCCCCAAGCGCCGTCGAAAGTGTACTCTGTAGAACTCCAATAGAAGTTACTAGCAAAACTGCTGCCTCCATTTGCCCCTGCTGTGGCATCAATAGCTGCTTTGTTTTGGTACATCAGGTTTAATTCTTCTTTTGAGGGTAAGTACCAATCGCCATAAGTTTTACCGCCTTCTGTAATTTGTAATTCATTACAGATACGTGCCGCATAGGTGCTACCATCATCACCAATGGCAACTTGTGCAGCAATAATAATTGATGTGTTGGCCTTACCAGCATACAAGCCATCGCCTAATGCTCGTGTATTTCCATTAGTTCCGGCATGCCATCTTACTCCTGTACTTTGGTCTTGTTTGGCACAAACAAGACCATGTTGCCCTGTTTCGTCAACCCAAAATACAATGCCTCCATGGGCAAAGTCACCTACAGAATAGGTGGTTACACTGCTTACACTTTCTGCAGTTTTTGCGTGCATGGCATAAGGCACTGCCATAAACTGCGTCGTACCCATATCGGTTAGGCCGCCTCCTGTATTTATCTGCACATTTAGGTAGTGGTCGTCTGCTGCCCAATCAATGCTGCTGAATGTGCCAGAAATAGGTGTGCCCTCACCAATGTTTAGAATAACAATGCCGTTGGCATCGGTAGTTGGGCTATGGGTTTCTTCATATACACTTGTTTGAACCGTACCTTGTAAAATGGTAAACTGTACCTGTATTAAATCGTTAGAAACCACGTTACCAGACCCGTCTTTTACAATGGCTTTATAATTAATGCCTTGTTGCGCGAACGTGCTTCCAAAAAGGAAAAACACCATAATGTGTAGTATTGTTTTCATGTGAATCTGTTTTTGTTATTTCGTTTTTATAATTGTCTTATTTAGTTCATTCTTTTTACCGAACCCATATTAACTTATCAAGCTTTTAAAAATTGGTTTTTTCTAAATCGTTTTTTGCCTGCAAGAGTTTTTTGCTATCATACCTTCTACCAGTCAAGGTTATGTGATAGCGATTTTGTTTGATGTATTGCAACTCTGAAAATTGGATATCTTTTATAAGCTCTTCTTTTAATAAAATTCTAACGCCTTGATGGTCTTGGGTTTTTGCCCAATTATTATCTCCCTTATTGTTTACTTCCATAGAAATCATTTGATGGACGGCATTGACATGCCCAAAACCATAATTTCCGGCACCATCCAAAATTTGGACTGTAATGTTTTCGGTTTCATGATTAGGATTGGTACTTAAACTATAGGTTCCTACAACGGTTTGAGCTGCCGGAGAATCTGAACTTCTTAAAGGCAAGCCTGCCAATTGTTTAGGCAGTTTAGCCTTGAGTTGGTCTATTTGCAATGGTTCTGTTGTTATCAAATTTTGTTGCCAAGAACCAACTTTAGTTGAATTTTCAAGTTCATCAATCTTTTCTTCAAATACATTATTTTCCTTATCAGAAGATTGCTTGCATGAACTTGTCACAAATAAGATGAAAATCAGTATTAAAAATAAAGGTCTCATAACATTTCAGTTTTAAAATTCAACATATACAATGCATCTTGGTTTTCATATTGTTTAGAAATATTTTGCTATCCATTTAATACCATCTTCTGCTTTAACATTTTTTACTACAACCTTACTGGGTTTGTTGGACGTCACTTTTGAATTCATTTTATGGATATCTTCAATGGTATAGGCTATAAAATTCAACCCTACTTCCAGATTCAATTGGTAGTGGTAGCTGGCGTTTACCGTCTCTTCTGAAAACTGAAATGTAGTAGCGCATTCGGTTTTAAGTGTGGTGGCTTCAGCAACGTAAACTATTTCGTAAAATGTGCCTTCAATGGGATTGTTGTAGGCTTCGTCTTCCATCCAATGCATCAACCTCTCGTCGGTAACTGGAAACAACACACCCACATAGCGTTCTTTGTACCATAACGAAATGGGACTTATACTGGTTGCCATAACATTTGGGTACTCGGGTTCGCCTTGCCCAATACAATTAAAGCGAAGTGCATGTTTAAAATTGTTTACTATAATCTGCTTATCCTTATCGGTAGATTGAAAGGCCTCCTTTTGCGGGAAATTAAATTCCAAAGTTCCATTAGCAGTCAATTTCCCAATGGTTACAGCGCTGTCCATCCCTAAAGGCCAAAGTACAATGTCCATTTCGGGCATATTCTGTAACGGGTTTTCAAGCTTTCCGGTATGGGTTTGTGTATGCCCTAAAATACATAGTAGTAAGCCAAGAAATGTAAATAATTGCTGTTTCATTGTATGTTTTTTAATATTTTTAGAATTGTCATTACAACCCTCAAAAGCAGATTAAAAACGAAATAATCTTTACTTTGTGACAATCAGTTGTAAAAAGTGTTTCATTGTTCATTTCTCATACCTTGGACTGTCCTGTATTTATTTGTTTACCACCAATTTTCTATGGGCAAGATTTCCATTATTAACTATGCTAACAAGGTACACACCATTGGCAAAATTGGTAGTATCAATGGTTTCTATTGCTATGTTACTGTTTGCTGAAAACATTTCTTTTCCAGTAATGTCAAAAACTTTTATGTGTGTTTCACCGTGAGGTAAATTTGCCAAGGTTACCACGTCGTGAGCCGGGTTAGGATATAACGAAACACTTGAAACTTCGTTGTCTTGAATGCTCATGGTGTTTGCGAATTTCATGACCGACAATTCGAACCCGTAGCCAGTATCGCTATATGCCACAATTGGTTCATTGTTGCTATTGAAAGCCAAAGAAGTGTAGTATATCTGTTCATTGGAAAAACCTTGGCTTCCCACTGTTTCCCAGTTGCTTCCATTAAATTTTTTAACGGTTCCCCAATATAAATAACTGCCATCTGAATAAGCAACATAAGGTTCATCATTAGAGTTTATTGCCAAAGAAATATAGTCTTGACCATAACCATCACCCGAATAATTTGGTGCTCCAACGTTTACCCAATTGGTGCCATTAAACTTCTTAACGGAACTTTTATCAATATTATCATAAAAAGCCACATATGGCTCGTTATTACTATTAAATGCCAAAGAAGTATCCCACGCTTTTCCTGTTGAAAAGCCTGGAGTTCCGACATCTACCCAATTGGTACCATCAAACTTCATCACTGTTGCTTTTTCTGAATTTCCAAAATCCCTATAAGAAATGTGTGGTACATTATTGTTGCTAAACTTAAATGAAATAAAGTCGGCCTTACCTGCCGAAAACCCAGGAGCGCCAATATAGACCCAATCTGTGCCATTAAACTTCATTACGGTTGCTTTTAGTGAAAATGAGGCATCGGCAAAAGCTATATGTGGTTCACCACTATTGCTAAACGCCAATGAGGTAAATTGTGTACCACTTGTTGAAAAACCGGGAATACCAACATTAACCCAATTTGTACCGTCAAATTTCATAACGGTAGCCTTGAAATCATTCCCATGGTCTGTATAGCTTACATAAGGCTCATCCGTATTACTGAATGCGAAAGAAATATGCGAAACTAATTGTGCCGAGAAATCTGGTTGCCCAACACCTATCCAATCGGTTCCATCGAACTTCATGACTTCAATATGTCCAAAATTACCGCTTCCACCACGAAAAGCGACATAAGGCTCATCAGTACTATTAAGAGCCATCGAAGAATAAGTCGAAGGTCCAGTTGAAAACCCTGGCGCACCCACATATTCCCAGCTTTGTGCAATAGATAATGGTATAGTGCATATAGATAAAAGTATAAATAATGCAAAATTTTGTAATGTTGTTTTCATATATATTTCATGTTTTATTTTAATCTAAAAATTAACCAACCTTAAACGAAAGTGTGGTACTTATGGGTTCTGAATTTGCCTTTACAGGTTTCATTTCCAGTTGTATCTCATAATTACCTGGAGCAAGCTTACCTTTATTTTTATTGGTCGCTTTTTGAAGCAACGGAATAAAATCGAAAGCTTCCACAGGAACATACATATCACCAGGCAACCATGGCCAATCGTTACGGCTGCTGCTTCCAATGGTTTTTCCGTTATGGATAATGGTAGTTTTCATTTGAAAGAGTACAATGTCCTCGTTTCCTGAGGTATTCTTAAAACGGAACAGGATTTTGTGCTTGCCGTCCCTAAAGTTTTTGAACAATGCCACAGGTTCCTGCGATTTAAGATTTGAATTTTTGCTCCAACCTTCAACGTTCAATTTCCCCGAAAGGGATTGCCCAAAAGCGGTAGTGCCAAACATACTGAGCATAAAAACAATAGAATAGATAAAATATTTCATAAGCCAACTGTATTTTAAAGTTTTAGATAATCTTTGGTGCTGAATTTATAGTCCACAGCCTCAATGGCCACGCACTCCATGGTACCAGAGGTGTTTTTCTTGCCCTTGTTGGTTTTGTCCTTCATTTCCATGCGCATCAAAAGTGCTCCCTCGTATTTTTTGAACTGTTCTCTAATGGATTCCGGATAACGGTCCATTTCCGATTTGAACACTTGGTCAAAGCTCACGGGCGCATCTACCGTAAAGTAGGATATAAAAGCATATTCATCGTTTTCAAACTTTTTGCCTATACAGTTGTAGCCCAAAATTGTTTTGTTGGGCAGGTCTGTTATGGTCATATCTTCCAGCGATGGAGACTCAATGTCATCAATATCCTCCATAGATTCATCCATATCAATCGAAGTTGCCGTTACCACTTTGTTGCCACCGCTTTCCATAAACATATATGTGGTCTTGGCCTCGTCGTCAGTAACCATAAAAAACGGTACACCTGCATTCATTTTCATACCCATATATGTGGCATCAGGCTCAAGAAAATAATCTACGTCCATCTCTCCGCTGGAAGTGGTCATTTTCATCTGGTATTTATATGAAAATTGATAAGAATCCGGAACATTTTTGGCATCTACCTTTTTGCCCTTTGACTGTGGGTTTTTAAGGTTAACGTCAAAAATTTTATCCATAGAATTGGATGCTTTTTCGGAAGCTTTATCCGCAGTTTTTTCCACAACGGTTTGTTCAACCTTTTCCTCAACGCGCTTTTTTAGTTTTTTTAAGAATTGGGCTTCGGCGGTTGGCGCAAAGGCCAAAACTGCCAAAAGCAAGAGTCTGGTGTGTTTTACTTTTTTCATGGCAAATGTTAAATTGAATATTTTAATAACAAACTTAATCATCAATACTTGTTTTAGAAACATACATTTAGAATTTGGCACATTTCATTTAGAATTTGGAAAAGTATCTTTTACCAACCGAATTCTAATTTTTGTTGAGATGAATAAAATCATTTCATATATTTAGATAATTGGACATTGAAGTGATTTAAACTTATTTTGAAAAAAGAAAAGGGTTGACGAAATTTGTGTTGCAAAACATATTCATTTCAAAATCAACCCTTATGTACAATGTACTTGACAAAGATATTATAAAAAGTGAAATTGTTCCTTATTTACCGTTGGCAAAAAGAGGTTTTCAGGCAACAGTTCCTTTAGAAGAAATCGTAAACGCAGTTCTTTATAAATTGAAAACAGGCGTCCAATGGTACCAACTTCCCGTAAGGGCATTATTTGGAGGAGAAGTATTGAGCTGGCAGTGTGTCTATTACCATTATCGCAAATGGTGCACTACCGGCGTACTGAAGGAGGTCTGGACACGTGTCCTGGAAAGGCACAGATCCAAACTGGACCTTTCAAGTGTTGATCTTGATGGCAGCCACACTACTGCGATAAGGGGTGGCGAAGAAGTGGAATATCAGGGCAGGAAGAAACGCAAGACGACCAATGCACTGTACCTGAGCGATAGGCAGGGCCTGCCGCTGGCGATTTCGAATCCAGTGGCCGGCAACCATAACGACCTTTATGATATAGAAGTCCAGTTTGAGGTGGTTACGGCAACTCTGGAACAGGCAAATATTCAGGTCGAAGGGCTGTTTCTGAATGCCGATGCCGGATTTGACTCTAAAGAGTTCAGGGCGTCCTGTGGAAAAAGAGAAATAAATGCGAATGTCTGTTTCAACAAAAGAAACGGGAACGCCGACAGAGATGAATATTTTGACCGGTTGCTCTATAAAGAACGATATGCAATCGAAAGGACAAACGCTTGGATGGACAGTTTTAGGTCGCTGTTAAATAGATTTGACACAACAACGACAAGCTGGTTGGGATTTAACTATTTGGCCTTTATCGTAATTGCCCTGAAAAAATTTAGCAAAATAAAAGTTTAAACGAACTCATTTAAATACCTTTGGTTTTAGTATTAGGATACACAGAAAATGGAACACATTTTT
The DNA here is from genome assembly GCA_034005285.1 of Flavobacteriaceae bacterium. Taxonomy (GTDB): domain Bacteria; phylum Bacteroidota; class Bacteroidia; order Flavobacteriales; family Flavobacteriaceae; genus Flavobacterium. Next base: position 18,400 of record JAVEUZ010000038.1, read on the forward strand.
TATTGAGTTTATTCACAAAACGGAATTATAACGTTTGTTGTTCCATACGACTCTGAAAAAGATAAATAATAACACATGAGAAAAGCGGTAATCATTGGTCTTCATTTCCTTCTAGGGTGTCTTGCTTTATCCGCACAGATAGATGCTGATGCTGTTGCTAAAAAATTAGACCTGATTAACCATCCTGAAGTAAAAGCACTAAAAACCAATAGTGACGTTACTTTCAAAACCATTTTAGATACCAATAACTGGAAGGCTTACGATTCTTCTTTTGCTGCAAGTCGCGAATTTTCAGTTTGGATCAATTTTAAACTAAAAAATAACACACAAGATATTCTAAATACTTATGTTTTTTTCAGTGGTTTTTACATCGATATTTATCTGGAAAAAGAAGATGGTTACGAACATTTCAAAAACGGCTACTTAAGGCCCTTAAACCAACGTCCAGAACCTAAATCGTTTTTTTTTACCGAGCTTCCACTATCGTCCTTACAACAGTCGCAATGCTATATAAAATTGAGTTCGGGTTACAATAAGGAAAATTATGCTGCTCCCGTTTTGTTTTCAAAACTTGAATATTTGGAGTTTATTAATAATGTCCAAAAAGAAAACTCTCCGCCCATAGCGTTTATCTATGTTTATCTGGTTTCGTTGTGCTGTATCTCCATCTTTGCATTGGTGTTCTGCTTTCGATTGAAAAAACAAATCTTTTTCTATTACTTTGGATATCTGTTTTTTCAAATTGTTTATGCGTTTTTGGTATTACAGACCACTCCTACCACAATAGCAAACCTTGCACAGCATTTTCCTTATTTTTCGAACCTGATTTCAGAATCTGCACAATTTACCTTTATAGGTTTTTACATATTGTTTATACTGCATTTGCTTACTGTAAAAACATTTAGCCTTAAACTGGCCAAAGCATTGAAAATGTTGGCTATTGTTTGCTTTGGCTATGCTATGTTGTGGTTTGGTTTTAATTTTTTATATTTCGATATTGAAATCAGAAGATTTGCATCTATTATTATCCGTATCGTTGTTTTACCCCTTAACCTGTTTTTGTTTTTTTGGATTGTTTATAAGGTAAAACATCCGTTGTTAAATTATTTCGTCCTGGGACAGAGCTTTTTTTTTTTAGGAGCGTTCCTTTCCTCAATTGTTTTCTACAACGGATTGCACCATGTACCCAATGGTATTTTTAATTTCCCACACTCGCAAAATATCATCTTTATGGCTGGTCTTTTAGGCGAAGTACTCTGTTTTTCAATAGCTTTAGGGGAAAGTATGTTTCTTGTCCAAAAAGATAAAGAAAAGACGAGCCAAAAATTGATTGAGCAGTTACAGCAAAACCAAATTATGGAAACCAATATGCGCAAGGAATTGGACAAACAAATCAACCAAAAAACTGAAGAACTAGTACAGCTCTATTCTAAAATAGAAAAACAAAAAGAAGAACAACTCAAAAAATCGTTTAATGAACGTTTACGAAATATGGAAATGCTGGCATTACGCTCACAAATGAATCCACATTTTATATTCAATAGCTTAAATGCTCTTAAAAATTTAGTCATGCAGTCACGAGAGGAAGATGCTATTAGTTATTTGGATAATTTTTCCTTATTGCTTCGTAACATATTGCAAAACAGCAGTGAAAATACTATTACCGTAGAAGAAGAACTTGAAATATTAGAACTATACCTTTCTCTAGAAAAAAGTAGATTAGGGAATGATTTTTCCTATGTCATCCAATGTGATTCTCGTGAAATACTATCACAATATAGCATACCTCCTTTACTGTTACAACCTTTCGTGGAGAATGCTATATGGCATGGACTTTATCCAAGTAATAAACCAGAAAAAAAACTTTCCTTAGTGTTTGACACTTCCAAACAACTGCAAATTAGTATAGAAGATAATGGAATTGGGCGAAAAGAAAGTAGTAAGATAAAAAAATCACATCAATCTGCTGGAACGAATATTACAAAGGAAAGGTTAACGCTATACAACCATGTAAATCACACCCAAATACAACTCAATATTTTGGACTTGGAAGATAAAGGCATACCTTGTGGCACACGCATAACCATAACATATAACGATTAGACAATGAAAAAAATTATAATTATAGATGATGAAACACATTGCATAAACGTACTGACAAGTCTTATAAAAAAAGTACATACTGATTATGAGATTATCGGAACATTTAGCAACCCAGAAACAGGTTTGGAGTTTATTAAAACTAATCCACCAGACCTTCTGTTTTTGGATATCGAAATGCCCAATCTTAATGGTTTTGCTTTGTTGGATAAAATATTACCCATAGATTTCGACATTATTTTTACAACAGCTTATGACCAATATGCCATTCGTGCCTTTGAGTATAGTGCCATTAACTACTTGCTAAAGCCCATAACAGAAAAAAGCATTGTTAAGGCACTATCCGACTGGGAAAAACGACGCAAAAAGACCAGTATAGAACAATGGCAATTATTACATAACAATATAAACAGTTCGGTAATTAATGCTTCCAGAATTGCATTGCCAACAGCAATAGGCTACCATATTGTGGATATAAAAAATATTGTACGTTGTGAATCAGATAATAACTACACTTATTTTTTTTTAGTCAATGAAAATAATCTACTTATATGTAAAACACTTAAGGAAATAGAAAAAATGCTTAGTGATTATGGTTTTTTGCGTGTACATCAATCCCATTTAATCAACCCACAGTTTGTTAAAGCCATTCTAAAACAAGATGGAGGAACAGTACTTATGAACGATAAAAAAGAAATCCCTGTTTCAAGGCAAAAGCGAAATGAAATTAACAATATCTTGGAATCTATGCTGAAATTTGGACAATGAAATATTATTCTCATTATTCAAAAAGAATCATTTAAAAAAGCACATTTATATACAAATTGATTAAATGTCTCATTCAACTAAAAAATAGAGAGTCAAGGCTTATTATCATATTATGAAAAGCATAAAACAAAAAAATCCCCAACAAATGAATGTTGAGGATTTCCAAAAAAGGCGGCGACATACTCTCCCACAAATGCAGTACCATCTGCGCAGTCGGGCTTAACTTCTCTGTTCGGAATGGGAAGAGGTGAGCCCCGACGCAATAACCACCTTAAATTTTTAAGGCAACAGCTT
>JAVEUZ010000006.1:0-85543 GCA_034005285.1 Flavobacteriaceae bacterium
CACTACAATATCGTCTAAGCTGTTCAAACACGATGAGTACTGAAAGTATTTCCGATTTAAAAAATATTGTAATGTATCCGAGTTTAGTTAAAGACTTTGTAACTTTTGGTAATCCACAGAACATTATCTTAAAGTATGCTCAAATTTATGATATTTCAGGGAAGCTGGTACAAACATTTGACCTTTCTGATGTGAATGAAGAAAAGTCATTTGAAGTTCACAGTTTAGCTTCAGGAAGTTATATTGTAAAAATTCAAACAGAAACAGGAAACCTTGTTAAAAGATTGGTTAAGCAATAGTTTTTTCCAAAAAATTATTTAAAAGGGGTTAATAAAAATTAACCCCTTTTTTTTATGAATTGACCACATTGAAGTGATTTAAACTTTTTTTCAATTGGCTAAAAAAACACTACTTTTTTTAGTTAAAATTTTAGTAATGCAAAAAAATAGTTAAACCCAATTATTATGACTTACACACTTTCAGACATGGTGTCTTATAATCTGAATTTTACTAATTCATAGAATCTTTTAACTTTTTGTGTTTATCGGTCAGTTCCAAGAACAAATAAATATTTAACAATGTTCTTTTTGCATCTTCATCAGAAGGTTCCAGTTCAACATATTTCTCAAGGTATGGCATTGCATCGTTAAAAAGTTTTACTCTTTCTACCTTGAGTTCTTCATATCTTTTATTTTCTTTTGGCGTGTTTCCAAGACTATTCATTTCTTCTACCATCTTGTCGTCTTTATCTAACTTAACAATTGCCATATTAAGGTAGGCATTTGAATATTTTGGATCTAATTGAATAGCTTTGTCATAATACTGTTCCGCTCTTTTATAATCCTGAACTTTCATAGCCGCAATTCCAAGGTTGTAAAATATTTCATGATTATTAGGATTTCTAACGGCTGCCTCTTCTAATATTTTTGAATAAGTTTGATAATCTTCCTCGTTATAATAGATATTTGCTTCTGATACAATTAATCCCGCATCATCCGGATTGACATTTCTGGCATCTCTTATCGCCTTCTTTGCTTGGTCTGTTTTGCCTTGTTCTATTAATATTAAGGCATAATTTGTATAAATTTCACCTCTTTTTGAAGGGATTTTTTCTACTCTCGGATGTGTGTGTGTTTTAAGATTTACAGCTTTATCCATTTCGGTCTTATTGGTAAACATTTCTTCTTGATTAGAAATAATACTTTTAGCATAATACCCCATTCCTTCTCCGGTATATCCCAACTTAATTAATTCGTCATAATAAACCAAAGCTGTATTATAATCTTTTCCATTGACGGCATAAGAAGCAGCATAGTATAATTTTTCCTGATCTTTAGTGTCAAATAAATATAAACTGTGCAATACAGAAGCCGCATCAGAATATCTTTCAGAATTGCCCAATTGAATGGCATAGTTCAAAAGAAACGGCTTAAATTCTTCTATTCCCTGTTGAATATCTTTTGTAAGAACTTGCTTCACGCCCGATTGTTTTTCAAACTCAATTACCTTATTAGAATTTTCTGCAATTTTGGCAATCTTTGCTGGTGTAAAAGCTTTGAACATCGATTGAGGGTCAGGATTTTTTTCATCCATCTCAATCATTGGAACCATAGATTTGTAATATTCAAAATAAATTTTGTCAGACTCAGAAGCACTTGCCATCAAAGGCTCTGCTTTAGCGATTGCCTCTTTATATTGAGAAATATCCTTCGCCGACGGTACATCTTTACCATATACCCTTTTTAATGTTTTTAACTCATCTTTCTGAGCAAAAAGTCCCGAACAAACTAATAATGCCGAAACAATATAATATTTAGTTTTCATAGTGTATAATTTAATATTAATCTCTACTCTTCTGAATTATCAATTTCTGGTGTGTCGTCTGTGTTTTCGTCAAGGATATCTTCTACATTTTCATCTTCTTCCTCTCGCATCACTTTGGCAACAGCCGCAATCGAATCGTTTCCTTTGATGTTGATTAAACGAACTCCCTGTGTAGCACGACCCATTACTCTCAAATCAGAAACTTTCATTCTGATTGTAAGACCTGATTTATTGATAATCATCAAATCATCTTCGTCAGTTACGACATTTATAGCAATTAACATACCAGTTTTATCGGTAATGTTCAGGGTTTTCACTCCTTTACCTCCACGATTGGTGATTCTGTACACATCTTCCCCGTCGTCATCCACAAGTTTCGTACGCTTACCGTAACCGTTTTCGGTAACTACCAAAATCTGTGAATCGTTTACATCGTTTTTGTCGATAGAAACCATTCCGATTACTTCGTCTTTGTCATCTGCCAGGGTAATTCCACGAACTCCTGAAGCGGTTCTTCCCATCGGACGAGTTTTTTCCTCCTCAAAACGAACTAACTTACCAGCCTTTGAAGCAATCAACACCTGACTGTTTCCGGTAGTTAGTTTTGCTTCTAACAACATATCGTCTTCTTTGATAGTAATAGCATTGATTCCGTTTTGTCTTGGTCTTGAATATTGCTCCAATGACGTTTTCTTAACCTGACCTTCTTTAGTAACCATAATCACATAATGATTGTTGATGTACTCTTCGTCTTTCAGGTCTTGTGTACAGATAAATGCTCTTACTTTATCGTCATTTTCGATATTGATAAGGTTTTGGATTGCTCTACCTTTGCTGGTTTTACTTCCTTCCGGAATTTCGTAAACACGCATCCAGAAACATTTTCCTTTTTGGGTAAAGAACAACATATATTGGTGGTTGGTTGCCACATACATATGCTCCAAGAAATCCTGGTCACGAGTTCCTGCTGATTTTTGTCCTACTCCTCCTCTGTTTTGAGTTTTGTATTCCGAAAGCGGCGTTCTCTTGATATATCCTGCGTGTGAAATCGTGATAACCACTTGTTCGTCTGCAATCAAATCCTCGATAGAAACATCTCCTCCTGCATATTCGATAGTAGAACGTCTCTCGTCTCCGTATTTCTCTCTGATTTCGGTCAATTCTTCTTTGATAAGATTCATTCTCAAATCTTTGTTTGCCAACAAATCTTTCAAATGAGCAATGAGTTTCATGATTTCTTCGTATTCAGCACGTAACTTATCTTGCTCTAATCCTGTCAATTGACGTAATCTCATTTCAACAATCGCACGAGCCTGAATTTCGGACAAGCTGAATCGTTCAATCAATTTAGCACGAGCTTCATCTCCGTCTTTTGAGGCACGAATAAGTGCAATTACCTCGTCAATATTATCCGAAGCGATAATCAATCCTTCCAAGATATGGGCTCTTTCTTCTGCTTTGCGAAGCTCGAATTGCGTTCTGCGAATCACCACATCGTGTCTATGCTCCACGAAATGATAAATCATATCTTTCAGGTTCAGCAATTCGGGTCTTCCGTTCACAAGAGCAATGTTGTTTACACTAAACGAAGATTGTAATTGTGTATATTTATAAAGCGTATTCAAAACCACATTCGGAACCGCATCACGTTTCAGCTCATAAACAATTCTCATTCCGTTTCTGTCCGATTCGTCACGTATGTTTGAAATTCCTTCGATTTTCTTTTCGTTTACCAAATCAGCCGTACGTTTAATCATATCGGCTTTGTTTACCTGGTACGGAATTTCGGTTACGATGATACATTCTCTTCCGCTTACTTCTTCAAAATTGGCTTTAGCCCTGATTACTACTCTCCCTCTACCGGTTTTGAAAGCCTCGCGAACACCTTCATATCCGTAAATGACTCCACCGGTCGGAAAATCCGGAGCTTTAACAATATTTATCAACTCGTCTATCTCAATGTCGTGGTTGTCGATATAAGCCAATGTTCCGTTAATTACTTCCGTCAAGTTGTGAGGAGCCATATTGGTCGCCATACCTACTGCAATTCCCGAAGCTCCGTTTACTAAAAGAGTTGGGACTCTGGTAGGCATTACTTTCGGCTCTTCGAGTGTATCGTCAAAGTTAAGTTGGAAATCAACCGTTTCTTTGTCTATATCAGACAGAATTTCTTCAGCAATTTTTTTCATACGGGCTTCTGTATAACGCATGGCTGCAGGACTGTCGCCGTCAACTGAACCAAAGTTCCCTTGTCCGTCAACCAGCAAATAACGTAAACTCCATTCTTGTGCCATACGCACCATTGCATCATAAACCGAGCTGTCTCCGTGAGGATGGTATTTACCCAAAACTTCCCCTACAATTCTTGCTGACTTTTTGTGAGCTCTGTTGGAAAGAACTCCAAGCTCATACATTCCGAACAACACCCGCCTGTGAACAGGTTTGAGTCCGTCCCTCACATCGGGCAAGGCACGGGACACAATAACCGACATCGAATAGTCGATGTAGGCTGATTTCATTTCTTCTTCGATGTTGATAGGTATTAACCTTTCTCCTCCTTCTGACATAACTATTTAAGTATTATAGATTATAATTTTTCAAAACGTGCTAATATACGTAATTTTAATGTTTTCACAACAAAAAACCACTGCTAATTTTAATGATTTATCAACAAAAACCCGTTTAAAAAGCGTTGATAAATGTTAGTTTGCAACTGTAATTTTGACACTATTTTTTATGATTTTTACTGACAAGGTTTCCAAAGGGAATGGTTTTTGCAATCAAGAAGTTTTGTTTTGTGAAATAAACAGCGTAAATTTACTAGTATATAAATAAGGATATTAACATAAATCTTTCCTGTTTAACACAAATGAGACACAAAAAATTGTTTTACAGAATTTTAAACAGTTTTTAAGTATCATAATTTATACATTTACCTCAAAAAAAATAATATGGACGATAATTTTTCACCCCGCGTAAAAGATGTTATCACGTACAGCAAAGAAGAAGCCCTGCGTTTAGGACATGATTTTATTGGCACTGAACACCTTATGTTAGGAATTCTTAGAGATGGCAACGGGAAAGCTATTTCCATACTTAACAATCTATACATAGACCTCGAACTACTCAGGAAGAAAGTCGAAATTCTGAGTCCGCCAAACCCCAATACTGAAATCACTCACGAAAAGAAAAATCTCCATTTGACACGGCAGGCAGAAAGAGCTTTAAAAACTACTTTTTTAGAGGCAAAGCTTTTTCAGAGTTCCACCATTAGCACGGCACATTTACTGCTTTGTATTTTGCGTAATGAAAATGACCCTACTGCAAAGCTATTAAACAAAATGAAAATTAATTATGATATGGCGAAAGAACAATTTCTGGATATGATACCCAATACAAACGAAGAAGATTTCACAAGTCGAAGCCTTCCAAAGTCAGAATCTTATAATGACGATTCAGGACAAGATGACAGCTTACGTGGCGAAAGCAGTTATAGTAATCCCGGAGGCGGTTCAAAAACTACTAAAAAATCGAAAACACCTGTTTTGGACAATTTTGGTAGAGATTTGACTGAACTTGCCGAAGAAGGAAAACTTGACCCAGTTGTAGGACGTGAAAAAGAAATAGAACGCGTGTCTCAGATTTTGAGCAGACGCAAAAAAAACAATCCGCTTTTGATTGGTGAACCCGGCGTAGGAAAATCTGCCATTGCAGAAGGATTGGCTTTGCGGATTATTCAAAAAAAAGTATCACGTATTTTGTTTAACAAAAGAGTTGTAACACTCGATTTGGCAAGTCTTGTTGCCGGAACCAAATATCGCGGGCAGTTTGAAGAACGAATGAAAGCCGTGATGAATGAGCTTGAAAAAAATGATGATATTATTTTATTTATAGATGAAATACATACCATTGTAGGTGCCGGAGGTGCAACAGGTTCTTTGGATGCTTCCAATATGTTTAAGCCTGCTTTGGCAAGAGGCGAAATACAATGTATTGGTGCTACTACATTAGATGAATACCGTCAATATATAGAAAAAGACGGAGCATTGGAGAGGCGTTTTCAAAAGGTAATAATAGAGCCTACTTCGGTAGAAGAAACCATTACCATCTTGAATAATATCAAAGAAAAATATGAAGATCACCACAACGTTATCTACACTCCGGAAGCCATTGAAGCTTGTGTAAAGCTGACAAACCGCTATATGTCTGACAGGTTCTTGCCAGATAAAGCCATCGATGCTTTAGACGAAGCCGGTTCGCGTGTACACATTACAAATATTGTAGTGCCTAAGCAAATTCTTGAATTGGAAAAAAAATTAGAGGAAGTGCGGGAGCTTAAAAATTCTGTGGTAAAAAAACAAAAATATGAAGAAGCTGCAAAACTTCGCGATGACGAAAAACGCATAGAAAAAGAATTGTCAATTGCCCAAGAAGAATGGGAAACGGAATCCAAAATAAACCGCATAACCGTTACAGAAGACAATGTAGCAGATGTTGTTTCGATGATGACAGGAATTCCTGTAAACAGAATCGCACAAACTGAGAGCAATAAATTAGCTAATTTACCTGAACTTATTAAAGGCAAAGTAATCGGACAAGACGAAGCTGTGACCAAAATTGCCCGTTCTATACAGCGTAACAGAGCCGGACTTAAAGACCCAAACCGACCAATTGGTTCGTTTATTTTCTTAGGACAAACCGGTGTCGGAAAAACCCAATTGGCAAAAGTATTGGCAAAAGAATTATTTGATTCTGAAGATGCTTTGGTGCGAATTGACATGAGTGAATATATGGAAAAATTCGCTATTTCAAGACTGATTGGAGCACCTCCGGGATATGTTGGATATGAAGAAGGCGGACAACTTACAGAAAAAGTACGTCGCAAACCTTATTGTGTTGTTCTATTGGATGAAATTGAAAAAGCTCATCCCGATGTATTCAATATGATGCTTCAAGTTCTGGACGATGGTTATCTGACAGATAGTTTGGGAAGAAAAATAGATTTCAAAAACACAATTATAATTATGACTTCCAACGTTGGAGCAAGACAACTTAAAGATTTTGGACAAGGTGTCGGATTTGGAACATCTGCCAAAATAGCACAAGCAGACGAACACTCAAAAAGTGTGGTTGAAAATGCCCTTAAGAAGACTTTTGCTCCCGAGTTTCTGAACCGAATTGATGATGTTATTGTCTTTAATACTTTGGAAAAAGAACACATCGATTTAATTATTGAAATAGAGTTAAAAAAACTATATTCTAGAATAAAAGACTTAGGTTACAATCTTTCTCTTTCTGAAAGTGCAAAAGCCTTTATTGCCGAAAAAGGTTTTGATAAACAGTTTGGAGCAAGACCCTTAAAAAGAGCTATACAGAAATATATTGAAGATACTTTGGCAGAGGAAATCATCACTTCCAAAATTACCGAAGGAGATGAAATTTTCATGAATCTTGATGAAAGTTCACAGGAATTAACGGTCGAGATAAAAAAAGCTGAAAAACCTACAAACTAAACTGATTGTTTAGCATGATAAAAAAACGCATTACCCAATTGAGTAATGCGTTTTTTTATAGGTTAAATTTTTTGTTACGAAAGTGCAGCTTTTACTTGGTCAGCAGCTTCCTGAAACTGAACTGCAGATAAGATAGGCATTTTTGATTGGTCTATCATTTCTTTTGCCAATTCAGCATTTGTACCTTGAAGTCTAACAATAATAGGAACTTTAATATCGTCTCCCATATTCTTATAGGCATCAATTACCCCTTGAGCCACACGGTCACAACGAACAATACCACCAAAAATATTAATCAATATAGCTTTCACATTTGGGTCTTTCAAAATAATACGAAATGCTGTTTCTACTCTTTTGGCATCGGCAGTTCCGCCTACATCAAGGAAGTTTGCTGGTTCAAATCCGGCATATTTAATTAAATCCATCGTTGCCATTGCCAATCCGGCTCCGTTCACCATACAACCAACTGTTCCGTCAAGGTCAACATAGTTAAGCCCAACTTCTCTCGCTTCTACCTCAATTGGGTTTTCTTCGCGAATATCTCTCATCTCTGCCAAATCTTTATGACGATAAAGAGCATTGTCGTCCAAAACTACTTTGGCATCTACCGCTAAAATCTTATTATCGGATGTTTTTAAAACAGGGTTTATTTCAAATAATGAAGCATCAGAGCCTACATAAGCTTTGTATAACGCATCAACAAATTTCACCATTTCTTTGAACGCATCGCCTGACAAACCTAAATTAAAAGCAATTCTTCTTGCCTGAAATCCTTGTAGACCATACGCTGCGTCAATTTCTTCTATAAAAATAAGGTGAGGTGTTTTTTCTGCAACTTCTTCAATATCCATTCCACCTTCAGTAGAATACATAATCATGTTTTTGCCTTTTCCTCTGTTGAGCAGAACAGACATATAAAATTCTGATACTTCGCTCTCTCCCGGATAATAAACATCTTCTGCCACCAAAACTTTATGAACTTTTTTACCTGTTGGTGGTGTTTGTGGCGTAATCAACTGCATTCCTATGATTTGTTCTGCAATCTCTTCTACTTGTTGAAGGTTTTTTGCCAATTTCACACCACCGCCTTTTCCACGACCACCGGCATGAATCTGTGCTTTTATCACATGCCAACCGGTTCCGGTTTCTGAGGTTAACTGTTTTGCTTTTGATACAGCTTCTTCGGCATTATTGGCTACATATCCGCGTTGCACGCGAACACCGTATTTTGACAATATTTCTTTGCCTTGATATTCGTGTAAATTCATATCTTAAAAATGAGATTAATTATTTTTTTTAGTGCCACAAAAATAACAAACAAAATCCTAAAAGACTAAGAATCTGTTTAAATTTTATTTATTGAATTTATTATGATAGTTTTATGACATTCTTCATCTCTAAAATAGTTAACACACGACAAAAAACGTATTTGTTTAGTTATAAACTGCATAGACACATAGTTTTTAATATGAAGTGATTTATTAGGGGTCATAGTTTTGTTCTACTATGAATTCTATCAAAGGTGGAAACTAAACAAAACTAAAAAGTACTAACAAAATTATATTCCTAATGTGGTTTCAGTTGATGACTTACTGAATATTAAAATTTTTGTCGTGTACCTAACACTAAATATTATAAAAGCTTTGAAATTTTAATAATCAAATCTCAGGTATATAACATTCTGAATTTCTGACCAATCTTTAGTCTAAGCTTTGTAATATAGTCTTCAACAAGCCATTGTATATAATTTTTGGTAACGCTACTTAAAAAAGTTGTGTAAATTCTAACACGGCTTTCGATATCGTCATGCAATAGCTTTGACAAATATCTTGCTTTTATAAGTTCTTCAGAAGAGTTTTCTAAGCACATTGCGACATGTTGGTCGATAGATTTTTCCAAAACTGATTTGAGCCTGACATTATTTCGTAAAGCGTTTTTACATTCATTTTCCATGTCGAATGTAATGCTTTTAGATTTGGAAAACATTTTCATTATCTCCGGAGGCATTTTATAATAAAAATGGCTTTCAATATCTGCATCATTTTTTAGGTTATATATATACTGTTCAGGATGCTTAAAGATATATGCCCAATCAAAATTGTCTGTCCACAAACCAAATCTTAGTGTATTATTTCCTAAATCTATAACCGTAAATGTATCTTTTTCGGGCAATTTTCTTGAACCCCTACCTATCATCTGCAAATATAAAGTCAGAGATTTTGTAGCACGATTCAGGATGATTACTTCAACAGTTGGTTCGTCAAATCCGGTTGTCAGAATCCCGACCGAGGTAAGAATAGCATCGGGCGTATTTTTAAACCACTCTAAAATATCTTTTCTGTCTTCGGCAGAGTTAGTGTTGTCAAGATGTCTGATTTTATACCCTGCTTCTTTAAAGGTTTCCAACACATGCAATGAAGTTCGGATTCCGTTATTAAAGATGAGCGTTTTTTTACCCAAAGCATGTTCGGTATAAGAATGAATCAGCTTTTCTTGCATGAGCAATCCGGTGTACAAATCGTCTGAAGATTTTACCGTGTAATCTCCGTTTATTCCAACTTTCAAAGAGGTTAACCCTACGTCGTAAGAATATGTGGTTGCTTTTGCCAGATACCCTTTATCTACCAATGAAGCAATTGATTCTCCCACAAGAAGTTCGTCATAATTTTCATACATCGGAAGTTTAATGTTTGAACTCAACGGAGTTGCCGTAACTCCAAGCACAAAAGTGTTTTTGAAAGAGTTGAATAGTTTTCTGAAAGAATTGTAATGAGCCTCGTCTATAATCACCAAACCAAGATTGTCAAACTGAATTTTTTCGTCTCTCAATCTATTGTTCAGTGTTTCGACCATGGCAACGTAACATGAATATTCGTTTTGTTCCGGAAGCTCTTTTACAAAACTGTTTATTATTTTGTTTCGCACATTAAAGGCTTTTAACATAGCTGATGTTTGTCTGCACAATTCTATCCTATGCGTGAGAACCAAAACTTTTTTGTCTTTATGTTTTAAAAGATACCTTCTTACAATTTCAGAAAAAACAACGGTTTTACCTCCACCAGTTGGCAGTTGATAAAGAAGATGAAAGTTTTCTGAAGCGTTTTGAAATTTTTCAAAAATAGCGTCAATATCACCGGACTGATACCTATATAAAGATTTTCGGGTTTCAGATTCAGGATTTTGTTGCATATTTAAGACTAAAAATAAAAAACGCAAATATACGCACAAAAAGCAAGATTGTTTTTATGAATTGAATTGTTCTGAACAAATCGGACTAATTATAAAGAATCTACATTTCTATCAACAAAACAGGTGTGCAAATTATCACTGAGTTTGATTATTAAACATAGATCCTGTTTAAATAACCCGTTGGGTGAAATAGAATAGATTAAATGGGTGTTTTTCAGATGATTTTTAGCTAAAAATCATCTGAAAAACGTGTCGAAAACTTAAAAAAGACTTCTCGATACATTTTTCTGTTGCTGTCTTGAGCTTGTCGAAAGGTTTCACTGCAAGAAAAATAGAAGTGACCGATAGAAGTAATTTCAATCAACGGGTTTTAAAACATTTTTATAAATAATTATATAATTCATATTAGTATTAAAACTAACTTTGCTCATATTTCAACAAAAAAAACAGAAACTATGTCCACCGCAAAAAAAGACTATAAACGCATTACGACCAAATCTCTGATTGAGATGAAAGCAAATGGAGAAAAAATTTCGATGCTTACTGCTTACGATTACACCATGGCAAAAATTGTTGATGCCGCTAATGTAGATGTGATTCTGGTTGGAGATTCTGCCAGCAATGTTATGGCAGGTCACGAAACAACACTTCCTATAACGCTCGACCAGATGATTTATCATGCTTCTTCAGTAGTTCGTGCCTGTCAGCGGGCTTTGGTTGTAGTAGATTTGCCTTTCGGGACTTATCAATCTGACCCAAAAGAAGCCTTGCGTTCTGCCATCAGGATTATGAAAGAAAGTGGCGGTCATGCTGTTAAACTTGAAGGTGGCAGCGAAATAAAAGACAGTATCAAACGTATTTTGAATGCCGGGATTCCGGTTATGGGACATCTGGGGTTAACACCACAATCTATTTATAAATTCGGAACTTATACGGTTCGTGCCAAAGAAGAAGCTGAAGCCGAAAAGCTTATTGAAGATGCCAAACTGTTAGAAAAAGCTGGTTGTTTTGCTTTGGTTTTGGAAAAAATCCCTGCAAGACTTGCCGAAAAAGTAGCCCAAAGTATTTCTATTCCCGTTATCGGAATCGGAGCCGGAAGTGGTGTTGACGGACAAGTTTTGGTTCTGCATGACATGATTGGCATGACACACGAATTTAGTCCAAGGTTTTTAAGAAGATATATGAATCTGTATGAAGACATGAGCAAAGCTATCGGACAATATGTTTCTGATGTAAAATCTGTTGACTTCCCAAATGCAAAAGAGCAGTACTAAAACGCTAACCGACGAAAACAACCTTCAGGTTTTATTTGAAGACAATCATCTGATTGTAATAAATAAGCGTATTGGCGATATTGTTCAGGGTGACAAAACAGGTGACAAGCCATTATCTGAGATTGTAAAAGATTACTTGAAAAACAAATACAACAAACCCGGTTCGGTTTTTTTGGGTGTCGTACACAGATTAGACCGCCCCACGTCTGGTATTGTTATTTTTGCTAAAACGAGTAAAGCTCTTGCCAGAATGAACACGTTGTTCAGTTCACGAGAAACACAAAAAACTTATTTGGCTGTTGTAAAAAATAAACCTCATCCAGAAGAAGGTACTTTGGTTCATTATCTAAAAAGAAACCCGAAAAACAACACATCAAAAGCATTTTTAAAAGAAGTTCCTGAGAGTAAACATGCAAAACTTGACTATAAACTGATAAAATCCTTAGAAAATTATCATGCACTTGAAATCAATCTTCACACCGGAAGGCATCATCAAATAAGAGTTCAATTGCAAGCCATTGGTTGCCCGATTAAAGGCGATTTGAAATATGGTTTTGACCGCAGCAATCCCGATGGGGGTATTCATCTTCATGCTCGAAAACTGGCTTTTACGCATCCTGTTTCCAAAGAAAGTATAGAAATCATTGCTCCTGTTCCGGACGATAATCTTTGGAAAAGTATTTTCACAAAGCTTGAATAATCGAAGGTTCTTAGTGTATATATTTGGCTATCATATTTTCTAATACTCCTTTCATAATTGGTTTTGTAACGTAATCATTCATTCCTGATTCTGTACTTTTTTCTTTTTCTCCGGAGAGCGTACCGGCAGTAAGTGCAATGATTGGAATATGCTGAAAATATTCTATTTTTCTAATCAATTCTGTTGCTTCATAACCGTTCATTACAGGCATTTGAATATCCATAAAAATTATATCAAACTCAGATTCTTTACATTGTCGCAATGCTTCTTTACCATTATTAGCTATCGTTATTTCTGCGTTTGGCATGATTTTTTTTAGCAATGTTTTTGCCAAAAGTGCATTGATATTATTGTCCTCAACAACCAATATGTTTGCTTTTTTATGGTTTTCATATACAACTTCTTCTTCAATAACCGGTATGTCGAAAAGAGTTCGTTTGTCTTTTGAAGATGATTGGACTTCTATGTCAAAATAGAATGTGCTTCCTTTGTTAACCTCGCTTTGCAATTCTAATTTGGAATTCATCATTCCTAAAAGTTTGTTTGAAATGCTTAAACCGAGACCGGTTCCGCCGAATTGTCTTGTTGTCGAATTGTCTTCTTGCGAAAAAGCGTCAAATATTTTTTTATGATTTTCGGGTTTTATCCCTATTCCTGTATCCGAAACAGAAAATCTCAGCATAGTTTGGTGGGTGTCTATTTTGGAACTGACTTCTATTTTGAGTTTTACTTTTCCTTCAAATGTAAATTTGACAGCATTTCCTAACAGATTTATCAAGATTTGTCTTAATCTCAAAGGATCAACCCAGATTGTAACCGGCACATCGTTATTGATATGAATATCGAGATCAAGATTTTTTTCTCTGGCATCAAAACGTACGGTGTCAATGACTTCGCAAGTTAATTTTTCGAGATTGATTTCTTCGACCACAAGTTCTAAATTTCCAGATTCTATTTTAGAAAAATCCAAGATGTCATTTATAAGTTGCATAAGCGATTTTGCCGATTGGTTCACTGTATGCATATATTTTTTCTGTAGTTTATCCAACTTTGATTTGATGAGCAATTCTGTAAACCCGATTATTCCGTTTAAAGGCGTACGAATTTCATGGCTCATATTAGCAAGAAACTCAGATTTTGCTTTGTTTGAAGCAATGGCAAGTTCTTTTTCTTTAACGGCTGTTTCCTGAATTTTTCTCTGGGTAATATCGATAAAGACGCCTTCAATAAATTCTATTTCTCCATCTTTTTTAATAACATCTCCAAACTCTTCAACCCACACTATCGTACCGTCTTTTTTGATTATTCTATAAATCTGGTGTGCTTTGGCTCCGCTTTCGATGGTTTCAATCTGGGTTTTTACAACCCTTTCTCTATCTTCCGGATGAATGAGGTTTACAAATAAAATTGTGTTGTCAAGAAAGTCAGATTTTGGATATCCTGTCAGGTTTTCTATTTCGTCATTCAGATAAATTTTTGTCCAATTTTTATCATTTTTAGAGAGATAAACAGTTCCGGGTATATTGTCTGCCAAGAGTCTGAATCTTTCCTGACTTTCTACCAATATTTTTTTATCCATTTCTTTTTCTATGGTAGATGAAATATAGTTGACCAAAGTCTGCATAAGATTTATTTCATCATCTGTCCAGGCTCTTTCGGTTTTGCAGTCATCAAAACCTATAAAACCAAAAAGTTTTTCATTGAGAACTATAGGGAAAATAATGACCGAAAGAATTTTTTGCGATTTCATCATTTCTTTATAATCGCTTTCAAAAATGTTTTTTATTAACTTTTTATAAATTTTATTTGCCTTTAACGGAACAATGATATCGAGTACTTCTTCATAAGGGACATTTTGCAACTCAGAATTGTCTATCTGACGTTCTACACCATAATCACACCATTCAAATTTTTGTGATATGGTTCTTTTCTGTTCGTCTGTAGAGAAATAATAAACCCTATCAACATTTGTAACCAAACCTATTTTTTCAAGAATTTCGGGAAAAAGTTCAATGATGTTTTGTGTGGTCATCACCTTTTCAGAAATTTGTGTGAGCGTATAGAGAATATCACTTTTGTATTTTATGTTTTTTTCAATTTCTTTACGTTTAAAAAACTCGATTGTCAGCGTAATGAGTTCGGCTATTGAACGGGTAAAGTTTATATCGTCATAATCCCAAAATCTTCTTTCTCCTGTAACTTCATAACATAGAATTCCGAAAAGTTTACCGTCTATTGTTACCGGATAATCGAGCATCGACTTGATGTCGAGTTTTTTGAGATAGGATTCTGTAAATTCTGATGTTTCTTTCTGAATCATAGCATCAGAGGCAACTATCACATTCTCTTTTTCTATGTGTTGAAAATAGATTGGATAGTCATTTTTATACAAAATTCTACCCGAAGAGTGTATGTTTTTATCGGTTTCATACAATTCTACACACTCAATTCTATCAATTTTATAAAGCCAGAAACTAATTCTGGAAATATTTGAAACAGTAGATATATTTTCAAACAACAACTTGAGCGAGTCTTCAAATCTGTCAAAATTCAAATACGGAGAAGTAGAAAGTTGAGACAATACCTGCGTATAACGTTGCATTTTTTTATGCCTTTCTCTGTTTTCTTGCTCCAGTTTCGTCAATGTAGTAATATCTCTTGCTATGCCGAGATAACTAATTATTTTTCCGGTATCATCTCGGCGAATAGTAACTTTTTGAGAAACCCATATTTTTTCACCTGATTTTTTTACTATTGGAAATTCAAGTTCGTATGCTTCTTCAAAAAATCTAATTCCTTCTATATAAAATTGTGTGATTTTTTCTCTGAAATCACTTGCGATAAGATCGCTAAAGTGCATTTTTATCAACTCTTCTTTTGTATATTCTAATAATTGACAAGAAAAAGGGTTGACATATATAAAATTTCCTTTATTATCTATTTCAAAAATAATGTCTTTGGCAGACTCTATTAGATTTTGATATTTGTTTTCAATATAAACTTGTTCTGTTACGTCATGACCTATTCCTACAAATAAATCATCTCCAAATTGTTTATCAATCCATTGAATATATTTGTATTGTCCGTTTTTGCATTTTAATTTTCTTGTATAAATGCGATCCCTAATGTATTCAACATGATAAGCTTCGCCAATAAACTCAGGGTCTTCCGTTAGTTTCCAAAAACCCATTCCTAAAACTTCTTTAGGATTATAACCTAAAATTTGAACAATATTTTCTGAGCAATATATCAATTCACCAGATTTCTTAGTAGCAATTACTAAAGATTTTCCTTTATTGATAATTTCATCGGCAAATGAGAATTTATTCTTTTTATTCAGCGTAAAAAAATCTTTAAATCCATCAACATCTTTATTGCTTTTCGATTGTTTATAAATCAGAAATGGAATCCCGATTATTACGACTAAAATGAGTAGAAAAAACCACCATTTTCCGAAAAAAAACTGGGTTATTAAATAGAAATTATGAGGATAAATAAAAATTAGTGACAAGCTTGGTAAACTTTTGGAGCAAAACAAAATAGGATGAAACATTATTAAGTAAATCAGGGGTTTTCTTTTGGGTAAAAATATAAAATTTCACTGCGTTAAAAAAATCGTAAATACATTTTAAGAGAAAAAAGTATAGAATTGTTTTTTAATCAAAGTACACATAATGAAAAATCAACCTTTTATTGAAGATATTTAAGCAATTTTACAATCCACTTTTTCCCTCTATAAGGAGCATATCTTGCGGGTACATCAAACGAAAAAACTCTTCTGACAATTGATTTTTTATGAGAAAAAGTATCAAAACCGTATTTGCCGTGATAAGCTCCGATACCACTATTGCCAACACCGCCAAAAGGAAGATTCTTATTGGCAAACTGAATCATACAATCGTTTATGCAACCGCCACCGAAAGAGTATTTAGAAATTATTTTTTCTGAAAAATCTTTTTTATTAGAGAAAACATACAATGCCAGCGGTTTTTGATAATAGTTTATAATGTTGTCAATATCTTGATGAGTTTGATATGAAATTATCGGAAGTAAAGGACCAAAAATTTCAACTTCCATAACCGGGTCAGAAAGTTCGGGTTCGTCAATGATTGTGGGGGCAATATATCGTTCCCAATCGTTGGTTTTTCCGCCAAAAATTGTTTTTTCTGGGTCTATCATTCTGACAATTCTTTTCCAATTTTCTGAATTTATAATTCTGGCAAAATCCGCAGATTCTTCAGGATTATCGCCATAAGCTCGCAAAATTTCATTTTTGAGCAACACAATCAGTTTTTCTTTTACAGACGAATGAACCAACAAATAATCAGGAGCAATACAGGTTTGACCAGCATTGACAAACTTTGCCCACACTATTCGTCTGGCAGTTATTTTCAGATTGGCACTTTCATCTACAATACACGGATTTTTCCCGCCGAGTTCTAACGTTACCGGAGTCAGATTTTGGGCAGCCGCTTTTGCAACTATTTTCCCAACTTTTACACTTCCTGTAAAGAAAATATAATCCCATTTTTTTTTGAGTTCCAACTGCGTAAATTCAGCACCTCCCAAAACAACCAAAGCTTCTTTGACATCAAAAACTTCTTTAACTATGTCAGAAATTATTTGTGAAGTATGTACAGTAAGTTCCGACGGTTTTAAAACCACCGAATTTCCGGCTGCAATAGCGGCTATGAGTGGAGAAAATGCCAATTGAAAAGGATAATTCCATGGCGAAATAATCAAAACTTTTCCGTAAGGTTCCGGATAAATATATTCTGAAGAAGGAAAATTCAAAACAGTGGGCAAAACTTTTTTGGGTTTTGTCCATTTATTGATGTTTTTGAGCGTATGACTAATATCTGATAAAACAAAATATGTTTCTGTTAAAAATGATTCAAATTCAGGTTTACCGAAATCTTTTTTTAGAGCATTGTTAATTTCTGATTCGTATCGTTTAATAGCCAATGATAAATTTTTCAATAATTCTTTCCTACGATTTAGAGGTATTGCCATTTTCTTTGGAATGTGATTGTTCTTACCAAATATAATCAAAAAATCAACCTGAAAAGAACTGCGAATATTAAAAGTGAATCGAAAAAATTCAAAACGTAAATACATCTTTTAAACTATGATTAACATAAAAATGTTTTAAGTATTTTTTAGCATCCTAAAGAAACAAAAAAACACTATCTTGCGACCTTAATTTTTTCGATTAAAATCAATGCAAAAAGTTAGGGTAAGAAAAGACAGATGGAGATTGCTTCACCAATATTACGTTTATACAGGATTTTATAAATTCTTGATAGACGGACTTAAAAAAGCCTCTGTTCCTATCTTATTATTTATTGGCGTTTTGATTTACATTAACTTTAAAGTCATAAACATCAACGACTTACTTGTTTTGCTCACTCAAAACTATAGTGATTTTAAGATATTTTCTTTTTTCCTACTTTCAGAATCTATTTTATTAGGAATTATTCCGCCCGATATATTTATTGCTTGGACAAAAAGCACTTCGTCCCCTATTCTATATATGGCGATTCTCTCTACAGTTTCGTATTTTGGTGGTATTATTTGCTACATTTTAGGAAAAGCTTTATTGCTAAATAATTCTGTCAGAAATTATATAGAAATCAAAATGATAAAGCATATTATAAACATGAGAAAATGGGGTGGTTTTCTAATTGCTGCCGGAGCTCTTTTGCCTATACCCTATGCTATTGCTTCTTTTGTTGCTGGAATGATTAAATTTGATTTTAAATATTATTTATTGTTCAGTTTACTAAGATTTTTACGTTTTGTTATCTACGGTTTTGTTATTTATCAAATATTATAAGTATGCTTAAAATTTTTAAAGTCGTTGCTCTTCTGGAAGGTATCTCATATTTGGCTCTTTTTGGAAATATGCTTTTCATCAAAAAAAGTTATCCTGATTTATACCAAACATTGTTGTTCCCTATCGGTATGTCACACGGAATTTTGTTTATGGCATATATCTATCTTGCTTTCATGCTAAAAGAAAAAATGCGTTGGAAAGGAAAAGATTTCTTCATTATACTGATTGCGTCTGTTATTCCTTTCGGGACATTTTATGTAGAAAAAAAGTATCTGTAAGTGTCTGTTTCAGAAAAAATATTCGGTTGGTGCTATCCGCTGTTGAAAAAAGCAGGTTTGCCTGAAATATTTTCTTTATACCTCAGCCTGTTTATCAATATTCTGATTCTGGCTGCATTGACCTATATTATCTTTTGGCTGTTTAGGATAATATTGGTTACCGTTATGGCTATTATTGCCAAAAAAACCCACACAAAGTTTGACAACCTATTAGTCAATAGCAAAACAGCCAAATATCTGTCCCACCTTATTCCGCTTTTGTTCGTTTATAGGTCGGTACCAATTATCCTGAAAGATTTTGTTTATTGGGAAACCATTTTTGGAAAACTAATCGGGGTTTATATCGTTATTTTAACGCTTTGGATAATTAGAACACTACTAAATGCTCTAAAAAACTATCTAAACCAAAAACCTCAGTTTGTTGATAAACCTTTTGACAGTTATGTTCAAGCCATTATGCTTGTGCTTTGGATTTTCGGAATATCATACATCATACTTTTCTTATTCAATACGAGTCCGAAAAACCTAATCACTACTTTAGGAGCAATTTCTGCATTGATTATATTGATTTTTAGAGATACAATCCTGAGTTTTGTTGCCAGTATTCAAGTTTCAATAAGCGATATGGTTCGTGTGGGAGATTGGATTACGATGGATAAATTTGGAGCAGACGGTCATGTCAAAGAGATAAATTTGGCTACCGTAAAAGTCAAAAACTTTGATCACAGCACAACAATAATACCCACTTATAGCCTGCTTTCCGATTCTTTTAGAAACTGGCGTGGAATGAATACAGCCGGTGGCAGAAGAATAAAACGACACATTCTAATAAGTTCAAAATCCATTCGATTTCTAAATAATCAAGAGTTGGAAAACATGAAAAGAATACAACTCATCGAACATTATATTGAACACAGAAAATCAGAAATAGACAGATTTAATCTAATTCACAAACACGACAAAACCCTTCAGATAAATGGTAGAAACCTCACAAACTTCGGACTATTTAGAAAATATATCATTTCATATTTAGAACAATATCCGGGATTAAACAAAGATATGACCATCACTTGCAGACAATTGCAATCTACGCCACAAGGTATTCCGTTAGAAATTTTTGCGTTCTCTACCGATAAACGCTTCGAGAATTATGAATATATCACGGCAGATATTTTTGACCATATCTTTGCGTCTGCACAATATTTTGATTTGGAACTTTTTGAAATGCCTTCAAACAAACCAAATAATCTAAATTTGAAGTGATTTTATTTAACTCTGTTTAAATTTATTTTACAAGAAATTTTACAAGTTTTTTTTAAAAACGAAAAGAAACATTTTTTTTTTTGATAGCAGAGCTATCGTTTCAAAATTCAACGAATTTGTAGCCAAAAAATGGCATAAAAGAATTGTTTAAATAATTTTTAAATCATCCTCAGAAAATCATCCTCAGAAATAATAGAAATACCTAATTGTGTCGCTTTTTCTAATTTTGCCGGCCCCATATTCTCTCCCGCTACTACATAATCTGTTTTGGATGAAATGGAACCTGAAATCTTTCCACCGTTATCTTCAATGGTTTTTTTGAGTTCGTCCCGACTAAATTTTGAAAACACTCCGGATACCACAAAAGTTTTTCCTTCCAGCGTATTGCTTATCGTTTTATTTTGGTCTTCAGAAATCTCCAATTGCACACCATAAACTTTTAATCTGTGAATGATGACTTTGTTTTCTGAATTTTCAAAAAATTCCACTACACTTTGGGCAATTCTTTCGCCAATCTCATCTACCAAAATTAAATCCATGATATTTGCCAAAGACAATGCTTCGATAGATTTATAGTGTTTTGCTAATTTTTTGGCAACGGTTTCTCCAACATAACGAATTCCTAAAGCATATAAAACACGCTCAAAAGGAACTTCTTTAGACTTTTCAATTCCACTTATCAGGTTTTCGGCACTTTTCTGAGCCATTCGCTCAAGCGGAATTATCTGCTCGATGGTTAAATCGTACAAATCTGCATAATTCTGAACCAGTCCGTTGTTGAACAACAAGGCTACCGTTTCTCCGCCAAGCCCTTCGATATCCATCGCTTTTCGGGAAATATAATGCTGAATACGTCCAATAATTTGTGGCGGACAACCGTAATAATTCGGACAATAGTGCTGGGCTTCACCTTCTTTGCGGGTCAATTCTGTTTCACATTCCGGACAATGCGTAATATATTGAGTGGGTTGAGATGCTTCTCCTCTTTTTGCAACCGAAATAATTTTCGGAATAATTTCACCGCCTTTTTCTACAAAAACCTCATCGCCAACACGCACATCAAGTTTTGCAATCTGGTCAGCATTGTGCAACGAAGCTCTTTTTACAATAGTTCCAGCCAATTGAACAGGCTCAAGATTGGCAACAGGCGTGATGGCTCCGGTTCTTCCTACCTGATATGAGATAGAATTTAATCTCGTACTCACCTGCTCTGCTTTAAATTTAAATGCCATTGCCCAGCGAGGCGATTTGGCAGTATAACCAAGCTCGTCTTGAAACTGTAAACTATCTACTTTTATAACCACGCCGTCTGTTTCATAAGGCAAATTGAGTCTGTGAATATTCCAATAATCAATAAAATCTATGACTTCATGCATGTTTTTTGCCTTTTTTGTTTGAATCGGAACTTTAAATCCCCATCTTCTGGCTGCTTCAAGGGCTTCAAATTGTGTTTTAAAAGGAATCCTGTTACCTACTACATGATATAATAAACAATCTAACGGGCGTTTGGATACTTCTGAACTGTCTTGCAACTTCAGACTTCCTGAAGCTGTATTTCTCGGATTTGAATAAGGGGTTTCGCCTATCTCTATAAGTTCCTGATTCATCTTTTCAAAACCTGCCAAAGGCAAAATAATCTCTCCCCTAATATGAAATTTTTCAGGATAATCATTCCCTTTTAAAACCAACGGAATAGATTTTATTGTCTTAATATTATTGGTTACATTATCTCCCTGAAAACCATCACCTCGGGTTACGGCATGCTTCAACCTGCCGTTTTCATAGGTTATATTGATAGATGCTCCATCATATTTTAATTCGCAGGTATATTCTAAATGTACATTTCCAAGAATCTTTTGAATACGGTTTTCCCAATCGAGCAAATCTTCTGTAGAATATGAATTGTCTAAAGAATACATCCGATGTTCGTGTACAACAGTTTCAAAATTTTTAGTTATGCTACCGCCTATTCTCTGTGTGGGTGAATTTTCATCAAAAAATTCAGGATGTTTCTCTTCAAGCTCTTGAAGTTGTCTTAACTTTTCGTCGAACTCAAAGTCCGAAATAGTCGGATTATCAAGCACATAATAATTATAATTATGCAGATTCAGTTCGTCTCGCAATGCCTTTAAAATAGCAAAAACATCCATATTTTTGATAGTATTTTTTTTATTCGTTGATAATATTTTGAAACTGACGAAACAAATTTCCATCACTCAAAACAGCACCTTCTCTGATAATGTTAAAGATAGTTACATTCCTGTCGTCCGTATATTTTTTGATTCCGTGATGAATTTCCATTTGCTCAGAAAACAGATTTTCGGTCATCCATTGCAATCCTTCTACTGTCATAAAATCTACGTCAGTGTCTGTTGTTTTCAAAATTATAGATTCCATTTCGTTTTCTTTGCAAGAGAAAAGAAAAATAAAATTTTTTGAAAAGTGATCCAGATAATTTGTCTGATTCAATACACCTTCCCATATCAAATCTGAAAATACATCAAGTTCTTGTTCTGCGATTTCAAGTCGATTCTTTTTTATTTCTTCCCATTCATTTTTATCAATAGATTGAGTTGCAAGAAAATTAGCAAATTCTTGATGTAGTGATTCAAATTGTTCTTTGGTAAGACGCATATATTTCATAGTGAGTCTGTTTTATCCTATTATTTCAAGCTTTGCAAATCGCAACAACAGCTTTTTAATTCCTCCTGTTTCAAATTTTATTTCAGCTTTGCGGTCTGCTCCGACTCCTTCAAGGTTTAGAACTTCACCTTTTCCAAAGCGTTCGTGCATAACCACATTTCCAGGTATAAGTTTTGAATTAAACAAATTTGTGTTTGAAGTCGGTGTTCCTGAAACGGGTTTTAATTTTCTAATACTTGATGTTGAAACAGCATCATCGCCATATTTTATTGGCGGAATCCCATTTTTAGGTTTAGAAAGGCGTAATTTAGATTTGTCTATATCTCCAAAAATATCTGTATCAATCATCGGTTTATAACGGTAGCTTCCCGATTCTGATGGATTGACATATTCGAGATAACGGTCATCTATTTCTTCGATAAACCTTGAGGGTTCGCAATCGGTTAGTTTTCCCCATCGGTAACGAGATTGTGCATAGGTTAAATATGCTTGATGTTCTGCTCTTGTTAATGCCACGTAAAACAATCGTCTTTCTTCTTCCAATTCACTACGTGTGTTGAGGCTTAATGCACTCGGAAAAAGGTCTTCTTCCATTCCTACAATAAATACGGTTGGAAACTCAAGCCCTTTTGCCAAGTGAATCGTCATCAATGCCACACGGTCTTCGTCTCCGGTTTCTTTGTCCAAATCGGTTGCCAATGCAACATCTTCCATGAATTCTGCTAATGAACCACGGCTTCCGTCAACTTCTTTTTGCCCTTCCGTAAAATCTTTGATACCGTTGAGCAATTCTTCAATATTTTCTAACCGTGCAATTCCTTCTGGTGTTCCGTCTTTTTTGAACTCCTGTATCAATCCGGTTTTCTTTGCAACATGGTCGGTTAGAAAAAATGCATCATGCGTAGCATCAATAACCTGAAAACTTTTTATCATAGTCACAAAATCTTCAAGTTTCTGTTTGGTTCCGGTATTTATTTTCAAATCAATTCTATCAAGGTTTTCCATCACCTCAAAAACAGAACGCTTATAATGATTTGCAGCAACGGTCAACTTTTCTATGGTTGTATCGCCAATTCCTCTTGCGGGATAGTTGATTACTCTAACAAGTGCTTCTTCGTCTTTCGGATTAATAACTAACCTCAGATAGGACAAAATATCCTTAATTTCTTTACGTTGATAGAACGACAAACCGCCATAAATTCTGTACGGAATATCGCGTTTACGCAAAGCATCTTCGATAGAACGAGATTGGGCATTTGTTCTGTATAAAACGGCAAACTCTCCGTTTTTCATCTGTTTCTGCATTTTTTCTTCAAAGATTACAGAAGCCACATAGCGTCCTTCTTCAGAATCTGTTAGACTGCGATGCACTTTTATTTTAGGCCCGTCTTGGTTATGTGTCCAAACTATTTTTTCTAATTTGGTTTTATTTTTGTCTATAATAGAATTTGCAGCTTCTACAATATTTTTGGTCGAACGATAATTCTGTTCCAAACGATAGGTCTGTACATTGCTGTAATCTTTCTGAAAATTCAGTATGTTGTTGATGTTTGCTCCGCGAAAAGCGTATATACTCTGAGCGTCATCACCCACTACACAAATATTCTGAAACCTGTCTGACAAGGCTCTAACAATAAGATACTGTGAGTGGTTTGTATCCTGATACTCATCTACGAGTATGTATCTGAATCTGTCTTGATATTTTGACAAAACATCGGGAAATAGGTTCAAGAGTTCATTTGTTTTTAGAAGCAAATCGTCAAAATCCATAGCTCCTGCCTTAAAACAGCGATCTACATAATTCTGATAAATCTCTCCCATTCTCGGGCGTTTTGCCATGGCATCAGCTTCTATTAAATCTGGGTTATTCAAATAGGCTTTTACGGTAATTAATGAATTTTTATAAGACGAAATGCGACTATAAAGTTGTTTGGGTTTATAAATATCTTTATCAAGTTGCATCTCTTTTATGATGGTTGTGAGCAGACGCACACTGTCCTGCGTATCATAAATGGAAAAATTTGACGGATAGCCCAACTTATCGGCTTCTGTACGAAGAATCTTAGCAAATACAGAGTGAAACGTTCCCATCCATAGGTTTTTGGCTTCGGCTGAACCAACGATAGATGCAATACGGTTTTTCATTTCCCGAGCAGCTTTATTAGTAAATGTCAAAGCCAGAATATTAAACGGGTCAACCCCTTGACTCATGAGGTAAGCAATACGCATGGTAAGCACACGAGTTTTACCCGAACCTGCTCCGGCAATGATAATCATCGGACCGTTTACCTGAAGTACGGGGGCACGTTGAGCTTCGTTAAGCTGGTCAATATAATTCTGCATATTTAATTTGGAATAAAACTCCAAAAATACACTTACAAATGATGAGATACAATTAAAATTGTTATGAATTATCAACGAAAACTTTATTTTTGCACCTTACACAGTTCTAAAGTATATTTATATGGAAAGTAATATGATTTTCGAAATTTTAGCCTACACAATTCCGGCATTGATTACCGGATTAATTGCCTATTACTTTTTTAAACTTCATAATGATAACGAAGAAAAACGCCGTCGTTATTTATTGCAAAAAGAATATCGAAAAGATGTATTGCCATTGCGTTTACAGGCTTATGAGCGTATGGCATTGTTTCTGGAACGCATTCACCCGGCAAAACTACTTATCAGAATAACTCCATATAATGAAGATAAAAACGATTATGAGAGATTGCTTATTCATCATATCGAACAAGAATTTGACCACAACCTCGCCCAGCAAATTTATATTTCTGACGAATGTTGGACAGTGATTAATACCGCTAAAAGCACCACTATTCACAACATCCGAAAAGCCAATATGAGTCAAAAAGTTGATAGTGCCAACAAACTACGTGAAGTCATTTTGAGTGATTTGCTCGACAAACAAGCTCCGAGCCAAACTGCATTAAGTTATGTAAAAAACGAGGTAATGGAATTGTTTTAGGGATATTGCCTATTGATTTTTTGACTTTTAAAGCTTAATACAGAAAGCCTTTTTTATCCATTTTCATATAAAATGCTAATTTTATGTGAGTTCTCTGTCATTCAAAAACGATACCGTAAAAATCAACCAATATTGCTATAACAAAAAAACCGCCTCAGTTGTGAGACGGCTTATTTTTGTTGAATTGGTGCCTTAAATTCTTAGTTCTTAACCAACTTTTTGGTTACACTATCTCCATTATTTGTAATAACTTTCATAGTATAAACACCCCTTGTCAAATTAGACATATCAATTTGAGTTTCAGTTCCTTTATATACCAACTGACCTGTTACAGAAAAAATTTCTGCGGACTCTATAGAGTCTGAATCAAGAAGTGAAATATTTATCACATCACGAACAGGGTTTGGATATATAGAAACTCTTTCGTTAGTATAATCATCAACACCCAATGAATCATTACCAAGAACATTCATAACATATTGATTTTCAGGAAATCCAATAGTGGCTAATGTTGAAGGAGAATTGATTCCACAACCTGTAGATTTTATATAGCAAGGTGCATTTTGACCGGCTGAATTATATCCAGGAAAAAAGGTTTGACCTATAGCCGTACCACTATCTGCAGCAAACACTTCAAAAGCAACAATAGAACCCGCAGGAATTACAGCACTTATCGGAACACTTACAAGAGACAGGTCATTTGCTGCACTTGAGATATGTGTAGCAGACGCAATTAAAGTAAGTGTAGCATTTGTAAGGTTTTCAGAAGTTGCCGTATAAATATTAACTATAATTTCTTTACCATCGTCTGCTGTACCCTGACCATACTCAACAGAAGAAACTTGAAAATCACCAACAACAGAAAAACTATTCAAACTATAAGATCTAAAGAAGGAGTTCTCTCTGTATTCTCCAGTAGCATTATTCCAGCAAGCAACACCACCGTCGGTAACTGAAGTAGAATTTACAGACTGTGTTAATTTAATCTGTGCTGTTCCAACCCAAGCAGTAAATAGGGTTAACAAAAGTAAAGTGTAATTTTTTTTCATAAGTTTATTAGTTTTAAATATGGTTAATTTTTCAAATATATAGCATTTTTTAATATAAATATTTTTTTTATAGAATTATTCTCATCACCCTCAGGTTCTTTAAATAATTCCGATATAAAACACCTATCAACCCCCATGAATAGACCAGCTAAAAGCTAGAATAATAAAGATTTAACCCTAATTACTTTTTTTTAACAATTCAAATAACTGCTTTGCTTCTGCTTCATTTAAGTCGGGCAACATTTCTTCAAAATATCTTTGATGTTTTTCACTCTTTAGTAATTCTCGAATATTATTTCGTGCAAAAAGTGTAAACTGCCATTTATGATGTATTGTAGCATTGACCAAATATGGCAAAATATTGCTATCGTTCGGATTCAAAAACAATAGATTTGTCAAAGCATTCTGTCTTACCGATGCCGTGAAATAAGGCGAAGCATAACTCAGCAATTCGTCATAAAAAACGGGTTTTTGTTCGTCTTGATAATTTTCTGTTATCAAAGCGAGCGTAAGCCATAAAATTCGTAAGTTCTTATCTTCAAAACCTACCCAGTCTTTTGAAATTTCAAGATATGCTGATTTCTTATCCGGAAATAAACGCCAAAGCGTGCCTAAAGCAATCTCTTGGGTGATATATGATTTATCATACAGCAAACTTTCAAAATCTGCCCGAAATTCATCTGGTATTTCTGTCACGGTCTGAGCCATTGCTTGTCTGACTTTCAAATCATTTGAAGCAAATGCTTTTTTGAGAATATCTTTTTTATCTTCAACCGGAATTTCAGAAATCTGATACAATACTTCCTGCTTTAACGGATAAAAATTTTCTTCAGATAAGAATTTTTCAAGTTCGTTACGCTTTGCCTCAAAAGGAACATCCTGCAAAGAAACCAAATGAAGATAATTTTCGATAAATGTATTTTTTCTCAAAATACTCAGGGATTCCTGTATTTCAAAACCGGGATTTTCGAGCCATTTTTTTCTAAAATCTTTTGTATTAATTTTTGAAACCTTTTCTACTTCTGCCAGAAATTCATCGGTATTTACATTTTTAAAAGCATATTTTCTTAGATAATTCTGAACTGATTTTCTAAAGTTTTCTTTTCCAATCTTTTCACGAAGTATATGCAATGCCCATGCTCCTTTTTGATAGAAAGTGAGCGAACTTGCTTTCTCGTTTAATATCGGAATGGTATCTGTTTTTGAAACCATTTGCAGTCGCTCTGCCATTTCATACAATTTCCAGTTGAAATAATCTTGTCCAAAAAGTTCTTCTTCGGCGAGCAAAGCATAATATGTTGCAAAACCTTCTTGCAACCAATGATGTTTACTTGTTTTGGCAGTAATCATATTGCCAAACCACTGATGTACTAACTCATGGGCGTTCACGTTGACATAAGTCCTGTCATTAAACCCAATTTCATCAACAACAAATTCCTGAGAAAATATGGTTGAAGTCGTGTTTTCCATCCCCGAATAAAGAAAATCCTTCACGGGAATTTGGCGGTAAATTTCCCATGGATATTTGACACCGATTTCTTTTTCAAGAAAATCAAACATTTGCTTGGAATAACGATACGTTGGCTCAAATTTATCTTTGTCATTTGCATCTAAATAAAACTCTAACGGAATTCCAGAAGCTGATTTCTCGGTTTGTTTTACATAATTTCCAATGGCAAGCATTACTAAATAAGACGACATCGGTTTTTTCATTTGATAATGCCATCTCTGATACGGATTTATTATCGGTTCTTTTGTAACAAAACTACCATTCGATAATCCAAGCATTGAGAATTTAGTATCAACTGTTAAATTAAAAATTACTTTTTCATTTACATCGTCAAAGCTTGGCAACCAATGACTTGTGTATTTTCCTTGTCCTTGTGTCCAAATTTGATAGTCATTTTTATCATTTCCTATGAAATAAAGGGTTTGTTTAGGATATGCTATATAGTGAAACTCTAATTTATTTTTACCGATATTATAACCTTGAAATAAATTTAATGTTTTTCCCGTATTCTCATAATCAACCGTTTGACCGTTAATATACAATTCGGAAATCTCCATATTTATAGCATCAATCTTAATAGTATCAATACTTCTCTTTACTTCAAATTCATATTTAACGTGTCCTTTAATGTCTTTCGCTAAAAAATTCGGATAAACAAAAGCATCACATTTAATAAAATCGACTTTATCAGTCTGTTGACCTAAAGTGAAAAATGAAATAAAAAGAATTTGCCAGTAACGCATAAGAATTTTAGATATATGGCAAAGATAAAAAATAGAGAGAAACATCAATCAGGTTTTCCGTTTGACAAAATGTTCTGTTTTATTATCTTCGCTGTATTAAATTTATTAAGTGAATAACGTGCTGCAAACTCCCATCGAATATCTTAAAGGCGTTGGACCTTTACGGGGCGATATGCTCCGCAAGGAATTGAATATTCATAAATACGGAGATTTGTTACATCTGTTTCCAAACCGTTATATAGACCGAACTCGCTATTACAAGATCAACGAATTACAAAATAGCAATGCGGAAATTCAGATTGTTGGCAAAATTATTCACATCAAAACCGTTGAACAAAAACGTGGCAAAAGGCTTGTTGCTACTTTTGTTGATGATACTGGCGAAATAGAACTTGTTTGGTTTCAGGGACATAAATGGATTCGCGAAAGCCTTAAAATCAACGTTCCGTATGTGATTTTCGGAAGAATTTCGCTCTTTGGCAATATGTTCAATATGGCACATCCTGAAATGGAACTACTTGAAGACCATAAACAAAGCCTGCGATCTGCCATGCAACCGGTTTATCCGCTTACCGAAAAACTCATTCAGAAAAACATTTCAAACAGAACTTTAAACAAACTTATTGAACAGCTTTTTACAGAAACACAAGCTAATTTTTCGGAAACTTTACCTCAATATTTATTAGATGAATTAAAATTGATTCCAAAAAATGCCGCTTTATTCAATATTCATTTTCCAAAAAATCAGGAACTGCTTAGCAAAGCCCAATTTAGATTAAAGTTTGAAGAACTGTTTTTCATCCAACTGATGCTGATTACAAAAAACCTCATCAGAAAACACAAAATAAAGGGACATCCGTTTGAGAAAGTAGGTAAATATTTTAATGATTTCTACCAAAATCACCTTCCTTTCGATTTGACCAATGCCCAGAAAAGGGTGTTAAAAGAAATACGAAACGATTTGGGGAGCAATGCACAAATGAACCGTTTGCTGCAAGGAGATGTTGGCTCAGGCAAAACCATCGTGGCGTTGATGAGCATGCTTTTAGCCTTAGATAACGGTTTTCAAAGTTGTTTGATGGCTCCAACCGAAATACTCGCAACGCAACATTTTAATAGCATTTCAGATTTAGCAAAACACTTCAATCTCAACATCAAACTGCTAACAGGCTCAAGCAAAGCTTCAGAAAGAAAAATTATTCATGAAGAACTCGAAAACGGCAGTTTAGACATCTTAATTGGCACTCACGCACTATTGGAAGACAAAGTACAATTTCATAATTTAGGATTAGCTGTTATTGACGAGCAACATCGTTTTGGCGTAGAACAGCGAGCAAAATTGTGGAAAAAAAACGAAGTTCCGCCACATATTATGGTGATGACCGCCACCCCTATTCCACGTACGTTGGCAATGAGCTTATATGGTGATTTGGATATTTCGGTTATTGACGAGTTACCACCGGGCAGAAAAGCCATAAAAACGGTACATCGTTATGACAGTAACCGATTAAAAGTCTGGAAATTTCTAAAAGATGAAATAGCCAAAGGCAGGCAAATATATATTGTATATCCGCTAATCAACGAAAGTGAAAAAATGGATTATAAAGACCTTATGGACGGCTATGAAAGTATCTCAAGAGATTTTCCTTTGCCACAATACAGTGTTTCAATTGTACACGGTCAGATGAAAGCGGCTGATAAAGATGAAGAAATGCGTCGTTTTGCCGAAGGAAAAACCAATATAATGGTTGCCACAACAGTAATTGAAGTAGGCGTTAACGTGCCCAATGCAAGTGTGATGGTTATAGAAAGTGCAGAACGTTTTGGGCTTTCGCAGTTGCACCAACTTCGTGGTCGTGTGGGTCGCGGTGCCGAACAAAGTTTTTGTATTTTGATGTCTGATTTTAAACTGAGTAACGAAAGTAAAACCAGAATAGAAACGATGTGTCGTACCAACGACGGATTTGAGATAGCAGAAGTAGATTTAAAACTTAGAGGTCCAGGCGATATTATGGGAACGCAACAAAGCGGTGTATTAAACCTTCAAATTGCCGATTTGGTTAAAGACCGAGATATATTGCAATTAGCAAGACACGAAGCTCTTAAACTTCTGAAAAAAGATCCGGCTATGAACCTACCCGAACATCAGACATTAAAAACCGTTTTCTTAGAATTAAGCAAGAAAAAGAATATTTGGAATTATATAAGTTAAAGTAATATCAATTTTAAATTGAAAAATGCAAAAAGATAGGTGTGGATTGTACTTCTGCAATCGTTAATCTACAATCTCAAATCTCCCTCCTCGCTCCTATTCATCCAATCTTTCGTTATTTTGTGTTTCACTTTCTACATAAAATCGGTTAAACACCTGACAGGTTACCAAATCTCCCATAACGTTTACTGAAGTTCTGAACATTCCCAAAAGTCTGTCAACACCAATAATCAGGGCGATGGCGGTAACCGGAATCCCAATCGTTCCTAAAACCGAGCCTAAAACAATAACCCCGGCACCCGGTGCCGAAGGAGTTCCTATAGATGCCAGAATTGTCGTAACAATTACGACCATTATGGTAGCGGTATCCAACTCGAGTCCGTAAACCTGAGCTAAAAATATTGTAGATATTGCTTGAAAAACTGCCGTACCATCCATATTTAAAGAAACACCAACCGGAATAATAAAACGACTTACCGACGGATTAATTCCCATTTTTTCTTCTGCCGTTTTTAAGGTTAATGGCATGACGGCAGCCGAACTTGCAACAGAAAACGCCAACAACAAAGTGTCTTTGGCATCTGAAAAAAACTTTTTCAGACTAATTTTGGCAACAAAAAGTAGAATACAACTATAAACAATGACAACAACGAGCAAACCTAAAAACACGGTCAGCATAAACATAGAAAGTCCCATAATGGTTTCGATTCCAACTTTGGAAGTTACCTGACACATCAACCCGAAAACAGCAATCGGAGCGAGTTTCATTGCCCAACGGGTTACAGCCATACATATTTCTTGAACAGAATATAAAACCTTTAACAGCGGAACTGCCGTATCTGACGGAATGTTTGCCAGCGAAACTCCCGCAATAATGGCAAAAATAACAATACTCAACATATCTCCCGAAACCAATGCCTGCAACGGGTTTGCCGGCAATAGATTAACAATCATTTCAGGTATATTTCCAAAGCTAAAATTTATTTTTTCTGTTGCAACCGCAGGATTTAATGCCATGTCTTCTGTAAGCAAACTTCCTGCGTCCATGTATGAACCCGGTTGAATAACCGAAACGAGAATAACCGCCAATATCAACACTGTCGTGGTAGTCATTCCGTAATATATCAGAAGTTTTGGTCCGGATTTCATCAGATAGTCTTTGTTTCCTCCTCCGGCAATACCCTGAACCACAGAACTGAACATTAACGGAATCATAATCATCTGAACAACTCTGATAAAGATATTTCCTGGAAAGGAAATCCAGTTGACTAAAGATTGTAATTTATCTTCAGGAATCCAATCGGGAGAAGTGGCAAAGTATGCTCCTAACAAGATTCCGAATATCATGGCAATTAATACACGAAGCCATAACCTTCTTTGAACAAAACTCTGTAAATGAGAATATAATTCTTTTATAGAAAGTAGCCTGTCTTTTGTTATATCGCTCATGTTTTTCTGCTTTTATAAAACTGTTTGAAAATAATTATCGCCAAAAATAATTAAAACTACTTACTTTCTTCACTTCAAAATTTTTTATTAATTCAGTCAGATGAAAACTCCTTATAATTTTCTCATTGTGTTTATGTATATTTACATCGCAAAATTTTATGTTGTTTTGAAAAACTTTTTTAAAGATGTACTTTAAACACCCCGAAATACTCTATTTTCTTTTTCTTTTAATCATCCCGATTTTAGTACATTTATTTCAACTTAGAAGATTTAAAAAAGAGTGGTTTACCAATGTAAAATTCCTGAAAGAGTTATCAATTCAAACTAGAAAAAGCTCTAAAATCAAAAAATGGCTATTGCTTTTTACAAGATTATTGTTGCTAACTTGTCTGATTATTGCCTTTGCCCAGCCTTATTTTAAAGGCAAGGACAATCTGAATAAAGACAACGAACTCTTTATTATTTTAGACAATTCTTTCAGTATGCAAACCAAAGGTCAGAAAGGCGAATTACTGAAAAGAAGTGTTCAGGAGTTATTAGAGAATATACCCGAAAATCAGGATTTTTCTCTTTATACCAACAACGACAGCTACTTAAACACCAATATTAAACTCATTCAGAAAGAGCTTCAAAACATAGATTACAGCAACAATTCGTTTAATCTCAACAGAATTATTACTGAAATACAATCTCGTAAAAAAACAGCTAATCAAGATGTTATCATTATTACAGATGGCATCGGTTTGGAGCCTTCAGATTTTAAAGATATAGATAAAGAAAACACCTATTTTGTCATTCAGAAAGCTGAACAAAGATTTAATATTTCTATAGATAGTGTTTATGGTTTGGAAGTTTCTGATAATTTCTATGAAATTTCAGTTCGTCTGAAATCTTTTGGCAAAACGGAAAATGAAATTCCGATTGCAGTTTATAATCGGGATAATCTGATTGCAAAAACACAAATAATTTTTGACACTTCCGAGAAAACACTGAATTTCACCTTACCAAAAGAAAACATACAAGGAAAAATAGCTATTGAAGACAACAGCATAAGCTATGACAACGAATATTTTTTCAGCATTTCACAACCCGAAAAAACAAATATTATCAGTATTGGCGAATCTTCCAAATCTGAATTTCTGTATAAAATTTTCACTGAAGATGAATTTGTCTATTCAAACCACGAATTATCTTCTTTAGACTATAATCTATTGCAGAATCAAGATGCAGTAATTATAAACGAACTTATAGAAATTCCCACTGCTTTGCAGGTTACTTTAAAAGATTTTTCAGAAAAAGGCGGTCAGGTAATTTTTATTCCATCCATAGGCGGACAAACGGATAGTTATAAAAAGTTTTTATTGCAATTTGGTTCTTTTAAACTTGATGAAAGCAACCAAAAAGACCGATTGATTACAAAAATTTCTTATGACCATCCATTGTATAAAGGGGTTTTTGAAAAAAGGACAGACAATTTTCAGTATCCGAAAACAGTAGAAAGTTTTCAAATACAATCTCCTTATCCCGTTGTTCTTGCTTATGAAGATCATTCCGCATTTCTAACTTCTGTATCTGTAAACGATGGAAATTTGTATTTTTTTGCGGCTTCGATAGATAAAAAGAATACCAATTTTCAGAATTCGCCT
Source organism: Flavobacteriaceae bacterium (assembly GCA_034005285.1). GTDB lineage: Bacteria > Bacteroidota > Bacteroidia > Flavobacteriales > Flavobacteriaceae > Flavobacterium. The sequence goes on from JAVEUZ010000006.1 coordinate 34,116, forward strand.
CTCATTGTTCCCACTTTTCTGAAGATGGTGCAAAACCAATATGCTACGGGGATTAAAAACATTATTTTAGGACAACAAAATTCTTATATATCCAACATAAGTTTGGGCAAAGATGAAATTGTTACGGTTTCTAACCAGCGTATAAATTTTATTCCTAACCAGCAAGCTATGGGGCAGAAAGTTAAATTATTCTGGCAAGAAAATCCCGAAGAATCTGGCAACTATGATATAAAAAAAAATGAAGAAGTTTTAGATTTTATCAGCTTTAATTACTCAAGAAACGAAAGTAATCTAAGTCTTTTTAATACATCTGTTTTTGAAGAATATAACACCCTAAATTCATTTGAACAGGTTTTTGAAAATATTATAAAAGACCGAACCGAAAATCAGATATGGAAATGGTTCGTGGTTCTGTCATTACTATTTATTATTTTAGAAATACTGATACAAAAATTCATCAAATAATGAATCTACTTATAAAAAATGTTCGGATTATCGACCCAAAAAGTCCATTCCGTCAAGAAATAACAGATATACTGATTTCTAACGGAATCATTGAAAAAATAGGAAATAATATTCCGAAGAAAGAGGGTTACGAAGTTTTTACAGAAGAAAACCTGCATGTATCACCTGGCTGGTTTGACAGTTCTGTTTCTTTCGGTGAACCCGGATACGAAAACCGAGAAACTATCGAAAACGGACTAAAAGTAGCTGCCAAAAGTGGTTTTACTGCGGTTGCCATTCAGCCTGAAACTGCTCCTGTTTGCGACAATCAATCAACTGTTCGTTTTATCATCGAAAAAACCCTACATGCAGCTGTAACTGCTTATCCCATAGGGGCATTGACCAAAAAATCTGAGGGTGTTGATTTGGCTGAACTCTATGATATGAAAAAAGCCGGAGCCATTGCTTTTGGCGATTATAAAAAGAATATTTCAAATGCGAATCTGCTAAAAATAGCTTTACAATATACTCAGGATTTTAATGGTCTTATCATTGCTTTTTCGCAAGATAAGAACATTGTCGGAAAAGGATTTGTAAACGAGGGTGAAACAGCTACCAAATTAGGAATGAAAGGCATACCGTTGTTGGCAGAAGAAATCATCGTTGCCCGAAACCTGTTTTTATTAGAATATACTGGCGGAAAATTGCATATTCCGACCATTTCGTCTGCAAAGTCTGCCAAATTAATCAAAGAAGCCAAAGAAAAAGGACTCGATGTAACCTGTAGTGTGGCGGTTCATAATCTAGTTCTTAACGATGAATTGCTAAACAGTTTTGACACAAGGTATAAAACCAATCCGCCACTATGTGACGAAGAAACCAGAAAAAAATTAATTGAAGCCGTTCTTGATAACACTATAGATTGTATTACTTCTGACCATTATCCGTTAGACATCGAACAGAAAAAAGTGGAATTTGATCTTGCCGAATATGGTTCTGTTGGGTTGGAAAGTGCTTTTAGGGCTTTGTCAACGATTTTGCCACATGAAGTAATTGTTGACAAACTTACTGCCGGTCGCAATATTTTTGAGCTTGAGGAAATTACTATTTCTGAAGGAGAAAAAGCAAATATGTCGTTTTTTAATCCGGAAGGAACGGAAATTTTCACAAAAAATGATGTGATATCAAAATCAAAAAATTCTGCTTTTCTAAATCAATTTTTAAAAGGTAAAGTTTACGGAATTTATAACAACAACCAACTTATCAAAAGATAATGATGATGGATAAACACACGATAGAATCAGGAAAAAACACAGCCATTATCAGTTACATTTTAATTGTAGGTGTGTTGATTGCTATGTCTATAAATAGCGATAAAAAAAATATGTTTGCTTCTTTTCACATTCGGCAATCTTTGGGTTTATCGTTAACTTTTGTGTGTTTAGGACTATTAATATCTAACTTCGAAAACCCAATGGTTACAATTTCTATGTGGATTTTTATTTCGGTGTTGTGGAGTTTTGGTTTCTTAGGAGCCATTCAAGGAAGAACCCACCCCGTCCCGTTGTTGGGAAATTTATTTCAAAAACTTTTTAAATCACTTTAAATCATGCCATTACACTATTTGATAAGAGAACCAAAAATCATTAAAGAAAAAAATCCTTTACTGTTATTATTGCATGGTTATGGCAGTAACGAACAAGATTTATTTTCGTTTTCCGGAGAATTGCCCGAAGAATATTATGTCATATCGGTTAGAGCTCCCTATTCACTCATGTATGATAGTTATGCTTGGTATGCTATTAATTTTGATGCCGATGAAAAAAAGTTTTCAGATTTGAATCAAGCCCGAGATTCTCGTGAGTTAATAGTTGAATTTATAGATTATCTTTCAGATGAATATCCGATAGACACAGACAACATAACATTGATTGGTTTTAGTCAGGGAGCTATCTTGAGCTATGCAATTGCTTTGTCTTATCCAAAAAAAATAAAACAAATAGCTGCACTAAGCGGCTATCTCAATATGGATATTGCCCGTGAGGATTTTTCGCTTAATGCCGATTTTTCTCAACTAAGGGTTTTTGCTTCACATGGTTCGGCAGACCAGGTTATACCGATTGAATGGGCAAGAAAAACTCCGGACATACTGAAAGCTTTAAAGATTGAAGTAACATATAAAGAATACCCAGTTGGGCATGGAGTTGCACCACAAAACTTTTTTGATTTATATAAATGGCTTACAACCTGAACTCAGGATATAGAGACTATTCTTCCTCCATTATGTCACTACCGATAACTCTCGGACCGGGTTCTGCATCACCAACATAAACCACTGTATTTCCTTTTGTAAGAGAATATCCTTCGTCTGCAATGAGTTTCCAGTCTTCATAAATCCACGGCTTGTCATCTCCCATTCTTATAAACACCTTCGACTCTTGTTCGTCTGGAAAGAAAACCTCTGCCCTTGTGCCATCCTGACTAAAAATTGTATATGCTACCAGAATTGCACTTTCATTGTCGGGATTGTTTACGGGTTGTAAAGCAAAAGCAATTTCAAACAATCTTACACAATCTTCCTCCAATACAGACCATGTATAACCCGCATGTCCCAAGCAACCATGTTCATCTGTGCCTGATCCGGCAACAATTGAATCGGAAGTATCTGAAAACTGTTCGTTCTCGGTATCTTTATTATTCGGCTCTGTATCTTTACATGAGAAAAAACACATCGTAGCAATTAAGATTAAAAAAGAATTTTTCATAATTTTAAAGAATAATTAATGCGAAATTAATCTTTTTATTGTTTCGGATACAAAACTGTCTGCAAAATTTTAAATGTTACAGTCTCATCTTCTTCTATAAAGTACTGAATAAGAACTTCTCCCCAAAGTTCGCCATTACTAAAATCGGCTATAATCCATCTGTGATTAAGTATTTTTGCTTTGTTAATAATAAATTTCTGTCCACCCATTTTTTCATATCCCGTATATGGATTTCCTTCATGACTGTCGTTAAAATTTAATAAAGTCTGCATTACTTTTTCTCTCAATAAGCTGATGTTGTAATTTTCAAAGTAATTCTGAGACAAATCATTTTGTTCTAACGAAAAATAGTTAGCATCAAACAAGTGATAATTCATTTTTGATATTGTATCATTCATTTCAGTTTTTATCTTCTCTGTTTGATTTCTTTCAAATTGTATTTGTTTATTAAAATAAGAAAAAATGAAAAAATTCATAAGAACAGCTACAATAAACAAGTATAGGAAAAGTTGTTTTTTCATAATAAATTTCTAAAGTATAATTCTGGTTAAACGATAATTTTAAGATTGTCGTGTGCTAAAAATATATTTTTTGGAAGTTTTTTCTGAACCTCTTCATGAAACCCCATCAAATGACTTATGTGGGTGAGATATGCTCTTTCAGGGTTTACTTTTTTAATAAATTCAAGGGCTTCTTCCAGGTTCAAATGAGTATCGTGTGGTTCTTCTCTCAATGCGTTTATCACAAGTACTTTAACGTTTTTTATCTTCTCTAATTCCTTTTCTTCAATGGTTTTAACATCAGTCAAATAAGCAAAATCTTTAAATCTATATCCAAAAACCTGCCATCCGCCGTGCGACACATTTACCGGAATCACATCAATATTTCCCAAACGGATAGAAACATCATTTAGCACTTCAAACATATTAACCGAAGGCGTTCCGGGATATTTATTTTCGGTTTCAAAGATATAATCAAAACGTTTTTTCAGGTTATTAATTACCCTGATGTGAGCATACATCGGAATATTTCCTTGTTTAAAATAAAATGGTCTGATGTCGTCCAATCCTGCTGTATGATCTGCATGTTCATGGGTAAAGAGAATGCCGTCTATTTTCTGACAGCCGGAAACAAGCATTTGCTGCCTAAAATCAGGACTACAATCTATTATATATGAATAACTGTCCCAACTTATCCAAACAGAGACCCGCAATCTTTTATCTTTATAATCTAAACTCTTACAAACAGAATGATTACTTCCTATAACAGGAATGCCCTGCGATGTGCCGGTGCCTAAAAAATAAACTTCCAATGGATGATTTTTTTACAAAAATAACATTATTTATCTTTTTAAAAGGCACGATTTTTGTTAACTTTGCGAATAGTTTAAACCGAATGATTCTAAAGTAGAAATGGGAAACGATATCAAGTTAAAAGGAGATAGAGTAATAGAACATGTTCCATCAATCAAAGACAAAGCATTGAGGATAAATATGAACGAATATATTTATGGAACCTTTGCCGAAATTGGTGCCGGACAGGAAACCGTTCGCCATTTTTTCCGATCAGGTGCATCATCACGAACCATTGCAAAGGCTATGTCTGCTTATGATAAAGACTTTAGCGATGCAATCTACGGAACCGAAGAAGACGGCAGATATGTGACAGAAAGCAGACTAAAAAGAATGCTGTCTCACGAGGTTAAACTCATCGAAAATCGTTTGGACAGAACCAAGCATCCGAACAAGATTTTCTTTAGCTATGCCAATACTGTAGCAACTATAGATTTTGCCAAACAATACAAAGGACACGGCTGGATTGGAATAAAATTTCAAATTGACCCAAATGAAGAGTATAACGAAATTATTCTACACATCCGATTTAAAGAAAATGACGCAAAACTACAACAAGAAACTTTAGGGATTCTTGGCGTAAACCTCATATACGGAGCATTCTACAAATATGATGACCCAAAAAAATTATTACGTTATCTCTACGACCATCTTGACAAAGACCAATTAGAAATAGACACCATCAATTTTGAAGGTCCCAGATTTTCTACCGTTGACAATCGGTTAATGAGTTTACAATTAGTAAAAAACAACATGACCGATGCCGTTATGTTTGGTCCGGACGGACACAACATATTGCCTGCTGCCATTTTATACAAAAAGAATATTCTAACCCTCAGAGGAAGTTTCCGTCCGGTTACAAAGGTAAATATGGATATGTATGAAAAGTCTCTTGAAATGTTTTTGGAAGAAAACAAAGTAGATCCGGACAATACGCTTGTTATTTTTGAAATTACACTCTCAAACCTTCGTTCTGAAGGAGAAATCGACGAAAGAGATTTTATGGATAGAGCAGAATTATTGTGCTCTTTAGGTCAATATGTGATGATCTCTAATTTTCAAGAATATTATCGCGTAGTAGAATATTTTTCAGACTACACCAAAGCCCGTATGGGATTGGCAATGGGAGTGAATAATCTCGTTGATATATTTGACGAAAAATATTATCGACATCTGAGCGGTGGAATCTTGGAAGCTTTCGGAAAACTTTTTTATAGAGATTTAAAAGTATTCCTATATCCGATGAAAGACGATAACGGAACAATTATAGATTCAGAAAACCTGAAAGTGCATCCACGAATGAAAGAATTGTACAAATTTTTTAAGTTCAACGGAAAAGTACTGGACATCAAAGATTTTAATACCGATAATCTCGATATCTATTCTCGTCATGTGTTGCGAATGATAAGCAAAGGAACGCCGGGTTGGGAAGAAATGCTGCCAAAAGGTATTGCAGAACTTATTAAACGTGATAAACTTTTTGGTTACGAATCTAAAGATTTCAAACAGATTACACATTCAGATTCGTTGTAAGAAAAACAGGTATTAATGCAATATATTTCTAATACATTACCTGTTAAACACCAATTACAAAACTTAGGGAAACAGTTTTCTGTTTCCCTTTTTTATTTTAGAATTTGCTCGGCATGAGCCTTAGTTTTTACTTCTTTAATAACATCTTCGATAATACCATTTTCATCTATCACAAAAGTTGTTCTGTGTATTCCGTCATACGTGCGACCCATAAATTTTTTAGGTCCCCAAACGTCAAAAGCAATTATAACAGATTTGTCTTCATCTGCCAAAAGCGGAAACGGAAATTTATGCTTATCTCTGAATTTTGATTGAGCTTTGGCACTATCGGCACTCACTCCAAGCAAGCTGTAATTATTTGCCTGAAACCTTTCATAATTATCCCGTAAATCACAAGCTTCGGCTGTGCAACCCGGCGTACTGGCTTTTGGATAAAAGAATACTACCAACTTTTTTCCTTTATAATCTGCCAAAGTGTGCGTATTTCCGTCTTGGTCTTTTCCTGAAAATTCCGGTGCTTTATCACCTCTTTTTAAACTAGTCATTTTATTTTTTGTTTAAATTGTTTTAAGTTTAACTTTGTTAAAAGTTGTCGATTATAAATATACAAAAATGACCAAGAAAGAAAGAGCTAAATTTGTTATAAATACGTTAAAAGAACTCTACCCTACTACACCAATTCCTCTAAATCACAAAGACCCTTATACACTACTGATTGCGGTTTTGCTTTCGGCACAATGTACAGACGCACGAGTCAATCAAATTACACCTATATTATTTTCTAAAGCTGATAACCCGTATGATATGGTAAAAATGAGTGTAGAAGAGATTAAAGAAATTATAAAACCTTGCGGACTTTCGCCTATGAAGTCAAAAGGAATTCACGGCTTGTCTGAAATTTTGATAGAAAAACACAACGGAGAAGTGCCACAGAGTTTCGAGGCTTTGGAGGCTTTGCCGGCAGTTGGTCATAAAACCGCCAGTGTTGTGATGAGTCAGGCGTTTGGGATTCCGGCATTTCCTGTAGATACACATATTCATCGGTTGATGTATCGCTGGAATTTATCAAACGGAAAAAGCGTTCAGCAGACAGAAAAAGACGCTAAGGCTATTTTTCCAAAAGAACTCTGGAATACATTACACTTGCAAATTATTTATTACGGCAGGGAATATTCGCCTGCAAGAGGCTGGAATTTAGACAAAGATATTATCACAAAAACGATTGGAAGAAAATCGGTTTTGAATGAGTTTGAAAAAAAAAGAAAAGATTAAGAGTCTGTTTAAAATTTATCTAATGGAAGTGATTCATATAAAGGGATAAGTCAATTTTTAATTTTACAATTTCTTAAAAAAATCAAGCTAAAATATAAAATTCCTTTTTTGATATTTTTCAGAATAGCTTACTTTTGCAAACAACTTTAAACCTAAAACAAAAAACAGAAATGGGAAGAGCGTTTGAATTTAGAAAAGCGAGAAAAATGAAACGTTGGTCGGCAATGGCTAAAACCTTTACCCGAATCGGGAAAGATATAGTTATGGCTGTGAAAGAAGGCGGTCCGAATCCCGAAACCAATTCTCGTTTAAGAGCCGTTATCCAAAATGCAAAGGCAGCCAATATGCCTAAAGAGAACGTAGAACGTGCTATCAAAAAAGCATCTGACAAAGATACAGCAAACTATAAAGAGGTACTTTTTGAAGGTTATGCTCCTCACGGAATAGCAATTCTTATCGAAACAGCAACCGATAATAATAACCGTACTGTAGCCAACATCAGAAGTTACTTTAATAAATGTGACGGCACCCTCGGAACACAAGGTTCTGTTGAGTTTATGTTTGACCATACATGCAACTTCCGAATTCCGAATTCTGGTCAAGACATCGAAGAATTAGAACTTGAAATGATTGATTTTGGAGTGGAGGAAATCTTTGCAGACGAAGACGGCGTTGTAATGTACGCTCCGTTTGAGAGTTTTGGAGCTATTCAAAAAGAATTGGAAAACAGAAATATTGAAATTTTATCTTCGGGTTTTGACAGAATTCCGCAAGTAACCAAACAACTCACAGCCGAACAGGTAGCCGACGTAGAAAAACTATTGGAAAAAATAGAAGAAGACGATGATGTGCAAAATGTTTTTCATACGATGGAAGAATAAAAAACAGCTTTAAACTATGAAACAGCTTTCTTCTTCTTCTTAATACGCTAATATATCCAGTAATTCTTTTTCAAACCTGCTTTTTCCTAAATATTGGTCTTCCAATGCTTTCACAAACGGAATGGCACTTTCAAGGCTGCCAACACGTTTTACGGGAGCATCAAGATATTCAAAGCAATTTTCCATTATCATCGCCGAAATATCACTTGCCACACCACCAAACAAAGTATCTTCTTGCAGGATAATTACTTTATTGGTTTTCTTTACAGACTTGTATATCGTTTCTGTATCCAATGGCTGTATGGTTCTTAAATCTATCAAATCGGCTTGAATCTCAGGGTGTTTTGTCAAAGTTTCTAATGCCCAATGCACGCCCGCTCCAAACGAAATAATTGTAACATCCGAACCTTCTTTCAACAATGTTGCCTTTCCAAAAGGAATGGTATAATAATCTACTGGAACATCCTGATAAATACTTCGGTAAAGCAATTTATGCTCAAAAAACATCACCGGATTCGGGTCGTTAATGGCTGTATTCAGAAGTCCTTTGGCATCATACGGAAAAGCGGGATAAACCACTTTCAGTCCGGGTGTTTTGGAAAACCAAGCTTCGTTGGTCTGCGAGTGAAAAGGTCCGGCTTGAGTACCACCACCACAGGGCATTCTTACTACTACATCGGCTTTTTCCTGCCAGCGATAATGCACTTTTGCAAGATAATTCACAATCGGATTAAATCCTGTCGAAACAAAATCGGCAAACTGCATTTCAACAATAGCTTTATAACCATTGATAGAAAGTCCCATTCCCGTCGAAACCACCGCACTTTCACAAATTGGTGTATTACGAACACGGTCTTTTCCAAACAGATTCACAAAACCATCAGTTACTTTAAAAGCTCCGCCATACTCGGCAACATCCTGCCCTAAAATGACCAAATTCGGATAACGTTCCATCGATTGTTTTAGAGATTGAGTAACCGCATCAATCAAACGGATGTTTTCAGTTTTATCTGAATGATTAAATTGCTCAAAATCATACGACTTGTAAACATCGTTTAATTCTTCTGCCAAACTTGCTTCAATAGGCGATTCGTCAAAAGCTATTTTTAAATTATCTTCAATTTCCTGCTTGATTTCGTTTCTGTATTGTTCATCGGTTTCATCGTTTAGCAAACCTATTTCGGTCAAATAATTTTTATAATTTTCAACAGGGTCTTTTTTTGCCCACATATCCATCAATTCCTGTGGCACATATTTAGTTCCGCTTGCCTCTTCATGACCACGCATCCTAAACGTAAGAAACTCTAACAATATCGGTCTTGGATTTTGACGTAGCGAATCTACCAATTCTGATACTTTGGAATAAACATCCAAAATATTATTTCCGTCAATGATATAACTTTCCATGCCATAACCAATACCTTTATCGGCAAGGTTTTTACAACGATATTGCTCATTGGTAGGTGTCGATAGCCCATATCCGTTATTTTCTATTACGAATAATACGGGTAAATCCCAAACCGAAGCAATATTCAGAGCTTCGTGAAAATCGCCTTCGCTGGTAGCACCTTCTCCCGTAAAAACTGCGGTAACTTTTCCGTTTTTTCTGAGCTTATTTGCCAAAGCGATTCCGTCTGCAACACCAAGCTGCGGACCTAAATGCGAAATCATCCCGATAATCTTATATTCCTGAGTACCAAAATGGAATGAGCGATCACGTCCTTTGGTAAATCCGCTTTTTTTTCCTTGCCATTGGGCAAAAAGTCTGTGTAAAGGGATGTCTCTTGAAGTAAAAACGCCGAGATTTCTGTGCATTGGCAACACGTATTCATCTTTTTCCAAAGCCAAAGTAACACCAACGGCAATAGCTTCCTGCCCTATTCCGGAAAACCATTTTGATACTTTTCCTTGACGAAGTAGTATCAGCATTTTTTCTTCGATAAGACGCGGTTTTAATAAAGATTTATATAATTCAATTAATTGAGAGTCCGAAATGTTTTTTCTGTCGAATTGCATGGCAGAATATTAGTTTAAAAGATACCGCCAAAAGTACAAAAAATAACATATTATAATCTGAATGTTCTAAAATTATCCATTGTCAATAACAATCGCTTAAAGTAATGACTAACAAAGGGAAACATCACCCTAACCTTTCTCAAAGAGAAAATTGTTGTGCCACCGAATCTCAGATTAAAATCAAAAACATTTATTTTGCCTGCAATAAATGTATATCAGTTTTTCCAATAAATTCCTTTAGCATTTCGATATCGGCTTTGAGTTCGTCTATTTGTTGTACTTTGGTTTCCAAATCCTGTATTTTCTCATTGGCTTTATTGAGCATTTTCAAGAGCTCCTGTGTAGCAGAAATATTCAACATACTTAACGAATCGTAATCTACAGTACGGAAGTCGTTAACTTCTTTGCCGTAAACAAATACTGCCCTGCCATTCTCATCAAAGGGAAGACTTTCCACTACTTTAAAACCGTTTTCCGAAACTTCTTTTACCTCATATAAGTCTTCTTTGTTTTCAAAGATGAGTTTTACTTTATCGCCTTGTTGCAAGTCGGTTTTCAGGTTTACCCAGCCGTTGTTTATTTCTGCAAGTTTGTAGATGTTAGGGATTTCTTTAGTCATTTTGTTGATGGCTTGCGGATATACCTTTTCTACCTGTTGGGCAATTACTTTTTTATATTCTTTAGTGTCTTTGAGACTGTCTTTCATTGTATAATCTGTGATTTGGATTTTGGCAAGCGTTTGCAAATCGCTTTTGCTGTCAGAAATGCCTTTGCTGTTCTTGATGCGTGCATCAGAAAATACGTTTGTGGCTGCCGAAATAAATGAAACGGAGGCAATGACATTGCCCTCAAAATAAGCGACTGTTCCCCCTAACCAGCTTGGAGTGTAGCCGATGTTAACAGTATTGGAATTAAAATACCTTATTTGGGCGGCATTGGTAGTATTGGCTACTCCCGTTACGTGCAATGGAGCCTGCGGGGTAGAAGTGCCTATGCCTACTCTACCGTTAACATATACTTTAGAATCTTCTTCCGGCATGTTAAAAAATGCTGGTGTACCACTTTCTCCAACAATACGAAACGGTGTTGTACCGATATGATTTAATTTTTTATATATAATAAACGTATAATCGAAATTTGTGCCATCAGAAGATGTCCCGTCCAAATATACATTACCAGTTTGCCTACTCCACCAATATCTATCATTAATAGCTATGGTATAAACTGAACCTGCAGTTAGGGATATATTTAATGTTGGTGTTTCAACCCAATATACCCACCCATCTGCAGGTGGATATATCTGGGCAGTTCCCAAAATCGTACCGCTTGTTCCCGTACCTTCATAAATCGTAATTGTACGTGGTGAACTATCTGCTGTAACATTCCCAATACGTAACGCTAAAGTAAAACTATCCAGACTTTCTGTTGCTGTAAATGATTGCCACGCCGGAATAATGGTACCAGAGTATGCCCAAGAAGAACTACTAATAGCCTGCTGAACGCTAATACCCTTTTCTGAAACATTTGTAGTTATTTCTGCTAAAACGGTATTTCCAACATTTTGTCGTATCAATAAGTTTTGTGCCAAATCTAATCTTGCATTTGGATTAGTAGTGCCTATGCCCACACTCCTGTTTACGGTAAGCCCTCCATTTCCAGCTATATTTACCGCACCGGCATCGGCGGTAATGGTTTTTCCTGCACCTGCTCCGCCAAAGTCGTAGGCGTGGTCTAAAGTACCACCACTGTTTGCTTGTAAATACTCTTTGGTAACAACGGCTTTACCATCGGCAGCATCTATCATGGCGTTAGTGGTACTCGGTAAGCGGGTTAACCCGGTTTTTAGCATAATAAGTGCATCACTGCGGGCATTATTAGCAGTACCGTTTCCAATCACAAAAAGACGGTCGTTTACATCCCAAATGAAGGCAGAGTTTGGTGTGTAATCGGTATTATGACGTCCTATCGCTATTTCTGAATTTGACCGTGCCAACAAACCTTCACCAATGGCAATCGTGGTAGTTCCCGAAGCTGTAACTTCATAACCTATGGCAGTAGAAACAAATCCTGAAGCAATACTCCTGATGCCCATTGCCGTAGAAATATAGCCGGACGCAGTAGTTAGATGCCCCATTGCCGTAGAAGTATTTCCTGAAGCAATAGTTGATGACCCTATTGCTGTGGAAACATTTGCCGAAGCAATATTAGAATGTCCCATTGCTGTGGAAGCATTTCCCGAAGCGGTATTATTATAGCCAAAGGCAGTAGAATAAGTTCCTACGTTGAAATTGTTCCATTGCGTACCTGTTACCGTGCCTGCACGAAAAGCCGCTTTTTTTGGATTAAAAAACATGCGTGTTCCTGCATCACTTAATGCAATGTCTGCACCACTCCCATAAGTTCCCGTTACCTGCAAGCCGTCTGAACCTACTATATTTACCGCACCAGCATCAGCGGTAATGGTTTTGCCTGAACCTGCTCCGCCAAAATCGTAGGCTTCGTCCAAAGTACCTCCATCGCTACCGCTTATGGGCTTCCATGTGGTAATGGTATTGTCCCACCAATAAAAACCGGGTTGATTGCCCAACCAAGCAGTAGTAAGATATACTAACATACCTTGCTGTGCCGCAGTGGGATTTACAGCAGGAAACCGGTCTATTCTGGGGATTAATATACCGTCTGTATTGGCTGGGGTTGCTTGATTTGATGATTTTACGTCAAACTGGGCATCGGGAGAAGTGGTATTTATTCCTACTTGTGCAGAAACAACACTCATCCCAAAAAACATAGTAATCAGAGCTATCTTTTTCATTTTAGTGGCTTTTTGATTATGATGAGTAAAAGTATAGCGTGGTCAAGAAATAAAAAATACGTATCTCTACGTATTGAATATGGATTAGAAATGTTTAATAGTTTAGCGTTGTTTAGATTTTCTTAGAAGGTCTTACTCAAACAGGGTTTTGTTTTCTGACACCCATAACTGCAAAGCATTTGGGATATTGTTCAGTCCGAGTTTTTTAATGATGTTTTCGCGATGTTTTTCTACTGTGCGGGGCGAAAGAAATAAAGTTTCGGCGATTTCATGAGAAGTCATCCTTTTAGCAATATATTGAAGTATTTTGTATTCTGAGGGGGTTAAGTTGCTTAATTTATTACTATCAGCAAAAGTAAAACCACTCGTTATTTTTTTACTGACATAAGTTTTGCCGTCAAGCACAGTTTCTATACATTTTAAAATTTCTTCCAAAGCATCTTCTTTTAAAATATAACCGTGAATGTACTTGCCCACAGCTTCATATATTTCCTGCGATAGATGAAGCGAAAGTATAATAATATAAATAGGCAGTTTTTTCTGATGAATAGCTTTAGCGGATTCCAATCCGGTAAGCACCGGCATTTGCATATCGAGCACAGCAATATCGGGATTGTGTCGGATTATTTTGTTGTAGGCATCGTTGCCGTCTTTTGCCAATGCGACAATTTCAAATCCGGCAGAAGCGAGATAAGCTCTGTTTCCTTCGAGTATCAAAGGATGATCATCTGCGAGTAAAATGGTGGTTTTATGCGACATTTGCTTCTTTTATTACTTTAATTTGAATGTAAGTTCCTTTTTGGGGAGACGAATCGATAGTGAGTTTGGCGTCAATCACGGTAGCTCTCCCTTTTAAGGTTTTCATTCCAAGACTGTTAAACTGGTTTTCGCCTTGCGAAAGGTCAAAACCTTTTCCGTTGTCTTTTATGTCAAAGCAGATATCGTTTTTTTCGTTATAAACTGCTATCCGACATGCTTTTGCCCCGGAATGTTTTAACACATTATTAATTGATTCCTGAACCATTCTGTAAATATGTATTCTCTTATCGGGATGAATGTATTTTTCTATGTTTTGGTCTTCGTTATCAAAAGAAAAGAAGATATCCGATGCCGTTTGAAGTGATTCCACCATATTGCTGATGGAACGAATGAGACCTATTTTTTCAAACTGATACGGATGGAGTGACTGCGATATTCCTCTGATTTCTTTGATAACATTATCTACTAAACCGGCATCTTCTTTTTGACTGACAAACATTTTATTTTTAATAAGCAACAATCCTTGTCCTACGCTGTCGTGAAGTTCTCCGGCAATGCGTTTGCGTTCTTCTTCTACCGATTTGACAAGGTTTTCGGAATAGCTTTTTTCAAGCCGTGCCTTTTTCATGGCAAACTGTGCGGCTCTTATAAAATAAAACAGCACCAACATAAAGAAAACCGTACCCGAAACAATCCATATTTTTTGCATTTTGCGTTTGCTTTCTGCTTGTGCTTCTGCCTGTTTTTGTTTGAAAGTGGCTTCTATTTCCTGTCGTTTGAGTGTTTCTTTAAATTGTAACTCTCGGTGTTCTTTTTCAGTTGTGGCTGCTTGTTGTTCTTTTTCATACTCATGTTGCATTTCTTTCAACTGCATTTCGGTCTGAAATAGTAATTCTTTCTTTTCTTGCTCCATTCGCAGCGAGTCTTTTTTTCTCACATATTCATAGTTGAGTTCTGTACGGGCCAAATCGTGTTCCCGTTGTTTGTTGTTTGCGTTTTCTTTACTTTCATAATATTCTTTGAACGCTTCTATCCCTTTTTCGTGTTGTCCTGCCAAAAAATAGGCTTCGGGAAGTGCCCTGATAAAAACATGATAGATATTGATTTGCTCTGTATCTTTAAAATATGAAACAGCCTTTTCTATATTTTCAACGGCTTTATTGATATGTTCTTCTCTTGTTCCGCCAATTTTGTATTCTTTAGGTATTGCTGTTGTATCTGTGACGAAATTTAGATACTCAAATCCTATCCGACCATAATTTACTGCCTCTTCACGTTCGTCTTTAACTTCTACGGCAAGGTTTCTGGCTTCTTCATACAATTCCATCGCTTTTTTATAATTGCCTTCAGCACCGTATATATTTCCGAGATTACCAACAACTACCGGAATTCTGGTTTGGGATTTCCGATTTTTTTCGATTTCAAAGGCCGTTTCATAATAGTGTTTAGCCTCTTTCAACTCGCCGTGGTCAGAATGCAAACCGCCCATATCGATTAATACGATAGAAAGATTGTTTTTGTCTCCTGTTTTTTCAAAATAATCCCTTATTTCTTCGTAGTATTTTAATGATTGAACTTTATTTCTTTGGGCTTTATAAGCAGAGGCAATATGTCTTTTGGTATATGCTGATTGGTCTTCTAATGATTTTTGCTCACTAATGGCAAGCGACTGAAAAAAGTATTGAAATGCTTCCGAAAGATTTCCCTGCATTTTTTTACACATTCCTAATGCACGGTAGGCTTTTATTTTTTCAATTTCCCAGCCTGTTTCTCCTATTAGCGAAAGTGCTTTATCGCCATGAATAATTCCTTCTGAAGGGTTTATACTATGATATCTATCTGCCAACAGAATTAGAATGTCAACTTTTTCTTTTTTTGTTTTTACCTGATTCAGTACGGTATGCAATGAGTCTATAACTCTCTGTCTCTGGGCAAAAAGTGTTTGAACACCCATGATTAATATTAATAAAAAGAGGTATCGGTTTTTCATCTGATTTGCTTTTCCATAGGAATCTTACAATTTGTTCCGTTTATCATCTTTAACGGGATTAAATATATAAAAGAAGTGATTTAAACTTTTTTCAATCGGCAAAAAAATGTTTTTTTCCCAGTTTTTCGTCTTTTTATTACTCCGTAGCTCTGCTATGCAGTGCAAAAAAGTACTCAAACAGAACAAAAATATTCATTTTTCGCTTCACCCGAGAGCTTTGCCCGAACTGGCGAAGCAATCAAAAAAGTTTAAATCACTTCAAATTTTAATTTGCAAAGCAAATGTAGTAAAACAAAAAACTCTCGGATAATCGAGAGTTTTTCAATAGGAATTAAATATTTCCTATAAACTTATGTATAAATAACCTGCTTTTTTGGTTTGGATACCACCATATTCATCTAAGAAATTAATATAGTAAAAATAAACCCCAGTAGGTAATTTTTCGTTTTTGGCTATCGTAATGCGACCGTCTGAATATCCTTTAAAAACATTCCCACTGGTATTATAAGCCGTTGTTTCATAAACCCTTACACCCCATCGGTTATAAATTTCAACTGTGTTCTGCGGACATTCTTCGATACCGTCAATTATAAAATAATCATTCTTGCTGTCATCATTGGCAGAAACGGCATTATAGATGACAACACCTCTTCCGCTGCAAGGCAAAATATCCTGTGAACGAACACGAGCCAGTGTAAAAACACCATACTGCGTTAAAGGATTGATAATTGTTGTTACTTCTTTTACAGCGGCATCCGCCACACCGCCTTCGTCAACCCAAAGGTTTTGGGATTCATCCCACCTAACGATATGAATATCTTCGAGAGGAGCTGCGTATATTTCGGCAGGTGTTGTTTCTTCATCCCACGTTAGGGTTAAAAAAACATTGCTGTTTCCTGATGTTTTGTCAACTGTCCAATATTCTGTATTATCAATTAATTCAATGATTCCAGTACGGTTTTCATGCGGATACGTCGGGTTTGAGTTTTCCCAAAAATATTTTCCGGTAAAGGCATCTGTTGAAACTTGTGGTGCAGAAATTGCGGCATACCGAAAACGACCTCTATCACCTATAGGAAATTGAAAAAACTGATTTCCGTTTTTCCTTACATAACCATCTACGTGGCTTTGGTCTGCTGTATTGGTGTGAAATGCATTGTTTTCAAAAACAACCAATCCACCATGATTATCATTATCGACAATTCCCTGAAAGAAATTTGATTCGTTAAAAATATTTATCTGATTTGACAAATGAAAAGCCGGTTGAATTAAGTTGTTATTAAACTCAATATCAAAAAGTTCCATCGGGATAGTGCCTGAAATATCTTGAAAACCAAATATTCCGTTCATTCTGGTAAGTCCGGTGGTTGAACCTTGCGAAAAGGTTACGATACCGTCATTGTTGTAATGATTGTAAACAAAAAAGTCTCCGTCATTAATTAACGTTCCTGAATTGGTGTTTTCTATTGCCGACAGCGTTCCTGTAACTCCCTGAATTGAGAGAACTCCCTGATTATGTAACTTTGTTTGTGCAAATAATCCGGCAGTAGCTGAGACAAGAATAAACAGCAATTTTATTATTATTTTTATCATCTTATCAGATTTTATTTCTTACCTAAAAAATCTTTTGTTCCAAAAAAATTAGAAACGAACCATCAACACACCCGCAGCTGTTCTGTAAAGTCCGCCCACCGGAACTCCAGCAGCAGCAGCAGCGGTATTATCAGGATATACGTTACAGCCATCTATGATAGCCGGTGTTATATCGGCAGCGGTTTTAACAACGTGTATGGTTGCTTGTGGGGCATAAATGTTTCCGAAACCTGTCTTACCGTTTTTAAGAACCGTAATAATATTGCTTCGATTGGTCGGACCATCACCGTTTCCTAACTGAAAATAAGGATCGGTTGGCACAGCAAAATTATTTGGATCTCCGTCGATTAAGGCATTATACCGTCCAAAAACCATACTTCCCATAGCTCCGGCAATATTTCCTACGCCCAGCGTATAACTGTAATCTGCGATGGATTGATTATTAAGACCATAAGCAACGGCAATTTCGCCCTCGGCAATATTTTCTTTTCCCATAGCAGAAGTCAGATTTCCTGTTACAACATTACCTTCTCCAACCACAAAGCTTTTAGTAGAATTTACCACGTTACCCAATCCGATTACCATCGAATTATTTGTGTTAACTATGTTATTTTCTCCAATTGCACCCGAAATATTTCCTGACACGGCATTATTAAGACCGGTTGCTGATGAGTTTGCTCCCGAAACTGAATTGTTTGTTCCGAAAGCAGCCGAATTCAAACCAACTGTTCCCGTATTGCCTGTTCCGCCTCTCACGGCACCTCTGATGTCTAAAGCAACACCGTCTAACATATCGTTTGTTCCGATTCCTACATTACCCATCTGATAGATGTTTTGAGAGTTTACAGATGCTTTATCTGTAGTACCTTCTACCTGCCATGGTTCAATTTTTAAAGAGTTCATATCAATTGGGGCATTATCATCAGATTCATTGATATAATGCATAAACCCTGTTACCGGGTCAAAAAACAATTCTGTATTAGTTTCTGTTACAGAACTACCAGAACCATTTGCAATTCTTTCCCATCTGTCTATATACCAATAATAAAAACCAGGGGTAACATCGGCTTGAGTTGCTTCATTAAAAACAAGCAAACTGTTTACGTTTCCGTTACTTATTGTACTGGTATCTGTTGTGTTTAACAATGTTAAACGAGGTATTAATATTCCTCTTGTATTTCCGTTAACATCTATAGCTGTAACATCTAAGTTGGCAGAAGGGTCCGGAAGCACGTTTCCAATACTAACTTGTGAAAAAGTAGTAGCTGAAAAAAGAAGGGCTGCTATTATAATTTTTACTTTCATAATTAATCCTGTGTTTTCCTGTGTTTATAATGCTGTTTAAGTTTCTAAAATATAATTTTCTTGGTTATTAATTGATTATCTGACATTTTCATTTGCATTAAAATAGTTTGCTTGGCTAAGATTATATCTGAAATAATAATTTCTGTAGCATTGATTTGCTTTTGATAAATCTTTCTTCCTGTCAGGTCAAACAAGATAACTTCATTGATTTCATCTAAAGATGATTTTATATGAATTTCATTGTTTTTGACAAAAACAGAAATAGAGTTGGCATTGTTAAATGTAGGGTGATTCAGGGTACTATTTTGATATACAATTTTGAAGCGGTTGTTTGACACTCCGGATTCTGTTTCAAAATAATATGGGGTTTCTTTTAAATTATGGGTTAAATGTAAGAAATTATCTTTTAGATAAACAGATGTTTCCTCAAATAAACCGTCTATGCCTGCAAGTGCTATGATATATTGTCCGTGAGCAGGAGCGTTTATCCCGATTGAAACCTCATCGTTGATATCAAAAGGCAATGGTCTGGCTTGTATCATCGTCTTGGTATCTTCAGCAAACGAATAAATCTGTAATGTATTTAACTCTTTAGACGTTGTGTCAAAAATATCATCTAATCCCAACGTTGCTCCTGTTGCATAGCCGAAAAGTGTTCGGTCAGACATTTGTTCATTATCAGAGATATCAAGCCAGATACGATGTTTTTCGATGCTTAAATCATTTATATCTACAACAGGGATTGTTCTGTAAAAATTTGTATTCAAATAAATTTTATTCCGCATTTCGTTATTAAAATAGGTAAAATCGCTTGTTGCCGTTCCATCCTGCATCTGAACAAAAAAACTTTGTCCTGCCGCAATCATAAAATCATCTGCCAAAGCAGGACAGCAGTTCGAGCCTAATAAAGTATAACTCAGATAATCATTAACTGTATAATTTAAAGCGAACGAACCGTAAAAAGGATTCTGATAGGAATCTGAAGGACTATTTCCGTGTGTCCAGACTTTAATACCTCCGGCAATACTCCCGCCATTTGCAGGGGCATTTCTGTAAATAAATTTTGCGGCACTGATGGCAGACGGATAAGGATTACCTATCAGGTTATAATTATCGTCCAAATTGTTTATGATTTGACCGTTTAACCCTATGTAATCAACTCCTGTATAATCTCCGCGATAAATTGGATAATTCAAATCTCCGTTAAACGGAACACCAATAAATGTTGCCTGAAAAGGCTGGTTTACCGTTTCATTAAATGAATTGGGGGCCCGAACAATATATCCTCTTCCCGACTCCATAAGGTTTCCGCTTGCATTAACCCAAATTCCCTGACTGATGTTTCCGCCGTTTCCGTTATTGTTATTCATCAGGGTATCCCATTTGTATTTTGGTCCGGTAATTTCGGAAGGATTTGCCGAAAGGTCATTGATGTTAAATCCACTTACGCCTCCATTCCCTACAACAGGCGAAGACCAATAGACATAATCAAATTTCTTTATGCTTGCAATACGGTTGTATTCAATATTTCCCGAATTTGCCACATCGTTAATCTGAACCAAACTTGCTGTATCCTGAAAAATAAGGTTTGCACCGGCTTCTACCACAACTTCGTTAAGCACAGTCATGAATACTTCCGGAGCAACCGTTACGGTTCTTCCGGCTTTTACCAACACAGAACAAGCATCAATATCTGCCGAAATAAATAAATCATCATCAAAAACAACAACTTTGCCCATATCAGGGACTGAACTCCAAACACCCGAAGCGTAAGTTGCCACATCTCCTCCTAAAGTTAATGTATTTGGCGAAATAGGATGTGTTATTACAGAATTGACATCACAAGCCTCTATACCAATACCGGGATTTGCTCCGATTTTTGACAATTTATCTTGTGCAATCACATAATAACTTAAAGTTCCGGCAGTTAATCCAGTTAGTGTGAAATTCCAATATCCGTTTGTGGCATCTCCAGAAACTAATGTTCCTGCAACGCTTGTCCATGTTCCGGCATCTATTTTATAATACAATCGCGGAATTAAACTTCCTGTGATGTGAGTCTCTGAGCTATCTGTTATATGAACATTTTCTAAAACCAATGATGTCGGAGCCGAACCGCATCCGTTTAATGTTAATGGCGAATAAACAATATCCGGTGCTGTAACGACTTCCCCACTAAACTGAACTGCTCCCATATCGATTGCAGTACCTCTGCTAACACCGTTAAAATCTAAATCAAAAGCTACATCTATGAGTTGAGCACCTAATTCGGCAAACGTTTCGCCAACAGGTGTCCAAACACCTTCTTGGTCTCCGGTTCCTTCTATAAGTGTTATATTTTGATAAAAACTGTCGGAATCTGAACCTGCCATAAACGTTTTGTATTTACTGATACATCCGGCAAATGAAGGATTCATATTAATATTCGGGTCATTAATTGCGACTGTATTGTGGTCAATATTAAAGCGGTTATATTCTGTCCCGAAACCATCGCCTTCACAATAAAAATAAGACCTCCGATTGTGAACAGAAGGTGCATAAAATAAATTATTGTTTGAATTAGTATGATAATTAACAGGTCTGATAGTGTTTTGTCCCGGATTCGTTGTTGCGTCATTAGTTTCATGACTTTTAATAGCTGCCAAAGCAGAGACATAACCGGAAGACCTCGGCATTAAATTAACATATAAAATATTATTCCGTAAGTCCAGACTCCCGTTCCCGACACGGTTTATAAAACCTACTGCAGTACCGCCAAAATGGCTGGTTGTGCTGCTTGTAACCATTGTGTCGTTATCGCCTATCAGAATCGTATTGTGATATACTTTATAATGAATGTTTTTGGTGGATAAAGTCAAACCAAAAATACCCCCGATTTTGGATGTGTTATTATGGTATAATTTAGAAATGTGATTGTTTACAATCGTATAATCGGAAAGAGAGTTATTATTGGGCATTTTTATCCAAATCCCGTTGGTATTTGCGGGAATATCAACAAAGAAAAAAGGTGGAACAAATATGGTTCCGGTAACGTTGTTATTAAAAGAAATATTTAATATTTTATTATTTTTTATCAAACCATTATAAGCACCTTCGGTAACATAAATTCCGCTCAAATAGACTCGGTCTTTGGCAGTTCCGTTACTTGAAATATTACTAATAGTATTTCCGATGATTGAAACGTTATTTGCATTATAAAGTAAAATTCCAGCTGCTTCAAAATAGGTGGTCCCCAACCCCATTGAGGCATATACTTTTACGATTTTATTGTTCTCAATAACGGTATTATCACCATAAGCTCTGATTCCGAAAACTTCTCCGCGAAAACTTTCACCTGCATTGTTTACATTTGAAATCACAGTATGGTCTATCGTATTATTTAACAACATAGAATTTTCGCTCTGACTATGAATTCCAGCAGCAAAAACATTTCCTGTTGCTGTAACGAGATTGGTTGTTACGTTGTTGTCTTTAGCCAATGTATTTACTCCTAAATAAATCCCCGCTGAATTATCGGTCGCTCCACCTGAAAATCCGGTTTGAGCACTTGAAGTTACATTGACAACATTGTTTTCTATTTCTCCCGTTGCATTAATTCCATATTGAATAGAATCTGCTCCTGATATTGTATTGACGGTTATATTGCTGTTATTCTTCACAATTCCGCTAACGCAGGAAATTCCTCTGGCAGTGATTCTTCCTGATACAGTGGAAACATTGACAACAACATTTTGGTTATCTAAAACTTGTGTTCCTACACCATTTACATTGCTGTCTATTCCATTGGCGATAGCAGTTGTTTGTGTCGATACATTTACTGAAACTGTCTGATTATTTTGGATGACAGAGTTTGCTCCTCTATTTTCTATTCCTCTAACCGTAGTTAAATTACCTGCATAATTAATAATCTCCAGTTCAACCAAATTGTTATTTGCTATTTCGACTCCGGAAGCAGTATTTCTAATAACACTAATAATTCCTGTAGCAGAACCCGCAAAAGCAGCTGTGTTTAAAACCGGTGCCAATGTAATTCTTGTATTATCCGAAATAGATGAATTGGCTACGGTATTCTCAATACCATATAAAGTTACAGCAATAGAACTTGTTGGTTCAAACGAAGGAGCTATTGTAATTTCATTTGAAGAAGTGGTTAATACCCCAGTGCCATTACTTATTCCTTTTATGGTTGTTGTTTTGGCAGGCATATCCGCTGGAGAAATTGTAATTATATTCGAGTACAGCAAATTGGTTGTTGAACCTGCGACTAAGATTATACCGTTTATTGTTGCCGAATAATTATTAATTGTAATTTCATTTGCCGAAATCATGGTTTGGTTTGCTTTACCAGAATAAATACCGTGTGTGGTTCCGGCATGATTATTAGCTTGTATAGAAATTATATTATCAGAAATTATTTTGTTTACTGCATTTGTACCATCATTACAAAAAATCCCGCTTACCGTTGCGTTTCCTGTTGTTGTATAATCATTTTGAAGCAAAATGTTGTTTCCCTGTATAGAATAATCCGGAGCGGTACTTGCAGCTGCACTATAAATGCCGTAAAAACCTGAAGCCGTACTATCATTTCCCTTGTTGATTGAAATGGTGTTCAAGTTAATATTTAACAAATTTGAGGACACTCCATTATGCGAAATTGCAGTAACACTTCCGTTTGTTCTTAGTGTTTGCCCGATTGGAGTAGATAATGTATTTCCGTTTATTTCTTTATTAATGGCTGTAACAACATCTGCCTGAATAAAATGAACCACATCAGAATGATTTACTCCTTGATAACTAATCTGAACCTGATTGTCTGAAATTGTCAAATCACCTATTAATCTATCCTGAAAAATTCCTTTGGTTAGCTTTGAAACCGAAAATACGGAAGCTGAATTAACCAGAGAAATATTGTTATTTGATAATGAAACTTGAGATGAGGCATTCCCAATTCTTGACCAGATTCCGTATGTGTTTTCATTAAGATTATTGTCAAGAGTGATGGTGTTATTTTGACATATATTATTGTACGCAGATGTTGGTTGTACAACTGCACCTGACCATCCCATTAGTACGCCAATCACCGGAATAGGAGTTATTAAACTTCCGTTTACACCGATAATAACATTATCTGAAATAGTAAAATTATAACATTGGTTTATTAAAATTCCTTGAACAGTAGTACCTAATTTTTGATAAGCCGAAGTTGCCTCACCGTTTCCGATACCAAGACCCGAAATTGTATTTCCGTTGATAACCCAACCTGCATCCATAGCCGCAGCGGTATTTGAACCAATCACAACAATTCCCGAATTAGCACCTTCTATAGTATTTTGCAAAAGTAAATTATCTGAATTTGAACCCAAAACATTGGTCACATTTGAAAGCGTCAATCCGTTTATTGAAGTTGTAATCGTGGTAGAAAAAACACCAAAAGTATTCTGATAATTTGTTGAGCCGGTATTTAATGTAATCACACAATTTTTGATGCTGTTATTTTTGGCTCCATCCGTGTTTGAAGCTTTAAAAAATGCATATCCAAACTCCGTCATATTGTTTGAAGCAATATCGGCAATGGTATTTAGCGGATTTTCAGAAACATCAATCGCATCAAAAGTGATATAATCTGTTCCTACAATCCGTATGACTGCATCCATAATACCACCTGAAAAATGATTAACTCCCGCTGTTATCAATGGATTTGCTCCGCTACCGCTTTTCTGAAAAGTTATGGTGTTTGAACTGCTTGCTCCAGAAATACTCCCGAAAGTTATTCCTCCGGGTAATGTCGAACTAATGCCTGATGGTGCAATTTCTGTATGTCCCGCCTGAACATTAAAAACTACCCAACCGCTTATACCAAAATCATTTAGGTCTATAGCTGCTTCTGAAATTGTGTTATAATCGCCCGGAATTGAATAAACTCCTGACAAAGGAGCCGCTGCACTCAATTCAGATTTAATAACAGGATTTGAATAACAAATAAAGTTTGTCAGCAGAAGAAGTATTATGTAAACTGCAATCCTCATTTTAAAATTTATTAGCCTGTTATCTAATCAGCATTACTACTGGTTACTAAATACTTAAATAGATGGCAAATGTATATAATAAATTCAATTCTTGTAGTAAAAAAACTATTAACCTGTTATGTAGGTTATCAAAATTACTATCGAAACAAAATTAATAAAAGGATTTGATTTATTAACTCAAATATTCATATAACTTTTTGATTTACAAACCTCAATTGTTTTTAAAACCTATGAGTTCTTCAAACTAAATACAAATTATTTCTAAAATCGGATTTTCATTAATTTAATTACTCATAAACTTTAAGCTCGTAACCTATACCGATGTTTGCTGCTCCTTTATGTTTTAGTCGGTCTTCGTTTAATTTCAGAAATATTTCTTCTGTAAAAACCTGCCATTTCATTTTTTCTCCATTTTTATTCCAATCAGAATATCTTATATATGAATGTTCTTTTTTACTTTTTTGATCAATAGGAATACATATATTCAAGTGTTGTGCTACTTTCATTTTTTTTCCATCTCTTGCTACATCACGAAAATTAGGCATATAAACATATTTTTGGTTTTCATCTGTAACACCAATAAATTCAATTCCGATAAAAAGTCCGTTTTCAGGAACATCTATTCCGTAATTTTCTAAATCTATTTCTTTAAATTTTTCGTTGGAATTATGGACATTCACAACAATTTTATCAGAATACAACAATTCTTTAGGGCTATTGTTTCCGTTCTTATAAAACTGAATTCTGATAATTGTATAAGGAAAATCATCTCGTGATATTAACGGATTTTTATTTTTGTCAAAAATTCTCATTGGATTTGTTTCAACCGGAATCGTTATTTTAGATAAAACCATATCCTGATTTTTTTCATTCGGAATCAAAACAGCAATTTCATTTCCTATTTGCGGAGTATAAGAATCCAACCAGGTTGAGTTACTCCAATACGGTTTTTGCTTGACAATTTTCTGTTTTCTTTTTTTGTTGAGAATTATTACCTCATCAATCAAAATGGGTTCTGATTGAAGTTTAATTGTATTTTTAAATTCCGTTTCCGAAACATACAAAGTTTTATATCCCAACATACTAACCGAAAAACTTTGTTTTTTGTCAAAAGTGAATTCACCGTTTTCGTTGGTATAACCTCCGAGTCCGTCACCAAAAACAACAGTTGCAAAAGCAATAGGTTCTATGGTCTCGGAATCCAAAAACTGTACTTTTTCTTGCGAAAAAGCAATCAAAGAACAAAAGGTAAAAAAGGTAAAAAGTAGGTTTTTCATTGGTTTCATTCGTTAGTTGAAATTATGCACTTTCAGTTTCTAAAAATTTTTACCACGGATTAAAAAAATCAGACTTTTAGTCCGAAACAAAACCTATGAACTTTCAATTCATAGTGGTTTAGTTATAATAATTAAAAAAACTATAACCTTAAAAAAAACTATTTAGTATATCAATCAAAAATCTTTCCCGGGTTTAGGATATTATTCGGGTCAAAAACCGCTTTGATTTTCCGCATCAAATCCAATTCGATGTCCGAAAAAGCAATATCCATATAGCTTTTCTGAACATAACCGATTCCGTGTTCTCCACTTATGGTTCCTCCTAATTCTTTGGTATAAACAAATAATTTTCGGATAGCTTTAGGAAGTTCGTTATTCCACTTTTCATCACTCATATTGTTTTTGATGATGTTTATATGAAGATTTCCATCTCCTGCGTGTCCGTAGCAAATAGAATCAAAACCGTATTCTTTTCCTAATTCTTTTACTTTAGCCAAAAGTTCAGGCAGTTTAGCTCTCGGAACAACCGTATCTTCTTCCTTGTAAATCGAATTTCCTTTAGCAGCTTCTCCTGTTACTCTACGAAGTTTCCACAGTTCCTCTTTAGTTTTTTCGGTGTCTGCAAAAAGGATTTCTCCCGTTCGGAATTCTTCCAAAACAGAAACAATTCCCTCAATTTCACGCATTAAAACATCTTCTTCGTTTCCGTTTACTTCGATAAGCAAATGTGCCTGAATATCATCGGGAAGTTCCAAAGAATAATTATCCAAAAACTTTTGTGATGCCAAAATCGCATCACGTTCCATAAACTCCAAAGCAGACGGATTGAATCCTGCCAAAAATATCTTATTCACAGCCCGACAGGCCTCATGAGCCGAATAAAACGGAACTAAAATCAGTAAATCTTTTTGAGGATAAGGCAGTAATTTCAGAACGATTTTTGTAATCACAGCCAAAGTTCCCTCCGACCCGACAAGTAGTTGTGTCAGATTGTACCCTGTCGAATTTTTTAACGTATTCGCTCCTGTCCAAATGATTTCTCCGTTTGGCAAAACAACTTCGAGATTCAGCACATAATCCTTGACAACTCCGTATTTTACAGCCCTTGCTCCTCCCGAATTTTCGGCTACATTTCCTCCTATAAAACAGCTCCCTTTACTCGCTGGGTCAACCGGATAATACAATCCGAGTTCTTTTACTGCATTTTGTAATTCTTCTGTAATTACAGCAGGTTCTGTCGTAATCTGAAAATTTTTCGTGTCGATTTTCAGGATTTTGTTCATTCGTTTCATATCCAAAACGATACTTCCGAAAATCGGCAAAGCTCCTCCGCTCAATCCCGTTCCCGCTCCTCTTGGAGTGATAATGATTTTGTTTTCGTTGCAGTATTTCAGAATTTTACTGACTTCTTCCGTAGTTTTGGGTTGTAAAACGATTTGAGGTTTAAAAACAAAGTCTTCGGTATGGTCAGAAGCACATCTCAAAAGGTTTTCTTCGTCGGTATGAACCCTGTTATTTAAAATACTTTTAAAGTATTGAATCTCTTTATCAGATAACATTTTGTCTGTTTTTTTTTAAGACCAAAGTACAAAAACCAATCATATTTTGAATCAATTTATCATTTTTACTTTTTGTAAACTTATTCGGAAACATTTTTTGTTTTATTTCTGTATTTTTGTGGTATGAAAACACCGCAATTACGAACAGTTACGGTTATGCGATACATCAATCCGCTTCGCGAAGGAGGTTCGCTTCCTGCTTTGACCGAAGCAGACGACGGTTTTAAATACGTCTTGAAATTCAGAGGTGCAGGTCATGGCGTAAAGGCATTAATTGCCGAACTTTTAGGTGGTGAAATAACCCGAAAGCTCGGACTTAAAATCCCTGAATTGGTTTTCGCACATTTGGATGAATCCTTCGGAAGAACTGAAGCTGATGAAGAAATTCAGGATTTATTAAAATTTAGTGAAGGACTTAATTTGGCGATGCACTTTTTGTCGGGAGCTTTAACTTTTGACGTTTCGGTGAATGATTGTGATGAATTGCTTTCGTCAAAAATTGTTTGGTTAGACGCATACATTACCAATGTTGACCGAACTTTTCGCAATACCAATATGCTTTTGTGGCACAAAGAACTTTGGTTGATTGACAACGGAGCATCGTTTTATTTTCATCACTCTTGGCAAAATTTTGATGAACAGGCTAAAAGTAAATTTGCTCTGATTAAGGATCATGTTTTACTTTCAAAAGCTACCCAATTAGAGCAAGTAGATGTAGAATTTAAAGCAATTTTGACAGATCAAGTATTGCAAAATATCGTAAATCTGATTCCGATTGATTGGATTACTTGGGAAGGCTCTGACCAAAGTCCGGAAGAAATCCGACAAGTCTATTTAACCTTTCTGAAAGTTCGTAGAAATCATTCCGAAAACTTTGTAAAACAAGCTCAAGATGCACGAAAAACACTTATATGAATATGCGGTGATTCGTGTTGTGCCTCGAGTAGAATGCGAAGAATTCCTAAACGTAGGTCTGTTGCTTTTTTGCAAAAGACAAAAATATTTACGCTCGCAAATAAGGTTTAACATCAATAAACTAAGTTTATTTCAAACGGAACTCGATGTAGAACAACTCAAAATCAACCTGCATTCGTTTGAACTGATTTCTAAAGGAGTCAAAAATGGAGGTCCGATTGCACAATTTGAAGTTTCCGAAAGATTTAGATGGCTTTCTGCCGTTCGTAGTTCGTGCATCCAAACTTCAAGACCACATTGTGGATTTGCTGATGATTTGGACGTAACCTTTGAAAAACTTTTTGATGAATTGATAGGTTAGAAAAAAGTCTGTTGAGAGTTGAACTTTCTCAATTATAACGCATCCTTAAATGAAAAAATTTTGTTTGACTATTTTAAGTTAGTTAAAATCTGAGTTACTATATTTGTGTTTCCAAAAACAAATCTTTTTTTGAACTAACCCTATTACGATGCGTAAGCTTAACAACATCTTATTGTCAATTTTCTTGACTTTAACCTTAACCACTACTCATACACAAACTGTTATTTTCGATGAAACTTTAACCACTTATAACAGTTTTAACACTTTTACAGTCATAAATGTTTCGGGCGAACAAAGTTGGTATTGCAACACTCAATACGGATATACTTTAATGAATGGATTCTCAAACGGACAAAGTCATGAAAATGAAGACTGGCTTCTTTCACCGGAGATAAACATAGAAAATTTTGACAATCTTCGTTTTAGTTTTAACCACACACGAGGACCGGCTTCTGCTATGAATGTAGGAGTGGCACATGGCTGGTATAAAGTTTTTGCTACGACCAATTTTACAGGAGATATTTCTACTACTCAATGGATAGAACTTAGTGGAATCAATCACAATATATCAGGTGGATGGCAGTGGGTCTCATCCGGAGAACTCATTATTCCCGAAACGGCAAAATCAACAAATACTCGTT
Organism: Flavobacteriaceae bacterium; assembly: GCA_034005285.1. Lineage (GTDB taxonomy): Bacteria > Bacteroidota > Bacteroidia > Flavobacteriales > Flavobacteriaceae > Flavobacterium. Next base: position 63,617 of record JAVEUZ010000006.1, read on the forward strand.
TCGCTTTTCGCTATTTGAGCAACAATACAGAAAGTGCTACATGGCAAATCAAGGATGTAAAAATCACCGGAGAAACAAGTGTCGTAAATCCGAATGATGAAGCCGTTTTTAAAATTACAACTTGGAATATAGAACATTTTGGAAGTATTTGCGATGGTCCTACGGACGAAAATCTTCAATTGGCTAATGTTGCTCATATAATACAAACTATGAACTCAGATATTATTTGCCTGCAAGAAGTAACGCAAAGTGTCGAATATCCAACTATTTCTACACTAGTTTCTGTTTTAGGAAGTAATGAATGGGGTGGTTATATTGTTGCATCGAATGCAACAAATTGCAGCCAAAATCAAGGAATTATTTATAAAAAGTCAAAAGTCCAATTTGTTAATGCTGCTCTTTTGAGCAACGGCAACCCTTCTCAGGGAAATTCTTATTATTATAATTGGTCAAGCGGAAGATTTCCTGCATTATACAATGTTAATCTGATTGTAGGCACCGAGCTGATTCCTGTTTCATTTGTTAATATTCATGCCAAATCATCTTATGATGAGAATAGTTATATTCGCAGAAAAGGAGCTTCTGAAGGATTAAAAGAGATACTTGACAGTGGTCAATATAACACCAATAAAATTGTAGTTATCGGAGATTTTAATGATTATATAAACAATAACACCTGCTATGTTTGCGACACAAACGAATCGCCGTATAAAAATTTTTTGGATGATGCTGCCAATTATATGATTCCAACACAAAATTTAGAGAGCTACGGTTGTAGTTATTTCCCGAATGTTATCAATAATATGATTATCTCAAACGAAATATTCGACAATTATGTTTCAAATAGTGCAAACCAAGAGCTTGCTGTGTTGAGTGCTGTTTCGAATTATTGTGAAACAACATCCAATCACACACCAGTTAGTATTTTGTTTGATTTTTCTGAAACATTAGATGTAAAAGATTATTATTCTGGAAATCCATTGAAAATCTATCCAAATCCTGTTAATAATATTCTGAATTTTGATATTTTAGCTTCCTTAAATAATGAATTTGCAGAAATATTTGATATAACGGGTAAAAAAATATTAGTTGAGAAACTAAACGGAAGTTCAATAAATGTCAGTTCTCTTTCAAACGGAATTTATATTTTGAAAATTGGAAACCAAAGAAATAAGTTTATCAAAAATTAATGTAACAACAAAAAATTTTAAAAATGCAAAAAATTCCAAGTGTTGATTTGCGTGATTTCCTATCGGACGACCCGGTACGCAAACAAAAATTTGTAAATGAAATCGGTAAAGCTTATTCAGAAATTGGGTTTGTTGCCCTGAAAGGTCATTTTTTAGACGATAGTTTGGTTAACCAACTTTATTCAGAGGTACGCAATTTTTTTAACCTTCCCATAGAAAACAAATCAAAGTATGAAATTCCCGGAATTGGCGGACAACGCGGTTATGTATCATTTGGAAAAGAGCATGCAAAGGGTCGTTCTGCCGGAGATTTGAAAGAGTTTTGGCATTTTGGTCAGTATGTAGATAAAGATTCTAAATGGTCGGGAGAATATCCTGACAATGTTGAAGTTTCTGAACTTCCAAAATTCAATACTGTTGGAAAGGAAGCCTATCAAATGCTTGAAAAAACAGGTGTTTATGTCTTGAGAGCTTTGGCGTTATATCTTAAATTGGACGAGTTTTATTTTGATAAATACATCAAAGATGGAAACAGTATCCTCCGCCCTATTCATTATCCGCCCATAATTGAAGAACCTAAAGACGCTGTTCGTGCGGCGGCTCATGGCGACATCAATCTGATTACTTTGCTGATGGGAGCTCAAGGCAAAGGATTACAAGTGCAAAACCACAACGGAGATTGGATTGATGCTATTGCAGAACCTGACGAATTAATGATAAATGTTGGCGATATGCTTTCGCGTCATACCAATAATAAATTAAAATCGACCATACACCAAGTAGTGAATCCGCCGAGAGAATTGTGGGGAACTTCACGATACTCTATTCCTTTCTTCATGCACCCTGTGAGCGATATGAGTTTGAATTGCCTTGAGGATTGTATTGACGAAAACAATCCGAAACTTTATGAAGACATCACTGCGGGAGAATTTTTGCACGAGCGTTTGGTAGAGTTAGGATTAATTAAAAAGTAAATTAATAAACTTCTGAAAATTCCAAATTCCAAAATGAGTTTTAAAACCTGTTTAAAATTTATCTAATAATTTGTTTATGCTTCTTTCTGGTCATAACTGTGTTAAATTTTAAAACGATAACTCTACTATCCTTTAAAAATTTGCCTTGTTCTACCTCAAAAATAACCTATAAACATTTTTACAATACAAATTTAAACAAGCTCTTAAAGGAATTTGGAATTTTCTTTTTATAATTTTGAATTATGGATTTACAAGAACAACTCAGAAAACTTTTTCCGGAGCATCAAATGTCAGACAATCCTGAATCTGAAGAAGAACAAAACCATGAATTATATATTCAAAAAGAACCGCTTATTTGTAAGTTTGAAAAACGAAATGGCAAACCACATACCATAATAGAAGGTTATGAAGGCGAAGAAAATGACTTTAAACTCTTGGCAAAAGAACTCAAAACCAAACTTAGTGTCGGAGGCAGTTTTAAAGATTCTTCCATTATTATTCAAGGAGATTATCGAGATAAAATCATGAATATTTTAAAAGAAAAAGGGTTCAAAGTAAAACGTGTGGGAGGATAAGCACTGCATCAAAGAAAATTTGGAAAACAAAAAATTATAACAAACCATTATATTTTCTGACAAACCATTCGATTGCCAAAATTGATGCAACAGCCACAAGCAACCATACCCAGTCTATTAAAGGTGATTTTTTTACAATTTCTTTTTGTATGGTTTTATAATCTTCATTGTCCAGCAAACTCTTAATAAGCTGTGAGGTGTTATCCGGCATAAAAACCGCCCCCTCGGTATGTGCTGCCAATTGAACCAAACGGTTATAATCAGGATTGATAAACTGTAACTCGATATCAAAATCCAAGACTTCAAACTGTCCGTTATAGGTTGTGTTGCTCGAAAGCTCTTTTACGCTAAAAGAATATTCTCCCGCATCAAGTCCGTCGAGATTTACTTTATGTGCATTCGAACTCCTAAGTAAGTCATAATTTCTGGTTTGTTTACTTGTTTTGTTTACCAAAGAAAGCGTTAGCATCGCATTTTCATCCAATTCATAATTTTTATTGAAAAACTGGGCATTAATTTCGATAGCATCGCCCGAGTTATAAAAGCTCTCATGGTTTACAATCAGCGATTTGCGTTTTTCGGACGTTGCCAGAAACTGAATTGTTTTATCTATAAACACATCAAAATCCTCAAAGTCTTGGTGTTCAACAAAGTAATTTAATCGCCATTTCCAAATATTTTCACCTAACAGAAAAGCCTGACGAAGATTTTGATTTTCATAAAATGCTAGAATAGGCTGTTCGAGTTTTACATTTCTTATTTTGGCATCCAACAGGTTTTGAACATTTTGTTTTATGGTTATATTTCCGAAAGGATGTTGCAAAGGCGGAAAGTTTTCAAACCCGATATTGTCTAATGTAAACGCATTAAACTGTTCGTTAAAATCTGCCAAATAATCTTCTTTTTGCGAGCTCAATCTAAAATCAAATACTTCCTGATTTTTGTTAAGCCAATTAAAATCGGTTTGTGTTCCGGTGATAATCCAAGTATTTGTACCTAATCTTTTTACCGATTCAAAAACCTGCGAAAATTCGCTTGTTGGTTGATATAATATTAAAACATTATAATTGTACAAATCGGTAACTTGATTGGGTTTTAATAAAGTAAATTTTCTTTGCGAATTAGATTCAATGGCTCTTTTTAAAGCACCAATATCAGGATGATTTATGGCAGACACAAAAGCTACTTCCGTTTTTTGGTCAATGACTTCAACAGCAAAATTCTTAATATTGTTATAGGTGTTTTTCTCTGTTTCTGACGAATTCAGCACAGCTTTATAGACCTGCACACCCGTTTTTTCTGCAGGAAGTAAAAGATTAATAACTTGCGATTTTTGTCCGGACATAAATGTTACCGACTGTCTGTAAATAACCGTTTCGCCTTGTATGATAGAAAAATTTGCTGAAACAGATTTATTCCCTGAATAATTCAGGAAAACTTCAACGGGAAATTTATTTTTGAGAAACGCATATTTATTTACGTTTAAACGGTCAATTTTCAAATCAAATACCGAAGTTGTATCGCCCAAGACAACGGGATAAACCTTAGTGTTTTGTTCAAAAGAATATACATAATCACTTCCTTGAGTCTGGTTTCCGTCTGTTATGATAACTATAGGATAGACAGCATTTCTGTTTCTGTTTTTTAAAACTTTGGCTATTTGCTCTGAGCGAGTTTGCTTATCACGAAAATCAAAACTGTCTCGTTGCTCTACTCTTTCGCCAAATGCAAAACTTTGTAAATCAAACTTTTCCTGAATGTCGGGATTTTTAATAATCTCGTCATAGACTTTAAGAGCGGTTTCATTAGCTTGTAAAGACTCAATAGATTTTGAATTATCTACCAAAATTGGAAGTGGCGTTTTGACAATTTCAAAATATTTTTGAGTAACAGCAGGATTTATCAGCAAAAGTAAAATACCAAAAACAGAAATAAAACGAAGTATAAAAAGCAAATAAGTAAGCTTTCTTTTGTTTTCTGATTTGAATAAATACTGAAAAAATGAAAAGGCAGCTGCAATTATAAGAGCCAGAAAGATATATAAAATTGTGCTTGCCGTCATTTTGATTATTATTTCAGGTTTGCAGATTTAACACCAAAGCCAAGATCTGAAACTGCAATATTTTAAGTTAACATTCCGCCATCTACGTTTAACACTTGACCTGTAATGTAGGCACTCATATCTGATGCCAGAAACAAACAAGCATTGGCAACATCTTCGGGTGTTCCGCCTCTTTTTAAAGGAATAGAATCCCGCCAACCTTGTACAACATCAGGATTTAATTTGGCAGTCATTTCTGTTTCTATAAAACCGGGTGCAATGGCGTTGCAACGAATGTTACGCGAACCTAATTCAAGGGCTACAGATTTTGTAAAACCAATCATTCCGGCTTTTGAAGCAGCATAGTTAGCCTGACCTGCATTTCCTTTTACACCAACAACTGAACTCATATTTACGATAGAGCCATTCCTGTTTTTCAACATTGTTTTCTGTACGGCTTTGGTCATATTAAAAACCGATTTCAAATTGATTTCCATTACTTTGTCATAATCTTCTTCGCTCATTCGCATCAAAAGATTATCTTTAGTGATTCCCGCATTGTTAATCAGAATATCAATATTTCCAAAATCTGTCAATACATCTTCTACCAATTGGTGAGCTTCTTCAAAATTGGCAGCATTAGATTTATATCCTTTCGCTTTTACACCGACTTCCTGCAACTCTTTTTCCAGAGCCATAGCAGATTCTACAGAAGAACTGTAAGTAAAAGCAACATTGGCTCCGTGCTGAGCAAAAACTTTGGCAATACCGCTTCCAATTCCTCTACTAGCTCCGGTAATAATGGCAACTTTTCCTTCTAATATTTTCATGACCTAAAGGTGTTTATTTTATTATGAAACGCAAATATAGTGTTTTTTCTGAGCTAAAAACACCAATTTTAAAAACCTTCGGACAACTTGACTTCTGCACTTTTTTCTACTAAAAAAATAGTTAATCGAGTTCTTACAAATTTCAAAATATATGGTTGCGAAACCTGATTAAAAAGTTCAACTGCTTTTTCGGGGTTTATTCTGATTCGATTGCCATTCTGATATTTTCTTTGGAAACCAATAACAATCGGACTTCACTTGGATTTCTGCCCGACTTTTCACAAGCCAAGACTATCCTTTTTTGATTTGAGTAATATTACATATTATTCCAATTCCGCTATAATTTTCGCTTTTATTTGTGTAAAAACAATGTCTTTTGCTTCTGCAAATGATACTCCGATTTTTCGGTTTACGTCTTTTAAATGCTCGGGAAAACGAGAAAGTAATGCATCGTAATATTTATCTAATTCTTCATCTGAAGGCAATTCGAATTCGATACTCAACTGAAAACGTCTTAGCAAAGCTTTGTCGATTATTTCAATGTGATTCGTAGCACAAATAAGCAAGGCTTTTTCGGAAAAATAATCAATGAGCTGGATAAGTGTATTGACCAGTCTTCGCATTTCTCCGACATCTTTATTGTCATTTTCACGAGCTTTTCCGATTTGGTCGAATTCATCTAAAAACAAAACGGCTTTGTCTTTTTCGGCTTTGTCAAAAACAGCTTTCAAATTTTGCGAAGTCTCTCCAATTCGGGACGAAACCACATTACTCAAATTCAGAATGATAATGGGTCTTCCGATGGCATTGGCAATTGCTTTGGCAGAGGTTGTTTTTCCGCATCCCGAACTTCCGTGAAGTAAAACTTTGTTATTTACAGGCAAGGCGTATTTGCGAAGTTCCTCAATATACTTGTGTTCCTTGATAAGTTGTTCAATCTCTTTTCGGCACTCATCTTTTAGAAAAATATCCGAAAGATGTACTTGCTCTTTATCGTTTAAGATTAAATTATAGATGTTCATCTGTTATATTGTGAAAATGTAAATTTACGCAATTATACAAGAGCCTGTTTTAATTTGTATTGTAAAAATGTTTATAGGTTATTTTTGAGTTAGAACAAGGCAAATTTTTAACGGATAGCAGAGCTATCGTTTTAAAATTTAACACAGTTTTGACCAGAAAGAAGCATAAACAAATTATTAGATAAATTTTAAACAGGTTCTAAAACTTAAAAGTTATCACAAATTTATTATCTGCTCCTCAAATTGCCTTCATTTAAACTCTTAAACTCTAAAAATGCTTTCCCTAAATTTTCAATAATATCCGAAGCAATAAAACTCTCGTATCCGGTTTTATCAACAGCAATATCGGCAGTTCTTCCATGAAGATACACACCCAAAATGGCTGCATGTTGCGAATTATAACCTTGTGCTATGAGTGCCGTGATGATACCGGACAATACGTCTCCGCTCCCGCCGGTTGCCAACGCCTGATTGCCAGAGCTATTAATAAACACAATATCGGAATCAATAATATGAGAAAAAGCTCCCTTTATCAATAAAATAATTTTATATTTTTTAGAAAATATTCGAGCTTTTTCAATTTTATCAAAATCGTCTTTCCAATACCCAATTATCCTTTTTAACTCGCCCGGATGTGGTGTTAAAATCGATTTCTCCGGAATTAAATCAAACCAATCTTTGTTTAAAGCAAGAATATTCAACGCATCGGCATCGAGTAGTAATGGTGATTTGTTCTGTTTTAGAAACGCATAAAAAGCAGTTATCGTTTCTGGTTTAGTGTCTAACCCCATCCCTATCGCAATGGCATTGTGTCGAACATCATATTCAAAAGAATCTATATAATCTTCACCACCCGGTGTTATGACCATCACTTCGGGTACTGCTGTTTGTAATATTGCATAACCACATTGCGGAATTACCGCCGATGCAAGTCCGCAACCTGATTTGATTGCGGCTTTGGAGGCCAAAACCATCGCCCCTATTTTTCCATAACTACCACCAATCAAAACAGCATGTCCGCGTGTTCCTTTATGTTCATTTCTGGCTACAGGTTTGTAAATCTTTGAAACAAAATCTTTATCAATCCATTCGGTATCAGAAATAGAACTGTTTATAGCTTCAGAATCCAAACCAATATTCAGAATTTCAATTTTTTGAAAAAACCGGCTGTTTTCAGGCTGATAAAATGCTGTTTTAGGAAACTGAAATGTCAATATTGTATGAGCCTGAACCGCTATCTCTGTTTTTCTACTTAAAAACATTCCTGAAGGTACATCGACAGAGATAATTTTTGCACCTGTTTTATTAATTTCATGTATTAACTGCTTTAATTCAGGGCTAAGCTCTCTCTGTAAACCTATACCGAAAATGGCATCAATTATTATTTCATTTTTAGTTATTTCGGGAAAATTTTCATCCACTAAAATATCCTGAAAATGTATTCCCAATGCTGTCAGGCTGCATAAATTGGCTTCAAATTCTACTGTTCGCTGCAAACTGAATGGAACAATATAAACTCTTACTTGATAACCTTTTTGCTTCAACATTCGTGCAATAGCCAAACCGTCTCCTCCATTATTTCCTACACCGCAGAATACATGAAATTTGATTTGGTTGTTTGGAAATTTTTTACAAATCCATTCAAAACATTGCAAAGCAACTTGTTCCATCAGTTCGAGCGAGCTGATATTTTGACGTTCTATTGTTACAGAATCAATTGTTTTAATGGTTTGACTATCAAATAATTTCATTAGTTCATATCCCTATTATATTTAGCTTTTTTACTACCTTCATAAATATCATATCGCACCAAACGAGTTTCAAACTTTCCGTTGAATAATTTTATTTTTCTGGAAGGTTTGAGTCCAACAAACTTCAACGCTTCGAGATTAGCCGTGATAAACCAAGCTTCTGTATTGGGATAATTTTGCTTGAAAGTATTGCCTATTTCTCTATAAAAACGTTCAATATCAATTTCTAAACGCTCGCCATAAGGCGGATTAAAAACTATTTGTAAAGGACCTTGTGTTTGTTTTTCGGACTCAAAAAAATCTTTCTGCTCTACTGAAATATATTCATCAAGATTTGCATTTTGTATGTTTTCTTTTGCTTTTCGAATGGCACTCGGTGCTTTATCATACCCCTTAATACTATAGTTAAACTCTCGTGTTTTATTCATCAGGCTATCAATGATTTGGTCAAATAAATCATTGTCCCAATCACTCCATTTTTCAAAAGCAAATTCTTTTCTGTTAATGTTAGCCGGAATATTACAAGCAATCATAGCGGCTTCTATAAGAATGGTTCCGCTACCACACATGGGGTCTAAAAAATCGGCTCTTCCCTCCCATCCGGAAAGCAATAACATTCCGGCAGCGAGAACTTCGTTTATTGGTGCAATATTAGTTGCCGAACGATACCCACGAAGATGTAGTGATTCGCCCGAAGTGTCAAGAGAAACCGTACACAACTCACGGTCAATGTGGATGTGTATTCGCATATCGGGAAAATCTTTATCTATGTTGGGGCGTTTTCCTGTCTGTTCCCGAAATTGGTCAACAATAGCGTCTTTGGCTTTTAATGCAACAAACTGAGAATTGTTGAAAGCATCAGAATACAGCGTAACATCTATGACAAAACTTTGGTTTTCGTTGATGTATTTGCTCCAGTCAATAACTTTTATGTTTTTATACAATGAACTTTCATCGAAAACTTTAAAAACATGAATGGGTTTAAGAATTTTAAGTGCTGTCCGCAATGACAAATTCGCTTTATACATAAAGCCTTTGTCTCCGTAAAAACTAACTGCTCTTGTTCCGATCTGAATTTTCTGAGCACCTAACTGTCTTAGTTCTCCGGCTAATATTTCTTCAAAACCAAAAAAGGTTTTGGCAAGCATTTTAAAATTGGTTTCCATAAAAAATTAATCTTTTCCCGCTCTAAACAAGAATTCTTTTTCTTCTTTGGTTAGACTGTCATATCCCGAACGACTTATTTTATCTAAAATTTCGTCGATTTGTTGTTGTACTTTGTTTTTGGAAGTAGTTTGTACGTGGCTTTTTCTTTGTGTTTCGGTTTTATTTTTATGTACCTTTTTAAAAGGTGTTGAAGTTTTTTTCTTACCCGAAAACAAATTGACTATATAATCCATAAAACTGCTGAACCATTGTGTAATATCTTTTCCGTTTTTGAGTTGAGAGCTAAACAAATAACCCCAGAATGCACCGCCAAGATGTGCTATATGTCCGCCAACGTTGTCAGAAGATAAACTGATTAAATCTATCACCAAATAAAAAAGTGCAATATGCCACATTCTTATATTTCCGATGAGTAATAACCTAACCTGCATTTGTGGGGAATAAGTGGCAACTGTAAAAACCACAGCCATCACTGCTCCTGAGGCTCCAATTAAAGTAACATACTGACTTGTTAAAGCCGGAAAAACAAGATAGCTTACAATATAAACTAACCCTGCGAATATGGCTCCGGTCAAATAAACATTCAGCAGTTGTTTTTGCGTAAAAAAAGTATGAAACAGCCTGGCAGAAAAGTGAAAAATAATCATATTAAACAGCAGATGCAAAAAGCCGGCATGAAAAAAAGCATAAGTAATTATTGACCACGGCTTCCATAATAAATCTGACGGATTCGAAGACAGGCTGAACCAGTGCATAAACCCGAAATGAATCTGAAACAACGACAATATTCCGAATAAGATAAACGGAATAGCAAACAAAGCAACATTCCAATAAATGAGTTTTTCTGCTACACCACCAATACGGTATTGAAGTTTTAAATCGTTAAAAATACTCATATCTACTTATTTTGATCCCAACGGTTTTTATCAAACTGTGTTTTTTTCCAATACCACATCATCAAAAATCCGGTCAATGCCCCGCCTACGTGAGCAAAATGAGCGATTCCTCCACCGCCAAAAATAGAAGTTCCTTTGATACCCATAAACAAATCGCCCAACACCAAAAATGGCACAAAATATTTTGCTTTTATCGGAATAGGAAGAAATATCAACATTAATTCGGCATTTGGAAACATAAAAGCAAATGCCACTATAATTCCGTACAAAGCTCCCGAAGCTCCTACAGCCGAAGTCTGATAGGCTCTGGAAATGCCATTTACGGCATCTTGTACAACACTCATATCTCCGGTTATAATAACATTTACATAGCCTGATTTTAATAGTGTTTGTACATTTGATTCTGCAAATCCACTATTCATTAAAATATCATAAAACTGCTGAAATTCATAATACTGCATTCCGATATGTAATATGGCAGCTCCTAAACCACACGAAATATAAAAGAATATAAACTTTTTGGCACCCCAATAATGTTCTAATGTAGAGCCAAACATTACCAAACCAAACATATTAAATAAGATGTGCATCAAATTAGGCATTTGTGCATGCATAAACATGTGTGTAAGGGGTTGCCACCATTTAAACGCCTCATTTAAAGGAAAATATAATGCCAAATAATCATAAGCTGCTGGAGCTATGGTATTAGAACCTATATAAAATATAATATTTAAAATAAGTAGTTGTTTGATAGCTGGTGTTAATCTCATCATATAGAAAACTTTTTATCGAGTTCATCTACCGTAATGGTAATAAAAATTGGTTTATTAAATGGTGAAACATCGGGTTGTTTACAAGCAAATAAACTATTTACTATATTCTCCCGCTCTTTACTATTTAAAAAGGTGCCTGTGCGTACCGCCAAACTTTTTGACAAAGATTTTGCAATCATATCATTTTGACTGAAACTGCCGTTTGTTTCGTTTTGTAAATGTAAAAATAATTCTTCAAGTACAACACTTATCTGGCTTTCGGTCATATTCACCGGAATTCCGTTAACGGTAACACTGTCTTTTTGCTGAGAACCGAAAACAAATCCCATACTTTCTAAAGAAGGTATCAATTCTTGTAAAAACAACATCTCGGCTGGCGTATAAAACAATTCAACAGGAAATAAAAGTTGCTGACTTGATGCTTGCTGAACGGTCATACTTGAAAGGTTGTGTTCGTACAAAATCCGTTGGTGTGCTCTTTGTTGGTCAATAATCATCATGCCCGATTTTATCGGACTTACTATATATTTTCTGTGTATTTGCCAAGTTTGTGTAGTAACTGTTTCGGTTTCAGCATCATCAAAAGACAAACCAACAGTTCCGGATTCTATCGGAATCATTTCAATATCTTCAGTTTCATTTTTTAATCCCGCATACAAACTTCCCCATATCGGCATTTCCGATTTTTTATCTTTATATGAAGAGAAAGCACTTCCGGACATGCGACTTTTAATAGGTTTGTCATCTACAAACGGATTAAAACCGGTATCGATTTGTATTGTGGGAGTCTCAGTCTGTTTATTTTGATAATCGTATGGTATGTCAAGGTTTGGGTCTCTTTCAAAATCAAGAATGGGTGCAACGTTAAACTGCCCCAAACTATGTTTAACCGCTGCACGCAAAATGGCATAAAGAGAATGTTCATCATCAAATTTTATTTCTGTTTTGGTCGGATGAATATTGATATCAATCGAATTGGGTGGCACATCGAGATAGATAAAATATCCGGGTTGCATACCGTCTTTGAGCAGTCCGTCATAAGCAGACATTACAGCATGGTGCAGATAACCACTTTTAATAAATCTTCCGTTTACAAAAAAGAATTGTTCTCCTTTGGTTTTTTTGGCAAATTCGGGTTTTGACACAAACCCTTGAATATGAAGAATTTCTGTATCTTCTGCCAATGGAACCAATTTTTCATTTGTTTTAGGTCCGAACATATTGACTATACGCTGTCTTAAATTGGATTGTGGCAGATTGTACAACTCGCTGCCGTTATTTATCAAACTAAATGAAACAGAAGGATGTGCCAATGCCACCCTTTGAAATTCGTCTGCAACATGACGCATTTCTACAGATTCAGATTTCAGAAAATTTCGGCGTGCCGGAATATTGAAGAATAAATTTTTTACGGAGAACGAAGTTCCTTTGGGCAAAACCGCAGGTTCTTGACCAATGAGCTTACTACCTTCTATAATGATATGTGTTCCTAATTCGTCGTCGTCTTTTCGGGTTTTCATCTCAACATGAGCAACCGCAGCAATCGAAGCCAAAGCTTCTCCGCGAAACCCTTTGGTATGAATAGCAAACAAATCTTCTGCATGGCGAATTTTTGAGGTAGCGTGGCGTTCAAAACTCATACGGGCATCTGTGACATTCATCCCAACACCGTTATCGATAACCTGTACGAGTGTTTTGCCGGAGTCTTTTACGATAAGCTTTATTTCTGTTGCTCCTGCATCTACGGCATTTTCTAAGAGTTCTTTAACTACAGAAGCCGGACGTTGCACAACCTCACCGGCTGCTATCTGATTGGCAACATGATCGGGAAGTAATTGGATAATACTTGACATTAATTTAGTTTAAAACTTATAGAATAAGAGGTAAAAATAGAAAATACCTCATAACGCCAAAGGTACTCAATTTCGGAAAAAAAATGAAGTTATTTTTTGTTTATGGTTTTTTAAAAGATGCCTTTCAATAGCAATAGTAAATTGTCTTAAATCAAACAGTCATACGTCAAATGACAATGTCAATGTCAAATTCAATATCAAATTGTCTTATGTCGCAAGTCGGAAAGTCATACGTCAAAAAACAATATCAATTTGTCTAAAACGTTAGTTCTTGACTTAACCACCAATGTGCGTTGCAATTATAATGCTGTCATTTTGATAGCAGCTACAGCCGCTTCAACACCTTTATTTCCGTGCTTTCCGCCACTTCTGTCAATAGATTGCTGGATGTTATTGTCTGTGAGTACACAGAAGATTACCGGCATTTTTCCGAGAACGTTTAGGTCTTTTATGCCTTGTGTTACACCTTCACACACAAAATCAAAGTGTTTGGTTTCTCCTTGAATTACACTTCCGATGGCAATAATTCCCGAAAGGCGGGGATGTTTTTCCATCATTTTTTTACAACCGTAAACAAGTTCGAAACTTCCCGGCACATTCCACCGAATGATGTTTTCAGGCTTAACGTTGTTGTCTTTAAGTGTGTCGAAAGCTCCGTTAAACAAACCTTCGGTAATCTCTTCATTCCATTCAGAAACAACAATCCCAAACGAAAGATTACTAACATTTGGGAGTTGATTTTTATCGTATTGGGATAAATTCTTATTTTCGGTAGCCATAATACATTATTGTGCCATCCCTATAAGTCCGTCTATGTTTCTTGCTTCGGGAGAAGATTCGTATCTTTCTTTAATTTCTGTAAAATATTTTAAAGCATCCGTTTTTTGTCCTAAAGTATAAGCAGTTTGTCCTGCTTTAAGCAAAAATCTTGGAGTAGTGATGTCGTTTTCGTTCATACGGGCTGCTTTCACATAATATTCTAACGCTTCTTTTAATTGTTCTCTTTGGGCAAAAGCATCTCCTATAGCACCTTTTGCCAACGGAGCAAGAATATAATCGTCAGATTTGAATTTATCAAGATATTCTATCGCTTCAGAGTTTTTTCCTAAATTCAAATAGGCGATTCCTGCGTAATAATTTGCTAAGTTAGCTGCATCTGTTCCTGAATATTCCTTAGAAATCTGTAAAAAGCCGAATTTGGCATCAGCACCGTTCAATGACAGATTAAACAAGCTGTCTTTAGCATTTCCGGGGGCTGCATCCAATGCTGACTGGAAATTTTGCTGAGCTACAAACATCTCTTCTGCTGCTTCTGTTTCATTAGGATCTGAAATAAATTTGTTATAAAGCATATAACCAACAGCCAACAAAGCGACTGAACCAAGAGCAATGAATATTTTTTTCTGGTTTCTTGCAAACCAATCTTCTGCTTTTGATGCACCTCTGTCTAATGTGCCGAAAACTTCAGCTGTTGTACTATCCTTTTCATCAATATTGATGTTTCCTTCCAAATCTTCAACTTCTTTTGGTTTTGGAGCCTTATATCCTCTTTTGTTATACGTTGCCATTTTTAGAATTATAATTGAGTCCGCAAAAATAAAATTTTTATCCAAATTGAAAAGCTATTTTTGGATAATTTTGAATAATTTGCGGGCTTTTAGAATAATCAATAAAATAAAAATTGCATTTAAAACAAATTATACTGCTCAATTACAAAAATTTTTCTGAAGCACAATTCAATTTTGAGTCCACTATTAACTGTTTTGTGGGGAAAAATGGCGTAGGCAAAACCAATGTTCTGGATGCTATATATCATCTGGCATACGGCAAAAGTTATTTTAATCCTCAGTCAGTTCAAAACATCAAACACGGCGAGGATTATTTTGTAATTGAAGGCTTGTTCGAAAAATCTGGCCGAAGTGAAAACATTATATGCAGCATGAAAAAGGGTCAGAAAAAGATTCTGAAACGAAACGGCAAGATTTATGACAAATTTTCTGAACATGTTGGTTTTATCCCATTAGTCATTATATCACCTCACGATCGCGATTTAATAATAGAAGGCAGCGAAACCCGCAGAAAATTTTTAGATAATGTTATTTCGCAATCAGACCCGACATATCTCACACAAATTATCAATTATCAAAAAATTCTGTCGCAAAGAAATGCTTTGTTAAAGTATTTTGCTTTAAATCATGTTTTTGATTACGATACTTTAAGTATTTATGATGAACAAATGTCTGATTTGGGTTATGCTATTTTTGAGAAAAGAAAACAATTTATTGATGCTTTCACCCCTATTTTCATCAAACATCATCAAACCATTACAAATGGTTTAGACAACGTTCAACTTCGATATGAAAGCCAACTTTTTGACAAACCTTTGTCGGAATTACTCCAAAATAATTTACAAAAAGACAGAACCCTGCAATATAGCAATTATGGCATTCACAAAGATGATTTAGCTTTTGAAATAGACGAATATGCCATAAAAAAATTTGGTTCCCAAGGTCAACAAAAATCTTATCTGATAGCTCTAAAATTAGCTCAATTTGAATTTTTGAAAGAGCAAAGTAAGCAGAAACCCATTTTATTATTTGATGATATTTTTGATAAACTTGACGAAAACAGAGTAAGCAAAATCATAGGAATGGTTCACAATGAACTATTTGGACAAATATTCATCTCTGACACACATCCTGAAAGAACGGAAGAAATCATAAAATCTACACATCAAAAATTTAAAATATTTAATCTTTAGAATCTGTTAAACGAGTTCATTACTTTTGCCACAAATAAATCTGCAACCCACTATGAAGATTCTGTCTGATTTTTCATTAAAAACATTCAACACATTTGGTATAGATGTCAAAGCAAAATGGTTTGTTTCTGTTTCAAACATTGACGAACTCAATAAAGTTTTGCTTTCAAACACAGAAAAACCTAAATTCATCATTGGCGGCGGAAGCAATATGCTTCTTACCAAAAATATTGAAGCTTTGGTCATTCATATTAATCTAAAAGGGATTAAAATAATCGACGAAAATGCAGATTATGTGTTAATTGAATGTATGGCGGGTGAAAACTGGCATCAATTTGTGTTGTGGACTTTGGAGCATGATTTTGGCGGACTCGAAAATCTTTCACTAATTCCGGGTAATGTTGGCTCTGCTCCAATTCAAAATATTGGAGCCTATGGCGTTGAATTAAAAGACTCTTTTATACGTTGTAATGCCATCGAAATAAACACCGGTAAACAAGAAGTTTTTGATAAAGAAACTTGTCGTTTCGGATACAGAGAAAGTATTTTCAAGAATGAATGTAAAGATAAATTTATCATTACTTCTGTAGTTTTTAAACTGTCTAAACACAGTCACAAACTCAACACTTCATACGGAAACATCAATACAGAATTAGAAAAAAACAAAATTTCTAATCCGACAATTCAGGATATCAGCAATGTAGTAACAGCCATTAGACAAAATAAACTTCCCAATCCGAAAATACTTGGAAACAGCGGTAGTTTTTTTAAAAATCCTGTAATTTCTGTTTCAGAGTTTAAATCTGTTTTGGAAAAATATCCCGATATTCCGCATTATATAGTTTCTGATAGCGAAGTTAAAATTCCCGCAGGCTGGCTCATCGAACAATCGGGTTTTAAAGGAATCCGTATAGGCGATGCCGGTGTTCACGAAAAGCAAGCACTCGTATTGGTAAACCACGGAAAAGCTTCCGGTGAAGAATTGTGGGATTTGGCAAAAAAAATTCAGAAAACTGTTTTAGAAAAATTTGAAATTAATGTAGAAACTGAAGTGAATATTTTTTGAATGTAAACAGAAAATAATCCGGGTTAAAATCACTACATTTGCCATCGAATTAAAAACCTCTTTAATAAAATTCATTTAAACTTTTTTAATTTGGCTATGTCAATATCTGAAATGCTTTTTTATACATTTATAAGCATTGTAGTGATTCAGTTTTTATATTATGTTGTTGTTTTTGGCAGATTCTCTTTTGCAAAACTTATAAAAAACAATCCAAAAAAAATACCTATTTCTGTTATTGTATGTGCTAAAAATGAAGCTGAAAATGTCAAAAAATTTGTTCCTGTTTTATTAAATCAAGATTACCCTGAATTTGAAATTGTATTAATAGATGACTCATCTTCAGACGAAACTCTTGAAATATTTGAAGCTTTTGAAAAAGAATCTTCCCGCATTAAACTTGTAAAAGTAGTTAACAACGAAGCTTTCTGGGCAAACAAGAAATTTGCTCTAACACTCGGAATTAAAGCTGCAAAACATGAATATCTGTTATTTACCGATGCCGATTGCTATCCGAATTCTGAAAACTGGATAAAAGAAATGAGTTCTCATTTTAGCCAGCAAAAAACCATCGTTCTCGGATATGGTGCTTATGAAAAAATTAAAGGCTCTTTTCTTAACAAACTCATTCGTTTTGAAACACTTCTTACAGCCGTTCAGTATTTTGGTTGGGCAAAAACCGGAAAACCCTATATGGGTGTTGGACGAAATATGGCGTATAAAAGAGAAGAGTTTTTTAAAGTAAATGGTTTTATAGATCACATGAAAGTTCGCTCCGGAGATGATGACTTATTTATCAATCAAGCCGCAACCGGAAAAAACACTACCATTTGTTTTACTAAAGAAAGTTTTACTTATTCAAAACCACGTTCTACTTTTAATGAGTGGTTTAATCAAAAAAGACGACACGTATCTACGGCAAAACACTATAAAATATCTGACCGTATTTTGCTGGGTCTGTTTTTCTTTACACAATTTAGTTTCTTTATTTTATCTGCCGTATTACTCATCATACAACATCAATGGATATGGGTAGCTTCAATTATTGGGTTCAGATATTTGTTTACATGGATTTCTTTGGGGTTAGCAGCCAATAAACTCAAAGAAAAAGACGTTATGTATGTCTATCCACTATTTGAAATATCATTAATTATGATTCAATTGAATGTTTTCTTTGTCAATATTTTTTCAAAACCGGTACATTGGAAATAAGCCAACTGATAAAAAAAGCCCGGAATGGTGACCAAAAAGCCTTTACAAATCTGTTAGATATGTATTGGAATGAGGTTTATGGTTTTATGTTGAAACGAACTGAAAACGAAACAGATGCCGAAGATATTACGATAGAAACATTCTCAAAAGCTTTTGACAAGATAACCCTATACAACACTGATTTTCAATTCAATACTTGGCTGATTGCCATTGCAAAAAATGCCCATATCGACTTGTTACGCAAGAAAAAAACCTCGCTGTTTGTTGATATGAACGACGACGAAGACAATCGGGTTTATGATATAGCCGATTCCTCTCCCTCTGCCGAAGACAAAATCATTACAGAACAAAACCTATCGCAACTACTGCAATATATCAAAGAATTGAAACCACATTATCAGGAAGTAATTCAACTGCGATATTTTCAAGAACTCAGCTACCAAGAAATTGCCGAACAATTAGGCGAACCACTATCTAACGTAAAAATTAAACTGCTTAGAGCAAAAAAATTATTGGCAGAGATTATTTCCGGAAAGTAGTTGCACCCTTTTTCATCTTATTGTCCAAAATAAATATGAAAATCAATTTACACCAAAAAAATCCGATACCTACGCTGCAAAAAACTTTATCATTATGATTAGTAGAACTGAATGAATGAGTTGATATTTCTGTATGACTATAAAACTAAACCACTATGAACTTTCACTTGGTTTCTGACCGAATATCCGATTTTTTAAAGCCACGAATTAAAGGATTAAATAGATTTTCATAATCCTTTAATCCGTGGCAAAGATTTTTAGAGACTGAAAGCCTTGCACTGAAAGTACATAGTTTCAACTACGAATGAAACCAATGAAAACATCAAGTTGAGCTTGAATAATATTAAATTGCCTGTTTTTTTTGGAATTAAAGCGAATTGATAAAATCCAGTAAATCCTGACTTACTTTGCTTATATGTTCACATAACCGATTTTTTTTATTTGTTTTCAACTAAAACGAGATTTCAAAAAAGAATAAACGAACTCACTATGGCTTTAGAAATTTCTTTTTCACGCCCTTCTTTAACCTAATCTTTTATTATCTTTGCACTTTAATAAAAATCAGTAAAAAATGTTCAGTAATCTTAGCGAAAAACTTGATAAAGCTCTACATATTCTAAAAGGTCACGGCAAAATTACAGAAGTTAACGTTGCCGATACTCTAAAAGAAGTTCGCAAAGCCTTGCTTGATGCAGACGTTAACTTCAAGATAGCCAAAGACTTTACCAATCGTGTAAAAGAAAAATCCATAGGACAAAACGTATTGACTGCGTTGCAACCCGGTCAACTCATGATAAAAATCGTCAAAGACGAATTGACAGAACTCATGGGCGGTGATGCAACAGGCATTAACCTTTCCGGAAATCCGACTGTGATATTGATGTCGGGGTTACAAGGTTCGGGTAAAACAACTTTTTCAGGAAAACTGGCAAATTACTTAAAAACCAAAAAGTCTAAAAAACCCTTGTTAGTTGCCTGCGACATTTATCGTCCTGCCGCTATTAACCAGTTGCACGTAGTAGGTGAACAAATAGGTGTGGAAGTATATTCTGAACCCGAAAACAAAAATCCGGTCGAAATTGCTCAAAATGCCATAAAACATGCAAAAGCCAATGGTTTCAATGTAGTAATTGTCGATACCGCTGGTCGTTTGGCAATCGATGAGCAGATGATGACCGAGATAGCCAACGTTCATAAAGAAATTCAACCACACGAAACGCTTTTTGTTGTTGACTCTATGACGGGGCAAGATGCAGTAAACACCGCAAAAGCCTTTAATGATCGACTAAATTTTGACGGAGTTGTCCTAACCAAATTAGATGGTGATACTCGAGGTGGTGCGGCTATTTCTATTAAATCGGTCGTGGACAAACCCATTAAGTTTATCGGAACCGGTGAAAAAATGGAAGCTATTGATGTGTTCCACCCTTCTCGTATGGCAGACCGTATTTTGGGAATGGGAGACGTGGTTTCGTTGGTAGAACGTGCACAAGAGCAATTTGATGAAGAAGAAGCACGCAAACTTCAAAAGAAAATTGCTAAAAACGAGTTTGGTTTTGATGATTTCTTAACCCAAATTCAGCAAATTAAGAAAATGGGGAATATGAAAGACCTGATGGGTATGATTCCCGGAGCAGGAAAAGCCCTTAAAGATGTAGAAATAGAAGATGATGCTTTTAAACACATCGAAGCCATTATCCATTCAATGACACCAAAAGAAAGAAGTAAGCCATCTATCATTGACCACAAGAGAAAAACGAGAATTGCCAAGGGTTCAGGTACCAAAATAGAACAAGTCAACCAACTGATGAAGCAATTTGACCAAATGAGCAAAATGATGAAGATGATGCAAAGCGGTGGAGCTAAAAATATGATGAGAATGATGGGCGGAATGGGCGGAATGAAATAATGTCTCTCTCGGTCTCCCCTAAGGGGAGGAGTTTCTTGAGTTTTGGAAAAGTACTTTTGGAACGTGATAAGATGTTCTAAATTTTAAATATAAATTATAAACAAAAAATTCCCCTTTAGGGGTTAAGGGGCTTATGCAACTATTAGACGGCAAAAAAACATCAGACGACATCAAAGAAGAAATTGCTCTTGAAGTCAAAAAAATAAAAGAACGAGGAGAAAAAGTTCCTCACTTAGCGGCTATTATTGTGGGTAATGACGGGGCGAGTCTAACTTATGTTTCCAATAAGGTGAAAGCCTGCGAAAAAGTAGGTTTTGAATCGACTTTGCTAAGACTTCCGAACACCATTT
This sequence comes from Flavobacteriaceae bacterium, assembly GCA_034005285.1. Taxonomy (GTDB): domain Bacteria; phylum Bacteroidota; class Bacteroidia; order Flavobacteriales; family Flavobacteriaceae; genus Flavobacterium. Next base: position 84,523 of record JAVEUZ010000006.1, read on the forward strand.
CGGAAATTGAACTTTTGAAAAAAATTGAAGAATTAAACCAAGATGACAACATAGACGGATTTATCGTTCAGCTTCCTTTGCCAAAACAGATTGACGAACAGAAGGTAATTATGGCTATTGATCCAAGCAAAGACGTGGATGGTTTTCACCCGCAAAACTTCGGAAAAATGGCTTTGGACATGAGTACGTTTATTCCTGCCACACCGTTTGGAATCTTAGAACTTTTAGAACGACATAACGTAGAAACTCAAGGAAAACACACAGTTGTTATTGGAAGAAGTTATATCGTAGGTCGTCCTATGAGTATTTTGATGGGTCGCAAAGGCTTTCCCGGAAATTCAACAGTTACGCTTACTCACAGCCATACTAAAAACATCACTCAAATTACTTCACAAGCCGATATTATTATTATTGCTCTGGGAATTCCGGATTATCTCAAAGCCGAAATGGTCAAAGATGATGTCGTAGTTATTGACGTTGGAATTACACGCGTGGCTGATGAAAACAATCCGAAAGGTTATGTTATTAAAGGCGATGTAGATTTTGAGAATGTAAGCAAAAAAGCCTCATACATTACTCCCGTTCCCGGAGGAGTTGGACCAATGACTATTGCAATGCTGATGAAAAACACCCTGTTAGCAAGAGAAAGAAGAAGTTTCAAAAACTTATAGTTTCTCTGAATCTCCATAATGTATCTGACTCATAATCTGGGATTTTAGTAATTCAATCTATATTTTGTATTGCATTTACAAAAATGAAAAATATTTTTCAGACTTAATATACAAAATACGTAGTTTTTACTTTTTTATAAGTATTTCTCTATCAGCGTGTAAAAATATTAATTATAATTTATTTAAGATTTAAAAAAAATGTTGTAGTATTGCGTGTATTTATAAGTTGTACAAAATTTCTGCCCGAGCGTTCCGATAAAAGTTTGGATAAAAAAAGGGGTTGATTTCACAAGGCAAAAAAGATAATTTTTGCCTTCAAGCTTTGCAAAGAGACTTTGCTGAAAACTCGT
>JAVEUZ010000039.1:0-20579 GCA_034005285.1 Flavobacteriaceae bacterium
CCGTAATTTTATCAAAATTAATCATAGAAATAGCTGTTAAATATTTGGTATTCAGAACATTAAATATACAGCTATTTCTTGTTTTATCCTATCTTTTTATAAAAAAATATTAATCGAATTCAGGTTCAAAAGAAATCACTTTAGATAAAAGCAGAATTTCTGATTTTAAGCTTACAGATAAAGAAACATTGTCAAAGCTGTTATTTTCAGAGGAAAATCAAACTAAAAATGAAAGGGACATTTTTGATTATGATATAGCGTCAATTTATTTACCTCTGTTTACCATAAACAAAAACAAAGTTCTCGTTTATGGATATTCATTTATTTTTGGAGGTAGTTGTATTTCAATTTACGAAAAAGAAAACGAAAAATGGATTTGGGTAAAAACATTTGTTTCGGAATAATTTGACTTAGAAACCAAGTTGAAAATATCTGAAAAACCACAGAAAATTATTGCTGAATATCTCCTAATTTAATTTCCCAGACCGTTTTGGTTTTAGAACCAAACTGCTTTTCTTTTGGTTCAAAATAGATGATTTGTTCCACTTCAAATTCTGTAGTTTTTCCGTTTTGGGAAACCGATAAAACATAAGGATTTGTCCATTGGTTAAAACCGGCTTCGGTCGGATTTCGGTCAGATTTAATTTTGAACAGAATTGATTGATTTTCAATTTTGGAAAGAAATTTCGGCAAATTGATTTTAACCGGATTCAGTTCTGTAAAGTCCGGAATTTCAATACCGTTTTCTACCATTGAAAAGATATTTTCCCGAATCTGACTTTTTAAATTTTCATTATTTTCGGTAGAATACAAAGACAGATATTCATAAAATTCATCTAATTTATTCTGCGAATTTTCCTGATAAGCCTGAATGTTTTTCGTAGAAAAATTGGCTTTAATGGATTGGGAATTGATATTGGCATCCTGCCCGAAAACAATTCCGGAAAGAAAAATCAGCAAAACGATATATATTTTTTTCAAATTCATAACAGTTGGATTCTTATGAAAGTTATTTCTTTTTGGTCATTGGTTTCCAAATGCAGGATTTTCATTTTCTTGGTTTCTGAGGTCGGAACAATTAATTTTCCCGAAAATTCTTCTTTGTTCAGATATTCCGCACCGAGATTATTTTTCAACATAATGATTACTTCCAAATCATCTGAAAGGATTTTGCCCAATTTTTCTTTCCGGTTTTCCCAATCCTTTATATCCGAGAGGATAAAATTCTTCAAAACCATTGCATAATCTTCGGGTTTTACAAAAATTTCTCCGTTGGTTTTTGAAATCTCCACTTCTTTCTTTTCAAAATACGGACTTTCAATCAGGATTTTTTCATCCTTTTCTTCCAGTTCGATTTTTGAATTTTCTATTTCAACCGGAATTTTTTCTTCACCCTCGATTTTATAAACCTGAATATCTTCTGTTTGCACCGGTTCATTGGTAAATTTGTTTTTTATTTCAAGCGTTTTGGATTCGGTTTTCTTTTTTGGAAGAAAATAAATTCCCAATCCTATAAGTGGAATCAGCAAAAGCCAAAACCAATTTTTTGAAGGTTTTTGAACCGGTTTCACAACCGTTTCAGCCGGAATTTCAATTTTCTTCTGATTTTGAAACACAAACTCATCCCAATCCGAATATCCGGCAAATCTTGAAAAAATATCGAGCATATCTTTTCTCGGTAATTTCTGGTTGGATTCGGGTTTCAGATGGGTATAAATCCATTTTTCGCTGACTCTTTCTTTGTGTTCGATTTCGATTAAATCAATAAGTTGCCTAATGTCCTTTGAACTAAAACTCGACCAATCGCCCTGAAAATAATGATAGGATTTTTGATAAGTTTCCAAAATCTTTTTTTTCAATTCCTGAAAAATTTCGAGTTCATTCATCAGACCGGTTCAAAATTAAAATTCGTGATTCACTTAATGCAATAAATCTGCTGTAAAACTACTGAAAAAACTTTATAGTCAATGGAAAGCAGTTTTACAGTAAGATTTTTTTCTGTTTGAAACTAAACTTGCCAAATAATTTAAAAATTCAAAAAAATTAAAACTAAAACTTATATATTTTTGTTTTTCTGAAGACCTCAAAGGTTTTAAAAACCTTTGAGGTCTGTAAATCAAAACGTTAAAGAAAAATTTGAGTTTACAAAACGCTATTATAACATTAAACGGACATTCAATTGTTTTTTCTAAATCTTTTCATGATAAAACAAAACAACTTAACCTCATAATCTCTAAACAGTGAAACCAGACCAACAACTTCTCATAAAAATTGCCCATACCAAAATGCCTTTTGGCAAATATAAAGGTCGTTTTCTGTCAGACTTACCTGAGCCTTATTTGGTCTGGTTCAAGCAACAGGGCTTTCCAAAAGGTCAGTTGGGCGAGATGTTACAATTCGTTTATGAACTTAAACTCAACGGGCTTGAATACATTCTAAAAGACATTCAAAAAAACTTTCCGATTGACGATTTATAATTGTATTTTTGCCCAGTTTTTTAAAGCGTACCACGCAATACACAACACAACAACAACTATAATGAATCAGGTAAAATACATTTTTGTAACCGGCGGAGTAACATCTTCCCTTGGAAAAGGGATTATTGCGGCTTCTTTGGCAAAACTACTACAAGCCAGAGGATACAGAACTACTATTCAAAAATTTGACCCGTATATCAATGTTGACCCGGGAACACTAAACCCTTATGAACACGGCGAATGTTATGTAACTGACGACGGAGCCGAAACCGATTTGGATTTAGGTCATTATGAACGCTTTCTAAACGTGCCTACATCTCAGGCAAACAATGTTACAACAGGAAGAGTATATCTCTCTGTTATTGAAAAAGAACGCCGAGGCGAATTTTTAGGTAAAACCGTTCAGGTAGTTCCGCATATTACTAATGAAATCAAAGAACGGATGCAGCTCTTGGGGAAATCGGGCAATTATGACATTGTGATTACCGAAATCGGCGGAACCGTAGGTGATATAGAATCTCTGCCATATATAGAATCGGTAAGACAACTATTATGGGAATTGGGCGAAAACAACGGTATCGTTATCCATTTAACACTCATCCCCTACCTTTCTGCCGCAGGTGAATTAAAAACAAAACCGACCCAACATTCTGTAAAAACATTGATGGAAAGCGGTATAAAAGCCGACATTTTGGTATGCCGAACCGAACACGAATTGTCTGACGAATTGCGTCAGAAACTGGCTTCTTTCTGCAATGTAAAAAGAGAAGCCGTGATTCAATCTATTGATGCTTCAACCATATATGACGTGCCAAATTTGATGTTGGAAGAAGGCTTGGACATTGTAGCATTAAAACAATTAGGTTTGTCAGAAAAAAACAAGCCCGATTTAAAACGTTGGAATGAGTTTATGCACAAGCTCAAAAACCCAAAACACACCGTTCAGATAGGTTTGGTCGGAAAATATGTAGAATTACAAGACTCTTATAAATCTATACTCGAATCGTTTATTCATGCAGGTTCTGCCAACGAAACCAAGATAAACGTAATCAGCGTTCACTCAGAATATATCACTCAAGAAAATGCTTCCGAAAAATTGGCAAGTCTTGACGGTATTTTGGTTGCACCAGGTTTTGGCGAACGCGGGATTGAAGGAAAAATAGAAACTGTACGTTATGCTCGTGAAAATAATATTCCGTTTTTCGGAATTTGTCTCGGGATGCAAATGGCGGTGATAGAATATGCCAGAAATATATTGAATTTACCTGATGCCAATTCTACAGAAATGAATCAATCAACGACTAATCCCGTGATTGATTTGATGGAAAACCAGAAAAACATTATAGACAAAGGCGGAACAATGCGATTAGGCTCGTGGAAATGCAGCATCGAAAAAGACACTTTGGCTGCACAAATTTATCAGTCAGATTTGATACACGAAAGACATCGACACAGATACGAATTTAACAACAAGTATAAACAACAATTAGAATCTGCCGGACTAAAAGCCTCCGGAATTAATCCCGAAACCGGATTAGTCGAAATTGTAGAAATAGAAAGCCACCCATTCTTTATCGGTGTGCAATATCATCCCGAATATAAAAGTACGGTTGCCAACCCGCATCCGTTGTTTGTAGCATTCGTGGCAGCGGCAGTAAAACATAAAAACCAATAAGATTAAATTTAATTAGATGGAACAAAAGAAGTTAGACTTAAACACAATTATCGGATTCGGATTGATTTTCCTCATACTCATTTGGGTCATGTACAATAGTAGCCAAAAACAACTGGCAGAACAGGAAGTAGTCAAAACAGAACAAAAAGAGCTAAAAACTGAATCAATTCCGTTAAAGGAAAAAAACATAGCTAATCATATTCCTGATTCTACATTAACAGACTCACTCAGACAAGCAAAACTTCAACAAGTAACCGGAACATTTGCTTATGCCGCTACTTTACCATCTGCTTCCGAGCAAGTTACTGTTATAGAAAATAAATTGATAAAGCTTACTTTTTCAAACAAAGGTGGTTATATTTCAGAATCCGAAATCAAAAATTTTGAGAAATTTCATAAAGATTTCGGAGAAACAGTTAAAATCATAAAAAATAATAATGCCGCTTTTAATATTGAACTTAAAAATCAAGACGGAACAGTATTAAACTCTAAAGATTTATTTTTTGAACCAACGCTAAGCAAAGAAGGCAACAATCAAGTGCTATCTTTAAAACTAAAAGCCGGACCTAATCAGTTTTTAGAATACAGATACAGCCTAAAACCCGATGACTATATGATGGATTTTTCTATCAGAACACAGGGTTTAAACACCGTCTTAAACACTTCTGAACCTTTAAAACTTAATTGGGGATTAAAAACATATCGAAACGAAAAAAGTGTACAATACGAAAACCGTTATACAGAAGTGATATTTGAATTTGAAAACGGGAAAGACGATTATTTAGGGCAAAGTAAAAGAACTACTGACGAGGTAAAAGACCTAACCTACGTTGCATACAAACAACACTTTTTCACTTCGATTCTGCTGACAGACACACCGTTTGAAAAAGCTGTACTTATGTCGGAAAACCTTGTCGAAGACGAATCGGCAGAGAACGTGTTTACCAAAAGATTTACAACTGAAATCCCTTTAGCTTTCAAAGGTGGAGAGCTAAACTATAATATGAATTGGTATTATGGCCCTACTGATTTTAAAATACTGAACAGTTATGACAGAAATCTTGATGAAGTAGTTCCTTTGGGTTGGGGTGTTTTTGGCTGGATAAACCGCTATGCTTTTATCCCTACATTCGATTTTCTACAGGGTTTCTTACCACACGGAATAGCCATTATCATACTTACAATTTTGGTAAGACTCGCTATGTCGCCAATTACATACAAATCATACTTATCACAAGCAAAGATGAAAGTGTTGCGTCCTGAAATGCAGGAAATTAACGCAAAATTTGCCAAAGACCCAATGAAGAAACAGCAGGAAACCATGAAGTTGTATTCCAAAGCGGGTGTTAATCCGATGGCAGGATGTATCCCGGCATTGTTACAGATACCGGTATTCTATGCTCTATACTGTTTTTTCCCATCTGCTTTCGATTTGCGTCAGAAAAGTTTCCTTTGGGCAGACGACCTTTCGTCTTTTGATTCAATTTTAGAATTGCCGTTTTATATCCCTTTTTATGGAAATCACGTGAGCTTATTCCCGATTCTGGCTTCGGTAACTATTTTCTTCTATATGAAAATGACTACAGGAGACCAAATTAATAACACACCCCAACAAGAAGGTATGCCGGATATGGGAAAAATCATGAAAATCATGATTTATATCTCGCCTCTAATGATGCTTATTTTCTTTAATAATTTTGCATCGGGTCTGAGTTTGTATTACTTTATCTCAAATCTTCTAACCATCGGTATAATGCTTGTAATCAAACATTATATATTGGACGAAAAGAAAATTCATGCTAAAATTGAAGAAAACAAACAAAAGCCGAAAAAGGCGAATCGCTTCCAACAAAAAATGCAAGAAATGATGGAAGAAGCCGAAAAGCAAAAGCAAAACCAGAATAAAAAGAAATAATTCAAAATAGAAGAAACCGTCTCAACATTAAAAAATTGAGGCGGTTTTTTTATTACATTTGACTAAAAAACAACAGCTTATGGTCGCTACTTCAACTGCAAATAACGAAAACTTTAAAGGAAACGACCGCTTGCTCTTCGGAATGATTTTCGGGGTTTTGGCTTTTTGGCTTTTTGCTCAAACCACTTTGAATATTGCTCCGATTATGAAGGACGATTTGGGCATAGAAACCAACGTGATGAACATTGCAGTGTCTGTTACTGCTTTATTTTCAGGAATTTTCATTGTGATTATCGGTAATCTTGCTGATCGTTGGGGAAGGGTCAGAACCATTAAAATGGGTTTTATCCTTAGTATTATCGGCTCGTTGTTGGTAGGGTTTTCGCCTTCAGGTGCTATGGCAGAAATTACTTTGATTGGTGGTCGTATTTTACAAGGACTCTCCGGTGCGTTTATTATGCCTGCGAGTTTAGCACTTGTCAAGGCGTATTGGGATGGTGCAGACAGACAAAGAGCTATTAGTTTGTGGTCGATGGGTTCTTGGGGAGGTTCGGGGTTTGCGGCTCTTTTTGGCGGTTTGATGGCTGCTAATGTTGGATGGCGATGGATTTTTATTGCTGCGGCACTTCTCTCTTTACTCGGAATGTGGATGATAAAAGATACTCCAGAAAGCAAGGCAAACACGAATTCAGAATACAAAGCGGACATCTTCGGCATTATCACTTTTATGATTATGATGGTCGGATTGCAGGTGGTAGCTACTCAAGGCGGAAATTTTGGCTGGACGAGCCTTTTAACTTTGAGTATTTTAGCAGTGAGTGTTCTTGCTACTATCGTTTTTATTCGTTCAGGGCTTAGAAATCCAAATAGTTTTGTGGATTTCAAATTGTTTAAGAATATTACCTATTCGGGTGCAACTATTTCTAATTTTTTGTTGAACGGAACTGCCGGAATTCTTATCGTAGCTATGTCGCTCATACAGTTAGGCGGGAGGCTCACAGCACAAGAGGCAGGGTTATTGACTTTGGGTTATGCCATTGCTATTGTGGCTTTTATACGCGTGGGAGAAAAACTACTGAAACGCTATGGTCCACGAAAACCGATGATGTGGGGAGCAATTATCGTATTGATAGCTATTCTGTTGTTGATGCCTACTCATTGGACTTTATCTTCGTATAAAATAGCGATAATTATTGGTTTTACTTTGTTCGGATTAGGATTAGCGTTTTATGCCACACCTTCTACGGATGTCGCTTTATCCGCACTTCCGGATGATCAGGTAGGAAGCGGGTCAGGGATTTATAAAATGGCATCTTCGTTAGGTGCTTCTTTTGGAGTAGCTATTTCGGCTACGATTTTTACGATGTTTTCGTCTGATTCGTCTTCCATACAATGGATAGAAGGAATGATAAGTTATGTAGGAAGACAGGATAATCTGGCAGTTCGCGAAGCAGCATTTTTTGCTTACGGATTTAACCTGCTTATTGCAATAGCTGCTATTATTTCGATTGCATTAACGATTCCGAAGTCTCAAAAAACAAAAAAATAAATTATGAGTACCATTTTAGAAAAAATAGAAACGTACAAAAGCGAATTAGAATCTTGGTTTGAACACATGCACCGCAATCCGGAACTTTCGATGCAGGAAGCAGAAACGGCTTCTTATATTGCTGATGTACTCAGACCGTGGGGATACGAAGTAGTAAGCGGAGTAGGAAAACACGGAATTGTAGCTTCGTTGACAGTAGGTAACGGAACAAAAGCCATTGGTCTGCGAGCCGATTTTGATGCCTTACCAATTCAGGAAATAAATGACTTAGCGTATAAAAGCGATAAAGAAGGCATTTCGCATTTGTGTGGTCACGACGGACATACGACAATGTTGTTGGCTGCCGGAAAATATTTAGCAGAAACCAAGAATTTTAACGGTACGGTACGTTTGATTTTTCAGCCGGGCGAAGAAACAATGGAAGGCGGTCCTGCTATGATCAAAGACGGATTGTTTGAGCGTTTTCCGATAGACGCTGTTTTTGGAATGCACAATATGCCCGGATTAGAATTGGGTAAATTTTATTTTGCTGACGGAGAAGTGATGGCAGCAGTAGATAACTGGGAAATTGAAATTATTGGTAAAGGAAGCCACGGTTCGATGCCCGAATTGGGAATCGACCCGATTGTAGCAGGTGCATCGTTGGTAATGGCATTACAGACAATTGTTTCACGTAATGTGGCTCCGGCTAACAGTGCTGTGGTCACGGTAGGAGCGTTTATTTCGGGTTCGGCAGGGAATGTAGTGGCTCAATCGGCTGTTTTGAGGCTTTCGATTCGGACAAAAACTCCGCAAGACCGAAAAATGGTTCTTGACCAAGTACGAAAGCTGACCAAGAACCAAACCGAAGGTTTCGGCTGTACCTACGAAATTCGTGAAGGAGTTCCGGGAGCTGTTTTGGTCAATGATGAAACAGAAACCCAAAAAGCCTGTGAAATTGCCAAAAACACCTTTGGTGAAGAAAATGTTATTTATCCCGGACCTACTTTTCTGGGGTCAGAAGATTTCGCTTTTATGCTACAACAAAAACCCGGAACCTATTGTTTTGTAGGAAATGGAAATACTCCAATGGTACATCATCCGGAATATGTTTTTAATCGAAAAAACCTTACCAAAGGTGCTGCGTATTGGGTAGCTTTAACACAAGGATATCTGAAAGATTAACCTGACTTTATAAGCTTTTTATTTGGATTTTACTGAAAATACTTGTGATAATCCTGATACGATTCTTCTAATTTTTGTACACTTGCTTTGGCTTGGGTTTCATCGGTCGTTTCGGCTAACTCTTGTACTAACTCTATGTGCGGATGCAACCATTTGTGCAATTCGTCATGGCTTTTTCCGGTCATCGTACAGCTCTTGATAAGCTGTGTGTTTTGTTCTTTGATTTGTGCTGCTAAGGTTGCATAATCCATGTTATTTTCTTCCATAAAAGTATTTACTAACTCTTCGCCTTTTAGCACAAAAGGTTTCATTTCTTCGTTCACTATCCATTTTTCTCCGTTATTTAGTTCGATGGCATCCGAACTTTCGTTGTAGTGACTTTCGGTAGGAACTGATTCCTGTTCAGAAGTAGATTTGGTAGAATTATTGCAACTCCATAATACAGCAACAATTCCTAAAAGGATGATTTTTTTCATAATGATAAAGTATTTATTGAGATAAAGTTACAATTTTATAGTGTAACTCCTAAAAATAGTTTGTTAAATGGTACTATTTTAGAATTAATAAATGTTAGAGTTTAAACTATGTGGTATTTTTACTTTCAAGTATTAAGTGTTTTGATAAAAGACAAATCTAAAATAAGAGCATATGAAAAATATTTGTAAAATAATATACATCGTAGCTGTGGTAGGAGTTTTTTTATCGATTATTTCATGCACTTCAATTATATAAACAATTAAATTTTAGATTAAATACTTCACCCAATTTGTATAACACAAGAAAACTCTGAATTATGTTCGAAGTTTTTTAGATAATTACTCTTCATAACTATTAAATAAATAGTATATAAATATAAAATATGAAGTGATTTTAGTCTGCTGTTGATTCGAATATGACGATTTTCCTCCCTACTAATTTTATTCTACAAGTCTGTTATATAAGGGTTTTTGTGCTTTTTATAGTGTTCGCTTATTTTATTTTGTTAATAAAAAGCTAAAAAAAAGTATTTTAATAAACTTGTTTTAGTATATTTGTACACTTAATTAAGTTTAGTTTTATACCTTTATTTTAAAATATGAATTATCAATTGATAAAAGATGTTTTGGATTTGATAGCACAGTTTGACAAAGAGTGTGGTTCGATTTCAAATAATACCGTAGAAGATTTCAAGAAATGGATTGCTTTAAATTATAAAGATGTTACTACACAAGAGGAACCTGATTGGGAAGGAAAAGATAAGGGTAGAAGTCCGGAAAGCGTTATTAATACGCTGATTGTTCATATGAATCGATATGCGAAGAGCTATTCCAAATCGGCCATATTTGGCTCTGACTTTTCTACTCAAGAGGATTTTATTTATCTGATTAATTTAAAAGCGTTCGGAGAAATGACAAAAATGGATTTGATTAAAAAGAATGTTCACGAAAAGCCGGCCGGTATGCAAATTATCAACCGACTTATTGCGCAAGGGTGGATGAATCAAACAGAATCAAAAGAGGATAAACGAAGTAAATTGATAAAAATCAGTGACAAAGGTTTGGAAGCGTTAGAGAATCAAATGCATAAAATCAGAAAAGCAACTGAAATTGTGACGGGAGATTTGAGTTATTCTGAAAAATTGGAGCTTATAAGATTGCTTACTAAACTGGACCATTTTCATTTGGATATTTACGAAAAAAATATTGAACCAGAGAATTTGTTAGAAGAGGTTTTGAAAGACAAAAGAACATGAAAAAAAAGTTAGCTATTATCGGTTCGGGTTTCTCAGGTTTGTCGGCTGCTGCCTATGGAGCAAAGTCAGGATATGAAGTTCATGTCTTTGAAAAACACAATGGTCCGGGTGGAAGAGCCAGACAGTTTACAACCAACGAAGGCTATGTTTTTGATATGGGACCAAGTTGGTATTGGATGCCCGATATTATAGAAAACTTTTTTACGGATTTTGGCTATAAAGCTGCTGATTTTTTTGAATTAATTTCGCTGAATCCACAGTTTGAAATGATTTTTTCGGGAGAAAAATTGAGTGTCCCTAAAGATTATGAAGAGCTAAAACAACTTTTTGAAGCCATCGAAACTGGAGCAGGTTTGCAATTGGAAAAATTTATTAAAGCAGCCAAATTCAAATATGAAGTTGGGATGCAAGACTTTGTAAACAAACCTTGTCATAGCTGGAGCGAATTCATCTCACCCAAAATAGCAAAAAGTGCTTTACAGCTCGATTTACTTACCGATTTCAGAAGTTATGTGGCGAAATATTTCAAAGATGAAAAACTTCGGATGTTGATGGAGTTTCCGGTAATTTTCTTGGGAGCATCGCCCAAAAGCATTCCTGCTTTATATAGTTTAATGAATTATGGAGGCTATGCTTTGGGTACGCATTATCCCAAAGGAGGTTTTTATGAATTGGTAAAGGCGATGTGGAAAATAGGTGAAAATCAAGGTGTGAAATTTCATTTTAACGCTAATGTAGAGAAAATAAATATCGAAAACCATCAAGCGAAATCCCTCACCATAAATGGAGAAGATTATTTTTTTGATGCTGTAATTGCCTCATCAGATTATCATCATACCGAAACGCTTTTAGAACCCCAATATCGAAACTATTCCGAACTGTATTGGAACAGCAGAACTTTTGCTCCGTCGTGTCTGATATTTTATTTAGGAATAAATCAAGAAATACCGAATCTAAAACACCATACGTTGTTTTTTGAAAATGATTTCAATTCGCATATAGACAGTATTTATTCAGATAAAAAATGGCCAGATAAACCTTTGTTTTACTGTTGTTGTCCATCCAAAACAGACGATTCGGTAGCTCCAAAAGGAAAAGAAAATATCTTCTTATTAATGCCTCTGGCTATCGGGATTGATGATGAAGAAGCCACACGAGAAAAGTATTTGCTCGAAATGCTTACTCGATTAGAAATAATGACTGGAGCAAGCGATTTACAATCAAAAATTGAATACAAAAGAAGTTACTGTGTGAGCGATTTTGTATCAGATTATAACGCTTTTGGTGGAAACGCTTACGGACTAGCTAATACGCTTAAACAAACAGCGGTTTTAAAACCAAAAATCAGAAATAAAAAAGTAAAAAACTTATTCTATACTGGGCAACTTACCGTTCCGGGTCCGGGTGTACCGCCTTCAATTATCTCAGGGAAAATTGTTGTAAAAGAAGTAAACAAAATCTAAAATTGAGGATTATGAAAAAACTCTTTGACGAATTGTCTTACTCGGTAAGCAAAATAACGACTAAAAAATATAGTACGAGTTTTTCATTAGGGATTTTGGCTCTCAAACCTGTTATTCGTCCAGCTATTTATGCCATTTATGGGTATGTAAGATTAGCAGATGAAATTGTGGATAGTTTTCACGGATACGATAAAGAAAAACTCCTTAAAAGATTCCGAGAGCAAACAGATGAAGCTTTAAACGAAAAGATTTCGCTGAATCCGATTTTGCAATCCTTTCAAGAAACTGTCCATAAATATGCTATAGATTATGCACTTATCGAGCAGTTTTTGCACAGTATGGAAATGGATTTGCAACAAGTTGATTATAATTCAGATTTGTACCACGAGTATATTTTTGGATCAGCCGAGGTAGTCGGACTTATGTGTTTACAGGTTTTTACCGATGGAGACAAACAAAAATATGAGGAACTGAAACCGTATGCGATGAAGCTCGGTTCGGCTTTCCAGAAAGTGAATTTTTTGAGGGATTTAAAAGATGATTATCAACTATTAGGAAGAACCTATTTCCCGAATATCGAAATGAGTGTTTTTGATAATTCCGTAAAGGTAAAAATCGAACAAGAAATAGCCGAAGAATTTGCCGAAGCCTTAAGCGGAATCAAAAAATTACCGAATTCGTCGAAGTTTGGAGTGTATCTGGCTTACAAATATTATTTGTCTTTGTTCCGAAAAATAAAACGAAAATCCTCCAACGATATTTTAAATAATCGGGTAAGAGTGCCTAATCCTGAAAAAGCTTTTGTAGCGGTTAAAAGTTATGTGAGATATAAAATTGCGGTGCTTTGAGGAAGTTTTTACAATTAGTTTTTGTTTTGTTTTTGGCTACAACTTCAGTTTATGCAACTGATTTTGAGTCAATACGTAAAAATTACGACCAATTTGTATCGGATAAAGAATTGTGTCAGAAAACTTTAAAACAGCTTTCAGAAAGCAAAAATGATTCGGCTTTGCATCAGGCTTATTTAGGAGTGTTAGAAACCGTTTGGGCAAATCACGTAATCAGTCCGTTTAAGAAATTGAAAACGTTTAAATCAGGAAAACAAAATATAGATGCTGCCATTGGGCTTGAGCCAGAAAATGTCGAAATTCGATTTATCAGACTGTCTGTGCAAAAAAACGCTCCGTCTTTTCTAGGTTATAATAACCACATAAAAGAAGATACGGCATTTATTAAAAAGAACCGTCACTTGGTTACATCAGTGATTTTAAACAAGCATATAACATCACTTTTAAATGAATAACTTATGAAATATCAATTATCGAGAGAGCAACAGTTGGATTGTGATATTGATACGGCTTGGAGTTTTTTTTCGTCTCCGAACAATTTGTCAAAAATTACTCCGAAGGATATGGGATTTACGGTTTTGAGTAAAGATATTCAACCCGAAATTTTTGAAGGAATGCTCATTGATTATACGGTTTCGCCAATTCTGAGGATTCCGCTAAGCTGGCAAACTCGAATCACTCAAGTAGATTGGAACAAAAGTTTTACTGATTTTCAACAAAAAGGTCCTTATAAATATTGGAATCACTTTCACGAATTCATACCTAATAATAAAGGCGTTTTAATGCGAGATACCGTTGATTACGAGTTGCCAATGGGATTTTTAGGAAAAATAGCTCATCAAGCATTTGTTAAAAAGAAATTAGTATCGATTTTTGATTACAGATACCACGTTTTAGAAAAATATTTTAACCAATAAATGATATGAATTTTTTAATCGTTTTAGTTACGTTTATTTTGATGGAAGGAGCTACTTGGTTCATTCACAAATATGTAATGCACGGATTTATGTGGTTTTTACACAAAGATCATCACGATCACAGCAACGAAGGCGTGATGGAAAAAAACGATTATTTCTTTGTGATTTTCGCTATCCCGACTATTATTATGATGTATTTTGGTTCGTTCGAAGGATTTAATTATTTGTTTTTTATCGGTTTGGGCATAATGCTTTACGGATTGGCGTATTTTTTCGTACACGATATTTTTATTCATCAACGCTTAAAAATATTTTCAAAAACTACAAATCCGTATTTTTTGGCTCTACGTAGAGCACACAAACAACACCACAAACATTTAGGGAAAGAAAAAGGGGAGTGCTTTGGCTTTTTATACGTCCCGACAAAATATTTTAAAATGTTCTTTAATTCAGATAAAAAATGATGCAATATACCTACGCTTTAGTGTTGTTTTTCACGGTTATTATTTGCTTTGTGGCTTCTTTTGACAAGCGAATTCAATTTCACAAACAGTTTCTTCCTTTTTTAAAGGCGGCTGTTTTGGTTGGGATTCCGTTTATTGCTTGGGATATTTGGTTTACTGCCAAAGGTGTTTGGTGGTTTGATACCAATTATACAATCGGAATTAAAATAGCCGGATTACCTCTTGAAGAATGGCTGTTTTTTATCTGTATTCCGTTTTCGTGTGTGTTTACGTATTACTGTTTTGATAAATTTTTCGAATTAAAATGGCTTTCAGCTCTTAACAATAGCATTGTTTTTGTTACGATAATTGTATGTTCTGTAATTGTTCTGTTGCATTATGACAAAATCTATACGTTAGTTACTGGTGTTGCAACGATTCTAACGCTTATTCATTTGCATTTTGTTGCTCGGGTCGAATGGATTGGCAAAGCTTCGTTTGTATTCACTGTTTTGATGTTAGGGTTTTTTCCAGTTAACGGAGTGCTTACTGGAACAGGATTAGAATCGCCTATCGTAAATTATAATCCTGAAGAATTTCTTGGGATTCGGATGCTGACCATACCAGTAGAAGATGCGGTTTATGGCTATACACAATTTTTACTGGGCTTGTATTTTTTTAAAAAATTTCAAAATCAAAACGTATGAAAGATTCCACAAAAATTATCGCTAAATTAGTAGGTACACTTGCATTAGTGTTTACCTTTTCGGCTTGTTCTTCGATTCCAGAAAAAGCTACTCCCGTATCGAATTTTGATATAGAAAAGTATAAAGGATTATGGTACGAAATTGCCCGAATCGACTTTAAGTACGAAGAAAATATGGATAACGTAACTGCTCAATACAGTATAAATAATGACGGAAGCGTAAAGGTTTTGAACAGCGGATATAACTACGTAAAACAAGAATGGGAAAAAGCTGAAGGTAAAGCAAAATTCCGTGGAGAGAAAAATGTAGGAGCTTTAAAAGTGAGTTTTTTCGGACCGTTTTACTCCGGATATAACGTAATTGCTCTAGATGATGAGTATCAATATGCTATGGTGGTGGGTAAAAATTTGGACTATTTGTGGATTTTATCCCGAACTACAGAAATTCCCGAAGAGGTGAAAAATGAGTATCTCGAAAAAGCCAGACAAATTGGTTATGATACCACTCGACTTACGTGGGTTAAGCACGATAGGGATGACAATCCGTATTTGAATGAAAGATAAAATTTCGGCCTTTTGGTTTCGACGAGATTTACGTCTGGAAGACAATGTCGGATTATTTCAGGCTCTTGCTTCGGATTATCCGGTTTTGCCAATTTTTATTTTTGATACAACCCTATTAGAAACGCTAGAAGATAAAACCGACAGGCGTGTTAATTACATCCATCAGGCACTTTCTGAAATCAATCGGACACTTAAAGCGTATGATTCGAAGCTGACTACTTTTTATGGAAAGCCTTTGGAGGTTTTCAAAGAACTTTCTGAAAGTTATGCTATTCAGGCTGTTTTCTGCAATCGAGATTACGAACCACAAGCCATACAAAGAGATACACAGATTTATCAGTATTTCAAAGACCAAAACATTGTATTTAAAGCGTATAAAGACCAAGTTATTTTTGATAAAAATGACGTTCTTAAAAACGACGGAACTCCCTATACCGTCTATACGCCTTATGCTAAAAAGTGGAAAGAATTACTAAAACCATCACATTATTCGAGTCATCATTCTGATTTTTCGAACTTTTTTAAACAGCCTTTTAATGAGATTCATTCCTTAAATGATATTGGATTTAAAAAGACAAATTTTGTTTTTAAAACTCCAACATTAGATGCTTCTGTCATTGATCAATATGACAAATACCGCGATTTTCCTGCTATGGAGCATACAACAGCGTTGGGAACAGCTTTGCGTTTTGGCACGATAAGCATCCGTAAATGTGTAGCTTTTGCTCTAAAGCATAATCAAACTTGGCTGAACGAATTGATATGGAGAGAGTTTTTTATGCAAATTCTTTATCATTTCCCGAAGGTTGTCCGACAATCTTTTAAGCCTGCTTACGACAACATAAAATGGCGAAACAACGAAAAGGAATTCAAATTGTGGTGCGAAGGGAAAACAGGTTATCCGATGGTGGATGCAGGTATGCGACAACTGAATCAAACTGGGTTTATGCACAATCGGGTTCGGATGGTTACCGCTAGTTTTTTATGCAAGCATTTACTGATTGATTGGCGATGGGGAGAAGCCTATTTTGCTCAAAAACTCAACGATTACGACCTAGCTGCCAACAACGGAAATTGGCAATGGGCTGCAGGATCGGGTTGTGATGCAGCACCTTACTTTCGGGTGTTTAACCCAACAATTCAAATGGGAAAGTTCGACAAAGACTTGACGTATGTCAAAAAATGGGTACCCGAACTTGCTACAAATAAATACCCAAAACCTATGGTAGAACATAGCTTTGCCAGAGAACGAGCTATCAAGGTGTATAGGGAAGGAGTGGGGAAGTAATCTATCTTTAACTGTTGTAAAAAATTAAATAATCCGACCGTCTTCCATCGTAATGATGCGATTGGTACGATTAGCGAAGTCGTTATCGTGGGTAACTACCAATAGAGATTGATTTAGTTCAGAGGCAAGTTTTTTGAAAATGTCAAAAACCAAGTCGCTGTTTTTCTTGTCTAGGTTTCCGGTAGGCTCATCTCCCATAATAATAAGCGGATTATTTATTAAAGCACGAGCAATAGCTACACGTTGTTTTTGTCCGCCACTTAACTGATTTGGTTTTTTTAAAGCATGTTCTTGCATATCTAACGTTCGCAAGTGTTTCATTGCCTGATGTTCTACTTCATCCTCCTTTAATTTTCCTAATTTCAAGCCAGGTAACATTACATTTTTAAGAACGCTAAATTCTGGAAGCAAGTAATGAAATTGAAAAATAAAACCAATATTTTCATTGCGTAATTGTGCTAATTCTTGATCTGATTTTCCAGTTATAAGTTGGTTGTTGATAAACAAATCTCCTTCATAATCGGTATCCATAGTAGAAAGAAGATACAATAAGGTTGATTTTCCACAACCTGATTTCCCTACTATGGAAACAAATTCACCTTTGTTGATTTGCATATCAATTTCTTTTATAACCTTGAATTTTGTAGGTTCATAAAAGTATTTAGTGAGCTTTTTTGTTTCTAATACGGTGTTACTCATGGTCGTAGCGTTATTTCCCTCTGATTATTTCTACAGGATCTATTTTGCTCGCCTTTAGTGCAGGAAATAGACCAGCAATAAAAGTGGTTGCTAGAGCAAAAGTGATTCCGATTACATAATATATAGGATTGTAATTTATTGGATAGGTAGTAATTGTAGGTAATGACAAGGCACTAAAAGGAATTGTGTCGATGATAGACGAAAATATAAATCCAAATAAGAGACCAAAAATGCCTCCAACAATACCTATTATGAGTGACAACGAAATAAAAATCCATTTGACGTCATTACCAGAAAATCCAGTTGCTTTTAGAATCGCAATACTATCCATTTTTTCAAAAATCATCATATTTAAAATATTGTATATTCCGAAACCTGCTACAATCAGTAGTACAATTCCTACTGCATAAGATATGATACTCCTCACAGAACTACCGGTCTCAAATTGCGAATTCGCTGTTTCAAAATCCATAGCATCTAAATCGTATTTTGCACTTAATTCCGTAGCTACACTTGATGCAGAGGTAATATCAAATAATTTTAGTTGAATGTCAGTAATGTAATTCGTGGGTTGTCCGAGTATTTTTTGTGCCGTTTCTATAGAGGTATAGCTTATAGAACTGTCAATTTCCGCAATACCTATTTGAGAAACACCTATAATCTTTAAAGAAGCTAAATTTCCGTTTGGGGTGATAATCTGAATGACATCACCAATTTCTAAAACCATTTTTTCTGCCAAACCTATTCCTATAACAATGCTGTTGGTTTTATTTAAATCTTCGATTTTTCCTTTTATGATGTAATCGCTCAATTGAAACAAATTTTCTTCAGCTTGGACATCAATACCATTCACCACACCCGATATTTCAATGGTTCCGGTATTAAAAAACACAGGAGTTACTACTTTTGGAGCTACATCTATAACGCGATTATCGCTTTTTAAATTCTGAATGATAGCCTTGTTGTTATGGATGGTTTTGCCAATATCTTTAGGTTTTATAGAACGTATAAAATTGATGTGATCTTTATATTTGGCAGCCTTCATCACCGGTTGGTTCTCTGTAGGTTTTATTTCGTTATAAAGTCGTACGTGTGCAGTTCGGTTGAGCATTAACCCATCTAATAAATCATTCAGACCCGTCATAAAACCTACTAATGTAACAAACATAGCAATACCAAATGCTACACCTCCGGCTGCAACTATGGTTTGTTTTAGTCGGGCTAAAAGTAAATGAGTAGCAATATTTAAAATGAGTTTTGAGTTCATTAGTTAGGCTTATAAATGGTTTCACCTACTTTTAAACCTTCTAGAACTTCTATCATTTCATAATTGTTCAGCCCTGTTTTTATTTTTCGTTTTTCGTTCTTTTTTATAAGAACATGATTCTGGTCTGCTAAATAATTTTTAGGAATAACAATAACATCTTCTTTGGTTTGAATAATAATATTGGCTTCTACAGTTAGGTTCGGATAGAGCTTTTGGGGTGGAGAAACAAAGTGAGCTTCGATTCTGAAAGTTCTCGAACGCTCATTCATAATCGGATATATTTTATTCACTTCGGCTTCGAAAACTTCATTTTTATAACTGTCTAACGACACCATTATTTTTTGACCTAAAGCTATTTTTATAATGTCATTTTCATCCACATCCAGTTCGAGTATATACGAATTCTGTTCACCCAAAATGCCCAAAGCAGTTTGTGGAGAAACTAAAGCCCCGGGTTTAACCAAAACATCAAATAGTTTTCCGGAAAAAGCACTTTTTACACTATAGTCTTCTTCCGATTTTTGATTTATTTTGAGGTTAATCGCATTTCTGGATTCTTCATTTTTCAATTGGGCTTTCAGTTGTTCTAATTGTTTTACTGTTGCCTCATAACTCGATTTAGAATTATTATAAACCAACTCTACTCGCTCCAATTCTACTTCGGAAATACCACCATATTCACTGGCTTTTTGATTTCGTTTCAAAACTGACGCATCCAAGTCCATCTTGTCTTTTGCCGATTGTACTCGGGTTTCCATTTCGGCTATTTTGTCTTGAATAAAATCGCTGTTTTCTTGATTTAATTCATACATAAGTCGAGCGTTATCGGTTGACAAAGCTGCTTTTTCGTTTTCGATTTTAAATAAAACCTGATTCTCTGAAACAGACTGCCCCACTTCGACTTCAATACTTTTTAAAACTCCCGAAACCAAAGGGTAGATTACGTGTTGATTTTGGGCTTTTACAACACCCGAAGCATAGACACTTTCGGTAATGGTACTAGTACTTATTTTAATTTTATTTTCTTCATTATCAGAACATGAAACGAATAAAAATAAAATTAGTAGATTGACAATTTTAAAATAGGACATAGCAAGGAAGTACTAAAGTTATAGTATCAAAGTTACGAAAAATTAGAGGTGTGTGATGTGATAATTATCATTAAACTATATAAACAAATTTCAGCCATTATACTTTTGTATAAATTAAGTCAAATGGCAAGAATAAATATAAACTACTTTATGTAATTTCCAAAACAAAAAAACTCCGAGCAATGCTCGGAGTTTTTCAATATCAAGAAATCGAATTTCTTATTTTTTGCTTTCTGCTGCAATAAGGTTTAGTGCAGATCCGGCTTTAAACCATTCGATTTGGCTATCGTTATAGGTGTGATTTGCCATGATGATGTCTTTGCTTCCATCTTTATGAACAAACTCTAACGTAAGCGGTTTGTTTGGAGCAAATTCGGTCAAATCTAGGAAGTTGATGGTGTCATCTTCTTGGATTTTGTCATAATCAGCTTCGTTAGCAAAAGTAAGAGCAAGCATACCTTGTTTTTTAAGGTTGGTTTCGTGAATACGTGCAAACGATTTTACAAGAACCGCTTTTACACCAAGGTGTCTTGGTTCCATCGCAGCATGCTCACGAGATGAACCTTCTCCGTAGTTATGGTCTCCCACAACAATCGAAGGAATTCCAGCAGCTTTGTAAGCTCTTTGTACTTTCGGAACTTCGTCATAAGAACCGTCTAATTGATTCTTAACTGAGTTTGCTTTTCCGTTGAAAGCATTCTCTTCTCCAATCAACATATTGTTTGAAATGTTATCAAGGTGTCCACGGAAACGTAACCAAGGACCTGCCATCGAGATGTGG
>JAVEUZ010000040.1:0-20560 GCA_034005285.1 Flavobacteriaceae bacterium
AGACGATGATTTTGCTTGTCAAACACAATCGCAAGATTGCACTATGAAGAGCCGTATGAATCGAGAGGTTCACGTACGGTTCTGTGAGAGGCTTAGGGGTGAAATTCCCCTTTGCCTACTCGACTTTGTTTATTAGTAATTTTAATTCCGCTTCGGTTAATATTCTAATTTTGGTTTCCTTATTTGTATTTAATTCGTTTATTTTTTGAATTTTTGACCAACCATAATCTTCACCAATAATTACAAAGTTTATTTTGCTTGTAATTCCGGGTTTTAAAATACCTCCTTTTTTCAATATGAAATTCTCTACATTTTCTCTTCCAAAAGCAAATTTTCCTGTTACAACAAAATTGTTGTCTTGAATTTCCATTTCGTTTAGTTGTGCTGATGAAATTTTATATTTATTTACAAAATCCACGTTTTCTGATTTCACTTCTTCAGTTGCTTGTTTTGCAAAATAATTGTCAACGGCTGAAATAGATTTAAAGTTGTTTAATGTTCTTACTAAATCTTTATGTTTTGGATAAATATCAATAAGTTCATTATAAATCATTGCACAGGCTTTTGCGTCTGAAATTGGGTCGTGATGATTTTCTATTTCAATACCAAATTTTTCGGCAAGTTCGGTTAGTTTTTTGGGATTACCACTTTTTTCTGCTAGTTGCATAGTGTCAATATAGTCAATGTCAAAGTCTTTAATTGAAAAATGTTCAAACAAGTTTTTTAAAATACTTAAATCCATACTTGCATTATGTAATACAATTAAATTGTCATTAAAGTATTTTGAAAATTCATCTTCCCAAAGTTCTTCAAAAGTAAAACTGTGTTCAACGTCTTCTTCATAAATTTTATGAATGTTGGAATGGAATGATGAAAATTCTTCACCTTTTGGTGGTTTTATAAAATGTTTTTTTGAAAATACAATTTTGAAGTCTTTGATAAAAACTAAACCAATAGCACAAGCACTAATTCTATTTTTGTTTGCAGTTTCAAAGTCAATTGCAATAAAATCAAATTTATTTTCAAAATACTCTGGAAATGAATGAGGATTTTTAAAGTTATTGTATTTCACTTTTTGTTGAATTGCATATTCATATTGAGGTTTAAATTTCAAACCTGTCTGTTTTGCTTTTTCAAACCATTTTTCTAAATGCGGTGCATATTCTCTTTCTACGAAATCATAAAATAAGAATTCGTTTTCTGTTTGAGGATTAATTCCCGTTATTGAAATCTCGATTGGATTTTCAATTCCTTTTTCTTTCTTAAACCAATTAAACATAGTTCTTTACGTTTTCGTTCTAGTAATATGGCACATAACGGAAAAAGTATTGGCGAAGTGCGGGCTTTCGAAGAACAAAATGTTCAAGAAAGAACAAGCGGAGCCGATGCTTTTTCAGATTGTCTAAATTAAGAAAAAAAACAATATGAAAAGCAGCGGCGGCTAAAAAAAAACAAAATTTTCAACTATTACTTCACCCCGCATTTTGCCAATACTATGTTATTAAAAGTATTAAATCATATGTCGCCTTTTGCACTCAAATACATAATTATCAATAAGTTATAAAATAAGAAAGAACAGAATAACGCAGAAAAAAGCAACGAAAAGTTAGGTTTGTTGTACCAAATGTTGTATCTTTGTATCAGGTTGCACCGCTTTGAAATAGCTGATTTATAAAGGGTTTCATCGTTTTGCAGTCGATTGTTTTTTTTAGTACAACAAATATAATACTTTTTTTTATGGCTTCGATAAAATTAGTGCTTCGGACAAATCAGGAAGATAAAACAGGTCATAGCCCTTTATACATAAGGGTTATAAAGGATAGGAAAGCCAAATTTGTAGCAACAGGCGTAAAGCTGAAACGTACCGAATGGGACGATGATAAGCAGAAAATAAAGAAGAACCACGCCAACAGTGCAAGAATGAACGCCTTTCTTGCCCAGAAGATTGCCGATGCAGAGGGAACAGTTGCAGACCACGAACGCAAACGTAAATCCGTATCAGCCCGAAAACTCAAAGAAGCAATAAAAGGTAAGGATATGGCAAACTTCTTTGAATATGCTTACAACCGTTGCGAGCGTATCAAAGGAACGGTTTCGGTTGCCACTTACAGGAACTACAAACAGTATGTAGCCAAGTTTGAAAAATTTATCGGGCACAGGGAAGTATATTTTGATGATATTACCGTTACGATGCTGAAAGATTACATCAATCATATGTCCAACAATTTGAAGAATGGAGCAACTACGGTACATTATTCTTTGTTGATTTTATCCGTAATGTTTCGTGATGCACAAAGGGAAGATATTATAGGCGAACATATTTATCCATTCTCAAAAGTTCGTGTGAAACGTGATAAAGGAAAGCGTTTATTTCTGAACAAAGAGCAGGTAGAAAAGCTACGCAATTTTAAAATTGAATACACAGGAAAGGACGAAGTATTTAGGGATATGTTCATTTTTTCGGTGTATGCAGGTGGTTTGCGTTTTAGTGATGTAGTGAGCTTGAAATGGGAAAACTATAACGAGAAAGAACAACGCATTACAAAGACCATTCGCAAAACAGGAAGAACCCACAATTTTAAAATCGGGCAGACGGCAATAGATATTCTGAACCAATACAAAACCGAAATATCATTGCCGAGCGATTTTGTTTTTCCAATATTGGAAGATGTAGAAAGGTTTGATGCCGATACCGATTATCAGGCGTATATCATCAATGCAAAGAATATTTTGTGTGGTCAGAAATTGCGTAGATTGGGTAAGGATATGGAATTGCCGTTTACGCTATCATTCCATTTAAGCCGTCATACATTCGCTACAAATGCTTTAAACAATGGTATGCGTATAGAATATGTTTCAAAGCTGTTAGACCATTCAGACATTGGTATTACTCAGATTTATGCCAAAGTGATTAGCGAAGAATTGGATAATGCGGTAGATAAGTATATTAACTAACCTTTCTTATTCTGTAATTTATTTAGCGTTTCCTCAATCATTTCCATTCTCTTTTTAACCTTTTCAGCAGAAGCATCAAGCGTATATCCCTCGTCAATCATTTCTTTTATGAGTAACATTTTTTTTATGTTTTCATAATTGTAACGCCTGTTTTTACCCTCTTCTTCTGTTAGACTTGTAATAATTCCCTTTTCTTCCCAATAGCGGATTTGACGTGTAGCAATACCCGTAATCTGCGATACCTCGCCAATACCTACAACTAATTTATCTAAGAAATCAAAGTCAAATGACAGGTCTTTATTTGCTTCCTTTTTGCTCATTTTGCAAATTATTTACAATCAATGTTGCAAATATAGAATAATAGTCTTTATTTTGCAATTGTAAATTATTTACAATTATTGAATATTTAAAACATTTTAGGTATGAAAAAGACAATTATTATTTTAATGGCATTAATAACAATTTTAACAACAATGACTATGACAGTAAAAGCAAATAGTTTAAAAAACGCATCTATGGAAGAAGTTTCTTATGATGATGCACAGTCTTATTTGGAAGCATTTCAAAAAGTCATAAAAATTCCAAATGGCTATTCATTCCATTCTGTAAATAAAGTAAAAGCAGATGGTGTTCAGGCTTATCTATTTCGCTTGGAAAAATCTGAAAACAAGGGTATGAACGGAGAACATTACTCCTTTGTAATTTCAGAAAAGGATAAACAAGTTTTGGGATTTACCAATATGGATAAAAGATATTCCAATACAAAGATGCTTTCAAAATCAGAAACCGAAAAAATAGCAAAAGATTTTTTGTTAAAGTTGGACAACTCATTAGCCAGTGAACTGAAAAATCTTTGGATAGAAAGACACGATGAAGAAATTTCGGTTAACGGAAAGAAAACAGTCATAACGGGAATGAAATACAAATGTTATCGGGCTTCACAAAATGACTATGCGTGGGTAATTATCGGCTTTGACGGTTCTGTAATTACATTTGAGCGCAACATAAAATGGAATAACAGCGAACATAAACGCATTACCGAAAAATGGTTACACGATAATTGGTTGGCTGAGAATGACCTGAATATATTAACAGAAGAGCAAACATTAAAAAAACTTGCAGAAGAAACTTTTGCAAATGGAGCTTTAAACAAATTGAATGTAGAGGAAATGTTGCGAGGTTTTCATCCAGACTTTGCAATCTGCATAGCTAAGGGAAATAATCTTTTTCGTCTTCCGCTTCGTGATTGGATGAAAGTTGTGGAAGAATACAAGAGCAATCCCGAAAAAGTAAAATCAGGAATTAGAAACCTCGATTATTCGATTGAAGTTTTAGAAATCACAGGAAATACAGCAGTCGTAAAAACACAGTTTTTCAGAGAGAAAAAGCTCATCATTACAGACTATCTGTCCTACATAAAATATCCCGACGGCTGGAAAGCTGTTGCGAAAATTTCTAATGAACATATTGTAAACCCATTACAGCTTAGTCTTTAAATCAAATAATATGAGAACAACAATTTTAATTATTCTAACATTTCTAAGTATGAATTACGTACAAGCACAAACAAAAGAAAAATCAGCACTTATCCTTATCGAAACACAAAACGAATGGATGCACAAAGAGGGCAAACTATACAAGGCACTCGTTAAGGACAAAGAAATGATGCACAATTCAATCGCTAACATCGAAAAGGCGTTAGACTATGCAAGAAAAAACAACATTGAAGTTATTCACGTAGGATTGCGGTTTGAAAAAGGTTATCCCGAATTAGCCAACGGAAAAAGCGGTCTGCGAAAAGCCATACCCAATGCAGGTACTTTCCCGATTAACGAATTTGGTTCACAGTTCTATGAAACGGTAAAACCGATAGAGGGTGAATTTGTAGTTACGGGGCGTGTGGGTGCAAGTGGATTTACAGGTTCAAATCTTGACGTGTATCTGCGAAACAACAAAATTGAAAATCTGTACTTGGTTGGTTATGCTACCCACGTTTGTGTAGAAAGCACCTTGCGTGATGCCCACGAAAAAGGTTACAATACCTTTCTGATTTCGGACGGAACTTCTGCATTTAACCGTATGCAACAAGATTATGTTTTAAGCGAAGTTGTGCATCATTTTGGAGAGCATTTAACAACTAAAGAGTTTATAAATGAATAAAGATTTAAAAATAACATTGCGGTTTGTGGTTTTAATAGCCACACCGCTTTGTTTAGTTAATAGTTTACTCTTCAGCTTTGGTTTGACAGATTTCTGGCAGGAATGGCTCAAACGCTTTTTGTTCAATTATGCGATTTCTTTTCCCCAAGCTGTTTTATATGTTACGCTTATAAAATGGTATGACAGGAGAAAATTAAATTGATTTTAAAATTAGACTGTAAATATGCTACACAATCATCAAATAAAGCAAACCGTTCAATTTCCAGAACTTACGGCTATTCTAAAAGAGCAGTCTGAAAATGCTTTGTTTGATATTTTGGTAGAAAACGTAAAAGGTAATGACACCTATTGCCAAGAACTTATAAACAGAATACTAAAACTACCTTATGCCAAACTGCCGGATTTCTTTTCGCACCATTGCGATTTTGTAGAAGACCCAATTAAGTGGCTCAATAAATTTGAAAAACTGATTTCTGAAAATGAAGAACTTTTTGTGAGTACCACAATGCGGGGCAGAATGATGAAATGTTATACAATAATCGAAAGCAAACGGAAAGAATTAGAGATATTAAGAAACAGGCACACGAAAATAAAACCGCCAATGCAATATATCAATGCGGAGTGTGAGGAGAGGTATTTTTCATTCAGAGAAGTAAAAAGTAAAGTAAATGCAATGGGCGATTATACAGATAAAATAATGTTTTTGACAAATGAAAAGTTCGATTACGAACAGGCAAGTATAGATTTTATTAACCCAAAATTGCCCGATTATTCCGACCAATGCCAAAAAGAGATAGACCAGATACAGCATTTAATCCGTTTAACTGATGAATTTTCTAAACAACAGATGCAGAAGAATACAAACGGCATTCCATTTAACAAGCTCAAAATAAACTGCAATATCAATCAGTTGGTAGATATATTTTATCAATTACATAGAGAATTGTTTACAGACGGCAAACCCATTATTGACGGCAATATAAATGATTTCGTTGCTGTTATTGTAAATTCATTCACAGATAAGGACGGCAGGGAATTAAGTCCCGAAACAGTCAAAACAATGCTTACACCGTCAAAGACCGATAAACGTCCCAAACCCCACAAAAGAATAGACATTGATAAAATGCTGTAAATAAATCTTGTCCCGAAAGACCAAATACGGACATAATGACTTTTTTATGTTGCTGTCCTTTGCTTCCATAAACATAAAATTTCAATAAAATGGAAGCAATTATTTTAAGCAAAGACCAATACACAGAATTGGTAGCAAGGTTAGACGAAATTACCCAACGCCTTAACGCAAAGAACGAACCCAAAAAGGATACGTTTTTAGACAATCAGGAGTTTTTACAACTGATGAAAATTTCCAAACGAACCGCCCAAACGTGGAGGGACGAGGGACGTATTTCTTTCTCACAGGTCGGCAACAAAATTTACTACAAATTGTCAGACGTTGAAAAACTGTTGCAGGAACATTACAACAAAGCATTTGCTAAAAAGTAATGCAGGCAAGAGTTTTAGAACAATTAAAAACGTTTGACTATGGTAGTAAGTATTTTTAAAAACTTCAATGAAGTAGTGCAGAACAGCAAAGTAGTTGAAGTATTGAACGACATCAAAACAGGTAAGTATATCAATGTGATAACTTATTTAAGAAAGTCATTGGCAGAAAGCAAAATGGAAGCATACGAAAGGGCAAAGAAATCTTTGCCCGCTTTCACGCCTTCGGCTTCCTTTAAAGGTGGCAGGAAATTAGAGTTTGTTACTGCATATACTCAAATCGTAGTATTAGACATTGACAAGCTCACAAAGGAACAATTAACCAATGCTAAAGCATTGGCACAAGAAACGCCCTACACTTATTCGGCTTTTATCAGTCCATCGGGAAACGGTTTAAAAATCTTTGTCAAAGTCAATTCATCACAGGAAAACCACAAAGAAGCGTTTTTAACGCTTCAAAAATTCTATGAAGAATTTTTATCGCTACCCATTGACAAATCAGGCAAAGACGTTACACGCCTTTGCTTCGTGTCTTACGACACCGATTTATATTTCAATGAAAATGCAACGGTATATCCTGTAATTTCAACCGAAGATTTAACGCCTTACATTGAGCAATCGGAAGAAGTAATACAGGAACACACAACCATTGCAAGCAATGGTTTACCCACACAGCAATTCAATAATGATTACTTGACCGTTTACGAACATTGTGTAAGATTTACCGAGAAAAAAGAAAGCTATGTAAATGGCAATAGAAACAACTTTGTGCATTTATTGGCTTGCAACCTTAACCGTAAAGGAGTGCCATTGCCTATGGCAATGGGTTATATCCTTTCTGATTATAATTATGATGCAAAGGAAGTCGCAACAACCGTAAACAGTGCTTATAAAAATGTTGTAGAGCATAACAAAAGTAGTTTATCCATTTCGCCAAATGGCGAAATTTCCGAGCAATCCAAAAGCATAAAATCATCTGAAGATGATACAGACGAGGAAGAAGAAAAACCGAGCTTCATTGATAGGTTAGAAACCTTTTTAAACTACCGTTATAGCTTTCGCTATAACGTAGTTTCGGGAAAATTGGAGTACAAGGCTACCAAAGCTACGCTTTGGAAACCTGTAACGGATTTCGTTGAAAACTCAATCCTGCGTGAGATAATGAAAGCAAAAGTAAAATGCAATATCAATACCTTACGCAACCTGTTACGTTCCGATTATTGCGAACAGTTCGACCCATTCAAAAACTATTTTGATAACCTGCCAAACAATGAAGATGCAACGGATTACATCACAGAGCTTGCCAATACCATAACCACCACAAAGCAGGATTTATGGGAAGTTTGTTTTAAAAAATGGTTTGTCGCAATGGTGGCTTGTGTAACCAATGATAAAGCAATCAATCAGACCGTAATTGTATTTAGTGGCAAACAAGGCGTAGGAAAAACAACGTGGATAGAAAAGCTCATACCAAAGCCTTTAAAAGATTATATGTTTTCGGGAACAATCAACCCCAACAACAAAGATACTTTAATCCATTTGGCAGAATGTATGCTTATCAATCTTGATGAATTGGAAAACCTAAATCGTACAGAGATAGGAACACTAAAAGAATTGATTACGAAAACACATATCCGTATGCGTAAAGCATACGGACACAACAACGAAACCCTGCCACGCAGGGCATCGTTTGCAGGCAGTGTAAACACCGCCCAATTTTTAAACGATACAACAGGTTCGAGGCGTTTCCTTTGCTTTGAAGTGGAACATATCGAATATACTCACAGCATTGATATAAATAACGCTTATGCACAGGCAAGGCAACTCTATAAAGACGGTTTCCGTTATTGGTTCAATCAGGAAGAAATAAAAGAAATCAATTTGAACAACGAACAATACCAAATAAGAAGCCCCGAAGAAGAATTATTATTAACGTGGTTTGAAATAGCCGACAGAGATACCGCAAACAATTTTCTGAACACCACACAGATAGCCACCAAATTAGCAGAGCGGGCAAAGCTGAATATCACAGACGGTACAGTAATGAAGTTAGGCAAAGCATTAAAGAAACACGGTTATTTAAGGTTATCCAAAAAAAGCGGTTATGTGTATGCAGTAAAAGAATTGACTTGGGAAGAAGTGGACAACCAAAACAGGGAAAAAGAACCACCACCCGAACCGCCCAAACCACCAGAGCAAACGGATTTACCGTTCTGAATTTCTAAAAGGTGCATTTTGCACCTTTTTTCATTTGTTGGAGTGGATAAGTAGGATAACCTTTTTTGAACAAAAACATTTCTTGTTTTTTTCTTGCGAAAAAAAACAAGCCATAACAAAACTATTCGGTGCAAATGGAAACCTGCGGTTTACCATTTTGCACCTATAAAGCCTGATAAATCATTTTTTATATTCCTGCGAAATACAAAAAAATCTTTTTGGTAAAAGTTACTTATCCTACTTATCCTCTTAAAATGGAGGTAAAGTAGAATCTAACTTCATAATAGAATTTGAAGAAAAAAACAAAGAAAGTTCTTGCTTATTCCAATTCTTTTGTTTTTATTTCATTATTTTGTACCAAAATATCTAGCATAGATTTCTAAAGTATAGAACCGTTAATAAAAAATAGTCAATTCACTTGCAATCAAAAACTTAAAAACTATGTTTTTCAAAATATTTTTAATTTGGATTAATAAGTAATAATGAACATTGCATCAAACATAACTTTTAAATCAGCATTAAATCAGCTTGGAATGGATGATAAATCATCATCTGGGATTCGCTTTGTTGCTGATAGGGCAAATGAATCAGACCCTGATTTATATTTGGCTCTAGAGTATGCGAATGAATTTGGAGCAAATGCTGTTTATTTTAGATTTTATAATGACAATCGTCCTCCAAAGCCTCAAATTTATGTCTATGATTTTTCTAAGCTTACTTCTGAGAACGTTAAGGGAGCAGATATTCATCATAAGCTTTGGAATGCAGGAGTCGTGCCATTTTGTTTTTTATTCAACAAAAGTCAAATCCTGATTTACAATTGTGCAAAAAAACCAGAATGGGATAAGGATGGACAAGGTTTTACTACATCACCACACGATTTAATAAATTTACTTAGCGAAGTAAATGATAAGCTAGAGGAATATAATGTACGTCAATTTGATTCAGGTTTATTCTGGGATTCAGAAGCTGGTAAGGATTTCAAATATGAAGAAGGAGCCTATGAACAATTATTAGCTCAGCTAAAAAATGTAAAAGCAAATATTATTTCTCGTGTTGGAAATGAATATGCTTCACTTGTAAAAAGAGTGTTGATGATGCTTATATTGATTAAGTATCTTGAGGAACGTAAAGATGAAGATGGTAACGGAGCATTAAATCCCGATGATTTTTATAAACCCTATAACTCTAAAAAGCCTACACTCGAAGGTGTTCTTGAAAATGCAGAAATATTTATTCAAGTTCTTCAGGAACTGTCGAGTAAAGAGCATTTTAACGGACAAATTTTTTATTTAAGTAAAGAAGATTGCGAAATTCTTAAAGAAAAAATAGATCTTACCTTATTTCAATACTTCGTTAGAGGAGATGTATCAATATTTTCAAAAGGCAAACAAGGTATAGGTCAAATGAAATTATGGAGGCTTTATCAATTCAACTATTTACCAATAGAGTTGATAAGTCATATTTATGAAGACTTCTTGGCAGACGAAAATGGGCAAAAGAAAAAAGGAGTTGTCTACACACCACCTTATTTGGTTCAGTTTCTTATTGACCAATGTATGCCATTGAGAGATGGTAAAGAGGATTTCAAAATAATTGACCCAGCTTGTGGTTCTGGAATTTTCCTAGTTGGGGCTTTTAAAAGAATGATTCAATGGTGGAGAGTAAGAAATAACTGGTCTAAACCTAAAAAAGAAAATATTGAAGAACTAAAACAGTTACTTAATAATAATATTTTTGGTTGCGATTTGGAAAGTGAAGCCGTAACCCTATCTTATTTTAGTTTAGGACTTGCTCTATTGGATGCACTATCTCCAAAAGAAATATGGAGAAATGTACATTTTGATAATTTGGTAGGAAGTAATTTATTTCAAGGGGATTTTTTTAAAACACTTGATGAAGAAATACTGAATACTGATTTTCAACTTGTCATAGGAAATCCACCATTCAATTCAGAATTTACAGAATGGGCAGAAATTGTAAATAAAAAAGAGAAACAAAATAACCCACTTCGTCCAGATATACCAGATAATCAAATTGCATTATTGTTCCTAGAGCAATCATTCAAATTATTACAAGAAGGTGGCAACTGTTGTTTAATTTTGCCGTCTGGTCCAGTTTTATATAACACAAACACTCACGAATTTAGAAAGCACCTTTTTGAGCAGTATTATTTTAAGGGAATATTTGACTTTACACCGTTGAGAGCAAAGCTGTTTATAGGTAGTAGTTCAAGTGCTAAACCTGCAGTGATTTCTATATTTTCGGAAAAGATAAATCCTGAAAATAGAGCTTCCTACCATTACATTTTCAGAAGAACAAAAGCATCAGGAGAAAAGATTGATTTTGAGATAGACCATTACGATATTCATAAAGTAGCTCATAAAACTGCAACAAATAATGCAGGGGTATGGCAAGCCAATTTTATGGGAGGTGGACGTTTACACCAATTATTGAACAAAGTATCTGAAGAGAGAACCTTAGGACAGTACTTAGATGAGATGGTTGAAAATAATGGATGGAAAGTTGCTGAAGGTTGGATAGAGTCGCCATCAGGTAAACCTATAAAAAGAATACAAAGTCTTTTGAAAAAGGATACACTCACAAATGAAGAACAGATTGAACTCGTAAAGTTAGAACATAATTATAAAGCTGATTGGATAACTGGATTCAATTTTGTTGAAACGAAAAATTTCACAGAAGACGGTATACAAAAGACTCAAAATTGTAGTACTCAATATTTTTTACGTAATAGGCAAAAAAACAAGGAAATTTTTCAGCCTCCTCATATTTTAATCAAGGAGCAATCAGGCGTATCTTCTATTCCAATTGAATTTAGAGATGACTATTTAACTTTTAGAAATGAAATCATAGGAATTCATTCACCAGAGGACGATGTTGAATTGCTAAAAAAAATTGAAAAACGCTATAAGAATAATTCTGCATACTCTGCATTGCTGTGGTTATTGAGCGGTCGTATTATAACTACAAGAGAAGGTGTTGTTCTAAAAAACGATATTCTCTCTCTTCCATATCCTGAAAAGGAAATCAAATTTGATTCTATTGAAAAAGAATTACTCTCAGACATCTCATTGTATTATTCAGAGTTTAGAAAAGCTGGAGAAAAAAGTGTGATTTTAGAATCAATAACGGACACGAAAACATTAGAAACATTTGGCAAACTCTATTGCAAAATACTTAACTCTATTTATAAAAACTTCAGACCACTTACTCCAATAGTTGGTAATGAATTTATTACATATCCTTTTGTTTTAGGAGAAAAACCAGAAATAGAAATTCCCACTTCCATTGAAGATATCGAAGCGAAATTAAGAACACTCATTAGCACCAAAAAAGGATATAATTTATGGATTAAGCGTATTATAAAAGTGTACTACAAAAACGTAATCTTTTTGTATAAGCCAAATCAGAAGAGATATTGGCTTCCTTCCATTGCCGTCAGGGATGCAGACGAAACTTTTGTTGATTTATATAAACAAGGTAAGTAATGGGAGAAACGACTAATAATACATTTGGAACACTTAGTAGTGCCCCTGATAATACTATAATTACAATTATTTATAATTATTTATCTTCTACCTTATCCTCTTTTAAAGGTAAAAATGATGAAAATGAAAATGCAATAACTAATCGTTTGTGTAAAACACTAATGGCAAAAAAGCCCGCTGAATATTCTTTTTTCTTTCATCATCAAAATATTGAAGACGAAAAGAAAAATACTTCTACGGACTTTGCGGTATTCGGCACTTATGCTTACGCCCAAGAAAATGATATTGAAGATGGTGATTCACCATCGCTCATAAAGTTTGAAGCCAAGAGGTTAAACTCAAAATTGCCATCAAAGCGAGAAAAAGAATATGTCTGTGGCGAATATTTAGGAGGTAAATGTACAAAAAACTCTGGTGGGATTGAACGATTTAAAAATGGACGACACGGTAGAGATGTTATAAACGCTGGTATTATTGGCTACATTCAAACTGATTCGCCAAATCATTGGTTTCAGAAAGTTAATGATTGGATTCAGGAACAGATTAAAAGTCCAAGTAATAGTAAGTTGACTTGGCAAAAAAATGACTTAATCGTTTTAAACAACCAGAACGGTATTTTATCCTGTTACTCTTCGACTTCACATAGAATATATGGAGATGAAATTAGCTTGAAACATCTTTGGGTTGATATTTCAAGCTAAAAATAAAAAACAAATATTAATGATTCAAAAACTTAAGTATGGAATCTAACAGAATTACCAGACATATTGATAGGCTTATTTTAGATCCTAATAATTATAGATTCATAGATAGACCCGATTATAAATTTGTTACTGATGACCAAGTAACTGATTTTCGTATTCAACAAAGAACCTTAAATTTCATTTTAGGTAAGAATCAGGAAAATATTCAGGATTTGATTAGTAGTTTTAAAACCAATGGTTTTTTAGATATTGATCAAATTCAGGTAAAAGCTATTGGGGATAAGTATTTAGTTCTTGAAGGAAATAGAAGAACAGCCACTTTAAAATATCTATGGGAAGAGTTTAAAGCAGGGAATGATGTTGGAGAATTAGAAGAATCAGACTTCAAGAGTGTTAAGCTGGTTGAAATTATAGATGAAAATCCTATTCAACATCTGATAACTATGGGGCTTCATCATATAAGTGGTAAAAAAAGATGGAGTGCTGTCAATGAAGCTCAACTGGTAAATGATCTTATAGAGAAATACAATAAATCTGAAAATGAGGTTTGTGAATCATTAGGAATATCAAAGTTTAAATTAAGAAGAAGTCTGAGAACACTATCTCTAATACGACAGTATAAAACGAGTGATTATGGAGATCAGTTTCAGACAAATAAGTATACAATTTTTGAAACGATTGTAGGTAACCCAATTATGAAAAGCTGGCTTTCTTGGGATGATAGTCAATATGAAGCTCAAAACAAGGCGAATCTTGAAAAATTATTTGAATGGATTTCTGAAACAGAAGAAGTAGAAGAAGATCAAGATGGAATTGAAAGAAGTATAATAAAGGAGCCCATTATTACCCAATATCGCCAGATAAAAGAAGTTGCTGAATTCATAAATGATCCATCTGCGGTTAAACGAATGGAAGAAAGCAGAAGTATCACAGAAGGATATACCTACAGCGAGGCTATTGGTGAAAATAGGCTAAAAAATGCATTGCAAAATATTAAGAGTGAAGTACAAGTTGCGTTCAATTTCAGTGAATATATGGCTGATAAGGATTATGAGGAAATAGAGAATCTTAAGTTGAAATTAGATCGACTAATTCCTAATAGTTTAGCAAACGTTCTTATATCTTCACAGTCAGCAAATCTTTATTTTCCTGTTGTGAGAAATCACTTTACTTCCGCAATGATTCATCAATACAGGAAGCTGAACAAATTACAAATAAATAATCTTACGAAAGTGAATATTTTTGTAGGAGGTAATAATATAGGTAAGACTTCTATTTTGGAAACCTTTTATTTGGCAAGTCAATTAAATAACCTGAATGCTTTTTTGGAATTGGAAAAATTCAGAGGAAAATTTAATGACGATATAAACCCGTTATGGATTGATAAAAATTTCAATAAACCAATTGAAATTGAATCTATATTTAATGGTGTATCAAATGTAATCTATCTAAACTCTGAAGAAACAGGGGATGATATTGATAAAGCAGGATATGTCACAACTATATCAGCAGAAGCGAATCTTGAAAATACGAGTTATGCCAGTGAGTTACACTTATTCAGTAATAAAGATGCTCAATTTAAATTTTCTAAAATGATGATGTTGTGTCCAGCAACATTTACCAGCCCATATAGATATAATAGCTCACTTTTGAAAAAAGCACACGCTTTTGCAGTAGAAGAAAAGTATTTTGATGAGATTATAGAGTTTATTCGTGAGTATTTAGACCCAAGTATAGAAAAGATAGAACTTGTAAATATTAACAAGGAAAGTAGATTTATGGTAACGTCTTCTTTACTTGAAAATGCAGTAGATATTACGAAGTATGGAGAGGGACTACAAAGAATTTTTGAGATAACCTTGCTAATGGTTTATAGTAGAAACGGAATTATTTGTATAGATGAAATAGATAGTGCTATTCATAAAAGTTTGCTAATTAAGTTTACAGGTTTTGTTCAAAGATTAGCAGATAAATATAATGTACAAGTATTCTTAACCACACATAGTAAAGAATGTATCGATGCATTTGTTGAAAATGATTATCCTGATGATGAACTAACAGCTTTCGCCCTAGAATTAGATAATAGTGGAAAATTAGAATGTAATTTTTTAAGTGGTAATAAATTAAAACAGTTAGTTGAAACAATTAATATAGACATTAGGTAATTATGGATACACAAATAATTATTGCACTTTGTGAAGGTCCTCACGATGTTGCCTTTCTAAATAAAACACTTAAAACAGTTGGTTTTAAAAGTAATGAAAAGACCAGTTTAGAAGAATATCCATTTCCAATGAATTCATTACTTATTCAAGAAGCTACTAAATCAGATGTAGAGGCGTTAAATATTCAAACGGTTCGGCAAAGTTTATTACCATCAAATGCATTGAAAAGAGGTAGTATTTATATTTTCTTATATATAATTGGAGGTGATAGTAAAAGTGATTTGAGAAAACAATTTATAGAAAAATTAGTGTCATTTATCAGAAAGCCTGGAGAAATTAGAAAAGGAAGAATTGATGATAATGTTAGTCTAGGAGTTGTTTACTTTTTTGATGCTGATGACAAAGGTGTTGTCGTTAGAATTGCAGAAGTTAAGAAAGAAATTAATGAGGTTATAGATGATATTCCTGATGAGAGCTTTACCGAAAATAGTAGTATAGTACTAAAAGAAGGGTTAAAAATAGGCAGTTATATCTTTAGTGGAAATGACAATAATACTGGTAAGTTAGAAGATATTTTGTTGCCCATAATGATCGAAAATAATGAGGATATATTTGAGTCTGCCAACGAATTTCTTGAAAAACATTATGATGAAGATAGACTATTTCCAATGAAAATAGAATATATTGAAAATAAAACAATTATAGAGAAAAGAAGTACTAAGGCTGGGGATAAATTCAAATATAATAAATCCAAATCACTAATTGGTACCGTTGGGCAACTTCAACATTCTGGTGGAGCCAATACAGTCTGTATAGGGTTTACAGATTATTTGCAACTAGAAAAAATACAAGCTAATCCAAAGTGTCAAGAAATTATAAGTTTTGTAGAAAAGTTTATAGCCTTTGAATAAATTTCGACTTACCCACCGCACAAAAAAAATACGGCTTTAGCCAGACCCCAACCGCACAAAGTCAACGCTTCGTCTGTCTTCTATGGCATTGCCACCGTTTGCAACTGTCATACTTTTTGCATTTCGGGTAACCCACGCACACAGGCACATACACATCCTCGTTCCTGCGGTGTGTAAGAGCCTGTACCCAACAATGCCCGAATGGCAAAAAGACACTTCACTCCAACCACCACCACCGTTCCGTTTATGCCAGTATGCAAATCGGTGGAAGCTAAGTTACATAATGTGGCATTATAGGTTCGCTTCGCACAGCCTTTTCCCTTGCTTATGCAAGCATCCAACCGCACAGGCTGTCCTATAATAACATTATGTAAAATATCCAATGCCATAGTCTTCACCCCGAAAAAATATCCCACCGCACAAATGCCAACGCTAATATTTTTCGGGGTTCAGAAGCCGTATTTTTTTCCCAACCGCACCCACCCATTGAGCCACAGCACCCCACCACCCATTTCAGCGGTGCAGTAAAAAAATAAAGCATTGATTGGTTGTTTTGCCGATGTGCTGAATAAAGTGTTTAGTCATTTCACTGCATTGCATTTCGGTAAGCTGTCGCAAATTTTACCTGCATTTATTCCGTTCCGTTCCTTGCACACCTTATTTCAGCACCGCACAGCAAGCGTATTTCGTACCTCATACCCTTGCTTTTTTCCCACGCTTCAGATAATGGTATGCTTTATTTTTTACTGCGGAGTGTTTGCCCCATTGCCAACGCTTAAAGGCGATTTTTCAAAGGAATAAAAGGAAGTCAATAGACATTTTCCAAAAGAAAAAAGAATAAAAAGGAAAGCAAAGGTAGGTGGCTTCGCACAAGCCCACCGCACCAAAAAAAAATCCAAAAGACTACGGCATAATGGCAAGGCAAATAAGGTGCTTCGCAGAGTTAATTTTTTTGCCTTGCCACCCTTCGGGACTTATTCCGTTTCCTTTTGGATTTTTTGCCACGCCACCTGATGAATGGCTTTCTTTTTTTTCTGTTTTTTTCTTTGTAAAAAAGTTTTGGTTTTCAGCCACAGCAACGAAAGGAACGGAGCTAATCTCAAAAGTGGTGCGATATGAAAGCCGTTAAAATCTTTACTTACAATCCGAAAAATAAAAAGTCGGAATTTGAATTTTATGCTCTTTGTAAGGGCTTAAATAGTGGTAAGCCGTTAGATGTGCCTTGCCCGAATTGCTTTGTTATTTCCTGCCGTAATGCACAGGAATTGGACGTTTACCGCAGTCTATTATTTGGCTTATGGCAAACAAAATCATTTCATCAATTTTTAATCGGTTCGGTCATTCCTTACATTCGTATAGGCGATTTTAAAAACTTCGTTTTTGAACAGGCAAGCCATTTGAAAGGAAAAGAAAAAGTATTTAAAAATGATATTCGCAGGGTTAAAACATTGGAGCAACGAGAAAGGCACATATACGAACAGTTGCTTTTGATTTCAGAATTGAAACGCATTTACATTGCAAGGCATTTAAAGCGGTAGCCCGCAGGGCTACGCTCTTTTGCCTTTACAGTTCCCACCGCTTGCCCGATACTTGCACCATTAGCCACATATAAAGGCAATATAAAAGCACCGTTTTATAAATAGAGTGCAAACAAAAGCAAGCAATAAAAAATCCTGCCCAAAGGACAGGATTTTAAAATACAGGTTTGAATGAAACTTTTACCGACTACGGATTTTCGGAAGTTGGTATATCTTCTTTCGTTTCCTTTTTGTCAATATCTTCGGTCTGCATTGCGGTTTGAGCAATGGCAGTCGCCACAGTTCCGCCCAACAATACATAACCGGCTACGGTTACAATGGTGGTAGGCAACGCCACCGGAGCGGTTAAGATTGCACCGCCTACAGCAGTTAATGCAATACCGACAGTCCGAATGATTTTAAACCATTTCGGGGTTGGAGCTGTTACACGCTCGACTAAGTTTAGACTATTGCTTTTCATTGTTGAAATTTTTTAAAATGATTTTTTCTAAATTGTTTACTCGGTGTTCCAGATAATCTACTTTATGGTTTAGTAAATCATAGCTGTTTTTGAACTCTGTTTTTATCAGCAAAGCCATTGTTTTGACCTCTGTCAAATCCTTTTCCATTTTCTTAAAATCGGAATGGAGCTGTTTAATGAAGTACGCAACAATAGCCAACAGCATACTAATCAGAGAGCCGAACACGATATTTAATGTGATTGCATTTTCCATTGACATACGTTTTTAAAATTGGAAATTGTTTTCAATGCTGATACCGTTTTCTTTGCCCTGTATTATGGCTAACAACTTCGGGTAAATCATTTGGTAAGCATCTTTGCTTCTTAGCACTTGATAATCGCCATTCACAAGCTCGAAACCGAAACCGCACAACGGACAGCCTGCCGTATGGGTGTAAGTGTTCCCGATGTGGATATATACAAAACTGAAATTCGGTAAGCCGTTAATCTCAATCATACCTTTGTGGAGCTTTGGGAATTTCTGCCGATAGTCGGCATTCTTTCCGCCCCACGTATTCAGCCTTAATGTATATTGTCCTGTTGGGATTGCGGTTTGCTTTGGTATCTTAACGGTTCTGATTTTATCTTCCAATAAATAGCATTGGAAAATACCGTCAATATACAAATGGCTTAATGTGCTTTGTTTGCCTTCGGCAACTCTTACGATTTTTGTTCTCATTGAAGATTGATTTTAAGGGTTAAATAAAAAAGCCCTCAAAGCAGAGGGCTTTGATTTCAGTTGCTTAAAAAGCATCTTCAATTTTCAAACAGTTACCGGAAGAAAACGCATAATGATTGCCGTTTACCTCTTGGAAAAACTCAATCCCGATGCACTGAATAACGGTTACATTGGTATCGAGCGTAGGAGTACCCGGAAGCGTTGCCGTTAATGTAGAGCCTGCAAATGCTGTATTCAACGGAATGTAGGGCGAGTATTCAATAATACTCAATTCGTTGTTTACCATATCATCAGGTTCATACGTTCCGGTAGTCGCATTGTACACAAAGTCAGCAACTACCGCCAAAGCGTTAATCAATCTGAAATGCGTTGCTCCAGACGGTGCAGAAACTAAATCGGCAGGGTTAAACGGTGCTACCGTAAAATCTGCACTATCCCTTGCAGGCGTATGGGTTACATCGTAAGGGGCGTTAAAAATGCCATTCAGAGAAAGTTTTTTATCAAACTCAAATCCCAATAAATAATTTCTTTGGGTAGAGATTTCAACTTTCCTGTAACCCCTTGCTTCTGTACCGTCTTCGAGATTGATTTTTTTCATTACGGACGTTAAACGTCCTGTAACTTGGCGGTCCGCCATTTTCGACATCAACGCTGATAAAGCGGTGCGAATGGATTTGCCAGCTCTTGCACAGCCCCCAAATTCATTCATATTCTCACGAGTACGTTCAAATTCAGGGGCGGTCTTTACCTGTTCTGCGGTAGGACCGCCCACCATACCCGCAAAAAATCCCTGTTGTCCTTTGATTTTGAAGTGTCGGACATCGCCTATCGTTCCGACATACTTCATAAGTCCTTTTTGTCTTGCCATTTTTTTAAATTTTTTGAGTTAATAAATACGTTGCGTACGCATTTACAAAGTTCACTCTATACTATTTTATAGACAATACGCAACGTATTGAAATACAACGCAATACGGTGCTAACGCACCGAAAACGGTAAAATGCAAAGGGCAGAACTGCAATCGGTATGGTAGAATGGACGAAAAATTGACAGGAAAACAAATAAAAAAAGCAAAGATTTTTATAGTGAAAATCCTTGCTTTGAATGGTGTAAAATATATACCTCTAAAAGTTGTACTTATGTTGTACCTACAATTTGAAAAAGTATGTAAATATACTGAAAATCAATGTACTATAATAAGACTTTTATTAATACAATGTTAGCAGAAGTGTTTATTTTAATATTTCAGTAACTTTATCTCTTAAGTTTTGTTCCGCGATTAATTTTTGATCAAAATTAGGAAAGTCTATATTATCTATTTCATTTTCAAACACAACTAAATAACCTTGGCTTTTGAAATAATTACAAAATTCTTCTTTAGTCGCACCAATGCCCGTATATTCTTTTAAAAAAAGGATAGAATTTATATAACCCTTAACTGGCATTGATGCTTTCATTTGTCTTAAGACAGACGGAAAATCATCACTAACTGTTGGTTTAATTTCAATTTGGAAATATTCCTCATTAAAAAAATCCAATGTTTCTCCAATTTTTTCATTATAAAGATGGCTTCTATAATCCCTATTTATATATGAGTATCATTAGTGTCCACTATAAACTTTAAAAAGTTCTTTGAAATTATTGACAATTAGAAAATTAAACGTGATTTTAGGCGGTGACGATTTGAAATGAGTTTTGATTAAGTTCGTGAAAACCGAATTTA
>JAVEUZ010000082.1:0-4198 GCA_034005285.1 Flavobacteriaceae bacterium
TAAAACATCTGTTACCCGCAAATCACCAATGTCTCCGGCATGCCAGACTTCATCAACATCTTTAATATATTTCAA
The DNA here is from genome assembly GCA_034005285.1 of Flavobacteriaceae bacterium. GTDB lineage: Bacteria > Bacteroidota > Bacteroidia > Flavobacteriales > Flavobacteriaceae > Flavobacterium. Next base: position 76 of record JAVEUZ010000082.1, read on the forward strand.
CATTTTATCATCCAGATGACTATGTGTGTCAGAAATTAAAAGGATTTTTTTCACTGGTTCAATTTTTTCATGCAAATATAATCGTTTAACGTAAAATTATAAATGGACAAAATTTTGTGCTGACAGATTTAGACTATCTTTGCAAGCTATGGAAAGGTTTTTTCTAAAATTGGCATATAACGGTAAGAATTATCACGGTTGGCAAATGCAACCTAAAGATATTTCTGTGCAGGAAATTTTAGAAAAAGCTCTAAGTACTATTTTGCGAAGTCCTATTGAGATTGTTGGTGCCGGAAGAACAGATAGTGGGGTTCATGCAAGGGAAATGTTTGCTCATTTTGATGCCGAAAATCTTCCTGAAACATCAGAACTAATCAAAAAACTTAATTCTTTTTTGCCAACAGACATTGCTGTTTCTGATGTTATTTCAGTACATCATGATGCACATGCCAGATTTGATGCGGTCAGTAGGACTTACCAATATCATATCCACCAAAATAAAAACCCGTTTTTGCACGATTCAAGTTGGTTTTATCCGCATAATCTCGACCTTGAAAAAATGAATCAGGCGGCTAATATTTTACTTGAATATGTTGATTTTGAATGTTTTTCTAAAACAAATACAGATGTCAATACTTTCAATTGTAAAATTATCCATGCTCGTTGGCAAAAAACCAATGACGAAATTATATTTAGTATAACAGCAGATCGCTTTTTGAGAAATATGGTTCGGGCGGTTGTTGGAACTTTAATAGAAGTCGGTATCGGAAAATTGGAGTCCGAAAATATCAGAAATATTATTCTAAGTAAAAACCGTAGCAATGCAGGATTCTCTGTCCCGGCACACGGATTATATTTAACCAAAATTGTTTATCCCTATTTGTAAAGTGAAAGCCTTCGATACACAACTTTTTAAAAGAATTCTCTCCTATGCAAAACCCTACAAATGGTTTTTCAGAGGTGTAGTTATATGGGGGATTTTGCTTTCGTTGTTTACTGCTCTTAGACCGTATTTGCTTAAAGAAACAGTGAATTTTTATATAGAGCCAAAAGATTCCTACGGACTTATGATATACATAATATTCATGGGAATTGTACTCATTCTTGAAGTAGTTTCGCAATTCTATTTTGTGTTGTGGGCAAACAGACTCGGGCAGGATATAGTAAAAGATATTAGGATTCAGCTTTTTGACCATATTGCAAAATTCAGAATAAAATATTTTGATAATACCGCAGTGGGGCAGCTTGTAACAAGAACAGTTTCTGATATGGAGGCCATTTCAAGAATCTTTAGTCAGGGGTTATTTATGATTATCAGCGATTTGATGAAAATGGCAGCAGTGCTGATGATTATGTTCTATATGAATTGGAAATTGTCATTGATTGTGGTTTTTGCAATGCCTATCCTTTTGTATGCTACCAGAGTTTTTCAGTTGAAAATGAAAGCAGCTTTTGAAGAGGTTCGTACACAAATATCCAGTTTGAATGTTTTTGTTCAGGAAAGAATCAGCGGGATGAAAATCGTACAATTGTTTTCAAGAGAAGAAATTGAATATGAGAAATTCAAAGAAATAAATCAAAAACACAACAAAGCTTGGATAAAAACAGTTTGGTATAACTCAATTTTCTTTCCAATAGCCGATATAATTTCTTCGCTTACATTAGGAACTATTATTTGGTACGGCGGACTCTCAATTATAGGAGGAGTAAGTTTTACAACTATTGGCGACCTTGTGGCTTATACTATGTTTATCAGTATGTTGTTTAACCCATTGAGACAAATTGCCGATAAATTTAATGAGTTACAAATGGGAATGATTGCGGCAAACAGGGTTTTTAATATTTTAGATTCGCACGACCAAGTGCAGGAAAGTGGAAACATAGAAGCACCACATTTTGAAGGATTGATAAGATTTGAAAACGTAAGTTTTGGTTATAATCCTGATGAACCGGTACTTAGAAAACTCTCTTTTGAAATATTGCCCGGAAAAACCATAGCCATAGTAGGTTCTACCGGAGCAGGAAAAACAACAATCGTCAATCTTTTAAATAGATTTTATGACATTCAGCAAGGAAAAATCCTGATTGACAATACACCTATAACAGATTATACGCTACAAAGCCTCAGAAAACAAATAGCGGTTGTTTTACAAGATGTTTTTTTGTTTGCCGATACTGTTTTAAAAAATATTACACTCGGAGACCCTTCCATTACTGAAGAAATAGTTGTCGATGCCGCCAAAAAAATCGGAGTTCATGACTTTATAATGAGTTTGCCAAACGGATATCAATTTAATGTAAAAGAGAGAGGCGTTATGTTGTCTTCGGGACAAAGACAGCTTATCGCTTTTTTGAGAGCTTATGTGAGCAATCCCGGAATTCTGATTCTGGACGAGGCGACTTCGTCTGTAGATACATATACTGAAGAACTCATACAAGAAGCTACCGAAATAATCACGCGAGGAAGAACTTCTATCATTATTGCTCATAGGTTGGCAACCATAATGAATGCCGATTCTATTATGGTGATGGATAAAGGTGAAATTGTTGAAAATGGCACTCACGAAGAATTACTCGCCAAAGAAAATGGTTTCTATAAAAATCTGTACGATTCTCAATTTGCCATCAGCCAAAGTTAAACCCAAATTACGCATTAGGATTCGTTATAAGAAAAAAGAATACAAAAAAAAGGTGGAAATGCACGGAAAATTTATTCCACAGAGATAGTTATTCTATCTTGAGGACGTAAATTTGAGTACATTTCCAGATTTAAATCAGTATTTTTTCGCAATAGATTTCTAATGCGTAATTTGGGTTAAATCATCTTTCTGAGCAAATAATCTTGAAGTAAAATTGTTGCGGCTATCTCGTCAATTAATTCTTTGTTTTGGCGTTGTTTCTTCTTGAGTCCGCTGTCTATCATGGTCTGAAAAGCAATTTTTGATGTGAATCGTTCATCGACTCTTTCAATTGGCATTTCAGGAAATGCTTGTTTAAAATTTTGTACAAACTTTTCGACCAAAGGAGCACTTTCAGAAGCTGTCCCGTCCATTTGTTTTGGGTCGCCTATGAGAACTTTGAAAACATTTTCTTTAGAAAAATAATCTTTTAAAAAAGAAATTACTGTATCAGACGGCACAGTGGTTAGTCCTGATGCTATAATTTGTAATTCGTCTGTTACAGCAATTCCGGTTCTTTTAAGTCCGTAGTCGATGGCAATTATTCTTGGCATAAATTTTATTTTGCTTTTGTAAAACGTGCAAGCGGAGCCATTCTCGCTTTGTTTAGCGAAAGATTGTCATTGCCAATGGTATAATTGTCGGCAGTTTCTAAAACTTTAGCAAACTCTTGTTCTATATCCATATCAGGACAAGCCATTAATGTAGAAATGCCTTTTTCAAATTTAATAATCAATGGTTTTTCAGATATAAATCTGCCTGCCATACGGTTACATCCGGCATAGGCAGTATATCCACCTTTGTCATCAAATTGTATAAATAAATCTTCTGTTGAAGTATCCGGTTTTTTTATTGATTTTCCACGCAGTTCAATCAATAACCATTTGGTGTTTGAAAGTTCAGGATTGTTAACTGATGAAATCATAGTTGCGACAACTGCTTTTGTCAATACATATTTATCAGCTAAATCTCCTGTAATTTTATTTCCGTCAGAATCAAGATGCGTTAAAGTATTTTCTCCAACAAAATATTGGTTTGGTTTGTCACTATCTGAAAAAACGATTGTGTTTCCGGCATCATTCCATGTGTAAGTGCCTTTTTCTTCAAAAACATTATCGTTTCCTTTGCCTAAATATTTGGTTTTCAAAGTGTAATTTGATTCATCTGTTAATGCTAAAGACGTTTCAATTCCTTCACAATCGGCACAAGGTAAAACACCGTTGTACTCGCCTATATAATCTAATGAAATTCTTGCATTATGTTCATCAACTACTATTGTTGAGTCTGAAACAGATTCTGTCGTCTGTTCTTTACTTCCTTTTTTGCTGCAGCCAACAACTGCAATCACAAGCAAAACTGCTAAAAGAGAATACATTTTCATTGTTTTTTGTTTTTAATTTTGGTAAAATTAGTGAATTTAGTTGTACAACAACCTCAGTTTGAGA
>JAVEUZ010000083.1:0-4101 GCA_034005285.1 Flavobacteriaceae bacterium
CAGATCCTAGTGGAGCTATACTTCTTGATGATCCAATAGAGATATCATTAAACAAGATTAAGAGAGCACAGAGTGCATTTGCAGGAGAGAAATCAGATACATTAGATACTTTGGTATTAATAGGGGAGTTTGTAGGTAATGAGAAAGAGGTAGAACAGATAAAGGCTATTATGAAGAGACATTATGATGGGGAGAATGTAATGGGTGAGTTAAAGAGTGTAATTATGATTGCCTTAAAGAGATATTTAGAGGATTTTCAAGAGAGAAAGGCAGTAATAAGGGAGGAAGATATTCTTAAGAAGATACAAATAGATAATGAGATTGCAAAAAGGAGTGCCCAAGAGGTTATTAAAGAAGTTAGAGAATCAATGGGTATGCCGTATATCTAATTGTTGGCAAATTTTATTATATATCTCTGTCCTACTCCAAAAATTTCTTCTATATTACTATCATTAACAGTAAATATTTTAATCCTTCCATCATTATGCCTATTGGAATCTGCAACTAATAGAACTACATCTCCGTTCTCCTTCACAATCTTATCCATTATTAATCCAATATGACCAGTTGGCTTATTTGTAGAAGCTGCTTTCCCACCATCTGTTCGAACAAATAGATCACCAGGTTCATACATATCGATTGTTAAAGGTCCGGAAAGAGCAAAGGAATCACCCAATCCAGTAGGATATGAATTTATCTTACCGTATTGTGGTTCTCTTAAATGAGGGGGTATTAACTCTCTTGCAGTAGATGCAGTACCACTTCCAACATACGGTATTGAGAGCTCAGGATATATCCAAGATGCAATCATTACAAAACCAACACATTGAAGGGGTTGTCCAGGAACTCTACTAGTCGTTGCTAACTGGAGTATTCTATTTGCATTTTTTTGACTTTCTTCATCTTTAAACTGCTTATACCAATCAGTTCCTTTTAGATATATATCTAAAGGTATTTCAGAGTCATCAGGATAGGTATTAACAGCCTCTTGTAACTTTAATATATCTTGGAACTCTTCTTTCTCCTCTACTACAGATTTAAATTCGTAAAGATTCTCTATATCGTACAGTAGACTCACAGAGTTATGTATCTCAGGTGTAATAGGGTAGTTAAGTACATTGATATCCATTTGTGATGGGCTTAACTTTGTAGCATGATTAGAGTCTCTATACTCTTTATACTGTCTTAATTTCTCAGTTATATACTCTGTTTGATTCTCTCTAGGCTGATCTTCAAAGGAGAGTGAGATAATCATCATTACATCTGAAGTTCCTCCGACACCATCCTGTGCAGTTTCTTCAAAAGGTATATCTGAAGGAGATATAAGGATATTTACATTAAGATATTTATCTTCTCCCTGTATCCATCTTAAATCATATGTATTACTATCGTTATAATCGACACTAGAATCTACGATATATTTAGAAGGACTAAATGGGCCCTGGATATATCTTTCTGCTTCTGCCCATCTCTCTAGAACTTTGTAATCATCAGAATCTTGTACATGTATCAGAGAAGACATTCCAGTAGACATTGCACATACACCACCGCCTCTTACAATTCCTCCTGTAGTAGTAAATCCACTCTTGTAGTCATAGCTTCTGCTTTTTAACTCGATAATATTTATATATGAATACTCCTCTCCTTTTTTAAATCCATCGTTCTCTTCCTGAAAAGAGGAGATTTTCTTTAGTGAAGTTAATATATTCTCTACCTTGTTAGGATATATGAGATCTTCGGTAGCAACATATGAGACGATCTTAGTATCTCTCTCTTTCTCTTCTGTAAAGATATTTTTAACACCATTACTATCCTCTGCCTCTAAGATTATAGTAGAAACGATATTTGCACCATATGTATTTGCTATATGTCCAACCTTTATTTTCTCTCCATTAGGACCAACAAGAATTCTAGTTTGTGCTATTTCAAAAGTACTTCCAGTAGGTATTAGAATTACTTTAACCTCTTCTTTCTCATTCAGAAATGTATCTTTCTTAAGAGGAGTCATAAGTAGGGGAGCTTCTTTAGTAACATTTATTCCATATCCTGCCTCTTTATCTTCTACTTCATCTAATTCAAAATCACTCCAATCAGTAATATTTAGAATTTCATAATTAAATTCAAAGATCTCTGGTGTTACAACTGGAGTTTCTTCTCTTGTAGAGGGATATATAGTGGTTTCTTTTGGAAGAACGGTAGGAGTTGCTTCTACTCTATCTAAGTAACCCTCTCTATGAGCAACAGTGTCGTAAGCGATCTCTGTTGATTCTACTATTGGCGATTCACTTGTATTAGGGATATCCCTTTCAGGAGCTTTCTGTGGACTTGTACAACCTGATACAGAGGAGGCCAGTAGTGATGCAGCTGTTAGAAACTCTACTGTTTTACTACCTTTTTCATTCATACAATTATTTTTATTACATTATTGTTACTATTCTTTCTTATCATATCATAATTAGTTCCAGAAAAATCTTTAGATTCTTGTAACCTTATAATTCCTATTTATTAATGCTCTCCCTTTTGTTAAAACATCAACCTTACCCTCTACAATTTTTATCCCTGTATCTGCACTCTCTATTACATACTTACCCTTCTCAGAGATATTAAAGGAGTATCTACCTTTATCATCTGTTACTCTTTTTGAGATTACTTTATCAAAATCCTTGTCCTTAAGTATTAGAGTAACATTAGAAGCAGGAGTACCATCTGTAAATACTACTTTACCTGTCTTTCTACCTCTCCCAATTAAATTCTTAAGTAATATATATGTAGTAGGAATATAAAGAAGTAGTATTAACATATTCGTAATATTTTGATTCTTAATATATACATACGATGAAAGGGTAACACCTACTACAAAGAGAGTCAGATTAAGAAGTGGAAGTAGGGATGAGAACAAACTTTTAAATAGGGTAAGTATTCTTTTCTGAGTAGACTCTTCGAGAGGGTCAAGAGGTATTACAATATTAGTTTCATTCTCTTTAAGTATAATCTTCTCTCCATGGTATATATCTGACATAGGGAAGTCTTCTTTACCAAGTATTAATTTCGAAGGGAATGAGAAATCTCTCTTCTTAGCTTCTAAGGTATACTCTCCTGCTTTAACAGCTGTTCTAAATAGGCCGTAACCATCTGTTACAGCTGTATCTACTAACTTACCTGAAAGGTCATAAACCCTTATAATGGCCTGTTGTATAGGTTTCTTAGTAATTGAATCATATACATATCCTAATGGATATCTCTTTCTTCTTAAGCCTATTAAGCTAAAGAGATTAATAAAGATTTGTGATATAGAGTATCCTAATTGACCAATACTACCTATTATTGATGTTAAACCTACCGAAACTGTAACAGCAGTAGCAGTAGCTGATACTGTTGTTAATTTCTCTTTTTCAATATTACCAATAGCAGTACCATCTATACTCTCTACAGTTTGTGTAATTATATTATCAACTGTATTAAAGAATGTATCTTTAATGCTACCTACAGAAGGAGTAAGTGCTTTCTCAATATACTCTCCCTGTGCTCCTGTACCTGTTAGACCATCTGCAATCCAATATGTTACTCCTGAGATTGCTGCTTGTGAGACTGTAATATCTTCACCTGCAATTTTCTGTTTCTTAGGGAATGTACCTGTAAAGAGTACTCCTTTGTTACATCTTTCATTTACTTCTTCTAAACTTCTAGCCTCTGGACATACTCTTAATGCATTATCATTTTCTCTTTTAACAATATACATTGTAAATTTATTTGTTAACCCATGAATACTCTCTAATTTAATTACTGTTTTACTACTCTCAGGAGAGCTTTGTACTATGGCACTACTCCAATCTCTATTTGTTTCAAATGAGATAGGTAGGTCTGCCACTATATATTCATTATCCAATATTCTTACCTTTTGAGTACCAGTTTGGGCTCCATTGACATTGCTTACATCAACATTTTGATTATCTACAAGTACAGTACTAATATTATCTGGTTTATTTATAATGATGGAGTATGTTTTACCTGTATTACTCTCTACAAAGCTAGTTTCTACATTAGCACTATTAATAGCTTTTGCTCTAAAAGAGTATGTTAATCCGGGATCCAAAGATTTAA
>JAVEUZ010000041.1:0-19501 GCA_034005285.1 Flavobacteriaceae bacterium
CGTAATTTTATCAAAATTAATCATAGAAATAGCTGTTAAATATTTGGTATTCAGAACATTAAATATACAGCTATTTCTTGTTTTATCCTATCTTTTTATAAAAAAATATTAATCGAATTCAGGTTAAAACTCTTGTAAACTTGTAAAACAAATACAAACCGCTTTTTGTGTTAGTTATATCTATTTCACTAAAAATTTCCATCTGTGTATCGCAAAATATCAGTGCTTAAATTAGATACAAAAAAAACTTCCCGATTTCTCGGGAAGCATTGTCAAAAAAAAACAACTAAACAAAAAACTATCTTTTTAATGAGAAATGAGCTTTAAACTCTTTGGTCATTCCATTTTCTTCATATGTTACAGTAAACCAGTAATCTGTAGAAGGCATTGGTTGCCCATTGAAAGTTCCGTCCCAACCAGCTTTGTTTGGGAAGAGCTGTTTCATTAATTTTCCATATCTGTCATAAATATAAATAACAGCACGGTCTTGTTCTTTTAAATCGGTAATGTTCCAAGTGTCGTTATATCCATCACCGTTTGGAGTGAAAAATTTAGGATAATTGATAACCAATACACTATCGGTTACAGAACCACACCCATATTTATCTCTTACGGTAACAAAGTGTATTCCTGAAGAAACATTGGTGAAAACATTGCTGTCCTGAAAAGGTCCGTTGTCTAAAGAATATTCAAAATTATCTGCTATTCCGTTTGCATTTACCGTAATTGAATTGTCTGAGCTAAAAGCATTGCTTACAGTAAAAGAAATCACAGCAGGACTTGAACCTATAATTTCAACTGGGGTTGGTTCTGACGGACATCCAGTGCTGTTGTTTGTTGCAACCACAAAATAAATACCGGGTTGTGTTACTGTAATTTGATGACTGTTAGCACCAACAATTAATTCGTCTTCAAAATACCATTCAAAAGTATGTCCGCTTGCAGGCAATCCGCTAAAAATTGTAAACGGATTTAATAAATCACCTGTTTCGTAGTCTAAACATACCACTCCGCCCTCGGGTGAAGGTTCTGGTAATTTGTTTATGGTTATTGTTAATGTTCTAACGGCATAGCAGTCTTCTGTGAGTGTATTGCTAACTCGTACGTATGCAGTTGTTGCTTCAGAAGAGATAAATGCATTCGTATTTGCATGGGCATCTTCAATGCTTGGGTGATAAGTAACTACAAACTCAGAACCAGTTTGGTTTCCTAATACAGCATCATTTAAGTTTGTCCAATTAAATGCAAATATACCGTCATTAATACCGTCTTCATCACAAACAACACGCTGTGAAACAGGAACCGGATTGGCAATAGGTGTTGGTATAATCGTTACTTCAAAAGAAGATTCGTCGGTACAATTGTTATCAAAACCTGAATGGGCAAATATATATACTGTTTGTGAGCTTGTGACGGCAGAGCCAAAAGGAATTTGTCCTCCGGTTCCATTAGGTCCGTTATAATATCTTCCTATTGTCAATGCTGGTAATGTAAAACTAGAGCACGTGAATACATCTTCCAATTCATCTACATTAAATATGTTTAAATTCAGAATTTTTTGGTCAAAACAGTTTGGGTTTGTTCCGGTTTCAGCATATACATACAGTGTTTGCGATTCAGAAATTTCAGTTCCTGCGGCAATTTGCTCACCGTAGCCGTTTGGTTCTGTAAAATAGTGTCCAACTGCAAGTTCAGGAAGTATGTACGATTGACAAGTATTAATGTCTGAAATGTTTTCTATTTCGGGTGTGTTGATAATGGAAACTGTAAATGATTTTTCATCTACACAATTTATTCTTTCTCCGGATTCTATAAAAACATAGATGGTTTGCGATTCTGTAATTACTGTTCCGGCAGCCAATTGAGTACCTGTTCCGTATGGACCGTTTGGCATATTATAATACTTGTTATTACCTGACAATTGAGGCAGAATATAGCTATCACATACTGATACGTTTTCGGGTTGTTCTGCTATAATTGTAAAAATATTCAATTGGAAACTACTTTCGTTTGAACAGCCATTCTCTTCTGCATAGATATATATCAAAGAAGAATCTGTGATAACATCTCCTCCGTTAAGTATAGTTCCAGTTCCATTTGGTCCGGTATAATAATTACCGACTTCCAATTCAGTTAGAACATAAAAATGACATACATCTATCTCGTCTCTTGAATCTATTTCCGGTTTTTGATATATCGTAATATCAAACGGTACAGAATTTTGACATCCCTCACCATTGTCTAGAAATATGTGGATGGTTTGAGTCGAAGTTATTTCATTTCCGGGAAATAGTTGTTGTCCGCCACCATTTGGGGATGTATAATAATTTCCTAATGATAATGTCGGTAAGACAAATACTTCGCAACCGGAACTGAGTTCAGGAACTCCTATCTCAGGTAATGTGATTGTAATTGTAAAACTTAAATTTTCTGTACAATTAACTCCGTTTGTTTCTGCAACATAGACATAAATAGTTTGTGTTGAATTTATCACCGTTCCGCTTGGAATTTGTGTTCCCATTCCACCCGGTTGCGTATAATATCCGCCAATAGGTAAAGCTGGTAGCGTGAAATTAACACATTCTGTAGATGATTGAGGTATTTCTAAACCTATGAATACTGTAAAACTGGTTTGTCTAATACAAGATTCGTTTGCCATATAAACATAGATTGTCTGAGTTTCTGTAATAATTGTTCCAGCTGTCAATTCATTTCCTTGTCCGTCTGCAGCGTCATAATATTTTGCACCCTCAGTTAACGCAGGTAAAACATAAGCTTCACAATCAAATACATTAGAGAAATTATCTATACTTGGCGATTGAATAATGCTGATTTCGATACCGATATCTAAAGCACAAAACGGTGGTTCGGTTGATTCAAAATAGAAATGAACAGTTTGTGAAGTAGTTATGGCGGTTCCGGGTAATAGCTCAACACCACCCGCATTGGGTTCACTGTAATAGTTTCCAAAAGGGAGTGAGGGCAAAATATAACTGTCGCAATAATTTCCGGCAGAAATATCAAGACTTTCAGGTTCTATGATGGTTACCATAAAGCTACTTTGGTTTGGACAGCTATCTTCTTCACCTGGATTATAAATATAAATTCTCTGTGTTTCTTCAATCATATCACCGGCAAAAAGCGGTGTGCCAGTTCCGTTCTCTCCTGTGAAATAGTTGCCGTATTCTAAAATAGGTAAAATATAATATTCACATACGTTAACATCCTCTAATACATCTACATTTTCTTTAGGTTTAACAATTAATGTTACAGGATGAATGATGAAACATGCAGGGTCTGTAACATATTGTATTCTTATATATATAACGGTTGATGGCGAAAAGAACTGGGTGCCTAATATATTCGTTCCCGCCTCTGCTTGTGCTAAGGTTCTATGGTAAGTTATATTGAAATTTAGTGGATTTAGATCGTTTAGAATTTCAGAATTATATTGGTATGGATGAAACCAAGCTTTATTGTCAAAGTAATTACATTTTGAAAAAGGTTGTGGTTCGGGAATGTCTGCTATGTTCTCAACTAAAAGTTCAAAAGATTTTATAGTGAAACAGTTGGTGTTATGTCGATTGATTCTTACATATATTGTTTCGTTGCCCGGACTTGTATAGTTTGAAGGCAGCGGGTTTATGTTATTTTCTGCGTGTGCCAAAGAAGTGTGATAGCTGACAACCGTTGCCGGATTGAGTCCTGCTGTAACAATAGGAGTGTTTTGTCCTAAATTAAAGCTATAAGTTGAAGCACCGCTATCGCATTTTATGATGTTGATAGGTTCTGGCGTGACAAATTCAGAATAATATTGAATATTAATTGTATTTGTAATTGTTTGACATGGAAAATCTATGTTTGTATAAGTCAAACTATAATTACCTTCCATGGTAATAGTAAGATTTGAGTCAGTTTCACCGGGTATGATTGTTCCGTTTCTCTTCCATTCAAAAGAATATTCAGAAGGATTAAGTCCACTGCTAATAGTATATGATTCTCCAGGGCAAATAGCACCGCCATTGCTTGTAGTTAAATTACTTCCAAGTACATTTTGCCCAATATTAAAACTATTGGCAGAAATAAAAATTGCAGAGTCAGATTTATAATCATTTCTGTCTGCAATTACCAATTTTATTTTATAAGGTGTATTTGGAATTAACGAAGAGGCAGCTTTCATTATTACAGTATTACCATTAAAATTTGTCGGTGAATTTGCTGCATTTGCACCTCCGTTAAATGAACCAAAATACTGCTCATTTACAGAAGAACAAGATGAGTTATAAAGATAATCTCTTACAGTAATAACAGAAATAGGCGTGGTAGTTTCGGGTATCACAGCCAGATTTGTAGTTGCTCCGGTATTCATGTTTGTAAGCAAAAACGCAAAAGCATCAGAAAATTGACACTGATAGTTTCCGTATTCTTCTGAAGCAAATACAAAATCAAAATCAAAATGTGGAGACATTGCAATAAATTCAAATTCCAATACAGTAGCATTGATAGAATTCATTGTGATACCAGCATTAGATAATACATTTTCCAATTCTATATCTCCCGGCCAATTAGCAGAACCATCGTCTAATACGGAATTATTTGGTCCGGGAGCGTTTAAAACATTTCCTGTACTTAAAATAATACCACTCTGTAAGGGGAAATTCGGATTTGCATTTTCAAAATACCCAATTCCGTTTACAGAACCAAAATTTGTTCCAGTACTCCAATTAATATTGGTCACAGATAAGCAAGGAGAATTTAATAATACATCCGAAACCAGTTCAGGAACAGTGTGGGAGTTTGTTGATACGGTTATCGATTGCGAAAATAATGTAGGAGAAACCAACATTAAAAAATAGAATAATAGTTTTGTTTTCATGTTAATTAACTTTGGGATGAATTAATTACAAATATTAATTGTTTTTGACGAGACAAATTAATAACGAAATATCGACAAATGGCAAAAAAAATCGATGAAACGCACTAAATTGTAAAATATTAGAAATAAATCTTACAATTGTTTTGTTGTTAAAACTTAATTTTTAGTTCCAATCTACCTTTCGTTAATCTGTTTTTGTCTGAAAAGGTCAATATCTTTATCTTTGCACGTCAAAATTTTGTAAAAATGAATTATCAGGAGTTACTTTCGGAAAAACTTAAAGAATATATTTTTGAAAAATATCAGGTTGAAATAGATAATTTTGAGTTTCAGCCCACTCGCAAGGAATTTGAAGGAGATATTACGTTAGTGCTTTTTCCGCTGATAAAAGTTCTGAAAAAAAATCCGGTAGAAATAGGTAATGCAATAGGAGAATATTTGTATCAGAACATTGAAGTTGTAAAAAAAACTAATGTAGTTTCCGGATTTCTCAATATCATAATTTCTGAAAATTATTATATAGACTTCTTCAACACTATATATAATGAGGAACAATTTGGGTTTAAATATCCACAAGAAAGCGACAAAGCTGTTATGGTAGAATATTCTTCGCCCAACACAAACAAACCCTTACATTTAGGGCACATCAGAAACAATTTATTAGGATATTCGGTTGCAGAAATTTTAAAAGCTTCCGGTAAAAAAGCATATAAAACACAGATTATCAACGACAGAGGTATTCATATTTGTAAATCGATGCTCGCTTGGCAAAAATTTGGAAATGGAGAAACACCCCAATCAACAAAAATAAAGGGTGATAAATTTGTCGGGAATTATTACGTAAAGTTTGATAAAGCATATAAAGCAGAGATAAACGAACTTATAAAAAATGGATTAACGGAAGATGAAGCTAAGAAAAAAGCTCCTCTGATTTTAGAAGCCCAACAAATGCTTTTGGATTGGGAAGCGGGTAAACAGGAAGTGATTAAACTTTGGGAAACCATGAATCAATGGGTTTATGAAGGTTTTGAGGAAACTTATAAAAATCTTGGAGTCGATTTTGATTCCAATTACTATGAAAGCAATACTTATTTGTTAGGAAAAGAAGTCGTGCAATTTGGATTACAAAAAGGCGTATTTAATAAAAAAACAGATGGTTCTGTTTGGATAAATCTAACCGACGAAGGTTTGGATGAAAAATTAGTTTTACGGGCAGACGGAACATCAGTTTATATTACACAAGACATCGGAACAGCTATCCAACGGGTCAAAGATTATCCCGACATAGGCGGAATGGTTTATACCGTAGGAAATGAACAAGATTATCACTTCAAAGTTTTATTTCTAATACTGAAAAAACTCGGATTTTATTGGGCAGAAAATCTTTATCATCTATCTTATGGAATGGTAGAATTGCCCTCAGGAAAAATGAAATCTCGTGAAGGAACAGTGGTTGATGCTGATGATTTGATGGACGAAATGACAAAAACCGCCAGAAAAATTTCTGAAGAACTTGGAAAACTCGATGGATATTCCGAACAAGAAAAACAGAAGTTGTACAAAATAATAGGTCTTGCAGCTTTAAAGTATTATATGCTGAAAGTAGATCCCAAAAAAACAATGATGTTTAATCCCGAAGAATCAGTAGATTTTAACGGAAATACAGGGCCGTTTATTCAATATACTTATGCGAGGATACAATCAATACTTCGCAAAGCAGATTTTGATTATTCATTTAAAATAAACAAAATAGAATTGCACGAAAAAGAAAAACAATTGCTGAAACTATTACTTTCTTTCCCTGATATGATTGATGTGGCAGCCCGTCAATACAGTCCCGCTTTAATTGCTAATTATACTTATGAATTGGTAAAAGAATACAATTCATTCTATCAAAGCATCCCGGTTCTGGGCGAAACAGATATAGATAAAAAGATTTTTAGAGTCCGTCTTTCTAAAAAAACAGGAGATACTATTCGTTTGTCTTTTGGTTTGCTCGGAATTGAAATGCCGGAGAGAATGTAGTTTTTTATTATATCTTCACATGCTTTCACCATTTGATAATTTAGTATTCATTTCACAACTTTTCCGTATCTTTGTCATTAAAATTTTTACCTGATGAATACAGTTTTGGACTCTGTTCAGCCACCAATGCCTAAACCAAAATGGTTGCGGGTAAAACTTCCTACCGGACAAAAATATACCGAACTACGCGGACTTGTAGATAAATACAAGCTCAACACGATTTGTACTTCGGGAAGTTGTCCAAACATGGGTGAATGTTGGGGCGAAGGAACAGCAACCTTTATGATTCTGGGGAATATCTGTACGCGTTCCTGCGGATTTTGCGGCGTAAAAACTGGAAGACCCGAAACCGTAGATTGGGACGAACCCGAAAAGGTAGCCCGTTCTATCAAAATCATGAACATCAAACACGCTGTTCTTACCAGTGTTGACCGTGACGATTTGAAAGATATGGGTTCGATTATCTGGCAGGAAACCATTTGGGCTGTCCGCAGGATGAACCCAAAAACGACATTAGAAACACTTATTCCAGATTTTCAGGGTGTTACCAAAAATATTGACCGAATACTTGAAGCCGCTCCCGAAGTGATTTCGCATAATATGGAAACGGTAAAAAGACTTACCCGCGAAGTGCGTATCCAGGCAAAATACGAACGCAGCCTCGAAGTGCTTCGCTACCTCAAAGCCAACGGTGCTCACAGAACCAAATCGGGTATTATGTTAGGACTTGGCGAAACCGAAGAAGAAGTGATTGAAACCCTGCACGATCTGAGAAATAATAATGTCGATGTGGTAACGATTGGACAGTATCTGCAACCCAGTAAAAAACACTTACCTGTAAAACAATTCATCACACCCGACCAGTTTCAGAAATATGAAGATATTGGTAAAGAGCTTGGTTTCCGTCATGTAGAAAGCGGAGCTTTGGTTCGTTCGTCTTATCACGCTCATAAGCATATTTTATAAGCCCCTTTCAGCCTCCCTTTAAGGGAGGAGTTTATTCATTACAAACGAATTAAAGTAATCAGAAAAACTTTAAACTAAAACCAAACTGACATGAAAACAAAACACACTTTAGTAATTCTTGCCATCGGTTTTATCTTGACATTCATTGGTGCATTATTCAAAATAATTCATTTTGAAATAGGTTACATTTCTGGAAATCTTTTGCTTGTTGTTGGAATGTTTTGTAAAATTTTCGGAGGGATTTTGTTTTTATATAAACTTTTAATCAATCCCAAATTCAAAGATTTCTTAAACTCATAAACCTATAAAATTCTATTCGTTAGTTCGAGTAGCTTCAAATCAGGCTATCGTGAAGAACCTTAATTAAACCTTAAATTTTGAATCTTAAACCAAAAATAAAAATCGCCATTAATGGCTTTGGACGAATCGGACGAAATTTATTTCGTTTACTTCTGAATCATCCGGAAATCGAAGTCGTTGCTATTAACGACCTTGCCGATACCAAAACGATGGCTCATCTGTTCAAATATGACAGTATTCACGGTATTTTGCCAAATGAAGTCGGTTTTGATGACAACCACCTGATTATCGACGGCAGAAAAGTACGTTTTTCTCATGAAAAATCGTCCGAAAGCTGCAACTGGAAAGATATTGATATCGTTATCGAATCTACCGGAAAATTTAAAACAAAAGTATTAGCTTCCCAACACCTGAAAGCAGGTGCCAAAAAAGTTATCTTGTCCGCTCCACCCGAAGAAGATGAAATCAAAACCATTGTTCTCGGTGTTAACGAAAATATCCTCGACGGGACAGAAACGATTATTTCAAACGCAAGCTGTACGACGAACAATGCCGCTCCGATGATAAAAATCATCCATGAATTATGCGGAATCAATCAGGCGTATATCACAACGGTTCATTCTTATACAACAGACCAGAGCCTGCATGACCAGCCGCATAAAGATTTACGCAGGGCTCGCGGTGCGGCACAATCTATCGTGCCAACAACAACCGGAGCCGCCAAAGCTTTGACAAAAATATTCCCGGAATTGGACGGAAAAATCGGAGGAAGCGGCATTAGAGTACCCGTTCCTAATGGTTCTTTGACAGATATTACTTGTTATGTTTCAAAAAACATTTCAATAGATGAATTAAATCAAGCTTTTAAAAACGCTTCAGAAACTTCCTTAAAAAATATTCTTGCCTATACAGAAGCTCCAATAGTTTCGGTCGATATTATTGGCAATACACATTCTTGTTTGTTTGATTCCCAACTTACTTCGGTTATAGATAAAATGGTAAAAGTAGTTGGTTGGTATGACAATGAAATAGGTTATTCATCGAGAATTATTGATTTAATAAAAAGAATCTCAAATAAATAGTATAATTTTACCATTAGGTAGCATTATATTTTGAGCATGAAACATCTTATTATTCTCTTCATTTTATATTCTGTATCGCTACAGTCACAAAACAATATTACTCAGAATGTTGTTGTTGACAGCACTTCATATTTTATAGAACTGGCGAATTTTCATAAGAAAAACAATAATTATCGCAGTTCTATGGATAACATACAGAAAGCTATTGACTTTGCAGAAAAAAAAGGAGACCTGAACGACAAAGCTAATTCTTATCTTTTTTTGGGAAATCTTTATTTTGATTTAAAACGATTTGGCGATGCTCTTGAAACCTATAATAAGTGTATTTCATTCTACTCTTTGCAAAAACCAACTTCAAATATGGCTTATGCTTATTATGGAATAGGTTTGTGCTATATTGAAAAAGTTGAATATACCAAGGCAGAATCTTTTTTTAAAAAAGCAGAAGAAATTTATGAGATTATGCAAATACCAGAAACACGCGAACTCATAAACCTTCAGAAAGGAATTGTTTATTATGCAAAAGGAGAACATAAACTGGCATCTTCTATTTTTAACACAATAATTATTAAACCCGACGAGAATGATATATATAAAACCAGGCCCGAAGCATTATATTATCTCGGATTAATAGAAATTGAAAATAATCGTCTGAATCTTGCTCTCAATTACCTTAACAAAGCTAATGAACTGAGTCTTAAAAACAACAATTTAGAACTGCGTTCAAAGGTTACAAAATCTATTAGTAACCTTTATGAAAGAACACTCGATTATACAAAATCTTTTGATTTTCTAAAACAACACGTTTCTTTAAGAGATAGTATCAAACTAATGAGGAACAAAAGAATAGGAGTAGAGGATTTTATAAGTTTTAAAGAAACTGAACGTTTGAAAATTATTGAGCAAATGGATAAAGAAAACAAAGCTCAACAAAAAGCAGCACAATTTTCAAAATTAATTAGTATTCTCAGCATTGCTCTTATTTCGATATTGTCGTTACTAAGTTTGTCTTTATACAAAAATAATATTATCAGAAGTCAATCAAATAAATTGTTAAAGGAAAAAAATCGAGAATTAGAAACTGCCAAAGAAAAAGCAGAAAAAGCTTCTAAGGCAAGAGCGGACTTTTTATCAACTGTGAGTCATGAATTAAGAACACCACTAAATGCAATAAACGGAATTACCCATATATTGTTGGAAGAAAAACCCAAAAAATCACAATTGCAGTATCTTACTTCTTTAAAATTTTCGGGAGACTATCTTCTGAATTTTATCAATGATATTCTTGAAATAAATAGGGTAGAGAGCGAAAATATAGAGATAGAACAAATAAATGTAAATATTATCCAGCTTCTCGAAGATTTAAAATCTTCTTTTAATGATTTGTCATATAAAAATGAAAACACTTTAAGGCTTGAGATAGACAATACTATTCCGGAAAATCTGATTGGCGATCCGACAAAGCTCTCTCAGATATTTATAAACCTAATTAATAACGCTCTTAAATTTACTAAAAAAGGAACGGTAATAGTCAGAGCCAAAACTGTCCATAAAGATTCAAATCATGTGACTATTCACTTTGAAATTGCCGATACCGGAATTGGGATAGCAAAAGAAAAACAAGAATCAATTTTTGAAAGTTTTTCTCAAGGCTCTGTCGAAATAAATAGAAAATACGGTGGTACAGGTCTTGGTCTTGCCATCGTTAAGAGACTTATTGACCTATTGGGAGGAGAAATAAGATTAAAAAGTACCGAAGGGATTGGGTCTGTATTTTTCTTTGATATAGAATTTAAAATAGGTGAGCAGGTTTATAATGAAGTTCAAAATAATTATAGCGATGAGGTTTTTGAAAACAAATCTGTTCTGATTGTCGAAGACAACAAAATTAACCAGATGATTACTAAAAAAATGGTTGAAAATAAGGGTATGAGATCTGAAATAATTGATAATGGCGAAGAAGCAATCGAGGCTGTACGAAACAATCAGTACGATTTGGTTTTAATGGATGTACACCTACCGGGTATTAATGGAACAGAAGCAACAGAGAAAATCAGAAAATTCAATAAAAGTATTCCTATCATTGCCTTGACTGCCATTTCGCTAAATGAAAATAGAGAAATGCTGATGTCTTATGGAATGAACGATGTTATCACCAAACCTTTTAATCCCAATAATTTTTATAAAGCTATAGCCAGCCAGTTTTATTAAACTGCATATTTCTTTTGCAGTACATTACCAATATTTTTTATGGCACTGGGTCATAACCACTTCCTCCCCAAGGATTACAACTTACAATTCTTTTTATGGCTAACCAACTTCCTTTGAGAAGTCCGTGTTTTTTTAGAGCCTCTAAAGAATAATGCGAACAAGTCGGACTATACCTGCAAGTGGCAGGTGTCAAAGGCGAAATCACAACCTGATAAAAACGAATCAACACCACAAAAGGAAAGATTAAAATTCCCTTTAATGTTAGTTTATGGTTGTGATTGTTACACATTTTTTATTTCAGTAAATTACTAACTTCATCTTTCAAAACAGGCAAATGAAGTATGACAATTCCCCAAATTTGAGTGTTTTCGATAGAGTCGTAACCGTGAATGATTTTGTTTCGGGCATCTACAATTCTTCGGGAATTGGTTATCGGAATATCGGGTTGCAGGTTTAAAACCTTATTTATAGCTTCCCCGATGATTTCAATATTTCGTTCGACAGCATCTTGCAACATCGGATTAGAATCATAATTCTCAAATTTCTTTTCCTCTCCGATATATGTCTCGATATTTTCTATGGAAGTCATTATGTCAAACAACAACTTTTTAATCTTAATTTCCATAAATTAAAAGTTTTGTTTTGTCTAATTCCTCAATAAAATAGGGGTTTTTCAACGAGTTTTCCGTAACAATATCGACTTCTCTGCCAAAAAGATTCCGTAAGCTGTCGTGCAGATTCCACCATAATTTTCCTTTTTCCAAGGGGTCGTCAATATTGTCTTCAAATTTTATCAGAAAATCTACATCGCTGTTTTCGTTAAAATTACTGTTCAGAGCAGAACCGAAAAGATAAGCCCGTTCTACCTTATGGCTCTTGAATATCCGAGCCAATTTATCTCTGTATGTCGTAATTGAAAAAGCCATTTTGAATGTTGTTACAGATTTAGTGCAAGTTACGAAAAAAATTTTTCCTCAAAACCCAAAAATTTTTATCATTGTGATTGTTGCACATTTTTTATTGTAGGTTTTAGACTTATTCTACCTTTGTTTCCTGTATTTTTAGAGGATTTTGCCTTGTGTCGAAAACATTATCAATTATGATTCTGTTTTTTTCTTTGTTTATTCTGTAAATTATTTTGTAGTTGGTATAAACCAAATATCTGAATTGTTGAGGTCTTTCTTTTAGCAGCTCTTCAACCTGTCCGATTTCGGGATTTTTGGTTAGGATAATGGTTTCATCAGTAATACCTGTTACTATTTTTCGTGCTGTTTTTATTCCTGCTCTATACTTATAATAACTGAAAATATCCTCAAGTTTATATTTTGCAAACCTTGTCCAAAAAACTTTTAGCTCCATTTTTGGATTTCATTTTTTAAATCAGTTGCCTCAATCAATAGGTCGTTTTCTTCGTCATCTAAAGACAAATCAATTTCATCATTAAACTGCTTTAACGACATTGGTTTTAGATTTTGTTCAAAGCTTTCCAATTTCTTTTTTTGAAGCAACTTTTCTAAAGTCTCAATAATACGTTCATTATCAATTCTTAAAAACTCCTGAACAAACGATATTTTTCGTGCCTCTAAACTCATAATAATAAATTTTATCTAACAAAGATAGTAAATATTCTTTCAGAGTTATTTTTCAGATTTACGTTTGTAACCTATTGCTTGTCTTTTATTATTTTCTTGGTTTCCTTGAGGTGCCATTTTGGCACCTCAAATTATCGAACTCCTCTTGAAATTGTGTTTGTGAATTTACTAAATAAAAACCATTTAGATGTTGAATTACAATTATTTATAAATAACAGTCCGAGAAGAAACTTCCTGTAAATCATTATCTCTGGTATAATACTCCTTTTTTGTCCAATTTCCGAAAGAATCATAATTTGAATAGATTATTATCTCCCAAGGAGCAGATTCTTTGACAAGATCTCCGTTTTCATTATATTCATATATACGTTCTGTCGGCTCAATATAATTGTCGCCTTTTCCGTTTATTGTTTTCACCAATAATCCATTTTTATAAATGTGCTTTATCTGAAAAGCGATTGAATTATCTTTCATATTCACATTTATGGTTTCAATCAGATTATCATCACCATCATAAATATTATCTGTTTTGAATTTACCTAAATCACTTGTGTTAATTCTTTGAATTTCATTACTTCTGTCGTCATAAGCATAATCAGCTTCTTCAAGAACACGAGGAGGTGTTCCAAACGTAGTGGTTTTTTTGATTATTTTTTCATTTTCGTATTGGTAAACGTAATCAAGGATTTCAACATTCATTGTTGAGTCTATTATAGGAGTTTTAAACGCTACTAATTGGGTTTGGTTCCCGTATTTATCATACAATCTATCCCAAATTTCTAATTCTTTACTTTTGGGATTAGTAATGAGTACCTTTATTACTCTGCCATAATTATCACATTCGCTTCTAACCGAATACGTTACAGAGTCGTTTTTATACGATTTAAGAGATGATAGTTTTAAAAAACCTTTGTCAAACTCCCAAATTGATATAGACGATAATATTTTTTTCTTATTCCTAATTGAGAAAATACTATCTGTTATCTGAATTAAGTTTTCGTTAATAACTATATCTTTTGGAACACTCTGATTTGCATTCAAACCCAAATCTTCGGATTCTTCGGAATTGTTTTTATTATTACACGAAAAAGTAAATAGGAGAATTACAATTATATATAAAAACTTGTTTTTCATTTTCTCTTAATAACTAAAACTCGTTCCGTCTTTTGAGTCTTTGAGCTGTATTCCCAAAGCTGAAAGCTCATCTCTGATTTGGTCGGAAAGTGCAAAGTTTTTGTCTGCTCTTGCTTGGTTTCGCATTGCGATAAGCATATTGACAACTCCTTCTAATTTATCGTTGTTTGTTGCACATTTTTTATTTATTCAGTTACAAATTTATTTTTCCACACATCAAACAGAACACCCATTGCAAGTGAAAAAATAAAAGACAAAGGCATAAAAAGTATCCAAGAAAGACTTTCTGCTTCTTTCCTTTCAAATACATCTTCATATTCTGTTGTGTCTAAAATTGTAATACAAAATGCAAAAAAATGAATCGAACTGAAAATCAGAATAATGAAACTTACAATAAAGAATATTTTATTTTTATTATATTTTTTTTTAGTGAAAAGAACAATAATAAAACAAACAATAAATAAACTTATACATACGTAATCAGGGACAAACCGAGATAAAAACCAAGAAGTTATTAAAATTGGTAAGCTCGAAAAAGTCCCAAAAAGATATTCAATAGTTCTGTTCATTTCACAATATTTTATAATTGGATTATCTCGTTAATCCAAATACCAACTAATAACTAAAACTTGTCCCGTCTTTTGAATCTTTGAGCTGTATCCCCAAAGCGGAAAGCTCATCTCTGATTTGGTCGGAAAGTGCAAAGTTTTTGTCTGCTCTGGCTTGGTTTCGCATTGCGATAAGCATATTTACGACTCCTTCTAATTTATCGTTATTTGATTCCGATTGGTTAGCATCTTGCAATCCTAAAACATCAAATACAAAAGCATTCAGCGTTTCTTTTAAAAGCTCCAAATCAGAAGTTGAAATCGTAGCTTTATTTTCCTTTGCAGAATTGATGAATTTTACAGCCTCAAACATCGTAGCAATCAAAATCGGACTGTTGAAATCGTCAAGCAGAGCCTCAATACATTTCTGTTTCCATTGTGAAACATCAAACGAAGATTCTGATGAAGTTTTCAGTTCGTTAAGTGATTTGACAGCCTCCATCAATCGGTCAAAACCTTTTTCGGAAGCCAGCATTGCTTCGTTAGAAATATCCAACACACTTCTGTAATGTGCCTGTAAAAAACAAAATCGCAACACACTAGGAGCAAAAGGTTTTTCAAAAAATGTATTTTCTCCCGTAATCAACTGCATCGGAAGAATGTAATTTCCTGTTGATTTACTCATACGTTGTCCGTTCATTGTGAGCATATTTGCGTGCATCCAATAGCGAACAGGCGAAATATCGTTACACGCTTTTCCTTGTGCAATTTCACATTCGTGATGCGGAAATTTCAAATCCATTCCACCTCCGTGAATATCAAACTGCTCTCCCAAATATTTCGTGCTCATAGCCGTACATTCCAAATGCCATCCCGGAAATCCGTCTCCCCAAGGGGAAGTCCAACGCATAATGTGCTGGGGTGAGGCTTTTTTCCAGAGAGCAAAATCCTGCGGGTTTTTCTTTTCGCCTTGTCCGTCCAAATCACGGGTGTTTTCAAAAAGTTCTTCGATATTTCTTCGGGAAAGCTCTCCGTAATTCATTCCTCTTTTGTTGTATTCCAACACATCAAAATAAACCGAACCATTACTTTCGTATGCAAAACCTTTTTCGATAAGTTTTTGAGTAAGCTCCAGCTGCTCAATAATATGCCCCGTTGCTGTAGGCTCAATCGTTGGTGGAAGTAAATTAAATAATTTCAATACGTTATGAAAATCAACCGTATATTTTTGGACAATTTCCATCGGTTCTAGCTTTTCCAAACGAGATTGCTTTACGAATCGGTCGTTATTCACATCTCCGTCATCAGTCAAATGCCCTGCATCGGTAATGTTTCGGACATAACGAACTTTATACCCCAAATACTGAAGCGTTCTGAAAATAAAATCAAACGAAAGAAAAGTCCTTACATTTCCTAAATGCACATTGCTGTAAACCGTTGGTCCGCAAACATACATTCCTACTTTATCATCGTTTAAAGGCTTAAATAGTTCTTTCTCTCCGGTTAAGGAATTGTATATTTTCAGGTTTTGTTTCATTTCTGTTTTTCTTGTTTTGATTCAGGTTTAATCCTAACCACTTTTCCGTCTTTCATTACAACAAGGTCTGTTTTTTTTTGCTTTTTGAACTCAATAAGTTTTTCGTAAGTCTTTTCGAGTCCGAGCAAAATTTTATCGTATAGTTGTTCTTGTTGTTGTTTAACAGTAATCATAATAATATTGTTTTAATTTATTAAAGCCCTCTTCGTTTCTGATTTCTATTTGTCCGTCAGTTATTTTTCTTGCCAAAGGCTCGTGTTTCCCTTGTGAATTATCAAAAATAAAAACTCCGTCAGCCAAAGGCAAATATATATCAAACAAATTTTTAATTCCTTTGATATATCTTCTCTCAATAACATCAGGCTCAATGTTATGTCCTCCTTCAGAAACCCTCGTTTTTACCCGTTCTTTAGCAAGTTCGATACTCTGTAACCAAAAAAACAGCAAGGTTACGGTATATCCTTTTTGTTGAGCCTCTTTAATTTTGTTTTTATAACTTTTGGTCGAAAGAGTGGTTTCAAAAGCAAAATTCTCATCATTTTTCAAAAGTTCGTTAATTCTTCCGAGCATTATTCTTCCTGCTTCAAAAGCAACTTTTTCGGGTTGAAAAGGCGAAAGTCCTTTTGCTATTTCGTCTGCATTGACAAACTCTTTACATTCCAGAATTTCAGGTAAAATAGTAAAAGAAGCTGTTGTTTTTCCTGCTCCGTTACAACCTGCTATTATGTAAAGGCTTTTGTCTGACATTCCTAAAACTTCGTTTCTAACTTAATATATTCCAAAAACTCTTTTCTTACATTTTCGTTTTGGAATTTCCCTCCGAATTCGGCTGTTACGGTACTGCTTTCGATATCTTTGATTCCTCTGGAGTTTACGCAAAGGTGTTTGGCATCAATGATACAAGCTACGTCTTCGGTATTCAATACTTTTTGAAGTTCTTTTACAATTTGAATAGTTAAACGCTCTTGCACTTGCGGACGTTTGGCATAATAATCTACAATACGGTTCATTTTCGAAAGTCCGACAACGGTTCCGTTCGAGATATAAGCAATATGAGCCCGTCCGACAATCGGAAGCAAATGATGTTCGCAAGTCGAATAAACCACAATGTTTTTTTCAACCAACATTTCGTTGTATTTGTACTTATTGTCAAAAGTTGACGAAGAAGGTTTTCTTTTCGGGTTTAAACCTCCGAATATTTCTTTGACAAACATTTTAGCTACTCGGTTAGGAGTTCCTTTCAGGCTGTCATCTGTCAAATCTAGTCCTAAAGTGTTCATTATGTTTGCTACATCTTTTTTTATACGTTCTATCTTTTCTTCATCAGACAAATCAAACGCATCGGGTTTCATTGGGTTTTGTGCAGAAATAGAGAAATGATTGTCGCCTATATCGTCATGGAAATCTTCGTGTGTGTTCATCTATAAAAAGAATAATGTTATATTTATAAGGTTGCAAAGATAATGAAAAACAGATTAATGTTGGGAATTGCTTTTAGGTCAAAAATCTTTTTAATTTTAAGAATATTATATGTAAATTTTTTGTAAATTTCGACCCTTTAAACCTCTAAACAAATTCAAAAACCCTAGTTTATCATGAGTAAAGTTTTTTTTATTTTTACTTTTATTCTCTTTATAAATGTAACCAATGCACAAGAAGATAATGTGTTTATTGCAAGTTGCGAAGGAGATATACACCTTATCTCTAAACCAACAGAGGCTACTCCGGATGAGTTTGCCAGCATAGAGTTAAGTTGGAGTAATCCACAGATTTTAGAACACTTTTCGGTTGTAAACATAGAAATACAGCCTATGAACGATTGTTTTAACGATATAAACGGAGAAACATATCGTAATTCATATACTTTTAGTATTAAGGAGTTGAACAATAATCAAATATTTAAAACGAAAATTAGCATGAACGAGGTTCAGCGTAAATGCTTTAAATGGAGATTACTCTTAGGATCTAATAACGATTCTGATAATTGTAATAAAACCTCAGAGTGGTTTTTTGTTCCGTTTGTTTATTAAAAAAAAGACTATGAAATACAGAATTTTACTATTATTTTTATTTACCATTACATTAAGCTACTCTCAGGGGTCATCTTGTAATGATGTTCAGCCTTTTTGTGCAGGTGGAAGTGCTTTGACTTTTGGTAATACGACCGGAGTACCCAGTATGGGAGCTATAGGATGTAATTATTCCACTCCTAATCCGGCGTGGTTCTATATGCAAATTAGTGAACCAGGGGATTTAAATTTTCAGATTTCGCAAGTAAGCAATACTGGTACTCCTATAGATGTCGATTTTATAGCTTGGGGGCCTTTTCCTCCGGGAACCGAGCCAAGTTCAATATGTAGTTCGTTACAATATACTTGTTCACCTTCTTGTCCTAATAATACTTCGAATCCTTCTTTCTATCCACACGGGAATATAGTAGATTGCAGTTATTCTGCAGCTCCAACCGAAACAATGACCATAACCAATGCTCAAGTTGGTGAGATTTATATTGTTTTGATTATGAATTATAATGGTTCCCCTGGACAGATTACTTTAAATCAGACCAACTCAGGTTTGCCAATTGCTGGGGCAACAGATTGTAATATTGTTTGTCCGCTTTCTTTGGGAGAAGATCAGGTGCTATGCCCGGGAGATTCACTTCTTCTAACGGCAACTATAGACGACGCAACTACCTATGAGTGGTTTTTTGATGGAAACCCTGTTGGCGGAAATACTCAAACTTATTTAGCTGACCAACCTGGGACTTATACGGTTGTTGTAAATAAACCAGGGTGTGTTGCAGATGCAACAGCATCTATTACAATTTTTCCGCCTTCAAATGTAGATTTAGGAATGCCTCCTAATTTAGTGGCTTGCGAACCGGAACCGGCTCTTTTTAATCTTAATGACAACAATAGCATCATTCTTAATGGACATTCAGGATTTCTCTCATTTCATAATAGCTTGGCTGATGCTCAAACAGGAAACTTTCCTATTCCGACTGCTACAAATTATTCCGGAGTACACGGAGAAACTATTTATGTTTCTGTTACTATTTCTGGTGAAGCATGTCTGTTGGTGACAAGTTTTGAATTAGAAATAATTCCTTGTTCATTATTTCCTTTACCTACCGATATTCCGCCGTTATGTGATATTGACGGTGATGGTTTTGAGGTTTTCGATTTAACGATATCAGATTTAAATGCTTTGAACGGTTTAGATTCTTCGGA
>JAVEUZ010000007.1:0-78088 GCA_034005285.1 Flavobacteriaceae bacterium
ACAGGTATTGTTGGTTCACATTACCGATACAGAAGGAAATAAAGTAGTTAAGAAAGTAATTTTTTAAACTGAATAAATCACCTCAATAAAAAACAGGAAGTTACAATTTGTAACTTCCTGTTTTTTTGTCTATAATAGAAAATAGAATCTCGAATCGTTTAGATTTTTACTCTTCGCCATCCCATTCAGCATAAAACCGAGACAGAAACTGTTCCATAAACTGATGTCTTTTTTGGGCTATTTTTTTACCGGTTGGCGTATTCATTTTATCCTTCAGCAATAATAGCTTTTCATAAAAATGGTTAACGGTAGGAGCCACACTGTTTTTGTATTCCTCTTTGGTCATGTTTAATTTTGGAGATACAGAAGGGTCATAAATGGGGCGGTTTTTAAATCCACCGTAATTAAATGTTCTTGCAATCCCGATAGCACCGATAGCATCTAAACGGTCGGCATCCTGCACGATATCTAATTCTTTTGAAATAAATCTTTTTTCGAAATTTCCTCCTTTAAAAGATATGTTTTCGATAATTTTAACCACATGCACAATGGTTTCCGAATCAACATTTTCGCCTTCCAAAAATTGACGGGCAATTTTTGGACCAACGGTTTCATCGCCATTGTGAAACTTGCTGTCGGCAACATCATGAAGTAAAGCCGCCAACCTGACGACCATTTTGTTACACGATTCGTTTTGGGCAATAAGCAAAGCATTTTTATAAACTCTTTCTGTATGAAACCAGTCATGTCCGCCTTCTGCAAAGCAGAGCTGTTCTTTGACAAAAGAAATCGTGTTATCAATTATTTTGCTCATACAACAATATCTTTTATAATCGTTTGCTCAGTTTTTTCAATCAGTTCGTCCGCATCATAATCTGAAACTTTTAGCGGATTATGAATAGTAAATTCCAATCTGTTTCCCAATCCCATCGGGAACATACCGTACCAAACCATTTTCCATGAATTATTTATGGTTACGGGCAACACATAAGCCGAGGGAGCATATTTAAACAAGGTTTTCAATCCGTTTTCTGAAAATTTTTTTGGAACGCCATTTCTGCTTCGGGTTCCTTCGGGGAAAATGACCACGGCTCTATTGTGTTTTGCAATATATTCTGCCATTGATTTTATTGTCGGAAGAGCCTGTTTTGGATCTTTTCTGTCGATTAAAACTGAACCGCCGTGTCGCAGGTTAAAAGAAACCGAAGGGATGCCTTTTCCCAATTCTTTTTTACTGATAAACTTTACGTGCGATTTTCTAAGAAACCATATAAACGGCGGAATATCATACAGACTTTGGTGGTTAGATACGATTATCAGCGGAACATTGTCAGGAACTCTATCTCTGTTTTTTATACGGTATGATGTACCCAACAAATGGGTGTTTCGAATAAGAAATAAATTCAAAATATCAACACTTTTTTTGTGAGCCTGATATCCAAATACGTTTAGACAAATCCACTGAATAGGATGAAACAGACACAAAATAAGTCCAAAACACAGATAATAAACGACCGATATGGGATAAGAAATTATTTTTTGCATACCAAAACAAACAACTGCAAATGTACAACTTATGTGAAATAGAAAAAGATTCCGTTGTATAAAAATATTTTTTAGGTATCAGAAAAAGAAGTAAATTTACAGTTTAAACCAATATAATATATTTAAGACGCATGAGTTCAGAAAAAGAAGCCAAATTAAAAGCCCTTCAACTTACCCTTGACAAACTTGACAAGGCATACGGAAAGGGAACGGTTATGAAAATGGGAGACAAAGCCGTAGAAGAAGTAGAAGTTATTCCTTCGGGGTCGCTCGGATTAGATTTAGCTTTGGGTGTAAACGGTTATCCTAAAGGAAGAATCATAGAAATATACGGTCCGGAATCTTCAGGAAAAACCACGTTAACGTTACACGCCATTGCGGAAGCACAAAAAAACGGAGGGATTGCCGCTTTTATTGATGCAGAACATGCCTTTGACCGTTTTTATGCCGAAAAACTCGGAGTAGATATTGATAATCTTATTATTTCTCAACCCGACAACGGTGAGCAAGCACTCGAAATTGCCGAAAACCTTATCCGTTCCGGAGCTATTGATATAGTTGTAATTGACTCGGTTGCTGCTTTAACGCCCAAAAGCGAAATTGAAGGCGAAATGGGAGATTCAAAAATGGGATTACACGCCCGTTTGATGTCGCAAGCCTTGAGAAAACTTACTGCAACCATCAGCAAAACACATTGTACGGTTTTCTTTATTAATCAATTACGCGAAAAAATAGGCGTGATGTTCGGAAATCCGGAAACGACTACCGGAGGTAATGCTTTAAAATTCTATGCTTCGGTACGTTTAGACATACGTCGTTCTTCTCAGATTAAAGACGGCGAAAACGTAGTAGGAAACCGCACCAAAGTAAAAGTAATTAAAAACAAAGTGGCTCCGCCGTTCAAAACAGCAGAATTTGACATTATGTATGGTGAGGGAATTTCAAAATCGGGCGAAATTTTAGATTTGGCAGTAGAATTTGAAATCGTGAAAAAGTCAGGTTCTTGGTTCAGTTATGGTGAAACAAAACTCGGGCAAGGTCGAGATGCCGTAAAACTCCTTATCAAAGACAATCCGGAATTGTCTGAGGAATTGGAAAACAAAATAAAAGAAACAATAAAAGAGCAAACAGCTTAAACAAATGAAAACCCGATTTCCGGGTTTTTTTGTTTTTCAACGCAACCTTTTCAACAAAATAGCATCTATATTAAAACTTAAAATAAAGTAATAGAGAAATGAAAAAAATGTTTTTTTATCTATTGACGGTTTTTACAATTATCTCTTGTGGTTTGGACGATGACACAAATAGTTATCATTTGGAGATTTTGCCCGTAGAAGAATATGTAGTACCGGAAATTTTTACGCAAGGAAATACATATCCCATTAAATTGTTTTATAAAAGACCAACAACCTGTTACGGATATGACGGCATATACTATAATAGCTTAGATTCTATCAGAACAATAGGCATTCAAACCTTTGTACTGGAGCAATCTAACTGTACGCCAATTGATGATGATGCCCCGCTGTCTCATACATCTTTTGAGTTTCATGTTACGCAAACTATCGGAACAAGCTATGTTTTCAGATTTTTTAAAGGAAGAGACCACGAAGGGAACAATATTTTTGATGAAATAGAAATTCCGGTTGTAGAATGATTTTAATTCATGAAATAAAATTTGTGTGATATTAGACCAACTAATATATGATTGCAAAAGATTTGACAGAAAGGCACAGGAACAGTTATACAGGCTATTGGCACCAAAATTGTTTGCTGTATGCCTTAAGTATGCCCGAAATCACGAGGATGCTCAAGACAATTTACAAGAAGGATTTTTGGTTATTTTCAACAAAATAGAGCAATATAATTTTAAGGGTTCGTTTGAAGGTTGGGCAAAAAGAATTATGATAAACCACTCTTTACAAAAATACAGGGGAATAAGTTTTCTCGAAATTGTAAATGAAGATATTTTAGCAGAAACAGAGGTTGAGACAGATGATTCGGAACAAATAAGTACAGATTTTTTATTAAAACTGATTCATGAATTGCCCAACAGATACCGATTGGTTTTTAGCTTATATGTTTTGGACGGTTATTCGCATAAAGAAATAGCGACAATGCTCGAAATAACTGAAGGAACATCAAAATCAAACCTTGCGAGAGCAAGGATGATATTAAAAGAAAAAATAGAGAATACGACCGGAATTGACCGGAATAAAAAGATTAATCCGTAAATGGAGCATAAAAATATAGACAGATTATATCAGGAAAAGTTTAAAGATTTTGAGGTAACTCCGCCAGACATAGTTTGGGACAAAATCGAAGAACAGCTTGGTCATAAGAAAGAGAAAACACGCAGAATATTTCCTTTCTGGCTTAAATTGTCCGGGGTTGCTGCTTTGTTTCTAATCGGAATTGTATTTTATCAGAAAACAAATTCTTCTGAGAACGAAAAAATCGATAAAAATGAACAGAAAACAGTCGTATTGGAAGACAACCACGACATAAAAAACCCTCAAGATTCTGAAAAAACAAGGACAGAAAATAAAATTGAAGGGCAAAACCAAAGGGAGCAAAATTTGGTTAATATTCAAAAAGAAGAAATAGAGCAACAGGCGGAAAAAAAGAATTCGGAAAAAGCAATCTTCAGAAAAGGAAATCCAGCAACTTTTGAACAAGCAGATAAAAAGTTAGCGGAAACCGAGTCTCAAAAATCTGTTTTTAAAGAAGAAGATTTGTCTCATTTTCAGAAAAAAAATTCTGAGTCCGAATTTGAAGAAAACGCAAAGATTGCAGAAAATAAAATGCAAACTCAGAAAGATCTGAAATCCAATCTTGAAGAAAAGACTGAAAATAATTCTCTTTTAGCTGTAGAAGATTTACAAGAGAAAAATGCGATGGAAGAGTTGTTAATTGAAAAAGGTAAAGAACAGGAAAATCATCCTGAAGAAAAGAAGTCAAACAGGTGGCAGGTTTCTACAGCACTTGCTCCTGTTTACTTTAATTCTTTTACACAAAACTCTCCTTTAGATTCGCAATTTGACGAAAACACAAAAGAGTTTGAATCTAATGTGTCATACGGTGTTGGAGTAGAATATGCATTGAACAAAAAATTATCGGTTAGAACCGGTATCAACAGAATCAGCATGAGTCAAAACACTCATGATATTGTATATTATGCAGATTTGAAAGGACTCGAAATAAAGAATGTCACTCCATCAGAAAACGGAGCTATGATGGCTGTTTACGGCAAACAAGATGCTTCAAATGATGTTGTTATTGCCACAAACGACTTGAACAAAAGTTACGGCTCATTAAATCAGAGAGTTGGATTTGTTGAAGTTCCGGTAGAATTATCATACAAATTCATAGACTCCAAATTTGGTGTAAAAGTAATTGGAGGAATGAGTACGTTATTCTTAACAGAAAATGAAATTAGAATCAAATCAACCGGTTTTACCAATGAAATTGGCGAAGCAAATAATCTTAGCAACGTTCATTTCAGCACAAACATAGGCGTTGGATTTGATTATAAATTTTGGAAATCTTTTAGTATCGGTTTTGAACCGATGTTTAAATATCAATTAAATACTCTGAACAAAAATAATAATAATAATTTCAAACCTTATTTTATCGGATTGTATTCCGGTATCAGTTATAGGTTTTAAAAAATAAGCTTTAGTTGGTTTGGCTTATCATGTTTTAGTTAGGTTGTTACTGTTTTAAAGCAGTAACAATAGAAAAGGGCATTTCTTGTTTAATGCTCTTTTCTGCGTTTAAAATTATACATGAACAATCTCGTCTTCTGTTAGCAAATCGTCACCTTTAAAACGAAGTAAAACCTGTGCAACAGCAATCACGTCTTTTTCGCAATAGGTGATAATGCGGTCTATATCTTTTTCTACATAATAAACACGGGCAATTTCGCTACCATCTATATCATCTTTTGGGGATTGAATATTCAGGATTTTTGTAAGAAGTCTGAGAGAAGTATAATGTTTGAAATCGCCAAATTTCCATAATTCCAGTGTGTCCAAATGTGTTACTTCCCACGGTTTTTTACCAAAAAGATTTAGTTTTTCAGGAATGGCAATTTGATTGACTATCATTCTGCGGGCAATAAACGGAAAGTCAAATTCTTTGGCATTGTGTCCGCATAAAATATGTTGTGGTTGGTTGAAATGATTATTGAGCAAATTGGCAAAATCTTTCAGGATTTTTGGTTCTTCGCCAAAAAGCGTTGTAACCCTAAATGTTCTGATGTCGCCTTTAATAATAAAATAACCGACCGATATGCAGATAATTTTTCCGAATTCTGCCCAGATTCCGGCTCGTTCATAAAAATCTTCTGATGAGATTTCGTCTTTGCGTTGGTATTTTGTTTTTTCTTCAAAAAGATACTTTTTTTCTTCATCCAACAGAATATAATCCTCTGCTTCGGGAACAGTTTCTATGTCCAGAAAAAGAATGTTTTCAAGTCTGATTTTGTTAAGCATATTTATTGGGTTTTGGTTATGTCTTTAGACTCTAACATTTTGTATGCTTCTTCTACAAAAACATTAAAATCTTTGGTTGTATATTCATCAACCTTTTCAGGGTGTTTTCTGTGACCCAATCGAACAATAATTAGTTCATCTTCCGGAATCACAATCACATACTGACCTAAATGTCCATTCATATAAAAAATGTCTTTTTGTAAATGGTTGCTTAACCACCAACCATAGCCATATTCGGGTGATTCTTTAAATCTTGGTTTTACTGACATTTCTACAAAAGTTGAATCAAGAAGTTGCTGTCCGTTCCAGTTCCCTTTTTGCTTATATAATTTGCCAAAACGGGCAAAATCTCGGGCATTGCTGGCAATACAGCAATAGGCTTTTTCAATTCCCTCCGGATTATCTACTTGCCATAAAGCTTCATTTTCTGCACCCATAGGTTTCCAGAAGTTTTCTGAAATATAATCCGTGAGCTTCTCTCCGGTAGCCTTTTCAATAACCATACCCAATAGTTGGGTTGCTCCGCTGAGATATTTGTATGATTTCCCGGGTTCTTCGGTTATTTTTAATCCAAGCAAAAGCTTGTTTAAATCCTCATCAAAATAGGCTCGTGTAGTTACCGAAAACGGACTATAGTACGACTCGTCCCAATCTAATCCCGATGCCATCGAAGATAAATCTCCAACAGTTACAACATCGGCATATTGACCTTGGATTTCCGGAATAAAATCTTTTACGGGCTGATTAATATCTTTGATTTTTTGCTGCATAATAGCTTTTCCTAAAGCAGCAGAAACGATGCTTTTTGCCATTGAGAACGAATTTGATTTTGAATCTTTTTCAAATCCGTCATAATAACTTTCGTGCCAAATACTATCATTTTTAATAATCAGAAAGGCAATAGTTCCTGTTTCTTGGTGCATTTTATCTAATTCGCCAGTTGAAGGAACGGTATTGTAATTTGTGTGAACATGCCACGGTTGGGCAACATCTGTACCGATAGTTCTGTTGTAAAACTCTTGATAATCTGTAAGAAAAGCAGTTTTGTGTCCATTCAAATAAGTTATGCGAATGGCTTTCAAAATATAATCTACTTTAAAAATATATGCCAAGACGATTAAAAGGCATATTAATATGGTAAAGAAAAGAATGATTCGTTTTAATATTTTCATGTTGACAGTTGATTTATTACGAAAATACAATTTAATTTTAACAATTCAGTATAGGATTAAAATTTTAATATTCAGTAAACCAGCATCTGAAACCACATAGTTTTTTGTTGTGTATAAACTTTCAGAATAACTTTTCCTGATGTGTTTCGTTTTCGTGTTCCAAAAGCCATTGTTTTCTCCACAATCCACCGGCATATCCGGTGAGAGAACCGTCAGAACCGATGACTCTGTGACAAGGAATCACAATCAATAACGGGTTTTTACTATTTGCTGAAGCGACAGCCCGAATGGCTTTTGTGTTGCCTATTTTTTTAGAAAGTTCAAGATATGATATGGTTTTTCCGTAAGGAATATTAGAGAGTTCGCCCCAAACTTTTTGTTGAAAAGGGCTTCCGGAGGGATTTATTTTAAAAGAAAAATTGGTTCTCTTTTTTTCAAAATACTCTTTAAGTTGCAAAACACAATCTTTGAAATAAGACGGTATTTCTATAGAGTCATTATGAAATTCATCTACAATCCGGAGGCTGTTTATTCCGTTTTCGTCTCCGCATATCTGTAACATTCCTATGGGTGTTTGCACAAAAATTTCCATCAGGCTAAGATACAAAAAAACCACGCTTTTGGGCGTGGTTATATTTTTTATAATCTATTATTTATGATTGAGTCTCAACCACTTTTCCTTTGATTGTTAACACTTTAGGAGTTTGACTTTCGTTAAGTGTAACTGAAATTGTTTTAGAAAAAGCTCCAGAAGTTGCTGCATTATAAGTAGCTTTAATGTATGCAGTCTCTCCTGGTTTTATTGGGGTTTTGGTGTAATCTGTAGCCGTACAACCACAAGCAGCTTTTACATTGGTGATAAGAACTGTTTGTTTTGTTGTATTTTCAAATGTAAAATCATGAGACACAGGAGTTCCTTTTTTAATATCTCCAAAGTCGTGAGTTGTTTCTTTCCAAGCAACAGGCGTAGATGGTGTTTTTGTAGCAGGCGTTGTTGTGATTGATCTTGTGGCAGATTCTTTAGATTCTTTTAGCTGTGCAAAACCGTTAAACGATATGATGCTCATTACTGCTATCAAAGTTACTTTTAATGTTTTCATAATTTTCATAATATTTAATGTTATATAATAAGATAATAAACGCACTACAAATATATTTACTCTACATTTGTTTTTTGTTAATTCGCCTCTAAGTTTTGTTAATGAGGTGTTAATCAGAGAAAAGTGGTAGGCTGAGGCTATATTTTTGCAAATATGAAACTCAATAAAATTAATGTTATCATACTAATCGGTTTCCTTGCTATTGTAGGGGTTTTACTCATGCAGTTGTTTATGCTTGGCAGGGCTTTTTCTTTTGAAAAAAAAGAATTTGAAGACAAAGTACACTTTGCTTTACAGGATGTAGTAAAAAGGATTTATCGAGATAATAACACCCAACTTCCCATTACTAATCAGATAAAAAAAGTTACAGACAATTATTATATAGTAAATGTCAACGATGTTTTTGAATCGGATGTGTTGGAATATTATTTGAAAACAGAATTTCATAAATTCAAGTTAGATATAGATTTTGAGTATGCAATTTATGATTGTGCTTCTGACGAAATGATTTATGGCAGTTATGTTTCTTCTAATGATTTGGAAACAGAAAAATGTGAAAAATGTTTTGAAAAGCGAGAAGGACTTATTTATTATTTTGCTGTTCGTTTTCCGCAACTTAAATATTCTCTAATAGGCTCTTTGGGTCAATATTGGTTTTTTACAGGCATTTTGTTGCTGGTTCTAATCATCTATGTTTACTCGGTTATTTTACTTCTAAAACAAAAGAAATATACCGAGTTACAAACAGATTTTATCAACAACATGACACATGAGTTTAAAACCCCGCTTGCATCTGTTTTGATAGCTTCTGATTATGCTCGTTCACAACCGGAAATAAAGAGCAATCCGAAATTATCAAAATACATGGATATTATTATCAATCAGAGTCAAAAATTAAACCTACATATAGAGCGTATTCTCACTGTTGCCAAAGGAGATGCAAAATGGATTGAACTTGACAAAAAACAGGTTTCTCCCAAAGAAATATTAGAATTGATAAAAGAAAATGTATTATTAAAAACCGATAAAAACGCAGAAATAAAAATCGATATTCCCGAAACTTGCCGAATAAACGCAGATGAATTTCATTTTTATAACATGCTGTTTAATCTGGTAGAAAATGCCATAAAATATAGTGGCAATACTCCTGTAATACTCATCAATTCTACTGTCTCTGAACAAGAATTAACACTTCAGATTTCTGACAACGGTTCAGGAATTGACAAAACCCACATCGATTATGTTTTTGATAAATTTTACCGAGTGCCACGCGAAAACAAAAAAGATATAGAGGGATTTGGAATAGGGTTGTCGTATGTGAAAAAAATTATAGATTTACATCAATGGAAAATAAAAATTAAAAACAATCCGGATTCGGGAGTTTCTGTTTATATTTTTATACCTAAAAAAGATTTTTCCCTATGAATAAGAAAAAAATTCTATATGTAGAAGACGATGAAACTTTAGGTTTTCTTACGGCAGACAGTCTTGAAAACCGTTATGAGGTTATGCACTACACAAACGGAAAAGAGGCTTTTGATTCCTTTTGTTCTCAATCGTATGACTTATGTGTTCTAGATGTGATGCTTCCGGATATGGATGGTTTTGAGATTGCCACTGAAATAAGAAAACGGAACAAAGAAATTCCGATATTGTTTCTGTCCGCTAAAACCATGAAAGAAGATCGTATAAAAGGGTTAAAATTAGGTGCCGATGACTATTTGGTAAAACCGTATAGTATGGAAGAACTTATCCTGAAAATTGAAATTTTTCTTAACCGAAGCCAAAAAAATGTTACGTCTGTTTCTACTATTTATGATATTAGAGATTTCAAATTTGACCCTGAGAATTATTGTATTACCAAAGATGGAGAAACCATTAATCTTACCGAACGAGAAGCTGCTTTGTTAAAGTTCTTTTTAGACAATAAAAACACAGTGCTAAAACG
Organism: Flavobacteriaceae bacterium; assembly: GCA_034005285.1. Lineage (GTDB taxonomy): Bacteria > Bacteroidota > Bacteroidia > Flavobacteriales > Flavobacteriaceae > Flavobacterium. The sequence continues at coordinate 10,262 of JAVEUZ010000007.1, forward strand.
CGAAAAAATATTAATTGAATTGTGGGGAACGGATGATTATTTTGTAGGAAGAAGTCTGGATGTGTTTATTTCCCGTTTACGGAAAATTTTTAAAGACGAGCCAAACATTCGAATTGATAACATCCCCAGAATTGGGTTTAAAATGATTGTTGAATAATATTAAACTATTTGGGGTTGTCAAATGAGACAACCCCAAAGTTTATAAGTCCGGCAGATTGGCAATAAAATTCTATTCTACCGTTTTCTGTTTTGCACTTTCTTACAAATCAAACTTAATTCCTTGTGCCAACGGAAGTTCTTTGCTGTAATTGATAGTGTTGGTTTGTCTTCTCATATAGGCTTTCCAAGCATCAGAACCTGACTCACGACCGCCTCCGGTTTCTTTTTCTCCACCAAATGCTCCTCCGATTTCAGCTCCTGAAGTTCCGATGTTTACGTTCGCAATTCCGCAATCTGAACCGGCTTGAGATAAGAACAATTCCATTTCTCTCATATTAGTTGTAAAAATCGAAGACGATAATCCTTGAGGAACTCCGTTTTGCATTTCGATTGCTTCTTCGATAGTCGAATATTTCATCACGTACAAAACAGGTGCAAAGGTTTCGTGCTGAACGATTTCAAATTCGTTTTTAGCCTCGATAATACAAGGTTTTACGTAGCAACCGCTTTCATATCCTTCTCCCTCAAGAACTCCTCCTTCAACCAAAACTTTTCCTCCTTCTGCTTTTGCTTTTTCGATAGCCTCAAGATAATCTTTAACCGCAGCTTTGTCAATTAGTGGTCCTACATGATTGTTTGCATCAAGAGGATTTCCGATTTTTAGCTGTCCGTAAGCATTTTTAAGCACAGAAATCGTTTTGTCGTAAATACTTTCGTGAATGATAAGTCGTCTTGTAGAAGTACATCTTTGTCCTGCTGTTCCGACTGCTCCGAAAACTGCTCCAACCAAAACCATATTGATATCTGCATTTTCCGAAACGATGATGGCATTGTTTCCTCCTAATTCAAGAATTGTATTTCCAAAACGTTCTGCTACGGTTTTACCTACGTGTCTTCCGATTCGGGTTGAACCTGTAAACGAAACCAACGGAATTCTCGAATCATTGTTAATCAAATCCCCCGATTCGTTTCCGACAACCAAACAGCTTACTCCCTCCTGAATGTTGTTTTCTCTTAATACTTTTTGAATGATATTCTGACAAGCTAAAGCACAAAGTGGTGTTTTTGAACTCGGTTTCCAGATACAAACATCTCCACAAACCCAAGCCAACATCGAATTCCAACTCCATACAGCCACAGGGAAATTAAAAGCAGAAATAATTCCAACTACTCCAAGCGGGTGCCATTGTTCGTACATTCTGTGTAGTGGTCTCTCTGAATGCATCGTAAGTCCGTATAATTGTCTTGACAATCCTACTGCAAAATCACAGATGTCAATCATTTCCTGCACTTCTCCCAATCCTTCCTGCAACGATTTTCCCATTTCGTAGGAAACTAATTTTCCGAGAGCTTCTTTGTTTTTGCGGAGTTCATCTCCCATTTGTCTTACAATTTCTCCTCTTTTCGGAGCAGGAACCATTCTCCATGACTTAAAAGCTTCGGTCGCTTTTTGCATTGCTTTTTCGTAATCTTCCGATGTAGATGCCTGAACTTTTGCAATCAGTTTTCCATCTACAGGAGAATATGATTCGATGATTCTTCCGTTGGCAAAACTCTCCAAACCTGTTGAGGTTCCGAGGTTTAACTCTTTAATACCTAATTGCTCTAAAGCTTGTGATATTCCGAATTGGGTTGAAATTGTTGACATTGTAACTTTTTTAAATGTTTTTTTTTATAATCTCTGCGAAGATATTTGTTAATCGGCAATTATGCTAATTCATTTTTGACAAAAAATTAATCTTTCACAAATCTTGAATCCGTTTCCATGACTGTACCACATTTTTTACAAGTTCTCAAATCGATAGAATTGTAATATTCTTTAAAGTGTGGCAGAAAATCTTTTTCAATATCATGAAGTTCAAAATATACTTCGTGGAGCTGGTGATTGCAATTATCGCAGAACCACAGCAAACCGTCGGTAAACCCCTTTCCTTCTCTTTTTCTTTCTATAACCAATCCTATTGAGCCTTCGCTTCTTACGGGAGAATGAGGGGTTTTTGCCGGATGCAGATACATATCGCCTGCGTTTAGCTCAAATTCCTTGCGTTCGCCGTTTTCCTGAATAATCACTTTAGCGTTGCCTTCAAGTTGATAAAAAAGCTCTTCGGTTTCATTGTAGTGATAATCTTTACGGGCATTTGGTCCACCTACTATCATTACAATATAATCACCCGAATCGACATAGAGATTTTTATTTCCTACCGGAGGTTTCAATAAATGTCTGTTTTCTTCTATCCATTGAATGAGATTAAATGGCTTTATGATATCCATAATAAATTAATTTTAAAACGTAAAAGTACAAAAAAAGACCGATTTTACCGGTCTTTTTTTACAATCTGAATAGTTTATTGTTTATGCTCTTTAATCAAATAAATATAAACAGCGAAGTGGTCACTGAAACCAGGTTCAGCATTTGTGTTTCGCAAAGGGTAGCCTTTGTATTGACCTTCTTGTTGAATCAGATATTGTTTTTTGTGTATCCCGGATTTCCAATATTTATAGGTTGAATAATCTTTGTCGTTTGTATCAAGAAAAGCACCTGAAATAATTATTTGGTCAAACAAATCCCACGAATCTCTATAAGCTAATGTTCCTTCTCCACGTTTAGACATTTCTTCAAATGGGTTAAACATTCCTTGCGGTTTGGTATCTTCTTTTCTACGTTGTGCTCCAAGTTCTTTTTTTACACTTTTATTATATGGTCCATCATTCAAATCTCCCATTGTCATAACTTTGGCGTTTGGGTTTATTTGTTGGAGAGAATCTATGATTCTTTTATTAAGTGCTCCGGCAGCTTCACGATACGGGCTACTTCTTTTTTCACCACCCGAACGTGATGGCCAGTGGTTTATAATAAAGTGCATTTCTTCTCCGTCAAGATACCCGCTTACTAAAAGTTGGTCACGGCTTCTTAGCCATCTTTCAGGGTCATCAATTCGTTTAACCCGCAATGGAATATTGCTGTAACTGGTTGGTGTAAAATGTTTTTTCTGGTATAAAAAGCCAACATCAATTCCCCTACCGTCTGGTGAATCAAAATGGACAATTCCGTAGTCATGTTTGGCAATTCCCGGCATTTTTACTAAATCCTCCAACACACCTCTGTTTTCTACTTCACATACACCTATAATTGTAGGAGCATTGGGCTGTTGTTCGTTTACACCTATTTCAGGAATAACCCGGTCAAGATTTTGTAGTTTTTTTCTGTATTTTTTTGATGTCCATCCTCTCGATGGTAGATATTCGTCGTCATTAATATTGGGGTCTTTTATTGTGTCAAAAAGATTCTCAAGATTATAGAATGCAACAGTGTGTACTTTAAACAGTTTGGCTTGAGCAAAACTATAATGACCAGTAATTAGTAAAGAAAAGACAATAAAAAGGTGTTTTGTTTTCATAGAAAGAATATTAAATTATCGTGAAGTTTTATACAAACTTTGCCCCAAAAGTAAATAATTATCTGAAATAATGTACATTTGTTGGCTGTTAAGAAATAATTAACTTAGCAGAAAGTTTGTTTAACATTATTTATTTTATGAAAAAACTTGTTTTAAGTATTTTATTCGTTATGCAGGTTGCTGTCGTAATGGGTCAATCCGAAACTGGAATAACAGGAAGGGTAGTTGACTCAAAAACTCAAAGACCGCTACAAAGTGTTGTAGTTAGTGTTCAAAACACAACTATTACAAGATTGACCAATTCTGAAGGAGAATTCCTTTTGGAAAATGTACCCGTAGGTGAACAATTGGTGTCATTACGTTCAGGAGGATATACCCAACAACTTTTGCAGGTTGAAGTTGTAGGTGGCGAAATTGTCGATTTAGGACTTTTGCTTCTTGAAGAAGACATTACTTCCGAATTACAGTTAAGCCTTATTACACTGACCGAAAATGACCTCGGTGATGACAATAGTGGTTCTGAAACTACTTCAGGACTTTTGCAGGCTTCGAGAGATGTTTTTGAACAGACTGCCGCTTTCAATTGGGGACAAGCCCGTTTTAGAGTTAGAGGTTTGGATAACGAATACGGGAACGTTATGATAAACGGAATCTCTATGAACAAACTATATGACGGAAGACCGCAATGGAGTAACTGGGGAGGTTTGAACGATGCTACCCGAAATCAGGAATATACTTCTGGTTCAAGACCTATTAATTATGGCTTTGGCGGGATTTTAGGAACGCAACAAATCATTACAAGAGCTTCTATTCACAGACCCGGAACAAGAGTTACTTTTTCGGGAACAAACACCAACTACAACTGGAGAACAATGGTTACTCACGCGTCAGGGTTGGATAAAAATGGGTGGGCTTATACAATTTCTGGTTCATACAGAATGGCAAACGAAGGACATTTTGAAGGAACAGACTATGATGCGAAGTCGCTTTTTGCATCTGTTGAAAAAAGATTTAACGACAAGCACAGTTTGAATCTTACTTCGATTTATGCTCAAAACAGTAGAGGGAAAAACTCTCCGAATACACAAGAAGTGAATGATTTAATGGGAGTTAATTATAACTCATATTGGGGTTGGCACGATGGTGAAAAACGTAACTCTCGCGATAAAGACGTAGAAGAACCTATCTTTATTTTGAGCCATTATTGGAGAATAAATGATAAAACAAGATTAAACACAAATGTAGCTTATCAGACGGGACATATTGCCAATTCAAGATTTGACTGGGTTGCCGCAAACAATCCTGACCCTACTTACTACAAAAACTTGCCAAGCTATTATATTAATAATGATATGCCTGAATTGGCAGAAGAAGCAGAAAATTTCTTTAGAAACAACAGCCAAATCAATTGGGCAGATATCTATAGTGCCAATCAAAACACTGCTGACGGAAGTAGTGCCTACGTTTTATACGAAGACAGAGTAAAAGACAACCAAATATCGGCAAATATTGTTTTAAGCTCAATTTTATCTGATAACATTACATTTAACGGAGGTGTTATATACAAAAACTTGCGTTCTCATAATTTTCAATATTTAACAGATTTGTTAGGTGGAAGTTACTTTAAAGATATTGACCAATTTTACGTTGGAGATGCTGCTCAAGCAGATTTGAACAATCCGAACCGTACTGTTGGAGTAGGCGATAAATACGGATATAATTATAAATTATATGCCAATGTTTATGATGCTTTTACGCAATTCAAATTCAATTACAGAAAAGTTGATTTCTATTTGGCACAAACATTCTCACGTAGTGAATATGAAAGAGAAGGAATGTACAGAAACGGAATCTATGCAGACAATTCTTATGGAAAAAGTGGTTCTAAAGTATTTGAAAACTTTGGCTTCAAAGGAGGTTTAACCTATAAAATTACAGGAAATCATTTGTTTGATTTTAACGGAGCATACCTAACAAAAGCACCAACTTTGAGAAATACTTTTGCTAATGCTCGTTTAAATAATGGTTTCACACCGGATATAGACAATGAATCAATTATTAGTGCCGATGCAAGTTATATTTTAAGAACCCCTAAACTAAAAGGAAGAATTACCGGATTTATGTCTAAAGTTCAAAATTCTACCAAAATTTCGTTCTATTACGCAGAAAGTATCGGTGACGGAACAGGAGATGAGGACGCTTTTGTAAGCGAAATTTTAACTGGAATTGAAAAGCAAAATATTGGTGTAGAGTTTGGTCTTGAATATCAAATAACACAAACAATTAAAATTTCTGGAGCAGCTTCTTACGGACAATATATTATTTCAAACAATCCTAATTTAAAAATTAATGATGATGAAATTGCTGCAAACGGAGGAATCTCATTAATGAATTTAGGGAAAGCCTATCTTAAAAATTACAGACAATCAGGTATGCCACAACAAGCATACTCGTTAGGAATCGAATATCGTGATCCAAAATTCTGGTGGATTGGAGCAAACGCCAATTACCTTGATGACAATTATCTTGATGTGTCGAGCGTATTGAGAACTGATAACTTTACAACAGATACTTCAACAGGTATGGCTTATGATGGAGCAACTGAAGAAAGCGTAAGAGGATTCTTAAAACAAGAAAAATTCGACAGTTTCTTTTTGGTTAATTTAACAGGAGGTAAATCTTGGAGAATAAGTAGCAAAAACAGAAATACCGTTGGTTTCTTTGCTTCTATCAATAACCTATTTGACGTAGAGTACAAAACAGGAGGTTTCGAGCAATCAAGAAAAGCAGCTTATCCGGATATGGTTGCCGATACTCAAAATGGAGCTCGTTCATTCGGACCTAAATATTTCTACGGATATGGAAGAACGTATTTTGTTAATGTCTATATTAACTTCTAAAAATATAATTTATGAAAAAGTTTATAAAATCAATATTATTATTATCTGTTGTTTTCACATTTTCAAGCTGTGTTAGCGATGATGATACGGCAATTCCATCGTTGAAAATTCCGATTTTCAATGACGGATTTGATGATTCCTGGGAAGACTGGACTAAACACAGTGTAACAGGAGCACAAGTATGGGTGTTAGACACTCAATTTGGAAATCCTGGCAATTGTGCCAGAATGAGTGGATTTGCGAATGGCAATAACGAAAATGAAGATTGGCTGATTTCTCCTGCAATCGATTTATCTAATGAGACTTCAGTATCATTATCTTTTCAAACCGCTGTTTCAAGCCATAGCGGAAACCTTTTGGAAGTAAAAATTTCCGATAATTATTCAGGAGGTAATCCAAATGATGATACTTGGACAAATATTTCAGCGACTTTAAGTTCAGCAAATTATGATTGGACAGATTCCGGAAGTATTGATATTTCATCATTTGCAGGTGGAAATGTATTTATAGCATTCAAATACACATCAACCAGCTCAGCTTCAAAAACTTGGGAGGTTGATAACGTTAAAATTATTAAAAACGAATAACTATGAAAAATATAAAATTAATTCTAACAGTTACTGTTTTTGCTCTATTTACGGGTTGTGCCAATGATGATAATTATAACACACCATATTTAGACGGAAACTGTGAGGAACTTACGTCAAATGTTGAAGTTTCTTCTGTTTTTGCTGCTGCAACAAACACAATGCAGCAATACGTAACCGATGATATTATTGAAGCTTATGTCGCTTCAAGTGATGAAGGAGGTAATTTTTACAAATCCATTTCGTTTGTTTCTTTAGATAATGAAAGAGGATTTAGCATGCCTGTTGATGATTATAATCTATACACTAAATTTCCTCCCGGTAAAAAAGTCTATATTAAATTAGACAGTTTACATATCCAAAACAGAACCAGCCAAACAAGAGGTCTTCAGATTGGAGCCGCTTATCAGGGAAATGTAGGGCGAATTGCTCCTATATTATATCGTGACATTATCATTCCTGCTTGTGAAGGTTCTGTAAATGAGGACGAAATCGTAAATAATCTTACAATCCAACAAGCTAAAAACGATGCACACCTCAATAAACTTATCGAGTTTGAAGGAGTTCAGTTTACAGATGCTTCATTAGGACATAACTATTTTGACGCTTCTATGAATCCTTTTCCGACTTGGACAGCCACAAATCATAATATCGAAGATATTAACGGAAATACTATTATTGTAAGAATCAGTCAGTTTTCGACTTTTGCAATGAATCCGGTGGCAGAAGGAAGTGGAAAAATCAGAGGAGTTTTGACTAAATACGGAAATGATTATCAGTTTATGGTACGTACAGAACTCGATATTAAACTTACTGATGATAGACTTGGAGAACCAGAACCGGAAGAGCCGGGAGAAAACTCAGCTTGGGTATTTCCGGGTGGAGATTTTGAAGATTGGGATGCCTTTACAGGACATTTGAACAACTTCGGAATAAAGCCGTATGCAACTCAAAGTACAGGTAACGGAAGAGACGGAAGTGCTTCACTTCATATCAATACTACCGGAGCAGGAGGAAATGATTATGTGTTTACTTCTTTAGCTCATGAAGATCTTCCTGCCAACCCAACCAAAATTCGTTTCTGGATGAAAGGAACAGCTTCTAAAACTGTTTCGATTAACGTTTACAAAGAAGGAACTGGGTATTTTGTATTTAACTTAGGTGATGTAACTACAACAAAAACACTTACTGTTTCTCCCTCTAACCAATATATCGGAACAATCAATACAGGAGGAGAATGGGTACAAATCACTCTTGATTTGACTTCTGTTGACGGAGCATTAAATCTAACGGATTTTACTAAAGATTTCTTTGCTCTTAAAGTAGGAAGTGGACAACCTTATGACTTACATTTTGATGAATTTACGATTGAGTAATTATTTTTATTATAGTATTAAAAAAGCTGTCTTTCTTAAGGCAGCTTTTTTAATTTTCCTCAATTGAGAAGGTCAGAATACCAAATAAAAATATCACTTTTTCTAAAGTATTACATACATTTGTCTGTCTTTAGTCATTATCGTTTTGGGTATTTATAAAAGTCTTTTTAAACAAACTACTATTTACGGATTGGCGACCGTATTACCGAGGATTCTTAGTTTTCTTCTGGTTCGTCTTTATACCGACACACTCGAAAACGCAGGAGATTATGGTGTCGTAACCATCGTTTTCTCATGGCTTGTGTTTATGAATGTTATCCTTTCTTACGGAATGGAAACTTCTTTCTTTAGATTTTATAATACCGAAAAGAACAAAGAAAAAGTCATTCAGACCTCAACGATATCAATCTTTTGGACATCGATGATGTTTTTGGCCATAGCATTGCTAACAAGAAATGAAATAGCCACTTCTTCATGGATTAACGTTGATGTAGAATATGTTACTTATGCTATCTGGATTTTAGTACTCGATGCACTCGTAGTTATACCGTTTTCTAAACTGCGTATAAACCAAAAAGCAAAAACCTATGCCATACTGAAAGTAGCCAACACAGCCGTTAATCTGGGTTTAAATGTGTTTTTTCTCTTGTTGCTTCCAAAATTGGCTCAACAAAATCCCGAAACATTTTTTGGCAAAATTTATTTTGAAGGATTTCAGATAGGCTATATTTTTATTTCAAACCTTATTGCCAGTCTGCTTACATTCTTATATTTTCTACCGGATTACCTCAGGATTCAATGGTCTTTTGATAAAGCTTTGTGGATGCGAATGATGAAATATGGCTTTCCGATACTCATTGCAGGTATTGCCTTTGCGGTAAACGAACATTTTGACAAAATTTTATTAGAAAAGTTACTGCCAGAACATATAGCCAAGCACGAGGTGGGTGTGTACGGAGCTTGTTATAAACTCGGACTATTTATGGTGCTTTTTTCTACCGCATTTAGATTAGGGGTCGAACCTTTCTTCTTTAGTCATGCCAAAGATAAAAATGCACCTCAGACCTATGCCGATATCACCAAATATTTTGTGATTATTGGCTCGCTTATCTTACTCGGCGTTATCGTATTTGCAGATATTCTTAAACATATTATGATTCCGAATACTGCCTATTGGGAAGCGATGAAGATTGTTCCGCTCATCATTATTGCCAATTTTTTTCTGGGCATTTATCACAACTTGTCTGTTTGGTACAAAATAACCGACCGCACCAAAATTGGAGCGTATATTTCGATTATTGGAGCGGTTTTAACCCTTTTGCTAAACTATCTTTTGATTCCTAAATATAGTTATATTGGGTCGTCAGTAGCAACGCTGGCTGCATACGGAAGTATGATGGTGATTTCATATATTTTGGGTGCCAAATACTATCCGATACCCTATGATATGAAAAGAATAGGCAGATATTTAATATTGTCTCTTTTGTTTTCAACAGTTTATTTTTATAATTTCAGGGAAAATTATTTTGTTGGAATCGGGTTGTTGCTTTTCTTTATGCTGTTTATTTATTATAATGAGAAAAAAAATATTTTACTGTTCATCAAAAAACCATAAAAATGCAGATTAAAATCATCAACAAATCACAACACACATTGCCAAATTATGAAACCGGTGCTTCGGCAGGAATGGATTTGCGGGCAAATATTTCTGAACCTATTATACTAAAACCTTTAGACAGAGCCATAATAAAAACAGGATTGTTCATAGAGCTTCCGGCAGGCTATGAGGCACAGGTTCGTCCGCGAAGCGGATTGGCAGCCAAAAAAGGAATAACTGTTTTAAACAGTCCCGGCACAATAGATGCCGATTATCGGGGCGAAATAGGAGTAATTTTAGTAAATTTATCGCACGAAGATTTTACTATAGAAAACGGCGAAAGAATCGCACAGTTAGTTATTGCAAAACACGAACGTGCCGAGTGGACTGAAGTCCGAGAATTATCTGAAACTTCACGAGGCGAAGGCGGTTTTGGTTCAACAGGTGTAAAATAAGAGAAAAGAACAAAGAAAACAGATAAAAGACTAATGTTTCCTACTGATTCAGAATTTATACTATTGTATTTTAGCTATTTAGGAGTGTTTTTATATTTTTTGTTAGGTTCATTTTTGTCTGATATAAAAAAAATCAAAATCAATTTGACATTATTTTTGATTTATACTGCATTTATGATTTTTATTTTTTCAGATAAAGAAAATTTTGTAGGTGGTGGTTCATTAGTTGTGTTGTTCTATGGAGGAATATTTCTATTTATACATTTATTAATATATGTAGCAATAGAGTTTATTTTTTTATTAAGAAAGAAATTAAAAATTAATAGTAACAAATAAAAAGTCCTTTCTTTTGGAAAGGATTAGGATAGGCTTATGAAAATTATAGTACCAATGGCGGGACGTGGCTCCCGATTAAGACCGCACACATTAACCATTCCGAAACCATTAATTCCCATTGCGGGAAAACCCATCGTTCACAGATTGGTAGAAGATATCGCAGGCGTTTTAAATCAAAAAATCGATGAAGTAGCTTTTATCATTCACGAAAGTTTCGGAAAAAAAGTAGAAGAAGATTTAATCGCTATTGCCGAAAAATTAGGTGCAAAAGGAACCATTTATTATCAAAATGAAGCACTCGGTACAGGTCATGCCATTATGTGTGCCAAAGATTCTCTTGAAGGACAGGCGGTTATCGCTTATGCCGACACGCTGATTCGTGCAGATTTCGATTTGGACACATCAGCCGATAGTGTAATTTGGGTAAAACAAGTTGACAAACCGGAAGCTTTTGGCGTAATCAAATTGAACGAAAACAATGAAATCATCGAACTAGTAGAAAAACCAAAAGAATTTGTTTCTGACTTAGCAGTTATCGGAATATATTATTTTAAAGATATTTCCGTTTTAAGAAATGAGTTGCAATCGGTTTTGGACAATAATATCATTCATGGTGGTGAATATCAAATCAACGACGGCATCAAACAAATGATGACAATAGGAATGAAATTTGTTCCCGGCAAAGTTGATGAGTGGATGGATTGCGGAAACAAGGATGTAACAGTTGATACCAATTCGAGAATGTTAGGTTTTTTGCAACAAGATGGAGAAAAATTAGTTTCGGACAACGTTGTGCTCGAAAATAGTAAGATTATCGAACCGTGTTTTATAGGCGAAAACGTAGTGTTGAAAAATGCAACCGTTGGACCGAATGTTTCTTTAGGAAACGGTACGATTGTTGAGAACAGTACGATTAGCAACAGTTTGGTACAGACAAACGCAAAAATTAAAAATGCAAAACTGGATAATGCGATGATTGGAAATTATGCCACATTCGACGGCAATTTTACAAGTATCAGCATTGGAGATTATTCGGAATTGGTATAAGCCCCTAACCCCCGAAGGGGGAATTTAAAGTGATTGTAAATATGAAATGTATAAATATTTTATTATTGATGTTTTCTTTTTCTCTCTTCGGACAAGAACTTGAAGAGCCGGAAGACATTGCCTTAAACAATGATGAGTTTCAGGTATATTTTTACGAATCGCTAAAACAAAAAGGCATCGAAAACTATGACAAAGCCATAACGGCGTTATATCGTTGTCAGCAGTTAGAACCCGAAAATCCGGTCATATTTTTTGAATTGGGGAAAAATTATCTGTTCCAAAAAGATTATCTCAATGCCTATGAAAACTTTAAAAAGGCAACCGAATTAGACAACAAAAACAGGTGGTATTGGGCAGGAATGTATGATGCGGCTTATGCCCAAAGAGATTATGAGGAGTCTATCCGTTTGCTTAACAAGCTCATTTCGTTCAAAAATGATTATAAGGAAGAGTTGGTCAAACTTTTTATGTACACGCAGCAGTACGGCAAAGCAATAACTCTGATAGACGAACTCACAGAAACCGTCGGGAAATCTGAACAAAGAGAGCAGTATAGGGCACAGATTTTGGCAACAAACCGTTATCAGGGACAAGCAGAAAAAGAATATCTTGAGGGCATTGAAAACAATCCAAAAGACGAATCAAACTATATTGCTTTGATTTATTTTTATTCTGAAAAAAATGATACAGATAAAGCTTTTGATATTGCTCGAAAATTAGAAAAAGCTATCCCGAATTCGGATTGGGCTCAAGTAAGTTTGTTCAAATTTCACCTTGATAAAAACGATGGCGATGCAGCTACAACTGCGATGGATAAAATTCTGAAAAGTCATAAAATAGACAAAAAGATTAAACATCGGGTGCTTAACGAATTTTTAATTTTTGCTAAAGACAAACCGCAATTTTCTGATGAATTAGAAACCGCAATTTTTTATTTTAAAGACGATGAAGAAGTAAAAGTGGCTAAAGAAGTGGCTAAATTCTATCAAAATAAAGGAGATTGGGACAACGCCTTAAAATATTTTGAGATGCACTATAAATCCAGTCCGGACGATGTAGAAAATCTTATTTTGTGGTGCAACGCACTTTCTCAGAAACAGCACTATCCGTTACTGGCTGTCAAAGCTCAGGGTTTTACAGAACTTTATCCGTTGCAACCCGATTTTTACTATTATACGGGATTGGCACTTAATCAGCAAAAACAGTATAAAAAAGCATTAGAATTTTTAGAAACAGGCGTAGATTATATTATAGACAACCGCTCACTCGAAGCCAATTTCTATATACAAATGGGAGAGGCTTTTCACGGTTTGGATGATGCTAAAAAGAAAGAGTTTTATTTTATTAAAGCAGACAAGTTGCTGAAAGAGATACAATGATGAAAAAAACATTCTTTATAATGGCGTTGCTGATTGTTTTGTCAGGATGCCGTTCAAAAAAAGGATTGGTAGAGGCAGAAGCAAAAGAACAGCTTTCCGCAGAAAAAATCATTCAAAATCATTATAAGAATTACAAAGATTTTTCTACGGTTTATATTCGAGCAAATGCAAGATATAAAGACCCAAAACAATCGCATAGCTTTACGGCAGACATCAGAATAAAAAAAGATGAAAAGGTTTTGGTTAGTCTCCGTTTTTTAGGAATAACCCTTGCAAAAGGTTTGGTAACACCAACCGAAGTAAAATATTATGAAAAATCGGGTACTTATTTTGAAGGAGATTATTCTACTTTGAGCCAATGGCTCGGAACAGATTTGGATTTTGACAAGGTACAGAATATGCTCATAGGGAATGCGTTGTACAATCTGAATAAAGGAAAATATTTAAGTAAAATAGAGGACGGACTCTATAGGTTGGAAGACAAAAATAATACTCCAAATAAAAGAACATTTTTCTTTGAAGCCGGAAACTTTTTGCTAAAAAAGCAAGAAATAGAACAATCATATCTAAATAGAAAATTACAAATAACATATCCGACGTATAAGGAATACGAAGAAACCGTATTGCCATTGACAATTTTGGCAGAAGCTTTTCAGGAAAGAGATAAAACCACAATTTCTTTAGAATACAATCAAGTAACATTCAACGAAAACTTGTCTTTTCCGTATAGTGTTCCCGGTGGTTATAAACGTATATTTGTAGAAGAATCAGACTAAAAATATGATGCAAAAACTTATTACATTGTTTGTGTTGTTTATTTCTGTGTTCGTTTTCGGACAAACCGACGAACAGAAAAAACTTGAAGCCCGAAAAGCTAAGTTAATAGAAGAAATACGCCTCAACGAAAAATTGCTTGCTCAACAAAGACAGAAAGAAAAGTCTGTTGTAAACATCATTGAACAGCAGAATGCCAAAATCAATCTTCGCCATAAACTGATTCAAACCACAGAAAGACAATCCAGACTTTTAAGTGATGATATTTATAAAAATCAAAGACAAATTAACAAGCTCAAAAAAGAACTTGACGTTTTGAAAGAAGATTATGCCAATATGATAGTCAAATCATACAAAAGCAGATCAGAACAAAGCCGTTTGATGTTTATTTTGTCTTCTCAGAATTTCACACAAGCATACAAAAGAATCCAGTATATGAAACAATATGCGGGTTATAGAAAAAGTCAGGGAGAAGAAATTGTACTAAAAAGTGAAGAGCTTGAAGCTAAAAACAAGGCACTCAATATTCAGAAAGAAGAAAAGGAAAAGCTTATTGTAGAACAGGAACAGGAAAAAAAAGCCCTTGAAAAAGAAAAGCAAGAGCAGGAAAAACTAATTAATTCGATAAAACGTGACCAAAAAAAGATTGCCAACGATATCAAAAAGAAACAGCAGGAAACCAAAAATATTGACCAAAAAATCCAGAAGATAATACGTGATGCTATTGCGGCAGCAAATAAACAAGCTCAAAAAGCAACCGGAGTCAAACCTTCTGCGGTCACTTCAAGCAAGTTTGTGCTTACGCCGGAGGGAAAAATAGTTTCAGACAATTTTAGGGCCAATAAAGGAAAGCTGCCGTGGCCGGTAGAAAAAGGATATGTGTCATTAGCATTTGGTACACACAAACATCCGGTAGTAAAAACAATCGAGATACAAAGCAACGGAATTGAAATTTCTACTGAATCCGGTTCCAATGCTCGTGCTGTTTTTGACGGAGAAGTCATGCAGATTCAGGTGTTGTCACCCGTAAATAAAGCTGTTTTTGTAAGACATGGTGACTTTGTAACACTCTATCAGAATCTAAGTATCGTAAATGTTTCTAAAGGAGATAAAGTCTCTATTAAGCAAATAATCGGAAAAATCAGAACCAGTGAATCGACCGGAAGAACAACTATGAAGTTTTCGGTATTGCAAAACGACACCTTTCTGAATCCACAGCAGTGGTTGTCCAATAATTAGGTATTGACTACTTTTTAAAAATAAAATATACTGCTAGAATCAAAAATATAAACCCGATGAGGTGATTGGTTTTGAATGATTCTTCTTTGAAAGCAATCAGGGTAAAACCGGTAAAAACCACCAATGTTATGACTTCCTGAATAACTTTTAACTGCCATAAAGAAAAAGGTCCGCCGTTTCCTTCATAACCAATTTTATTAGCAGGAACTTGTGCCATATATTCAAAAAGGGCAATCATCCAGCTAAGGAGAATAATTTTCATCAGACTAAAATTTGAAAACCAGGAATATTCTTTAAATTTTAGATGCCCATACCACGCGATTGTCATAAAAATATTTGACAAAATCAAAAGGAAAATAGTAATTACGGCTTTCATAATCAGCTGTATAAAGAGGTTTTATTCCAAAAAAAGAGCTTTCAGTTCTGTTGCCTGAGTCGGTTCCATTTTTCCTGCCAGTACCAAACTCAGTTGCTTTCTTCTTAATGCCGCATCATAACGTTGTTTTTCAAGCTCAGTTTGGGGTTCAACAGCAGGAACAGTTATGGGGCGACCCGTTTCGTCAACTGCCACAAAGGTATAAATAGCTTCATTAGCCTTAGTTTTAATACCCGATTCACGGTCTTCTATCCATACATCAATAAAAATTTCCATTGAAGAACTGAAAGTGCGTGAAACTTTTGCTTCAACAGTAACCACGCTTCCCAACGGAATAGCTCTGTTAAAAGCTACGTGATTTACTGCCGCCGTGACACAAATTCTTCTTGAATGTCTGCGGGCGGTAATACTGGCAGCTCTGTCCATTCTAGCAAGAAGTTCGCCACCAAATAAATTATTAAGCGGATTAGTTTCGCCCGGAAGTACAATATCTGTAAGTGTTGTTAGAGAATCTGAAGGATATTTAGGTTGCATATCTGTTTTTTTTGGCAAAGGTATGAAAAGAAAAAACCCCGCCTCGCATGCCGAGACGGTTTTGCGTTAAAAGATTACCATTTCACCATTTTTATTATTTCATTACCCATGTCTGAGCGGCATTGTATAAAATAAACACCCGACGCAAAATGAGCGGTATTAAAACTGACAAAATCTTCTGTAACCGTTCTGTATCGTCATTAATATCTGCGGTAATGATAAATTCAAAAGGGGTGGTTTTAATGTCATGATAGGCAAAAACACCGCCACCCAAGCTTTCGCGTAACCAGAAATCGGTTGTTTCAAACAAACCGTCAAACTCCGAAGGAGCTATTTGTATGGTGTTTTGACCTGAGCTGCCTAGATATTTACAGCTAAACCCTAACGGAATGATAAGCAACATAATTTAAGCCAGTTTCCGTCATAGGTTGTTCTCGTCATATTACTCCAGTCTGTGAAGTCTGCAGGACACTGAGCATGAGACTCAAAAAGGAATAAAATAAAAGCTAAACTTGATATTAGCTTTGTAATGATTTTAGTTTTTTGCATAACATTACATTTGAATTAGACAAAAAGATTCCATAAAAAAACACTGACAATAACAGCAAAAATATTAAAAATATCTTAAAAACAAATTTAATTTGTTAATATAGATGCAATTTTTGCTAAAATACCGAGTGTTTGGTTGTAAAACGCCAAAAAAACAATCATTTTTTTTAAATTCACAACATAAATTTAACATGAGTCCAGTATAGGAACTTACGTTTTGACTTTATAAGAATCAGATGTTTACAGAAAAAATGAAAGTTTCAAATACTCGGCTAGCGAAGAGTACCTTATATAAAATACTTGAAAGAAGAACGTAAATTATCTTATTTATACCATAATAAAGAAACCGTCACAAGTTTTGTATTGAGACGGTTTTATATGACGATATAAATCCTATTAAAGTTCCTGAACCAAAATCCAAGCATCCTTATTTTGGTCTTTTCTTACTGCATTTTTTGCATTCTTAGCTTCTTCAAGAGATGAATAACTTCCATACAAAACCGGATGCAATCCGTATTTGTTAGGGGCAATTTTTTTTGCCTTATATCCAAGCTCAATCAAAGATTGTAGTGCTTTTTCGGCATTGTTTTCATCTTTAAAAGCTCCGGCTACCACATGGTAGTTTAGATTTTCTTCAACTATGGGTAGCGTTACGGCAGGAAGTGGATTTTCAATAAAAAAGGTAGCTTCTTGAATTTTTTGTTCCACTTTTTCCTGAACGTTTTTTTCTACCATCAATCTGTCAGATGCCAGTTTTTGATTATACCATTGATTGCCAAAAAAGGCTATAGCACCAAAGCCAAAAACAGCAACAGCGGCATATTTCAACCATTTGTATGGACGATTGATTTCAGAAATCAAAACTGGTTGATTTTCTTCTTCTGCTGGCTCGGTTGCCTGTTGAATTGCTGCAAGCACTTCGCGTTTAATCTGAGGAGAAACCAAAGACGACAAACCAAAAGCATCGGTTAGGTAGTTGGTGGTTTCGGTATTTTCAAAAACAAGGTTATTTTCAGTATTAAGATATAAGCGACCTATGTTTTTAAGACTGACAGATTCGCCGTTTTGAAGCGAGTTTTTCCAACGTAAAACTTCGTTTTCTATATGTCTTACGACAGCATCATAATCTAAATTTTTAGCTTTAGCCAGATGATTTGCCAACAAACCGTCATTGTTCTTTAGATGAAAATTGAAAGAGATAGTTTTTTGTGGTGGATAAAAAGTATTGGTTGTTTCATCAATCCTTGCTGAGCGACTTTCGGTCAAAAATGCACCAAAACCCGGCACGGTAACGCACTGATACCTATATAATAACCCCGATATGTAAACCTCTAATCTCATATTGGCAAATTAAAACGATTAGTCGAGCGAAACAAAATTTTATCAACAATTTTTATCAACAATTTGAGTGTTTGCATAAAAAGTCTAATTTTCAGATATTTATAAAACACTATTCAGAAGATTAATCGAATATTTTATGCCAATAGAAAAAAGTTTAAAAGACTTCAATAGAACCACAACCAAAAATTATTATCTTAGGCTTTCAATATCTAAGCCATGACAACATCAGAATTATATTTTATGCTGGCATTAATGCAGACAGAAGGAGTAGGGGATATTACCGCCAAAAAGTTAATTCATCATTGTGGTTCTGCCGAAAATGTTTTTAAAGAAAAACCCAATCGGCTTGCTTCTATTGATGGTGTGGGAAGTATTTTGATAAAAAATCTCTCGAACAAAACCTGTTTTAAACTTGCAGAAAAAGAGCTAAAGTTTATCGAAACCGAACAGATAAAAGCTATTTCTTTTTTGGATGCAGACTATCCCGAAAGGCTGAAACACTGCATAGATGCTCCGGTTGTTTTGTTTACTTCGGGCAATATAACATTAGAAAACAAAAAGACAATTAGTATTGTCGGCACGAGGAAAATCACGTCTTACGGAACAGAAATGTGTCGGAAAATTATTGAAGATTTGGCTCCGCTCGATCCGGTAATTATAAGTGGTTTTGCTTATGGAGTGGATATTACGGCACATCAGGCAGCAATGGAACACAATCTGCAAACCATTGGGGTTTTGGCTCATGGTTTGAACCAGATCTATCCGAAACCGCACAAGAAATATGTTGCAAAAGTTGAACAGAACGGCGGTTTTATGACAGAGTTTTGGAGCACATCAAATCCTGATAAAGAAAACTTTGTGCGTCGCAACCGCATCGTTGCCGGAATTTCTGAAGCTACTATTGTAATCGAAAGTGCCGAAAGAGGCGGTTCGCTTATTACGGCTTTATTTGCTAATGATTATAGCCGAGATGTGTTTGCTGTTCCGGGGAAAACAACCGATTATTACAGTCGAGGATGCAACAACCTGATTAAGACACAACGTGCCCATTTGCTATCTTCGGCAGCCGATTTGATTTATATTCTTAATTGGAAAGTAGAAACCGAAAAATCAAAATCTGTACAAAAACAAATGTTTGTTGAGCTTGACAATGACGAGCAAAAAGTTTATGATTATCTAAATTCAAACGGGAAACAACTTATGGATATTATTGCTTTGGATTGTGATTTTCCTATTTTCAGAATTTCGGCAATCTTGCTTAATATGGAACTCAAAGGAGTGATAAGACCGCTTCCCGGGAAACTTTTTGAAGCAATTTAGATTACTGTGTTTTTTCCCAAATTACTTCATATTTTCCGTATTGTCCATCATCGTGTGATTCTATAACATACAATTTTGGGAAAAGTTCATTAATGTCTTTTTTGAACTCATTCTCTTCTTCTTTTGATAGAATTTCATCAATCGTAACAGGAGTTAGCTTGGCTAATCTGATATTGTCTATCAACTCAAAGTGATTTTTTCTGAATTCAAAAACAAAAACATTCCGGCACAATATAAAGCGTGTAACGCTTACTTTTCGATGCCTTTTTTGAGAATATCTGAAATTTATTTTCTTTTTTGTCTCACGATTTACAGTATATTGACAAGACGAAGGTTTGTCTTGCTCAAAGAGAATATAATATCCACCTGTTTCTTGTCCGAAAGCAGCAGACACAAAAACAAGAAACAATATTAACAGATACTTTTTCATCAAGAGCTTGTTTAAATTTTAGATATAACCTAATTTTTTCCGCACACGTTCCAATACTTTATTGGCGACTTTGCTCGCTTTTTCTGAACCTTTCAGCAAGATTTCTTCTACTTCTTCGGGATTGTTTATATAGTGATTATACTTTTCTCTTTCGAGTTTAAATTTCTCTGTAATAAGCTCAAAAAGAGCTTGTTTGGCATGACCGTATCCATAATTTCCTCCCAGATAATTTTTTCTCATTTGTTCAATCATATCTTCCGAAGCTAACAAACGGTATAAAGCAAAAACCTTGCAACTATCAGGATTTTTAGGCTCTTCAAGAGGCGTGCTGTCGGTTTCAATTCCCATTACTTGTTTACGCAGTTTTTTATCATCCAGAAAAATATCAATATAATTATTTCTCGATTTACTCATTTTGTTTCCGTCCGTTCCGGGAACAATCATTACATTTTCTTCGATTTTGGCTTGAGGCAGCACAAAAGTTTCTCCCATTTGGTGGTTAAATCTCGAAGCAACATCTCTGGTTATTTCAAGGTGTTGAAGCTGGTCTTTACCAACAGGAACAATGTCGGCGTCATAAAGCAGAATATCGGCAGCCATCAACATCGGATAGGTAAACAATCCGGCATTTACATCTTCAAGATAATCTTGCTTGTCTTTAAAAGAATGTGCCAATGTTAATCTTTGAAAAGGAAAAAAACAGCTCAGATACCATGATAGTTCACAAGTTTGAGGTACGTCGCTTTGGCGATAAAACGTAACTTTATTAATATCAAGTCCGCAGGCAAGCCAAGTTGCAGCAACGCTCAGGGTGTTTTGTTTTAAAACTTCGGCATCTTTGATTTGTGTCGCAGAATGAAGGTTTGCAATAAACAAAAACGATTCGTTTTCCGGACTGTTTGCCATTTTGATTGCTGGTAGAATTGCTCCGAGTAGGTTGCCCAAATGTGGTGTACCGGTTGATTGTACTCCTGTCAGGATTTTTGCCATAAATTTTTACTGTATTTTTTTTGTAAAAGAGATACAAAGGTAAATCTTTTCGTCTGAGTTCAGTTATTAAAACAAAGTCAAAATTAATAAAAGGATTTGATTAGAAGACTAATTCTTGTGGAATAGCAAGGCTATCACATAAAAAGTCAACACAGTAAACAGTTTGTTTTTTATAGCTTTTCTTCATTTTTTTCTCCGATTTAATACAAAAGTTAATTTTTTAAAACATCTCGAATCCCGCTATTTATAAGTGTTTTGACAAAGTTTAAATAATCTGACTTAGGTTTTTATTAAAAATTCCGAACGATTCCATACTTTTGGATTCATGGAGATTTTTAAGATTATCTTTTGGGTGTTGTGGCGAATTTGGTTCTATGTGTTGATAGGGCTTCTTATCGTACTTCTTTTGCCCATTCTTGTCGTTTCTATTTTGAAAGAATCTTGGTATCCGTTCTTTTTCAGGATAGCAAGAATTTGGGCAAAATCCATTTTATTCGGAATGGGGTTTTATGTCAGAATAGAGAAAGAACAGGAACCTGAACCTCGAAAAAGCTATATGTTTGTGGCAAACCATACCTCTATGACAGATATTATGTTGATGCTTGTCGTGGTTAAAAATCCGTTTGTTTTTGTAGGCAAAAAGGAATTAGCAAAAATTCCGTTGTTCGGATTTTTTTATAAACGAACCAGTATTCTTGTGGATAGGAATGATTCTAAAAGTCGTCATGCCGTTTTTGAACGGGCACAAAAGAGATTGAGTCAAGGGTTGAGCATCTGTATTTTTCCGGAAGGAATGGTTCCTGAGAATGAATCGGTCTTGCTCGAAGAATTTAAGGATGGTGCATTTCGACTTGCTATCGAACATCATATTCCCGTTGTTCCGATGACTTTTGCAGATAATAAAAAACGTTTTTCTTATACATTTTTAAGCGGAAGTCCGGGAATAATGCGGGTTAAAATGCACCGTTTTTATGAAACAAAAGGTTTTACACAAGCAGACAAAAAAGTATTGAAAGACAAAGTGCATTCAGACATTTATCATCAATTGCTCAGATTTCATAAGAATGATTAAGAGTCTGTTTTAGATTCCTTACATACATAAAACAAAGATAAAACTAAAATTAACACCCAAAATCAATAAAAACCGGATATCAAAACACTCACAGACAAGAGTTTGTCTTTTTGAGAGAAAAGTGCGAAAGTCAGGAAAAAGAAACCCATTATCGGTCGAAATTTGTTCGGTAGTAAATTCAACTACTATCTTTTTATAACGAAAAGCCGATAACCTGAAAAGTGAAGTTTATAGACAATTTTGTTTTTTTTATTTTATCTTTGTCCATAATGCGGATTGTTTGATTCAATAAATATACTGATTTTTAATGAAATATTAATATGTTTTATCAGTATTTTTTATTTCATTTTTAAGTAATTTATTAAATTTGAAAAAAAACTATCTTGAAGCCTTTAGTATCTTTTTTTCTATTTTTTCTATTCAATTTTGTTTGTTTTGCACAAAATGAAAAGCAAATTTCTTTCCGAAACCTGACGGTTGACAATGGTTTGTCACAAAACAGTATTGTAAGTATGACCCAAGATCAAACCGGCTTTATGTGGTTTGCAACTCAGGATGGTTTAAACAAATATGACGGCAGGCATTTTCAATATTTTCCGTATCAGTTTGAAGATGTCACCCGAAATACTTATAGCAAATTGGGAAAGGTGTTTATTGATAATGAGGATGTGGTGTGGATCATCACCAATTCAGGAATTCTTCACAAAGAAAATAAAGCTTCCAAAAAATTTGAACAGATTAAAAATCTAGAAAATATTAGTGTGCTCATTCAGGACGCTTCCAATAATTATTATTTGGGTACTTATGATTCTGGAATTTATAGAATTTCGTATGAAACCAAAGATACGCTTCAAATCTTAAAACCTTCGGATATACCTTTAACTACTTATGATTTATTTCCGTATAAAAACTTTGTCTTAGCAGCGACTTCCGGAGGAATTATCAGAATCTTTGAAAATAATTCATATGAGTTTATTGAAGTTGTACCCGGTACTAATTTTAGTTCCTTTACACATTCCACCACCCAAAATAAGCTATACTTAGGAAGCTATGGAAACGGTTTGTACGTTGCTGATGAATCAATGCACTTCCGAGCTTTTACCGGTTTTGAAAATGTAAAGTTACCAGCCAATTTAATCATACAGGATATTCTGATAGACAGCCGTGATAAACTTTGGATTGCCACCTATGGCAAAGGAGCATATTTAATTGATTTTGAGAAAGAAATCATTCAGAATTTTGTAGCCAACAAAGCCAATCCCTATGCTCTGCATTATAACGATGTTCTCAGTCTTTACGAAGACTTTACCGGAACGGTTTGGTTAGGAACAGACGGTTCGGGTTTGAGTTATTATGATGAATATTTGGTCAAATTTAACGTGCTGACCAATAAACAAGTTCCCAATGATTTCAACATCGATTTCGTTAGAGCTATTTCTAAAAAGGACGGAAAAATATGGTTGGGAACTTCGAACTTAGGACTTACTTCTGTAGATTTCAAAACTAAAGAATACCAGACACATACGACTTCCAATTCCAACCTTGCCAGCAACAGAATTATGAGTTTGTACAGCAATAGTACAGGGTTGTGGATTGGTCATCAAAATCACGGATTACAGAAAATGACCGGGAATAACCATTTTAAAACTTTCGAAGCTACCCAAGGAATGTCTGTGTGGAAAATATATGATGCAAAAAATGGGAATTTGTGGCTGTGTACCTTGTATGGCTTGTTTTTATTTAACGAAAAGGAAGGAATAATAAAAACTTATAATGAAAAAAATATAAATTTATTTTCCAGCGGAATACGTACAGTTGAATCGGGTAAAGAAAATGAATTGTGGATTGGAACCGAAGCCGAAGGTTTGTATTTATTAAATACTGAATCCGATCAAATTACCAAAATAAAGGAAGTTCCGGATCGAATAAAATCACTATTTTATCACAATGGAATTTTGTGGATTGGAACCAACGGAAATGGACTGAAAGCATACAATTCAGAAACCAAAAAAATCAAGCATTTTACCACGGAGCAAGGGCTGGCAAATAACGTTATTTACGGCATTCTTCCTGACGAAAAAAATAATTTCTGGCTGAGTTCCAACAAAGGACTGACGATGGCAACTATGGTGGGAGATTCCATCGTCAGTTTAGAGAATTTCACCAGTTATGATGGTCTGCAAACCAATGAGTTCAATACCGGAGCTTATTACAAAGACGCTAATGGGACGCTATATTTTGGTGGACTGGAAGGGTTAAACTGGTTCAATCCAAACGATTTGTCCTTTAGCCCGATCAAGCCAAAAACCATTATTTCTCAATTTAAAATACACAGCCAACCGGTTTCACTTCAGGATTCTCAAAAATTCAATTCCAAAGAAAATACGGTTACTTTCGCCTTTTCAAGCCTTCATTTTTCACTGCCCGAAAGAAATCAATACAGATATATACTCGAAAATTATGACAGCGATTGGATCGAATCCGGAAATATAAATTCTGCCCATTATACCAATCTCCCTCCCGGCAAATACACTTTTAAGGTTCTCTCTAGTAATTATGATGGAATTTGGAGTGAAATTCCGGCTACATTTAGCTTTAGAATACTCAAGCCTTGGTACCTTTCCTACGTTGCCTGGGGATTTTATTTGCTGGTATTCGGTTTGCTGGGTTATTTTGTGTATCGATATTTTAAATGGCGTTGGCAAGTAAAAATGCAGTTGGAAATGGAATATCGTGAACGGGAACGCTTGGAGAAACTTAATCAATTAAAAACCAAGTTATTCAATAACATTTCACACGAATTTCGCACCCCGCTAACCCTGATTTCCGGGCCTGTGGAAAACCAACTCAAAAGACCGGATAATTCAGAAGATGACCATCTGGAATTAAATTTAATCAAAAGAAATTCCAAAAGGCTACTCAATCTCATCAACCAAATGCTAGATATGGCCAAACTTGAAACGGGTCATGTCCAATTAAAAATATCACCGGGAAACTTGAATTCTTTTCTTCATCAACTTATAGGTAATTTTGAGTACAAAGCCAAGCAAAAAAAGATTGATTTTAACTATCAAATTAACGGACTTGAAGAGGTTTGGTTTGACAAAGAACTGACGGAAAAAGTATTTACCAACTTGATTGGCAATGCCGTAAAATTCGCTCCCGAAAACGGATTTTTAGAAATAAGTGCCATTGAGACCAAAGGTTGGTTCAATTGCATCATTATCAATAACGGAAACCAACTCTCGGAAGAAGAGGTGCCGCATATTTTCGACCGTTTTTATTCTGGAAAACACAACAGGGACCGGATAGGAATCGGGCTTTCATTGGTAAAGGAACTCGTACTGCTTGCCAAAGGGACTATACAGGTTCAATCTCCTAAAAAGGATGAAATAGCCTTTCTGTTGGAGTTCCCGGTTTCAAAAGAATCTTTTGACCCGACCGAAATCGAGATTGCCTATACGACCCAAAAACAAGACGAAAGATCGTATCCAAACATCAATTCTGAAAAACAAACGGAAAGTGGTACAGGAAAAACAGAAAAGCTACCCAAACTATTGCTGGTAGAAGACGATTTTGATATGCGGTTATTCATAAAATCGGTTTTGAAAAACAACTATTCAATTATTGAAGCAGAAAACGGTCTGGAAGGCATTCAAAAAACATTGGAAAATTTTCCGGAAGTGATTATCAGCGATATTATGATGCCGGCAAAATCCGGGATTGAATTGTGTAACGAGCTTAAATTCAACGAGCAGACAAGCCATATTCCCATTTTGCTCCTTACGGCCAAAGTTGGTGATAAAAACGAAATAGAAGGGCTTCGTGCCGGAGCCGATGACTATATCACGAAACCTTTCAATGAAGAAATCCTGAAGCTCAAAATCGGAAATCTTTTGAAATCCAGAGACCGGCTGAAAGAAATCTATTCGCAAACCCTTAACTTATCACCAGAACTTTATGTTACTTCTACCGAACAGGAATTTTTGGAAAGGTTGGAAAAAACAACCCAAGAACACCTCACCAATCCTTCGTTGTCCAGCGAAGAGTTTTCCCGACTTATGGGCATGAGCCGTTCGCAGCTTCATAAAAAACTATACGCCGTTCTGGGCGTTTCCACTTCAGAATTTATTCGTTCCCAACGATTGAAAATGGCTAAAGAATTGCTAAAAAGCCAACGTAACGTTTCGGAAATTTCCTATTTGGTGGGTTTCAACACGCCTTCTTATTTCTCCAAATGTTTTAAGGAAACTTTCGGTTGTACGCCGGCAGAGTTTCAGCAAGACTCATTATAAAATCTGCTTTTGCAACTTCTTTATAAATTATGTTTTGATCAAGGAAAGATATGTTTCCAAAATTCAATTATTTATTCAAAAAACATTTGTTTGCATTTTTGAAACATTTGTAATACACTAATATTCAACATCTGCGTAGCTTTACCGAAGTAAAATCAAACCATTTAGCGGTATCCTTAATTTGGCAGGCGATGTGGTCTATAAAATCCGGTTGACATTTAAAATTTCCAAAAAACTCTTTACCATGAAAACAAAAACAAACGCTCGAATTATACTATTGTGCATCATAATATGGATAAGCCCCCAACTCTTGCACTCTCAATTTGTACCTCAGGAAGTTGAGATTTACCAAACGGGCACCAAGCTGGTCTATTATTTGGGGCAGTGTGGTGAAGAAATTGCGGGAACCGAAGGAAAGCTCACGTTTTGTGATAAAAAAGGAAGTTTTGGGGTTGTAGAGACCAGTTTTGGGCTCAATTCCAACAAGGTTACCACTATGGCCGACAATTATTATAACGAAGACGAAGTGTATGTAACCACAAATGGCATGTCGCAGAGGAAGTCGGATGGGAGCTGGCAGAATTTTCCCGAATTTGCACTGGCAAGAGACTCGGGCAACAATCCCACAACCAATGTAACCAATGCTTTATTGGATGACCAGGGACGACTGTTTTACAATGGATCCAACAATTATTCACTAAACTGGGTCGATGTCAATACACTCCAAAGGGGAGCACTGGATTTACCGGGTACCAACTACTATACTGCCAATAAATTTGCCTATAATCCAGATTCGGGGCTTCTTTATTTTTCAATAAAAAGAAGCGGTCAGGGTGCCGATGCCCTGGTTTTTAAAAACAGTAATGAAGAAATTGAATTTATAGAAGTACCAACAGGTACCAACCGAATCTATAAGTTGCTTTATAGAAATAATCTGCTCTATATCCTTGGTAACCAAGGCTTGCACAGTTACAATCCCGGAAGCGGACAAATTATTGAAATTGTGGCTGCTGAAGCCATGACGAGCAATCCGAATTATTTGAAAGATATGGCATTTGAAACCGATCAAAACCTATGGATAAGCGTAATCGGAAATAGCAATGACCGGAAAATAGTTATCGCTAATGTTGACAGCAACAGTATAGAAGCAGAGTTGGTACTACCGCCGCCCTCCGGACAGGTAAACCTTGCGCCCCATTTTATGTCAATGGACATAAACGGACAGATGTGGGTTACGGTTACAGGCATCAGCGGCATTTTATCCATCAATCCTTCGGACCTCGAAATCACTTACCATTCCATGGCCGATTTGGAAAGCTTGGGATTTGAACTTTCATATTCACCGGATGATGTCCATACACAGAACGGCAAGACCTACCTTTTTTGCGGTACCAACAGCACGACGCTCAACCAGCATAGTGAAGTTTTGGTATATGACGGCACCAACTGGACCGACCGCAGTGATGATGAGCCGGGAAATATCAGTACTGCTTTCAGCCGTAGATTTACGCAATCAGAAGCCTCTGAAGACGGCGTATGGTGGAGCAGCAGTTATGATAACGGGGTCATTTCTTTTATAGGATATAATGACGAACGAAAAGTACTGTACAATCAAAATTTGGGCAGTAACGGCAGACAATTGGCCATCGATACCGACAATAAGCCCGTATTTTATGGGGGAAGCAATCCGCATCATCATCTGAAAAAAATTTATTATCCGCAAACCATTGACTTAGACCAAGGAATCTCTTACAATCATCAGGATGTTTTGCGCTATAAAGACCAAATATGGGTCTGGCAGGGCGACAAAAAAATAAAGACCTATAAAGAAAATCAGCACACCGGCACCTATGACCTGAGTGAACTTCAGGGTAGTTATTATGCAATGGGGGCAGATATCCTCGGGCGGGCTTATTTTTCGAGGTTCATTTCCTCTGCCAATCTTATCGAACTGCACCAATATGACATGGCAACCGGAACATTGACCACCTACACCCATACACCGGGAGGCACTGTGGGAAGTTTGTCCACCTTCACGCCTTTGCCCGATGGCGGTATATTGGCTTTATATACCCGAAGGTTGATTTATTTTAAGGATGGAAATTTTATAGACCTAACACCGGATGATGCCAATTCCACCCAAAATATGTACGATGCCGTAGCAGATACGGACGGTAATTTATATATAATAAGATATGATCGGGATTTGATAAAAATCGCTGATTTCCCGAACAATCATACTGCTGAGTACATTGTTTTGGAATCACCTTACGGAGGAAATCTTGGCATTGTCCCGGAAATAAACCTATATCGCCCTAATAGCGTTACCATAGATACATTCGGGAAGTTTTGGGTACACGGTTCAAATAATTTTATGCGAATCAAAATGGACGACAGCCCGGTACCGTTTACACTCAGTGATGGAGAAACTTTTGGAGTAAAAGGACGTGTATTTCTTGATAAAAATGAAAATGAAACCTACGATTCCGGAGAAGGATTTGGCAATCAAAGAGTAACATTGGTGGTAAATGGTGAAGAAAAGTTCACCACTTATACCAATGTTGAAGGAGAATATTCGTTTAATTATTATCAATTGGGCGTTCCTTATGATATTGTATTGCCGTCTTTGGCTCCAAATACCACAACAGATGCCAGGTTCCAGACCATAACGCCTACGCAAAATGACCAAGATTTTTGGGCGGAAGATTTTATGTTGAAGCCAATGTTTGTAAGTGGATTGCTTGTGAAAGACGGAAAAAAAACCGGTGCATTTGCAATGGAGCGTGCCGGACTTGAAAATGTGTTTACGGCCGCAATAGGCAATGTGTCCTACACCCGCTCTTACCATACGATTGACCTGAAATATACCTTCAAGGCCGAAACCGATGATGAAAATGTTGAACTTCCGGGAATCGCAGATGCAAAAATATTTAGAGTTACCCCTTTGAACAATGCCTGTCCCATTTTTGACCTTACGATCAATCCCAACAACAACAGCTGGAACTTGCCGGGAATGATATCGGGAATCGATTACACCATTGAAGAACTGAACTATGAATTTACCCAGGAGATTTTGGCCGGCGAAACCAATCTTGAGGTTACCATCCCGCTAATCTCGCCTCTTGATGTCTATATTGTTGAAATTGAGACCGAATTATTTGACCCTCAATTTACCGGAATATCAGTAGTCTATGGGTTTTCACGAGCTGCTTCCCCCGATTTGGGTGGTACGGAAAGCAATCCGGAACCCCGGGAATTTACTTTGATTCCAAGAGATCATGACAATCCCTATCTTGGTTCGCCCGTTGAATTTAACCCGTATATCCATCCAGATGATATAGAAGAAGAAGTGCCGTTTACCGAGCCAAAGGACTTTTATGTTCCGCCTCCGAGACAAACCGTTATCCGAAGTTCTTGGGATCCCAACGATAAAATGATTTCTCCCGGGCTGGATGATGTGTTGAATGAACAGGATATCAATGAAAAATGGCTGCTTTACACCATTCGGTTTGAGAACGTAGGGAATTTCAGTGCGAAGGACATTTCAATTTTGGATGAATTGGACGAAAAATTGGATCCGCACACATTGACTCTCATGGAGACCTCCCACTCTGTGCAACTTCACCAAATAGAAGTTGATGGGGAAATTTACATGAAATTTGATTTTAACGATATCTATCTCGATTACACTTCTAATAATCCTGAAGAAAGCCATGGCTGGCTCAGCTTTTATATTAAAGCCAAAGAAAGTGTCCAGGTAGATGATATCGTTGAAAATACGGCTTCAATTTATTTCGACCAAAATCCGCCGATTGTTACCAATACCGTACAAACAAAATTTGTAAACACACCATTGGGAGTGGGCGAAGTTACCGCATTGCCGAATCTATTGATATACCCCAATCCTGTTAAAGAGGTGGTGCATATAGAAACAATAGATATCGTTCAAGAAATAAGGTTGATATCTATGACCGGAAAGCTTTTGAAAAGCCAAAAAGGCAAAGATTATCTTCAGGTTAACGACATCCCTTCGGGAATTTATATTATTCTGGTAACAACCGACAAAGGAAGTCAGGCTAAGAAATTAATTATTAATCATAATGTTAGATAGTCTGTTATGAACATACAAAAAGGACTCATTGCCGTTTTTATCTTCAGCGTTATATCCTGCAATCATTCAGAAAAAGGATTGACGATAAATATTGCAGATAATACTAAGGTCGATACTGCCACAAACAGCTCCATCGTCTTTACAATCGACGGAAAAACGAGAACCATACGTGCAGACCAATGCGTTGAGGATGTCATAAATTTTGATGACCATCCCATCAAGGCGTTGTTCAGAAAATCGCATACCATAAAGGACGATAATAAATTTGAGATCAACCTGAATTTCTACGAAAAGAATATCTTGGACAAAATTCCCACAACCTATACCCTGCCTGAAGACAATTCTGGAGGCAGGGTCAAAATAGACCTCAATTTCTTTGATTCAGGGAGAATAGTAGATAAATCAATGAACAAACGGCTGATTTTTGATGAGGGTGCCATCACAATCTACGAATTAAGCATGGACAAAATTCGTTTTGATTTTGAAGGAGTAGCTCACGAATTGATGAACAAAGAAAAAAAATCGCCTGTAAGCGGAAGTGTCCATGTGGTCTATTGAATTAAAAAAACATTTGTTGACACTTTTGACACATTTGTAATATTTTAATTTTCAATAACCGAATAATTTTACACCAGTAGAATCGACCTGTTTTTTAGTGATAAAAATAAGGCATTACGTATAAATATGATTTCAAATAATAACTAAAAACAACATGATTATGAAAACTATCACAAGATTTGTGTACTCATTTTTTCTGGCAGCAGCTTTTGTCAGTTGTACAACCGATGATGACACAGGAGGAAATCCCCAGTACAATCTGAATGACCTTCAAGGGAAATGGTACAGATCTTACAGTAACAATCCCGATTCAGACGGTATGGAAGTAACCGTAACCAATAATCAAGGTAAGGTTACAAATATCGTAGGTTCAAGTTTTTCATTAAACGATATAAAATGGAAAGAGATTATCGCTACGGGTGTGAAGAGATATGAACATCAGGAGCTTGGATCAGACGGAAGCTATTACAATGCTTTTATGGAATTAGGACAAGACGACACTTTGCGTGTTTATGTAGGGTATATCGGAGCAGGAAACGAACAAAAATGGGTGAGAACCTATACAGAGCCTGAGCCTGAACCAGAAATCAATGAATGTGTGCCTTACGAACCGGATAACTTCACCGATTCTATAACAGGTACTTGGAGTGAACCCGGCGAATCAGACTTATATCCTAACTTATTACCGGCAAGCACCGATCCGGCAGGTGGCTATTATATCGTAACAGTGGAATCAGAAGAATCTACCACTTGGATAGATATAAGAATTGGAGGCGATGCTGCGGCTATCATTAACGGCTCGAACGGTACTTCGGACAATACCACAAGAAAAGTAGCCATTGCGGCACATCCGGGTATTAGCTATGACGTGGCAGTAAGCCCGTTTTTTAATGGAAGCAGCTTCCCCGAAAACTATACGATTAGTTGGGAGTATGTAGGCATTATGGATTGCTATGAGGCTAATAATGATTTTGATGAAGCAAAATTTATCCCGAAAAACGAAACCATTGAAGCTTTTGCTAATAGAGGTAATGAAGGATATGGCATTCAGGAAGAACACCAGGATTATTACAAAGTAGTACTTACAGAACCATCAAAAATAAAGGTGGAATTGTTACAAAGTCCTTCGGATAATTTTATATCAATGGCGATGTTCACCTATAATGAATCTTCAGGATCTCATAGCTCTGTAATATCCGAAATTACACCCATCTCAGGAAATGCCAATTCAAATGAAAGCGGTTCATTATATTATAGAACATCAGTTTATGTATTAGACCCCGGCACTTATTATTTTAGAATGCAGACCGCTTCGGGTTCTACTGTTCGTGTAGATTTTGATGGTGGAGAGTCCTTACCCGATGTGTGGCTTACGCCTTATAAATTTAAAGTAACGACGGTTGAATAGTTGTAATTAAAAAAGATAAAACCAAAATTAACACCCAAAATCAATCAAACACTGATTGTAACAAATTAGCAATCAAGCATATAGTCTTTTTGACAAAAAAGTGCGGAAGTCAGAAAAAAGGAATTAGCAAAAATTCCGTTGTTCGGATTTTTTTATAAACGAACCAGTATTCTTGTGGATAGGAATGATTCTAAAAGTCGTCATGCCGTTTTTGAACGGGCACAAAAGAGATTGAGTCAAGGGTTGAGCATCTGTATTTTTCCGGAAGGAATGGTTCCTGAGAATGAATCGGTCTTGCTCGAAGAATTTAAGGATGGTGCATTTCGACTTGCTATCGAACATCATATTCCCGTTGTTCCGATGACTTTTGCAGATAATAAAAAACGTTTTTCTTATACATTTTTAAGCGGAAGTCCGGGAATAATGCGGGTTAAAATGCACCGTTTTTATGAAACAAAAGGTTTTACACAAGCAGACAAAAAAGTATTGAAAGACAAAGTGCATTCAGACATTTATCATCAATTGCTCAGATTTCATAAGAATGATTGAGAGTCTGTTTAAAATTTAGCTAATAATTTGCTGATGCTTGTTTTTGGTCATAACTGTGTTAAACTCTGAAACGATAGCTCGCTATCCTTTAAAAATTTGCCTTGTTAGCACCAGTTTTTATCATTCCTTGTCAATTAAATTATATTCTTTAAGTGCGTCTTTCCAAATTTTGTCTTTATTCAGTCGGATTAGTTCAAGAACCAATTTTGTGATTTTTTCTTGGTCTAAATTATCTCTGACAATTTCATCTATGAAGTCTTTTGATTGCTGTTCATCTAAATATTCAGCATTGTCAATATCGCAACAACCATATCCGTCAAAAGAAATTCTACATAAGTCAATATGTTTGTCGGTCGTGTAATTAAAGTCAAGAAATACAGAACCATCAAGACAGCCCAAATAAAAGTCTGCTTTTCTACTTTCAGGCATTGTTGTTTTAAAAAAGTCAAAGTCTTGTTCCATATATTTTACGTTCTATTTCCATATAAATTCTTTTGCTTTTTGACTTTCTGGGTCAAACCATTCTTCAGCAATTTCTTGAAAAATTGGTTGTCCATTTTTGTCGGTTCTCGTTTGAATCAAGTCACCAACAGGTGCACCGTGCAAATATCTCAACCGTCCAATAGAGTCAAACTTAATTTTTCCGTCATTAAGTAACATTTCATATTTTGGAAAATTCTTGATATTGTTTTTCGTTATTCTGATTCTTTCCATTGTCCGTGCAGTGTGTCGTCTTAAAATTGGTGCTACCTCAAAAATAAATCTATAAACATTTTTACAATACAAATTAGACAGGCATTAAAACTCTTCAATAATTTCAAGTTCTGTTCGGAAAGTGAGCATTTTATTGCCAAATAATCTCATACCGTCCTCGCGTAATCTTTCGGCATCTTCTCTGTAATAGGCTTTCAAAGCATCCATATTGTATGCAAAATATTGCACAGAATAGGTAGTGCCACCCGTTTCTTCTTCTATCAAAACTTTTACAAGCCTTGCAGAATCAAACTTTCCGGTTGCAAGAACATCGTTAATATGCTTGTTTCGCATCCAGTCGAGCCATTGGTCGTGAACACTCTCGTCTATATTTATGGTTACGTTATAAATAATCATTTTTTATAAATTGGTGTCGCCCCTTAGCAACCTAAATTTCTTTCGGGCTTCTACAAAATGAATACTGTCTTGGTGATTAAAAAGTATAGCCTCATACAAAGGTTTTGCCTTTTCAGGTTCCTGAAAATCACGGTTATAGATTTCGGCACTATAAAAGTAGGCTTCATCTCGGTATATGCTTTCAGGATGGTTGTCAATGATTTGTTTGTAATAGGCAAGGGCGTCGTTAAACTCTTTGAGTTCTTCATATATTGTGCCTATTTTCAGCAGTGTTTCGTCTTCAATTTCTTCGTCTTTATGTTCTTCGAGAATTTGTTTCAACAAAACCAAGGCTTCTCTGTCTTTATTCTGATAGTTGAGAAAATCTGCTTTGGCAAACTTCTTTAACGCCGTTTGTGTTGAATCTGAATTTGTATTGTCATTTATCAACAAAAACAATTCAAGAGCATCATTGGCAATGAGTTGGGTAGAGGCAGATTTCAATACTTTAAGTTGCGTGAGTGCCCAATCGAAATCGGTTTTGAAATAACTTGTTTTGGCAGCTTTCAGACTGGCTTCGTGACCAAGCACATCATTTTTTAAATCTTCTTCAATCTGTGTGTAATAGATTAGAGCCTGATTAAATTTTTCTTCATAAAGCAAGATGTCTGCAAGTTCCATTTTAACATCTGCTTCCTGAAATTTGTTTAATGGAAGTTCCATCGCTTTATGCAATACTGCCTTTCCCTGTTCCGGTTTTCTTTGTTTAAATGTTAGAAAATCAGCTTGTAGTAACTGTATCGAAAGTGTGTAAGGGCTAATGCCGAATTTTTTTATCAACAATTCAATAGCTGTTTGAATCTCATTATAATCTTTTGGTACAGATTTTTTAATCTGCATTTTTGTGAGGTAATAGTGTGATTGTATCTGAAGGTCATTATCGTCTGTGTTTTCGAGAATAAAATTCAGAATTTCTGTGGCAATATTCTCTTCCCCTTCTTCGATGGTGAGTTGGGCAAGATTGACGATGTTGTCAAAAGAATGTTGTTCACGTCTGTAAATGGCTCTTTCCTGAACGAAAGCTTTTCCGTATTCTTTTTGTTGTGTAAAAAACCAACTCAGCATCTGATTCCAGAATATATCCTGATTTTTTTGAGCTCTCGATAAAAGGGCTTTTCGCAGACTTACGTTGAAAGTGTCTTCGGGATTATCAGACATAAACCGTGAAAATTGATTTTGTATGAGAACAGTATTCTGCGGATTAAGATACATTTCTTCGAGAAATCTTTCGACCATAAGGTCTTGTTTTCCTAACTGACCGTAAATTAATCCCATTTGATAATTAAACCGTGCTTTTATGTCTATGGAAAGTGCCAATTCGTATGCTTCCAAAGCTTTTTCGAGCAATACTTTTCTTTCAAAAGTGCTGGCAACAGTATAGACATTCGATGGGTTTTCGCGAATTTTGTCTAATGCAAGATTATAATTTTCTTCAGCATTTTTATTGTCTTTTTTGAGTTGATAGTTATAACCGAGTTCAACATACAAATTAGCTTGTTTATATCTTTGAAGCCTTTCTATAATTGTTTTTTCTGCCACTTCATACGCTTCAAGTTGTTGATAGCAATCTATTAACCGTTGAAAATATACACCATTTCCGGGTTGTGATTTCAACAATTCTTCATAACTGATTCGGGCTTTTTCAAATTCTCCCCGCTCATAGTAATTCTGTGCCAATTGTTCATTTTGTGCAAACGAAACAGTTAGCCAAAGCAGAAATAAGATATGAAGCAATGTTTTTTTCACAAATTGTCTTAGTCTAATTTTTCGGTTAGTTTTTTAAACACTTTTTTTGGGTCTTTGTTTTCATAAAGAATCGAGTAAACGGCATCGATAATAGGAGTTTTAGCTTTATATTCTTGATTGAGTTTATAGGCACTTTTTACAGCAAAATATCCTTCTGCGACCATGTTCATTTCCATAATTGCACTTTTTACGGTATAGCCTTTTCCTATCATATTACCAAACATTCTGTTTCTTGAAAACAACGAATAACCCGTTACAAGTAAATCTCCGAGATAGGCAGAATCGTTGATGTTTCGTTTCATTTTATGCACTTTTCGGATGAATTTTTTCATCTCACGAATGGCATTACTCATAAGCAATGCCTGAAAATTATCACCATAACCGATGCCGTGTGCAATGCCGGTTGCAATGGCATAAATGTTTTTGAGCATTGCTGCATATTCTGTCCCTATAATATCATCTGATATTTTGGTTTTGATATATTTTGACGAAAGATTTTGAGCCATTGTTGCAGCTTTTTCCGAATCTGAACAAGCAATTGTGAGATAAGAAAGTCTTTCTAAAGCAACCTCTTCAGCATGGCACGGACCGGTAATAACACCAATGTTTTTATAAGGAATATTATATTGTTTGTGAAAATGTTCGCCAACAATCAAAAAAGTTTCGGGAACAATTCCTTTGATGGCAGAAAAAATAATTTTGTTTTCTAAAGAAACGTTTAACTTTTCGAGTTCGGCACTCAGAAAAGCAGACGGAATGGCAAAGATTATATAATCTGCATAAGAAACCGCCTCGTTTATGTCTGATGTGAGTTTTAATTTGTTTGTGTCAAATTCTACCGAACTCAGATAATTTGGGTTGTGGTTTTCTGTCAAAATGTGGTTAATAGCAGTTTCGTTCCGCATATACCAACAGATTTCAGTTTGGTTTTCGCACAGCATTTTTGCAATAGCAGTTGCCCAACTACCGCCTCCTACTACTGCAAACTTAGGTTGTTGATTCATGAGTCTGTTTGGTTTTGAAAAGTAAAGATAATTTAAAATTCTGAAAAAAAATTAAAGTTGTGTTAATGTGTCCGAAACCGTTGTGTCGGGAAGTTTATTAACGGAAATTTTATTTGGTTGCGTAATTTTCTTCATAACAACAACAGCATCATTTAGTACAAACGGCATCGGAATAAACTCATCAGGGCGTTTTGGAATACTAAAATGTGGGTTTTCAAGCAAATCAAAAGAAGAAACAAACACTTCCATATCAAACGGAATATCTTTTTGCATTTGAAATGAAAGTGTCAACGATTTGTTTCCGACAGGATAATAATTGAGTACTTGTTTGTGGTTTCGTTTAAACAAGCTGCCAACCTGATTTATTGGGCTAACGCCGTTTGCTTTCAGATTATGAATTTTCATGTTTTCATGTGCAAAGATGTCCAATCTGTTTACGTTGCGGTTGGTGACAATTTCTACCGAAATATTTCTGTAATCATTGATAATAGTATCTCTCAAAAAATTAAAAGTAGGAACCTCGATATCTTTTTTTGGAGCTTCTGCAGTATAACTAAATCCCGAATTATATTTGCTTTGCAGAACGTTACTAATCAAATTTTTGTTTTCTTCAGGATGTTCGCCCAAATAGTTTTTTGTCCATGGGTCGAGCACCTTGTCATAGGTTGCCCAGAACGTATTGTTCTCGTCGGCATCATAAACATAAAGCAAACTGTTGGGTTTCCCTTTCCCTTTTTCAAAGTTGCTATTGGCGTGGGCTTTTATAAAAAATCCGCAAGAAATCAGTAAAAAAAGCAATCCCCATCCTGATTTGTTTTCAAATTTTTGAAATACCGGTATTAGCAATACAAATGTTAGCACTACAAGAATAGCACTTCCGGCAAGCATTTTCAGTCCCAAACCAACAGGAAAAAGATATATAAAAGGAACAAAAATAAACAATGCGGGAACAGATATTAAAATCGAAAAAAATGGGTTTATACGACCGCTATAAACATAAATGCCTAATATAAAAATGCCAAAATATATTGGAATAATAAAAAATGAAGCTCCGGGAAGATATAAATAAATAAGTGTGTTGATAACAAGCCATAAAAACAACGGTGCTACAAAATAGCTTACAGACAAGCCGTCTTTTGAAAATCTGGCATAAAGCCAAAAACAGATAGCGACACTCAACATTACAAAAGCAGCCATATAACTATGTCCATTATAGGTAAACCCATGAAGCATATCCTGATATTCCGGGTAAATGTCTGAAACAAATTTCCATCCAAAAAAAGAAACGGCTCCACAAACAATTAACGACAGAATCAAAGGAAGAAATCCTTTCAGGATTTCTTTAATATTGAGCGTATAGTTGCCAATTCCGATAAAAATCACAAAAAAAAACAATATTATACCGCCAATCAACAAAGGTAAATTCCACCCAAAAGGATAGTGAATAAACCCAAAAGGAACATTGAAGTACACGTGGTCATTATCCGTTCTCAAGTTGCTGAGGTCTGCATTTGAAAAATAATCTAACAAAGGCATCAGGTAGGTTGCCTGATGTTCTAAACATTCCGGAGTGAAATTCTCAAAATTATCCTGAACAGTATGATAGTCAAAATGGTCATCAATATAAGCAAAGTTAAAACCCGGAATGTCTTTTGTTTCTCTGAAAGCTGTTAAATCTGTATCGTTTGGAAGCATCTTATAGATACTATACATCAGGGAGTTTGACACAGGATACTTTGGGTTGGCTTTTGCAAAACCTTTGATAAGTTCAGCATTTCCGTAATTGGTTTCTGCCAACATAATAGAAGAGCCGTTTGTGCCACGGGCTTCAAAATTGAGGACTAAACCAATATTTTCAGCCCAAGGATTTTCAGATGCAAAAGCATAGGCACCGTTTAAACCAAGCTCTTCTGCATCCGAAAAAACGATAATAATGTCATTTTTATGAGGAGTTTTGTTGTGGAGAAAAACCCGTATTCCTTCAAGAATTACGCCTAATCCGTTGGCATCGTCACTCGCCCCATAAGATTTTGAATGTGGAGCACTGTCATAATGCGTAAGCAGTAACAATGCCTTAGAATTGTCATACCCTTTAATACGTGTAACAAGGTTTTTGGTTTCTACAAGATTATTCCATTTGCTTAGGATATTCCCTTCCTGAATCTGAGTTTCCAAACCAAGTTTTCTCAACTCTTCGTCAAGATAGTTTAAAACATTTTTATGATACGAACTTCCAACATAATGCTGTTCTTTAGAGACAAATTCAACGTGTTTCAACGCCCTTTCTGTAGAGAAATCAGACAAAGGAATGTCTCCTTTGGAATAATCTGACGGCATCATCCGGAAAAAAATAAGTCCAATAATTGCAATGATAATTATTACTATGAGCAAAGAAGTATATTTTTTATACATATTATCTCTTTTAGTTGCCAAAAATGTTTTAATTTACAATATTACACATTTAAGCCGAATTCAACATCAATCTCAAATTTCAATTTAGGTTTAAGATTGTTTCAAGTTTCAGGTTTTTGACTTTCAATCTGAAAAATAGTCGGGACGTACAACGTACAATTGTCTTATGTCTTAGATCAAATTTTTAAGAGATTTTCATGGGAAAGTAAAAAAGAAAAACGCCTTAATTCGATGTTTTTAATTCGATTAAAGCGTTTTGTCAGTACCTGAGGTGGGAATCGAACCCACACACCGTAGTACACGAGTTTGAGTCGTGCGCGTCTACCAATTCCGCCACTCAGGCATTTTTAAACTTTTGTGGGTGCAAATGTAAATATTTTTTCTGCATTTTATCAAAAATAATCAAAAAAATGTTCTTATACGGCATTTTATTTCTACATTTGCACCTTCTTAGAAATAAGAAAACACACAACAACTACTAAACACACAATTAAAATGTCGTATCACGAACCGGAAGCAAAAATATTTGCTTGTTCACAGAGTGTATATCTGGCAGAAAAAATAGCGGAACACTACGGAGTTCCGACTGGAAAAGTTACGTTCTCAAAGTATAGTGATGGAGAGTTTCAGCCTTCGTATGAAGAGTCTATTCGCGGATTAAGAATTTTTATCATCTGTTCAACGTTTCCAACCTCAGACAATCTGATGGAATTGTTACTGATGCTTGATGCCGCCAAAAGAGCTTCGGCAAGACATATCACTGCGGTGATTCCGTATTTTGGATGGGCACGCCAGGACAGAAAAGACAAACCCAGAGTTCCGATAGGTGCCAAATTGGTGGCAAAACTCTTAGAAACGGCTGGTGCAACCAGAATTATGACCATGGATTTGCACGCTGACCAGATTCAGGGTTTTTTTGAAAAACCGGTAGATCATTTGTTTGCATCAACCATCTTTTTACCGTATGTAAAAAGTTTACAGTTGGACAACCTGACCGTTGCTTCTCCCGATATGGGTGGCTCAAAAAGAGCGTAT
The DNA here is from genome assembly GCA_034005285.1 of Flavobacteriaceae bacterium. Taxonomy (GTDB): domain Bacteria; phylum Bacteroidota; class Bacteroidia; order Flavobacteriales; family Flavobacteriaceae; genus Flavobacterium. The sequence continues at coordinate 50,388 of JAVEUZ010000007.1, forward strand.
GCCTATTCAAAATATCTGGAGTCTGACGTAGTTATCTGTTATAAACAAAGACGTGTTGCCAACATCATAGAAAACATGGAGTTGATAGGAGATGTTGCGGGACGCAATGTAGTTTTGGTTGATGATATGATTGATACCGGAGGAACCCTGGCAAAGGCAGCCGATTTGATGATAGAAAAAGGAGCGTTGAGTGTAAGAGCAATTTGTACTCACCCCATATTGTCTGGTGATGCGTATGAAAAAATTGAAAATTCTCAACTAAAAGAACTAATTGTTACCGACTCGATTCCGTTAAAAAAAGAGTCAAACAAAATTAAAGTGGTGAGTTGTGCTCCGCTTTTTGCTGAAGTTATGCACATGGTGCATCATAACAATTCTATCAGCAGCAAATTTTTAATGTAAATTATTAATAACTATTATATTTTAAAATGAAGTCAATTACAATTAAAGGATCAGAAAGAGAAAGCGTAGGCAAGTCGGCAACGAAAGCGGTACGTGATGCTGGACAGATTCCCTGTGTTATTTACGGAGGAGATCAGCCAGTACATTTTGTAGCAGATGAAAAAGCATTCAAAGGGTTGGTTTATACTCCAAATGCACATACTGTTGTGGTTGAATTAGAAAACAAGAAATTTGATGTTATTCTTCAGGACATTCAGTTTCACCCTGTTTCTGACAAAATCTTACACATCGACTTTTATCAGTTGAAAGAAGATAAAGAAATTGTCATGGAAGTGCCAATTAAAATTGTTGGTAACTCAAAAGGTGTTTTGGCTGGTGGAACGTTGAGGCTGAACCAAAGAAGACTTAAGATTAAAGCTCTTCCAAAAAACCTTCCGGATGTTATCGAAGCTGATGTTACAGAACTCGATATGGGTAATAAGTTGTATATTACAAAGTTAGAGAATGAAAACTACAAATTCATGCACCCGGACAACACGGTTGTATGTCAGGTTAGAGTTTCTCGTGCAGCGATGAAAGCAGCTCAAGACGCCGCCAAAGCCGAAAAAGGTTCGAAAAAATAAATAACAATTTTTATTTTTATACAAAAACACCGATTCTCATACAATCGGTGTTTTTTTTACCCAAATTCTGCATTAGGGTTCGCTACACAGTTTAAGGTTTAGTGTAATTCAGTTTTGTCAAAGTTTTAAGCTTCAATCGAAAAAATCAGAATAATCTAAAAAAATGGCTTCAAGTTTCGCTTCGCTCAATTCGGGCTTTGCCCTTGAGTCAAGATGATTTGAAAGAAAATGCAAATGAAGCTATCGTTTCAAAATTTAACGAAGTTGCAGCCAAAAAGAAACATAAACAAATTATTAGATAAATTTTAAACAAGCTCTTAATCAAGTTCAATATTTTTGTATAATGATACAATGGATAAAAAACATATTTTTGTGTGCTGAAAAAAACAAAGTACAACCAGACATGAAAAAATTTCTTATTGTGGGATTGGGCAATATTGGTGCCGAATATGTAAACACAAGACATAATATTGGATTTAAGGTTTTGGATTTTTTTACCAAAAAAGAAAATATTGATTTCAGTACGGCAAAGCTTGGCGATGTTAGTGAATTAAAAATTAAAGGTCGCCAATTGATATTTCTAAAACCCAATACTTATATGAATCTAAGTGGAAAGGCGGTTCAATATTGGATGCAAAAAGAAAATATTGCTAAAGAAAATATGTTGGTGATTGCCGATGATTTAAATCTTCCTTTCGGAACCATCAGAATAAAAGGCAAAGGCAGTGACGGTGGTCATAACGGACTCAAAAACATTCAAACTATTCTGAATGCATCAGATTATCCGAGATTCAGATTCGGAATTAGTGATGATTTTAAAAAAGGTCGTCAGGTAGATTATGTTTTGGGAGAATGGAGCGAAGATGAAAAATCAAAACTTCCGGAAAGGCTTGAGTTAGCATGCGAAATCATTACCTCCTTTGTCCTTGCCGGAATTACTGAAACCATGAACAAATTCAACGGAAAATAAATTAGTAAAGCAGAACATACCCTTAAAAATATGCTTAAAATTTTTTTGTTTTTCTCTCTTATACTTTTTGGAGGATGCCAAACTACCAAAAGCACATTATCGTCTGAATATTCAGGAGACTGCCCTACTGACGGCATTTGTGTTGTAACAGTTTACGAAGATAAAAGCCTAAACATCCTCGAAGACGAATTTGAAGCAATCTATTATACCATGGTTGAAAAAAAGGAGTCGTCGGTTGTACATTTTAAATATTACCGAAATGTTGACCAACAGTATGTTGACGGGCATTATACAGAAGAAATATTATTTGAAATTACAAACAGTACGCCACTAAATTTGTCAGATACTGCATTGCAGGAAACTAAGATGATTTTTGGCAGACATTGTTTTTGCAAAGGACAAGCCGGCTATTATAAAGTAACTTCAGGAACGCTGAATTTGATAAATAACAAAAAAGGCCTACAGTTTACACTCGATTTTAAAGTTAAAGAAGTCCCGCAAGTCATTACTTTTATAAAAACCTAAATCTGAAACAGAATTACTTTTTGTATCTTTAACACCTATTTGGTTTTTATGAAACTCATTCAGTTTGCCATCATATTATTTTCCGGGCTATCGGTCTTTGCACAAGACAACCTTCAAACAAAAGTGGTTGACTCTCTGTACAGAGAAGATCATTTTTATGTAGGATTGGGATATAATTCCATACACGAATATCCGCCGGGCTTATCGCAAACCGGATTTTCTTTGGCATTAAGGGGCGGATATCTTAGAGATATTCCGTTGAATAAAAAACGAACTTTTGCCATAGCTCCCGGAATCGGACTTTCGTATAAATCGTATAATCAAAACCTGAAAATCACTAAAGAAAACAACCAATTTATATATGAAATTGGAAGTAACAGCCAGCTGGGGAAAAATCGTCTTTCTACATATATGGTAGAAATTCCAATAGAAATAAGATGGCGAAACTCAACCCCCGATTCACATAGGTTCTTTAGGGTTTATTCGGGGTTTTCTGTCGGATATGTTTTTTATGATGTGTATTTGTCCGAACGAACCGGAGTCAAAATCAAGTCAAATGACGATTTAAACAAGATTCAATACGGAGCCTATATTGCCACCGGCTACAATATGTGGAATATTTATGCGTATTACGGGTTGAATTCTCTGTACAAATCTTCGGCAAAAATAGACGGTAAAACAGTGGAAATGAGCACATTTACCATCGGACTGATTTTTTATATTTTATAAAAAGATCTTTTCTCAAATATTTTTCACAGCCAGAACTTCCATATAAAAATTTGGGGAAAAGCTCCGCATATCATTCCTAAAAATAATTCCTGAACGGTATGGGCTTTCATATATAACCTTGATGATGCTACGAAACCATTCAAAAGAAACATAAAAGCGATTGAATAAATCATCGGGATATTTACATAAATAGACAACCCTATCACAAAACAAGTTATGGAAGCTATTCCAGCCATGTGAAGGCTTACTTTTGTCTTAAAAAGAACAAGCAACAATGCCAACAAGTTACTCATAAGTCCTGCAACAAAAAAGTGAAACAGCCCCGGAAGTCTATTAGGAAAAATTCCTTTTTGAACCAATATAAATAACAGAAAAACATTGATTGCCAACGGAATTTTGCGTTGCGATACATTGCCAACCATAAACGAATCGATCTTGCCAATTGTTAGCAAAAGATAAAATAAGGCTAACGGAATCAACAAAGTGAGTATTAAAACCTGTATTGAGTAAAGATAGATTTCCTGTTTGACAAAAAAATCTATGAGAAGGGAAAAGTAATATACCGTGCCATAAACCGGAATAAATACCGGATGAAACAAATAAGAGAATATAGGTAGGATTTTTTTCAATCAGATTTTTTTTCTCATTCTTGCCACGGGAATGTCCATTTGTTCACGATATTTTGCTACGGTTCTCCGGGCAATAGGATAACCTTTTTCTTTGAGTATTTCTGCCAATCGATCATCAGGAAGAGGCTTTTGTTTGTCTTCTTCTTCGATAACGTTCTGGAGTATTTTTTTTATTTCAATCGTCGATACATCTTCGCCTTGATCGTTTTTCATTGCTTCCGAAAAGAAATCTTTGATGAGTTTTGTACCATACGGCATATCCACATATTTGCTGTTGGCAACCCGAGAAATCGTGGAAATATCGAGCCCTACCATATCAGCAATGTCCTTGAGAATCATTGGTTTGAGAAGTGTTTCGTCTCCTTCCAGAAAATATTCTTTTTGGTAGTGCATGATGGCATTCATCGTAACCAACAGTGTTTCTTGACGTTGTTTAATGGCATCAATAAACCATTTGGCAGAATCTAACTTTTGTTTGATAAACTGAACAGCATCTTTTTGTGCATTCGATTTCTCTTTAGAATCTTTATAGGTTTGCAACATTTCCTGATAATCTTTAGAAACGTGCAACTCGGGAGTGTTTCTGCTGTTAAGCGACAGTTCAAGTTCGCCATCAACAATCCGAATAGTAAAATCAGGAACAATGTGTTCTATCGGTTTTGCATTTCCTGAAAAGGCTCCGCCAGGTTTTGGATTCAGTTTTTCTATTTCTTCGATTGCTTTTTTCAGTTGTTCCTGCGAAACACCGTATTTCTGTAACAGCTTGTCATAATGCTTTTTCGTGAAAGACTCAAAATGGTTTTCAACAATATCTGTTGCCAGCGACGCAGATTCAGTGGGGGTTTTGTGTTTGAGTTGCAACAGCAGACATTCTTGCAAATCTCTGGCACCCACTCCCGGAGGTTCAAGCTCATGAATAATTTTCATCACACGCTCAACGTTTTCTTCATCGGTATAGAAGCCTTGCGTAAAAGCCAAATCATCGACAATATCCGAAATACTTCTGCGAATGTAACCCATATCATCGATGCTTCCGACGAGAAAGACGGCAATTTCGCGGTCTTCGTCTGAGAGTATAAAAGTGTTAAGCTGGTTTATCAAATCCTGATGAAACGTAACCGATGCCGCAAAGGGAATTTCTCGGTCTTCATCATCATCGCTGTAATTGTTGGCTTGCAACTTATAATCGGGCGTTTCGTCGTTGCTCAGATATTCGTCTATATTGATGTCTTCGGTATCTATTTGATCATAATCGTCATTGTCATAATCATCTTCAACCGAATCGTTTTCATATTCATATTCGCCTTCTTCCTTGCCGATTTCGAGTGCCGGATTTTCTATCATCTCTTCTTTCAGCCGTTGCTCAAACGCTTGTGTAGGCAACTGAATCAACTTCATCAATTGAATCTGCTGAGGAGATAATTTCTGCGACAGTTTAAGTTGTAAGTTTTGTTTGAGCATGCTTCAATCCATTATCAATAAGGCAAAGATACAGATAAATTTGATTTTTGAAACGGTTATTAAGATTCCAAAACGACAACTTTCATCGGCTCAGATACGACAGAAGTTATACTTGAAGAAGTTCCTCACAGCGAAGCTGTATGAATGATTTAGGAAGCTACTGGATAAAAGGAAGAAAATTGACAATTAAAAGCGAAAAAACTTTCTGTGGATGGTCTGCGGGAGTATTTGCTATAATATCACTTTCGGTTGACGGAATAGTATTGGCTGATAATAATGGCAAGGAACTACACCTTAAAAAAATGAAATAAAAAATATCTTCTAACCTAAAAAAAAGGCGGTAGTTTAAAATCTAAACTACCACTTTTTTTTATTTAAAATTAAATAAGATGCGATTCTATTTTGCCTTTTACGTAAAATAAATACAAATTAAAACTCCGCATTCTGTGGTGTTCTCGGAAACGGAATGACATCACGGATGTTTGTCATTCCCGTAACAAAAAGCACCAAACGTTCAAATCCTAACCCAAAGCCTGAGTGAACCGCCGAACCAAATTTTCTGGTATCCAAATACCACCAAAGTTCTTCTTCGTCAATGCCTAATGCTTTCATTTTTTCAACCAAAACATCATAACGTTCCTCTCTTTGCGAACCGCCTACGATTTCGCCAATTCCAGGGAAAAGAATATCCATGGCACGAACGGTTTTTCCGTCTTCGTTCAAACGCATATAGAAGGCTTTGATTTTTGCAGGATAATCAAAGAGAATCACCGGACATTTGAAATGTTTTTCTACCAAAAATCTTTCGTGTTCACTTTGCAAATCAACGCCCCATTCGTTAACAAGGTATTGAAATTTTTTGTTTTTGTTTGGTTTTGAGTTCTGCAAAATATCGATGGCTTCTGTATAAGACACTCTTTTAAAATTGTTTTCAAGAACAAAATTCAATTTTTTCAAAAGGCTCATCTCGCTGCGTTCGTTCTGAGGTTTCGACTTTTCTTCATCGAGCAAACGCTGCTCTAAAAAGTTAAGATCGTCTTGATGTTTTTCAAGCGTATATTTTATAACATACTTAATGAAATCTTCTGCCAAATCCATATTGGCATCCAAATCATTGAAAGCAACTTCGGGTTCAATCATCCAGAATTCTGCCAAATGGCGTGATGTGTTCGAGTTTTCTGCTCTGAAAGTAGGTCCGAATGTATAAACTTGTCCCAACGCCATAGCATAGGACTCGGCCTCTAACTGTCCGGAAACCGTAAGATTGGTTTCTTTACCAAAGAAATCTTCTTTATAATTTACGCTTCCGTCTTCATTTCTGGGTGTTCCGTCAAAAGGTAAAGCTGTTACTTTAAACATTTCTCCCGCACCTTCGGCATCAGAACCGGTGATGATGGGCGTATTTACATAGAAAAATCCTTTTTCCTGAAAATATTTGTGTACGGCAAATGCTAACGTAGAACGCACACGCATTATTGCCCCGAAAGCATTGGTACGCACACGCAAATGGGCATTTTCACGCAAAAATTCAAAAGAGTGTTTTTTGGGCTGGATCGGGTATTTTTCAGGATCTGAATCTCCGAGAATTTCTAATTTTGTTACCTGAATTTCCACTTTTTGACCAGCTCCTTTGCTTTCTGTAAGATTTCCTACAATAGACAAAGCCGCTCCGGTTGTTATTCTTTTCAATATTTCTTCGGATGTGTTTTCAAAATCAATAACACATTGAATATTATGAATGGTTGAACCGTCGTTCAACGCCACAAACTGATTGTTTCTAAAGGTACGTACCCAACCTTTTGCTTTTACTTCCTGCAAAGCGGGAACGGTATTTAATAAATCAACTATTTTTGAATGTTTATTCATCGCTCTTTATTTTATGTTACAAATATAAGAAACTGTTTTAATGTGTAATTTGGGTTCAAAATCTGTTACTCTTTCTCGTCTTCAATGTCATTGTCTGACAAAATATCGATAGTAGGTTCTATAAATTCTTTTTCGTTGGCAATCGTTTTTTCTAAACTTAAAAGCAATACCGGCAACAAAATAAGATTTGACAGTATAGCAAAAAACAATGTGATAGAAACTAATCCGCCCAAGGCTACGGTTCCGCCAAAACTTGATATCATAAATACAGAAAAACCAAAAAATAAGACCACTGACGTATAGAACATACTGATTCCTGTTTCGCGTAAAGCATTAAAAACAGATTTTCTTATTTTCCACTTAGTCGCTTTGAGTTCCTGACGGTATTTTGCCAAAAAGTGAATGGTGTCATCGACAGATATACCAAAGGCAATGCTAAAAACCAAAATAGTTGAGGGCTTTAGCGGAACCCCGAAATATCCCATTAATCCTGCCGTAATCAACAACGGTAACAGGTTGGGAATTAGTGACATAATCACCATTTTGAAAGACCTGAACATATAGAACATAATCAGTGCAATGAGTAAAATCGCCAACATAAGCGAAATGACCAGATTATGAACCAAATAGTTTGTTCCTTTCTGAAAAACCAAAGCCTTTCCTGTCATGGTAACTTCATATTGGTCAGCCGGAAAAACTTTATCTATTTTATCCCAAAGTTTTTCTTCTATTTTCACCATTTTATCTGTTCCGATGTCTTTCATAAAAGTAGTGATTCTGGCATATTGACCTGTAGAATCCACATATGAGTTCATAACATCATTGCTCATGTTTTTGGTAGCGTTTCTGGCATACGACAAAATAAACCCTTGTTCTTGAGAAGTCGGAAGATCATAAAACTCCGGATTTCCGTTGTAGTATGCTTGTTTGGCATACTTGACCAAATTTACAATAGAAGTTGATTTTGACAGTTCAGGAATTTCTTCGATGGTTTCGTGTAATTCATTCATTCTTCGCAAAGTAGCAAGTCTCATCACTCCTTTTGGGCGTTTGGTATTAACCATGATTTCCAACGGCATAACGCCTCCAAATTCTGATTCAAAAAAACGAATGTCTCTAAAAAAGTCTGTTTTTTTAGGCATATCTTCTATCAGCGTTCCTGAAATTCTTATTTGATAAATCCCGATAATGCTTAATATCAAAACGATTACGGTCGTAACATATACAGTAATTTTTCGTTCTTTAACAGTTTTCTCAATCCATCCGAGAAAAGATCTGATATAGGTTTTGTTCAAGTGTTTTAAGTGTTTCTCCTTTGGGAGTGGCATAAAACTGTAAATAATAGGTATAAGCACTAAACACAACAAAAACAAAAACATTATATTAATCGAAGCAACTATACCAAATTCTACAAGCAGTTCGCTTTTGGTAATGATAAATGTTGCAAGACCGGCAGCGGTTGTAAGATTAGTCAGCAAAGTAGCATTTCCTACTTTGGTAATAACGCGTTGCAATGACTTTGCCTGATTGCCGTGCTTTTCTACTTCCTGCTGATATTTATTAATAAGAAATATACAATTGGGAATCCCGATTACTATAATTAGCGGAGGAATAATAGCCGTTAATACCGTTATTTCAAAACCAAAAAGTCCCAAACTTCCAAATGCCCACATCACCGCCACAATCACAGTACACATCGAAATCAGTGTTGCTCTGAAACTTCTGAAGAAAAAGAAAAAAATTAACGATGTAACAAGCAGTGCAGCACCTACAAACAAGCCTATTTCGTCAATGATATTTTGAGAATTGAGCGTTCGAATATACGGCATGCCCGAAACTCGTAAATCTACATTAGTTGTTTTTTCGAAGTTGTCTATTTCAGGAATTAAAACCTGTTCTATAAAATCCTTTCTATTGGCTGTATTGACAATTTTTTTGTCGAGATATAAAGCCGAACGCAGGGTTTTGTTCTCTTTGTTGTACAACAAACCTTCGTAAAAAGGTAATTTTTCAAATAATTCAGATTCAATCGATTTGAGATAAGAAACATCATTGATTCGCAAAGAATCAAATAGCTTTTCGATGCCAAACCTTTCTTCTTCAACATTTTTATTCAACCTGACCAGAGTTTCAACACCAATAAGAGCTTCAACTTCGGGAACTGAACTTAGGTTGTTCATCATAGAAACCCATGCCTTGAATACTTTGGGAGTAAAAAAAGCAGAGTCTTTTACACCAATAACTATTAAGTTTCCTTCTTCTCCAAATTTGTCAAGAAAATCTTTATACTCTTTGTTTATTTCGTGACGGTCGGGCAAAAGATTGGCTTCTGTGTATGTAAATCGCATGTTTTTCCACTGCATTGCCATAAATACAGTCAGAAGAATTACTATTGTAAGAATTAAAATTCTGTTGCGAAGTATAATGCGGGCAACGAGATCCCAGAAACTCGTGCTGAACCACTTTATCATTATAAAAACAAATTAACGGTGGCAAAGGTAGTAAAAACATTAAGTAATATTTCTGCAAAAACCTTAATTTATCTTTAAAATTAAAGGGAAATTCTACATTGAAAATAGGATGTTTTTTTTTTAAGCCAAATCAACTATAATAGAAAAATTTCATCAAGAACTCTAAGAAACTATCCCCAAACTTTTAAAAATGATTCTTTGTATCCGGGTGAAACTTCAACTTCCGAAGCTTCGAACATTGTAACATATCCGCTGGAACCTTTGTGGTATGATTTCACGAAGTGAATATTAAGAATTTGTAAAAGTAATGCGATGTAATAATTGAGAGTGGATTTGAAAAATACAAATGTTATATAAGTTTGCGGTTTTCAATTCTTTAGATATTTTTGCTTTTTTAGATTTTTTCAATGAACATTCATTCTTATATCCAATCTCAAACCCAACTTCCTGAAAAGGGCATTATTGCTGTTTTAGAACTTTTATCCGAAGACCACACCATTCCGTTTATTGCCCGTTATCGAAAAGACAAAACCGGAAATCTGGACGAAGTGGCTATCGAGCAAATCGTAAAACTCAAAAATTCGTTTGAGAATATCGTCAAGCGAAAAGAATCAATTTTAAATTCGATTGAAGAACAGAATGCACTCACTCCCGAACTGAAAAATAAAATCGAATTGAGTTTTGATTTGAACGAATTGGAAGATTTGTATCTGCCTTACAAAAAGAAACGCAAAACCAAAGCCGATACAGCCCGTGAAAACGGACTCGAACCTTTGGCTAAAATCATTATGGCTCAAAATGCTGACGATATTGAGTTTATTGCTTCAAAATATTTGAATGACAAAGTACAAAACGAAGATGAAGCCATCTCGGGAGCAGAAGATATTATTGCAGAATGGATAAACGAAAATGTGTATATCCGTAAGAATGTAAGACGACTTTTTCAGCGAAAAGCGATAGTTTCGACCAAAAAAGTCAAGAAGATTGAAGATGAAGAAAAAGCTCAAAAATTCGAACAATATTTCGATTGGAATGAAGCTCTGAATCGAGTTCCGTCCCATAGATTATTGGCTATGCTTCGGGCAGAATCCGAAGGATTTGTAAAGTTGAATGTCGAAATCGAAAAAGAAGAAGCGATTGATTTTATCGAAAATAACATTATCAAAAATAATAACGATACCAAAAAATACCTGAAAAGAGCTATTTCGGATAGTTACAAAAGATTGCTTGAACCTGCTATTTCAAACGAAGTTTTACAGGAAGCTAAAGCTAAAGCAGATGTTACAGCAATCGGAGTTTTTGCAGAGAATTTAAAGCAGTTATTGCTTTCTTCTCCACTCGGAGAAAAACGGATTTTGGCTATCGACCCCGGATTCAGGACGGGTTGTAAAGTGGTTTGTTTGGACGAAAAAGGAGATTTGTTGTATAACGAAACCATTTTTCCGCACGCTCCTCAAAACGACACGACAACAGCCATCAAAAAAGTCCGTTCAATGGCAAATGCCTATAATATCGAAGCCATTGCCATCGGAAACGGAACGGCTTCAAGAGAAACCGAATTTTTCGTCAAAAAAATTGCTTTCGACAAGCCTGTTCAGGTTTTTGTGGTAAGTGAGGCAGGAGCTTCGGTTTATTCGGCTTCGAAAATTGCCAGAGATGAATTTCCGAATTATGACGTAACCGTTCGTGGTGCGGTTTCTATCGGAAGACGACTTTCTGACCCTTTGGCTGAATTGGTGAAAATAGACCCGAAATCAATCGGAGTAGGGCAGTACCAACACGATGTGGACCAAACCAAACTCAAAGAAGAACTCGATAACGTAGTTGTCCGATGTGTGAATTCCGTTGGAGTAAACCTCAATACTGCAAGTAAATCCTTGCTTTCGTATGTGTCGGGAATCGGAGAAAAAATGGCTGAAAATATAGTGAGTTATCGTTCTGAAAACGGAGCCTTTACAAGCAGGGCAGCACTTAAAAAAGTTCCGAGATTAGGAGAAAAAGCCTTTTTACAAGCAGGAGCTTTCGTAAAAATTCACAATGCAGAAAATCCGTTGGATAATTCGGCTGTACACCCCGAAGCTTATCCGATTGTAGAGAAAATGGCGAAAGATTTGGGAGTTCCGTTGAAATCCTTAATCGGAAATAAAGAAAAAATAAATGCCATTCCGCTTGAAAAATATGTTACAAACGACATCGGAATCTTGTCTTTAAAAGACATCGTAAAAGAACTCGAAAAACCCGGATTAGACCCTCGGAAAGAAGCTAAAGTTTTTGAATTTGACCCGAATTTAAGAACGATAAACGATGTAAAAATCGGAATGGTCGTAAACGGAATCGTAAATAATATTACAAATTTCGGCTGTTTTGTCGATATCGGAATCAAAGAAAGCGGATTGGTTCATATCTCACAACTCAAAGAAGGTTATGTTGCTGATGTAAACGAAGTTGTGAAACTACATCAGCACATCAAAGTAAAAGTTACAGAAGTTGATGTAGCTCGAAAACGAATTCAGTTGAGTATGATATTAAAGTGATTTAAACTTTTTTCAATTGGCTAAAAAACTAATTTTTTGGTAACTGTATTTCCGTTTTGAAGAGCAATTTTAATCAAGTATGTTTGAGACGCTTGATGAGATAAATCAAAAGAGAACTCTGTGTGGTTTATGTTCTTCCTGGTAAAAACATTTCTGCCAAGTAGGTCAAACACACTTACCGCTTTAATATCTTCTGTTTTTGAAATGATTTTTACATCCTGATTTTTAAATACAATCACATCTTGTTCAGACAAATTGTTGTCAACAACAGATAAGGTTTCTGGGGTAAATCTCAAAACAAAACGATTCTCAAATCTTCCTTTTTCTGTAAGAAAACTATAGGGTTGTTCTGATAAATTATGAATGGTATCTAAAAGTAAATCTTCCAAATAAATATTCATGTCGTGTAATAAGCCTTGAAGATGTCCAATGGCAATTTTATACTGACCGGTTTCAGATGCATTAAAACCCAATAATACCCTATCATTGTTGTCGAACATAGCAGGACGACCCTGAATTGTCATTCGTTCTGTTTCTTCTATCAGCGAATAAAAACTTGTTCCGCCGTCTTCTATTATATAGGCATCAAACAAACGGTCTTTGTCTAAAGTAGCACCGTCAACATAACCAATTAATGTGCGAAATGCTTTTCCGGCTTCTGAAACTAAGTCTAACCAGATTTTAAAATCCTCTCCATTTGTATTGTTTGCAGTTCTGTAGAATTGATTGTTGTCATAAAGAATATTTCTCATAGAATTTTTGAAAACCACCTGTTCTGTTGTGGCAGAACCGTCATTCATTATAACAAAAAATGCTTGTCCGGCTGCAATGTATCCGTTAAAACCGGCAGGACCGCTCACGGTTCCGGTTCCGTTATGGATAATATAATCGTTAATGTTATAATTATACTGAAAACTGTCGTAAAACGGGTCTCCAAAGCCCAAACTGGGTAAATAACCATGTGTCCAGATACGCACAGCACCTTCTATATTGGTGTTTTCGGTCAAAAAATCTAAAGCCCTGATTGCCGAAGGATACGGGTTTCCTATCAGATTCAGATTGTCGTCAAGGTTGGTCACCGTTACCAACGGATTGGTCGGGCTTGGATATCCGCTTCCGGTATATGAGCCTCTTTCAATATCAGGAGAAATAATACCATTATTGAATATTCCTGTAAACTGTGTAGAAAATAGCTGAGGTGTATTATTAAATGTACCAGGACCTCTCACAATATACCCTTTTCCTTCAATCATATTCTCACTTGTATTTTGCCAAGTACCAAAATTACCTACCTGAGTAGGAATCCAATGCCAAACAACAGAAGCCGGTGTTAAAGGCGAGATTGACAAAACCGGAAAACCTCGGGATGGTGACGACCAATATACATAATCTAGCCTACGCATATAGGTTTCGCGGTTCATCCTATAGTTTCCGATTCCTGTATTTTCTGCATAATCATCGTGTTGTATCAAACTACCGCCATTCTGAATTAACAAAGTGCCCGTGCCGTCTATATTTATTTTTCCGCCAATGTCCAGATATCCGTCCTGAGCTACGGTAACAGTTCTGTTATTGTTTATCTGACATTCGCAGGCGGTTACATTTACGTTTGCACCTGTATTGTAATTGCCATTAAAAATTGCTCGGGTATAGGTATTAGGTGCTCCGGCACTCCATGTGCTTCCATTCCAAGTAGTTGACAAGGGGGTTCTGGCTCTTAAAAGCACATTGTCGATTACCCAAACTTCATCGTTTCTGTCAAGATCAAATTCGACTTTTATTCTTAAATTTTCAGACAGCGGCAAATTGGAAATCGTGAGTTGTCTGACTCCTTGCCCCACAGAATTATTAGGAGTGTTAACCTCATAAGGCACATCAATCCCTTTATATACTCCTATGTTATTAGGTGTAGCTCCGGAAACCGCCCAAATAGAGTTGTTCTGCCCTTTAACAATGACCTCTCTTGACCAAGTTGTTCCCCCATCGACACTGACAGATACCGTTACCCAGTCCGACACATCCAGACCTTGTGTGCTGTTGGTTGAATAGGCTCCTATGTTCATCCTGAACTCGACTTCAGCATATTGCGAAACATCAAACGTATCAAAAGTTATTGTTGTTTTGGCTTTCTGGTCTTCTGAAGTTGTATAAGGACCGGTAACCTGCAAGCTATTATTGTTTATATATTTATTTATTAGAGTGCTTCTACTGTTTCCGTAAGCTTGTCCTCCAGTAACAACCGGAGGTATGGCCCCGAGTGCCAAATCTACCGTATAATTCCAATTGGCTCCCGTTTCAAAATTTTGGGTTCTGATATTTGTAAAACTGCTTAACTGACATTCGTCAAAATCTATTCCTACCCCCGAAATAGCAAAAGAATAAGGGTTTTTTGCCGGCACATTGTTGTTTATCGTTACTGTAGCTTCGCGTAATCCTAAAGCAGAAGGTTCGAAAGTAATCTGAAGTAAAGTTCCGTTGCCTGGTACTATAGTAGCATCAGGCACGGCAGTAACACTAAAATCTGAAGCATGAATGCCGGAAATAATCACCGGTAATGTAATGCCCAAATCATCACCTCCCGTATTCATAATATAAAAATTGCGTATTCTCGTACCGGAAGTCACATTGGCATTGCCAAAGTTTGTATGATTGTCTAAAGATGTCACAGTGCTTCCCGGGGCAATGATGCTTCCGTTTCCGTAAATGTCAATTTCGGGAGCCAGACCTGTTCCCTGAATGGTATAAGTATAGGTAACATCATTACTTTCTATGGTAACAATAGCAGTCCTGACACCGGCTCCGGTTGGCGAAAAGCGTATCACAAAAACCGAATTTCCCAAAGCAGGAATCGTGGCTGCCGGTTGTGTTGTTACCGTAAAATCTGCCGAATGCGTGCCGCCGATGGAAACTCTTGGAGTTGCCGTCAATAAAAGATTGGAAGTACCCAAATTCTGAATTCGGTAGTCCTTATCTTGAAAATCACCCAATGATGTAATAGCAAATAACGTATTGTTAAAAGCATTCGGAATCGTGTTTCCGTTCACGATATTATTGGTTCCGCCCGAAGCTCCTCTAATGTTGATGGTGGGGCCAGGATCTGTAATGGTAAGAACAAGAGTTCTTTCGTCAAAACCTGCGGCATTCTCTGCCCTGATAACCACATAATGGGTTCCCACAGCAGCCACAGTGGGCGTGCCCGAAATTTCTCCTGTGGCAGTATTGATTGTTAAACCGGCGGGCAGACCTATTGCTCCAAATAAATTTGCTCCGTTGGTAGCCGTAATAAAATATGAAAACGGTTGGCTTACGACACCTACGGCGTTCAAATCGCTGGTGATGATGGGAGGAAGCAAAACACCTGTTGTCACACTTACCGTTACATCATCTATGGCTAAACCGTGGTCTGTACCTGTATCATCAACATCCCTCCAACGAATCATGATTTCGTCTCCTGGTGCAATCATAACAGAAATGGTTTCTGTAATACCCGCTACCCTATTAGCCGCAGCATTTCCGTCTAAAAAAGCCGCATCAACTCCTGTATTTGGCGATGTGAAAGTCAAAGCAGAAACACCTACCCAAGTCCCCGCTGTTATATTATCAACAGTAGCTCCTATTTGATATTCAACTACTAAATCATGCGGGGTGTTATTGGCCCTTCTCCATTGTTCTCCGGTATAGGTAATAGTTACAGAAGTGACAGTTGCTCCGGTGTTATTTAACAATCGCCAACCATATAAAACCGGATTTACAGAATTAGAACCTATTGAACCTAAAGCTCTTTCTGAATTTGTACCTGTTCCATAAGAATACAACCCGCCTGCATTTGTAGTGCCATTATTTGCATTATACGTTGTCCTATTGGAGTACCAACCTGTCAACGTTGTATTATTTGTCCAAAGATTGCTTGTTCCCGAGGTTGCCAGAGTATTAAAGTCTTGTGTGTAATCGGTTGCCGGAGCTGTTATAGAAACCTGTCCGCTCATATCAGAACAAACAAACACCAATACTATTAGGGTAATTTGGTAAAAAATATTTTGTAAATTTTTCATTTTATTTAACTCGTAATCAGGTTACAAATTTACGGCTAAATTCATCACATTTAGAACCTTATGTGTTACTATATTATTAACAATTAGGGAAAATATTCAACAGTTTATAAACTATTGTAAAATCACTTTTTTGGTTATCACGTTTCCGTCCTCCATAGAAACTTTAACAACATAAGATTGTCCGGTCGGTTGTAATAAATCAAAAACATAGTAGCTGTCACCAATATTATCCCGTGTGTAAATCTTTCTTCCCAGCATATCAAATATATCTACAGAGTATATGTTTTTCCCGATAGAACGTATCTGTACATTTTTATTATGAACAGCAACCACCACAGAAGAATCAGCATCTGTAAAAGAAGGAATATTGAGGGTCTGAATCACATATCTCAGCACAAAACGCTGATTATATTCTCCGGGAAACGCTTCAAACATATAAGGTTCTTCTGTGAGCAAATGTATAATTCCTGTTTCCTTATCTTCAACATAAACAGCTTGTCCCTGTTCAAACAACCCGTCGAGATAAGCAATAGCCAATTTATAAGTTCCGCTTTGCGGTATGACCACACCCAACGGCACTTCGTCATATACATCAAAAGGCAACTGTCTTCCTTGTATGGCTAAGGTTGTGTCTTCCAACAGAGAATAAAGGTTCAAATGCGTGCCGGGTTTTATGTATGCATCATACAAAACGTCTTTTTCCATAGTTGCTCCCTGCATATAACCAATTAGTGTACGAGAAACTGTTCCGTTTTCATGTACTAAATCGAGCCATATTCTGTGCTTTTCTCCTTCGTAAGTTGCTTCGGTTTGTGTTCTGTAAAACTGGCTGTTAAAAGACGTTGCCCGCATTGCATTGGTAAACTCCAACTGAGCCGTAGCGGTATTTCCTTCATTCATTGTCACAAAAAATCCTTGCCCAGAAGCCACAAAACCGTCAAATGTGGCAGGTCCGGAAACGGCACCACCCATGTTGTATATGATATAGTCGTTCGGGGTATAATTATAGACAAAAGACCCATAAAATGGATTGTCAACCGTCATGTTTGAAGCTGGAGTCGAACCATGTGTCCACAGACGAATGGAACCCTCTATTACAGGGTTTGTTACGGCATTGTGTTGCAAAAATGCCTCGGTGTTTAATGAACTTGGATAGGGATTACCGACAAGATTCAGGTTGTCGTCCATAATGCCCAATGCCGGATGGGTGTAAACAGAAGGCACAGTAGCCGTTGTCATATCACCTCGTTCGATAGTAACAGGAATCAGGCCGTTATTCGGAACGCCATAAAAATTTGTCTGAATTGTAGTTCCGGGATTTGGAACAACCGGAAAATTATTCGGAGCACGGACAATATAACCGTGACCGGCAAACATTTCTCCGTAATAATTCAGCCAGTTCCCCAATCCACCATTGGCATTTGGTGCAACAGGAGACCAACGGAAACGACTGCTTGTTCCGATTATATCGGAAAAACTGAAACCTTCTACAGGAGACGACCAATATACATAATCATATTTATTGACATTTTGGGCTATACGTTCGTAAGTAATCTCTCCTACATTTACAGCATCCAAAATCTGAACCAGCGAACCATTATTTTGTATTGTAAAAACACCTTCGTTATAGAGTGCTCCCTGCAATTCAATATAATCTCCCGAAGCAATAGTAACGGTTGTCGCATCTTCCACATGACATTCGCAGGCAGAGAAACTTCCGTTTACGGCCGTATCATAATCAGAAAGGATAATCACCGGGGTTTGGTCTGTGGGGCTTGCGGGAATCCAGCTGCCGTTCCAGACCACCGCATTAAAAGTGAGTGTTTCGGGTGTTACCGGGTGTGTAGTAACTGTGTTAACATCGACAGCAATTAATCCCGTATCGGGATTGGCTGATAAATTTCCGTTTGAATCCTGTGCAATAACATAATATTCAATATTTCCGCTTGTGAGTCCCGTTAAATTGAATGTCCATAATCCGTCAAAAGCATCTCCCGAAGTAAGAATGCCTGGCACACTATTCCATGTTCCGCTATTCTGGCGGTAATATACTCGTGGAAGAAAAATCCCGGAAGTAACCACGCCTACAGCTACCGGATGTAAATCTGTTATCCGGACACCTGAAAGCACAATATCCGGATTACCGCAATTACCGATTAGCGGTGTAAAAGTAATTACCGGCGGAATTCTGTCATAAGGAATGGCATCAAATTCATAAGCTCCGATATCGACGTTTTGTCCGCCTCCGTTGATAATGCCCACACCTCCGGGACGAACTTCATCGACATGATCAAAATCTATCGTGAACGGAGTTGTTACCAAAACTCCTCCTGATTCCATCCGGCTTATATAAGAGCCATCCTGTAATTTCAGATAGTCTGCATCAGCTCCGTTTACAGATGCCCAAACGGGTTCTTCATAGACAGAGTTTTGTTCTCTCGGAGTTACTAAAGCCTGAAAAGCCTCAAGCGTCTGATATACTGTACTGTTATTCAGAAAAACGACATTCGATGCGGAAGGTGTTCCAACATAAAAAGCATTATGATCAGAATCTGTATTATAATTATTTAAAATAGTAGTGGTACTTCTCCGAAAAGCAGCGGTTCTTCCGGTTCCGGAAGCTATAGAAGTATTCACAACCAGATTATTGCGTACCGTATGATTATTGATCAAGTTATTTGCATTTCCTACTAAGAAAATACCCGATGTCCCGAAATTAGCTCCCGAAGAAGAAGCGTTTAAATATATAGTATTATGAGATACATAATTGTATGAAAATGTTGGTGTAGTAATCGATATTCCTCTAATGGCATCGGCAGAGCTTACAGCCGGAGCTTTTAAATCGCCTATTACATTATTGTATATTCTCATATTGGCACCATTTGTAGCGGTTATCCCGTGAACAGATGATGATGTGCCGGAAGTAGTACTTTCCAGATTATAAATCTTATTTTGATAAATATTCCATTCTGAACCTCCTGCAATTCTGATTCCGGACACGGTTGTGCCAGATGTCGAGACAGAGTGAACAATATTCTTAAAAACATTTTGAGTTCCTGAAGGTAGATTTATAGCTTGAATCTCGCCTTGTGAGCTGATGTTTTCAATTAAGTTGTTGGCAATTGAACCTCCGGTCATAGAATTTGAAACGTTTAACAGCACTACGCTACCTGTATCTCCCGTAATATCCGAAAAAACATTATTATTGGCAGTTTTGACAGCAGAATCTCCATAAGTGGAATGAATCCCGTTTAGAACGGCATTTCCTGTTACACTGATATTTTCAAACCTGTTACCGTTCATATTTTCTGTAACAGCACTTCCTGCAGAAGCAGTTCCTGAACGGTACCCCCAAACTGTACTTCCGGCTCCTGTTTTACTGAAATTTTCTACCGTATTATTGTTAAAATTATGGGTCGAGCCATTAGTTTTAAAGACATTGTTGCTAAAAAATGTTACTGTTCCGGTGGTATTGACCGTGTTGTTAATGATGGTGTTCCCGTTGATATTTACATTTGATGCCGGAGTGCTGTTAAAAATAAAGTTGATATTGTAAGTGGCAGGAACGGTATGACCAAAGTTGGTAAAAGTATTATTTTCTATATTTAATGTTGAAAGATTGTTTACCGAAGCCGTTTCACAGACAATACCATGCAAATGAGCATCTACCCCCATTCGGATACTAAAAACATTATCAGAAATAGTGTTTACGGTTGTTGAAGACGGGTCTGTGTTATTTGGCGAAACAACATAAATTCCTCTGTGTTGACCCGCAATAATACCTCCGTCTGTAGATGAAATGGTATTATGAGAAACCGTAAAGTTCTTTACATTTTTTATATTGATTCCATTTGAAAGTCCAGAAACATTTGAAAATGATGTTAAATGAGTTCCGCTTCCGTAATTAATGATTGTGTTTCCCTGTGCCGCAGTACCACCAATAATCAATCCGTCCTGATGCAAATCGGTCGGAGTTGGTCCGATTACAACTATCCCAACATTAACATTAGAAATAGTATTTCCAAACAAACCTAACCCTATGTTGGAACCGGCTGCGGAAGTTGCTGTTGTTCCCGAAAGCGTATTTGTATCTGCATGGGTAGAATTACTGTAAATCCCAAACGAATTTCTATAATCCCGATTCAGGGCTATATCGCAATTTTGTACTGTAATATACTGTGAACCGTTGGTTGTAGTATCATACAGTAAAGCAACACCAAATTCAGTCATTGTATTTGAGCCTATAGGAGACAAAACCGTATTTCCGGAATTTTCACGAATCGTAAATCCGTCTAACGTAATATAATCTGCTCCGACAATTTTGAAAACAGCATCGTTTCTCCTCCCTGCTATTTGTAGTCCGGCAGTGAAAGTCGGATTAGCTCCTGTGCCATATTTTTGAAATACTATAGGGTTGGCTGCCGTTCCGGTTCCGGTAATCCTGAAACCTCCCGACGGAGCCGTTTCGGTATAGTCTGCCGCTACATTGAAAGTCACCGGGCCGCTAATGCCATAAGTATTTAGATAATCGACTGCCGATGCCATCGTTGGAAAACAAACAGAAGGAATATAGTAAGTGCCGTTAAGTGGAGAAAGGCTACAAACAACCTCAAAAGTTGCTTTGTAATTTAGCCCGCCGTTGCTCATATATTGGTATCCGTTTGAAGAGGTTGTTTGTCGTACATACAACTCCATTTCATACATTCCGGGTAGAGTGATGCCGTCAAGCAGGTTGTTGTTGTCTGCATATTTCAGAAACTGCTTATCGGCTCCGCCACAACCGTTATTGTAATCATAATTAAAAAAAATTTCCCTATAGATAAAAGCACCGGTAGGACCTCCCGACGGATGCACGCGATAATACATATCTACGTCTGAAATGTTGGCTCCGCCACACGTCCAGTTATTAATCTCTACTCCGTTTAAAACCAGACTTCCGGTATCTAAAGCTATTTGCCCGAAATCATAACCATGCAGGTTCGGGTTTACGCCACAGGTTCCCTGCAAACAATAATAGCCGTTGGCTCCTCCGTTGACGCTCACCAACGCAAACCCATTGTTAAATCCGGCAGACTGCCCCCAGAAAGTAGAGCTTAACCCCAGAAAGAAAAATAGTAATATTTTATTCATGAGAATCCAAAATTAATTTTCGCCAAAAGTTCGCAGGAATGGTTTTTAGAAAAGGGGAAGTAAAATTACAGCTAAATTATAATATTTATATAATTTTGTGATAACTTTCTTTATAAAGCATTTTTATTTTGTAAATGGAACATTTAAAAGAATTTATCCAAAAGGCAGAGCAATATTGTTCTTATCAGGAAAGATGCCACGCCGAGGTTAGAAAAAAACTGAACGCTCTGGGTCTTAAAAATAATGAGTCAGAAGAAATTATAGTGCATTTGATTAGTCAGAATTTTTTGAACGAAGAACGGTTTGCCTATATTTTCAGTCGGAGTAAATTCAACCAAAAAAAATGGGGCAAAGAGCGTATTAAAAAAGAATTGAAGTCAAGGCAAATTTCAGATTATCTTATTACAAAAGCTCTAAACGAGATTCCGGATGAAGAATATGAAAATTTATTTGAATTACTTTCGGAAAAACAATGGGAAATTATTCAGGAAAAAAACCTATTGAAAAAGCGAAAGAAATTTTGTGATTTTCTGCTTAGAAAAGGATATGAAAGCAATAGGGTATATGAGAGAATGAAAGAGCTAGAAAGCAGAGAGTCATAAACTCATTATTTACCACTCAGAATACTCACGGCATTTCCGCCAAAGCCAACGGCATTAACCATGATTTTTGTTTTTCGAGATACGGAATCTGAAAAACTTATTGTTGTAGCATCAGCAACTCCAAGTTCTATGCTTAGCAAACCCGAAAGACCAAAAGTGTGGTCGATTTTGCATTTGTTGGAAGTCAAAAACGGTTTGTGACTTCTGAATGTTTTTTTATTGCAGCGAAGTGATTTAAACAGAAAAAACTACCTTTGCAAGGCTTAAATCAAAAGTTAAGTATGGAGTTTAAAATAACCAGAGAGTTTATTGCTCAAATCGAGCAGCTTATACGCAACGACAATGAGCGTGAGTTACATGATTTACTTCATGAAATTCACTTTGCTGATATTGCCGAAGTAATGGAAGAATTATCGCACAGCGAGGCACTTTATATTTTTAACTGTCTTGATAGCGAAAAAACCGCTGAAATTCTTCTGGAACTTGACGAGGAAGTCCGTGAGAGGATTCTTAGAGATTTGTCTGCCAAAGAAATTGCCGAAGAGCTTGACGAATTAAACACAGACGACGCTGCGGATATTATTGCCGAATTACCCGAAAATTTAAAAGAGCAGGTAATTTCTGAACTTGAAGACGTAGAGCACGCCAAGGACATTGTTGAGCTTTTGCGTTATGACGAAGATACAGCAGGGGGGTTGATGGCAAAGGAGCTGGTGAAAGTAAACGAAAACTGGAATGTTCTTACTTGTGTAAAAGAAATGCGTGCTCAAGCAGAAAATGTAACACGCGTACACTCCATTTATGTGGTTGATGACGAAGGCAGGTTAAAAGGGCGTTTGTCATTAAAAGACTTGCTGACAACTTCTACCAAAACACCCATTAGCGAAGTGTATATCAAAAAAGTAGATTATGTAAAAGTAGATACCAAAGACACCGAAGTAGCCCGTATTATGCAGAAGTATGACTTAGAGGCTATCCCTGTTGTTGATGAGATGGGGAGATTGGTGGGTAGAGTTACGATTGACGACATTGTTGACGTAATCAAAGAGGAAGCCGACAAAGACTATCAGTTGGCAGCGGGTATTTCGCAAGATGTTGAGGCAGACGACAGCATTCTCGACCTAACCAAAGCTCGTCTTCCGTGGTTGGTTTTAGCTCTTTTTGGCGGGTTTATAACAGTTAAAGTAATGGGTATTTTTGATGATGCTCTAGAAAGTCACGGAGAGCTGTTTTTCTTTACCCCGCTTATTGCGGCAATGGCAGGAAATGTAGGTGTACAATCATCTGCTATTATTGTACAAGGTTTGGCAAACAGAACTTTGAGCGGTTCGCTATGGAAACGTTTGACAAAAGAAGTGTCTTTGAGTTTACTCAATGGCTTAATTTTAGGGATAATTTTGCTACTTGGTTCTCATTTCTTTTTAGAAGTTGATTATATGATTGGTATTACGGTAACGGTTTCGTTGATTTCGGTAATTTTAATTGCCTCTCTTTTGGGCACTTTTATTCCTATTCTGCTCAACAAATATGGCATAGATCCGGCATTGGCTACGGGACCATTTATTACAACCAGCAACGACATTTGTGGAATTCTCATTTATTTTTCGATTGCAAAAGCTATTTTGGGCTTTTAACCCAAAAACAACCTTGTTTTGGATGTAAAATTGTCTGTCCTCTTGATAGAAAAACTATCTTTGTTGAATAATTTTCTGTGTGTTTTTATCTTTTTTGTATTCTTTTTTCTCAGAATAAATACATATGCGTATTTGAGTTAAAAGGGTGTTACAAAAAATTAAGAAATATTAAATGAAATGAAAACCAACAAAATAAAAATTCTCCATATAGATTCTAATCACCCGGTTTTACGAAGTGAATTAGAAGCTTTGGGGTTTGAAAACCACGATGATTATACATCGTCTAAGGAAGAGATTGAAGCCAAAATAGAAAATTATCACGGTATTGTAATCAGGAGCCGATTTAAGATTGACAAAGCCTTTATTGACAAAGCTGTCAACTTGCAGTTCATCGCTCGTGTGGGTATTGGTCTGGAAAGCATAGACTGCGAATATGCCGAAAATAAAAATATTCGCCTCATCGCTGCTCCCGAAGGAAGCCGGAATGCTGTGGCAGAGCATACGCTCGGGATGTTGCTTTCTTTGCTGAATAAGCTTAGCCAAGCCAATCAATCTGTGCGTAACGGATATTGGCACAGAGAACAACATCGCGGATATGAATTGGACAAAAAAACCGTAGGCATTATCGGTTACGGAAACACGGGAAAATCTTTTGCCAAAAAACTTCAAGGGTTTGATGTTGAGGTTTTGTGCCATGATATAATAGAAAATATTGGTGACCAAAACGCAAAACAAGTATCGTTAAAAGAGTTGCAACAAAACGCAGAGGTGTTGTCGCTTCATGTGCCGTGGACACCTCAAACTGACAAAATGATTAATAAGACATTTATTGATTCTTTTGTAAAACCATTTTGGTTTATCAATACTTCACGAGGCAAGAATGTTGTAACGGCAGACTTGGTTCAAGCTTTAAAATCAGGCAAAATTCTTGGTGCCGGTCTGGATGTTTTAGAGTACGAAAAGCTGTCTTTTGAAAAACTTTTTGAAGAAGAAAAACCACAGGAGTTTGCAGATTTACTTCAACTCGAAAATGTATTGATTACACCGCATATTGCCGGTTGGACATTTGAAAGCCACAAAAAACTGGCACAAGTTATTGTTGAAAAAATCAAAGAATTTTATGTTTTATAAAAATCATATACTGTCTTAAACCCAAATTACAAGTTATAATCTTGATTTTTTAGAATTTTTGATTTGTAAAATATAATTTTTTAATTCTTTTTATACAATTCTGAAACGTTTTTTTGTTTCTCAACATGTGTGACGAATATTCGTACCTGCTGATGGTAAGCAATTTACATTCCCAAAGCCTTTCTGGCAGTAGTATTCACTACTTATTGTCTTTTCTTCTATTAATATTGCTTTCGTTCTGTTCATGAGATGGAGCACCTTTATGTTTGGAATAAAACATCTTTTAATGTTAATTTCCAATTATCATTTTCTTTTTTAAACAACAAAATATACGCGACACTTTGTTTTTCTAGCGATTTATAAAAAACTAAAAATGCTTTATCTTTGTATATCTTCATATTCTGAAAATCTACTCTTCCTGCATATTTAATATTCTTATCAATTTCTTTATCATTAGTAAAAATTATATATTTTCCTATCTGCTTTTGAAAACTATCATTTAATAAAAAATTAGAATAGGTACCTTTCTTTAGTAAGTCATCGTAATTTAATGTTGTTTTTCTGTTTTCTTTAAAATATTGATTTACTATACTTTCAACTTCTGCACTATAATCTATTTTTGGATGAAATTTCACTGCCAATTTAGAATATTTTATAGTATCCTTTGGAAGATTAATAAATGAGCCTGTACCATATGCTAAAGTATCAACAATTTCTATAAAATTGTTCTCTATAAAGTCTTGTTCTAAATTCTTATCATTATTACAAGAAAACAAAATAAAAAATGATAGAACAATTACTCCTTTAAAACTATTTTTTAAAATTCCATTCATATTTTTTATATTCTGTACCTGCATTATCATAATTTATCGCCTTACCAAATAATCTTAATTCCCAACCCCAACCCATTTCTTGTTTTTCTCCGCCTTTGTCCATTTTGTTAGCTTTCCTACCTGCATGAACAAATTCATGCAATATTGTCACCGCTAAAAAGAATGAAACTCTTTGAAGTTCATGGTTTGTTTTTGCTTTTTCTAAAGCATTAACCCAACCTACATGAGCTCTAATGTCGGTTGCACTTAATGTAATACCTTCTGGGTTTAACTTGTGCCACTTTAAACTTTCAAAAGATAAAATCATATCTCCCTTACCATATTGTAATTGTTCTAAAACCTCCATAGTTGAATACCCCGAGTATTCCGCCAAAGTTTCCAAAACAGATGGATACATTTTAACGTATTCATAAATGTGTTTAAGAAGTTTTGTAGTTGTTGGATATTTTTTTTCATATTCTTTTTTATTCTTAGGATGAATATCTGTACTCATAGGATTAGCACCATATTCAGATGTAGTTGTATCATCATTTCCATTTGACTGCTCACTACCGTCTGTATTTAAACCTTGGCTAGCCATTGCAGTTTCAAAAGATACTTCTTCTCCTTTGTCATTTAGGTATTTTCCTTTGTCCCAATCATAATGCTCTCCACTCATACCGCTTGGGTCAACCCAATATACAGGATTATTATTGAAAGCACTGTAAGGAGAAGCGTCAAAATGAACAATTGGATCATTCACTACCCAACGCCCAATAGCTGGGTCATATTGCCTAGCATCCATATCATACATGTTAAGTCCCAACTCATCTTGATACTCCATCGAATTGAACTTATACTTATAATTACAATTCACACAAGCATCAAGTGTCATATTTCCGCCTTCCTCAAAATACTCCAGATGAGTCATATTGTAATTCTTATGCTTCAGTCCAAACGGATAATAATTGTTCTCCTCCATTATCGTTGGTACTCCTGTGGTTAAGTGTTTACTGTACGACAATCTGATGTTGCCTAAATGGTCTGTATAATGATAAACATAATTAAAGTTACTTCCATTCTTTGAGACATACCCCTCTGCATGAGGAAAAAAAGTAAGAACATTATTCACATACTGAAATCCTTCCAAATACTTCGTGGTCGTTTCTGTCGTGCCTTGTTTGACGAACTTCTCTAGTTTCTTTCCTTCGGCATTGTAAATGTATTGTATTTCTCCTTGTGTTCCAAATGTTATTTTAATGGGTAAATTCAAATGATTGTAACGAATATCCGTTATTCCTTTGTTACGGTCTATTTCCATATTACCGTAATCGTCATATTCATAATCAGTCTCATTAGTAATGTCATTAAACCCGTTTGGATTACTACTACTGTCATCTACTTTCTTTAAACGGTTGGGATTCCCGGTATCATAAGTGTAAACCAGATTGTCTATCTCAAAATCATAAATCGCATCGTCATATTCTCCCGTTCTGAAAAGTGTTTTGATATTACCGTTCTTGTCATAGGTCAGACTTTCGTTATAACTGTTTCTTACAGGTTTTTCTCCTCCCGGTCGTTGGTAAACAGCATTCTTCAACCTGTTTAATTCATCATAGTGATAACCGTACTTACGTTTTACATTATCACTGCCTGTACGCCAGTATGTCTCAGCTATATTGCCGTTGTAAAGTGCTTTACCTATGTACTGGTTCTGTGTTTGTGTGGTTTCATCTTCCACTTCATTGTAATTGAGCTTAAAGGCAAACAAATCAGTCCCTAAATCATTTACATTATTGATTGATTTGAGCCATCCACGGATATTGTAACGGTAATCTACATTTTGCAATGGGCTATTGCTTGTATTTCCTACTTTTTTACCAATAAGCTGTCCCAGTTCGTCATAGCTGTTCTCAGCAAGAAGTTCTACGGGTTTGTTATTTACCTGATGGGTATGAGTTAACAATCTCCCTTGGTCGCTGTAAGTATAAAAATCTTTTATTGTAGTGTCTTCTCCTGCATTGGTACGTTTGTGTTTGGTTATGGTCTGCTCGATTTTACCTTCAAAATCATATTTGGTCTCTACCTGTGTACGTCCCGGACTGGAACTTTCATGATTGGTAATATACG
>JAVEUZ010000084.1:0-3940 GCA_034005285.1 Flavobacteriaceae bacterium
TTGTCGCAAAAACCGATTTCTTCTTGCTTTTTTGTAATTTAGCAGTCAAAATCGGTTTTGCTTACGTTGGGGATAAATCTAAAGTTCCGTATTTATCTTCACTCCTTCGCAAAGCTGCCGGGCGTTGTGCGTCAGTGTAAAAAGACAGCCGACCCGCAAATGGCACATTTGGTTTTTGCCGACACACAGCCCAACGCTGAAAAACCAAAAGAGCCATTTTTTGCCACCGCACGACAGAAAGTTGATAATTTTTGGTTGACGATTTAAAATATGTCCGTAAATTTGTCCGTGTACGTAAAATCGTCCGTAAGTATGGCAACAATAAATTTTTATCTCGACAAACCAGACAAAAAAGGACAAGCTCCTATTCATCTTAGAATTAACTGCTCTGGAAGACAAATAAAACTAGCTACTGGACAGAAAATTGCCCCTGAACTTTTTGACAAACAAAAGCAACGTGCTAAAGGACAGACTTATGACGTAATTGAAATCAACCATTATCTAAACTATCTAAATGAACGGGCAGACGAACTTTTGCATCATTCCAACAAACGGACTTACACTCAAGAAGAAATAAAGGACATTCTTAATCAGCACATTGACAGTTACAAAGACAGTCATTCTGTTAACATTGTAAAAGAACAAATTTCACTTTACGGTAAACCATTCACATTTGTTGACCTTTTCGCTGGTGCAGGTGGTTTTAGTGAAGGGTTTCTACAAGCAGAGTACAACAACAAGTTTTTCGATTTTATTGCAGCAAGCGACATAAATGAAAATTGTGAATTAACACATATTGTAAGGTACAATCATCAACTTGGTTTAAATGCCGAATTTCTCAGACAAGATATTACTGAACCAGATTTTTTAGATAATTTCCTCAAAAAAATTGGTGACAAAACAATAGATGTAGTTTGTGGTGGACCTCCTTGCCAGAGTTTCAGTTTAGCAGGAAAAAGAAAGAAGTTCGACAAGAAAGACGACCTTTTTTCCCATTATCTGGAAGTCATAAAGGTTTTACAACCTAAATACTTCATTATGGAGAATGTAAAAGGTATTTTAACTAAAGAAGATGGCAAAATCAAAGATTTGATAATTCAAGAAATCAACTCAATTGTTGACACGAAAGAAATACCTGTTTTGATTTCGTTCCTCAGAAAAATGAAATCGAACAACAACAGTTTTATTCTTGAATGCATTATCAAACGTGTTGAAATTGAAACACTAAGAGAAGCGGAAATTGAAAATGGAAGAGAGCAATTCATTCAGTTTGTAGATAATCGTTTCAAACAACTAACTCCCAAAATTGCAGACTATAAGACCAGTAAAACCGACCAAAGAATAAATACGATTCGACACGGTTTTAATATTTTGGCACGGACAAAAGAATGGGAAAAATTAAAACGTGACATCATTAAAGAAAAAGATCACTGTAATATCGACAGTGATGCTTTTGTTGAACAATTTACATCATTTTTAACCCACATCAGTTCAGAAAATGTTATTGAACAAATTGAAAATTCTTTCAATGATTTGAAAGTTCCAAGCACATACAAAAAAGATTGTTCAGACATAATCACAGCACTCAAAATTTACACATCATCATTTGATGAAACAGTTGACATTTTATTAAATCTTACAGACAGCACAGAAAAAACGGCTTTGATAGGAATTTTGGACAGCATTAGACTATACAAAATTGAAAAGCCATTCGTTGCTAATTCATCAAATTACGGTGTGCCTCAAAATAGAGAAAGAGTTTTGTTTATAGGTTGCCGTAAAGACCAAAAATTCATTTCTGAAATTCCTGCAACAGTCAAGGAAAATGAAAAGGTTACTGTATTTGAAGCCTTGTATGACCTTGACTTCATTGGCAACAATGAAGAAGCTCATCATTATGAGTTAGTTGATGTTTCAAAGCAGTTCAACGGAACGGCTGAGAAAATGAAAAGTCTTTTAAGAAAACGAACAGTTGATGGAAAAGAAAATCCGAAGATTGGAAAATCATTTTCCGAATGGTCGAGAGAAGGACGATTAATTGAAAGATACCAACCTAAAACTAAACCCTTTTACGTTAGAAATTTTGAAGGTCTTCAAAAAGGTGAGAAATATTTTGACATTCTCAATAACCACAAAACGAGCAATCAAAACGAAGATGTTATCAAACGACTTGAAATAATTTTGAAAAACGGTGATTACAAAAAGGCTCAATGTGATTTAGAAGAATGTGGCTTAACTTCAAATAAAAGGAGTTACAATGTATTAAAGCCAGATTCACAAAGCCCAACTGTAATGACCATTGCAGATGATTACATTCATTACAAAACACCCAGAGCTTTGACAGTTAGAGAAATGGCAAGACTACAATCATTTGATGATTCTTTTGTGTTTCAAGGAAAACGTTCAACCGGTGGCAACAATAGAAAAACTGAAGTTCCACAATATACTTTAGTTGGTAATGCTGTTCCGCCATTAATGGCAAGAGCCATTGCAATGGAAATTTTAAAAAACATCAAATGAGAGTAATTACATCGGAAGAACAGAGTAAAATAAAATTGTTGACCAAAAATCAAGTTTCGTTAACACTTATAGAACCAACAGAAACAGGTTTGAAAAAATCTATAATGGATGCAACAGGTTCTGTAAGAAGTTTTTTGAAGGAAAATCAAATTCACGATTATGATTTGCAGGGACAAGGTCCTGAAAATAAAGTTCAAATAAATGCTTTCATTTACGAAGATTTCAAAGTAACCAATTCAACAGCATCACTTTACAGACCACAAACAAAAAAAGGAGACCCACGAATTTGGTTTTCTGGACTTACTAAAATTGCAAATCCGAATGACATTGTTGCAATAATTTATTTTGCTGACTCATTTCACATTTTCAATCTCACTCAACTAAATGTTGAAGCATTATTAAATTCAAACATATTAAATCCTCTAAAAGAACTGATTTCGGAAATTAGTGGAAAAGCAACTGAAATAGCTTTTGAACTTTTGGCAATGCTTCGCAAAGTTGCAAGTTCAGGTCCTATAAAATCATTGGTTGCAGCAGATACATCCGTTGGTCGAACACTTGAAACTGCTTTGGGAATTGATATTAACTCTTCAAAACAGCCAGACTACAAAGGCATCGAACTAAAATCTTTCAGAAGTAGCAGAACAAATAGAAAGAATTTATTTGCCCAAGTTCCAGACTGGACTTTAAGCAAGTTTAAAAGTTCAGCAGAAATTTTGGATGCATTTGGCTACAAACGTGGTGACGACTTCAAATTGTATTGCACAGTTTCAGCCATAACAAGAAACTCACAAGGTCTAGCTTTAAAATTGGATTCTGACATTAAGCAGTTGATTGAGAACTCTGATAAAACAGAAATTGGCGACTTTGTTGTTTGGCCGTTAAATACACTTCATAACAGACTACTTGAAAAACACAAGGAAACTTTCTGGGTTGAAGCTACAAGCACGTATATTGACGGAATTGAGCATTTTCAATATTCAATGGTAGAACACACGAAAAAACCAATTACATCTCAGTTTGACATACTTATTGACCAAGGAATAATAACTTTAGACCATTTAATAAAACGTAATACAAACGGAAAAGTAGTAGAGAAAGGTCCCATTTTCAAAATCAAACCAAGCGGACTTGACTTACTATTTCCTCCTAGTGAAAAATATAATTTGATATAAAATGCCAACGCTTCACAGCCACACACATTGCCAAGTCGCACCAGCCCAAGCTCAAGCCAAAACTTGGCAAAGAGTGTGTCTGTTCCAACCCACAACCGACAGACAATCAGGACGAAAAAAGGTCGAGTAGGCAAAGGGGAATTTCACCCCTAAGCCTCTCACAGAACCGTACGTGAACCTCTCGATTCATACGGCTCTTCTTAATCCAAATCGCTAAGGTCGAAAGCCCTCATACTGCCAGTGTT
>JAVEUZ010000042.1:0-18266 GCA_034005285.1 Flavobacteriaceae bacterium
TGGTACAATCTTGATTTTTCGGAGTTTAGCAAAGAACTCTCAAAGAAAAAAATAACCTTGTCGCTTTCTCAAAAATCAGAATGGATGGATTTCTTTGAAACAGAACAACAAAAAGCACAAAACATCAAAATTCAAATCCAAAAAACAGACAACGAAATAGATAAAATGGTGTATGAATTGTATGGTTTGAGTGAGGAAGAAATATTGTTGGTTGAAAATTAATGTATTAAGACAGATTTCGTCATTGCGAGGAGTTCTATATCTATCTGAACGTCGAAGTAATCTTTTTTATAAAAATACGGTCGCAATGATGAGCAACACTAAACCTGACATGAGGGTAATGCCCGAACTGAGCGAAGCTTAACTTCAAAACCTGAAACAAAAAAATGCACGAAGTACACATATATACAGACGGAGCGGCAAAAGGAAATCCCGGCAAAGGCGGATACGGTATCGTTATGGAAGTTCCGGGTTCTACCTACAAAAGAGAATTTTCTGGAGGTTATCGGCATACGACCAACAACCGTATGGAACTTTTGGCGGTAATTGTAGCTTTAGAAAAACTCAAAAAACCGGACATGAAAGTATTGGTGGTTTCGGATAGCAAGTATGTAGTTGATGCGGTAGAAAAAAAATGGGTTTTTGGTTGGGAAAAGAAAAGTTTTAAAGGCGTAAAAAACCCCGATTTATGGATTCGGTTCCTTAAAATTTATCGAAAACACCAAGTCGTTTTTCAATGGATAAAAGGACATAATAATCATCTGCAGAACGAACGATGTGACCAACTGGCAGTGTTTGCTGCAAATCAGGAAAATCTTTTGGTTGATGAATTTTATGAAAATGAAAACCCAAAACTTTTGTAAACTAACAGCGTTATAAATCTTACCAACATCAATTGCACATTTTTTATTTTATAAGTACATTTGCACTTTCTTAAAAAAACAAAATGAACAAACTTCTCATAGTAGGCACTGTTGCTTTTGACGCAATAGAAACACCATTTGGAAAGACAGATAAAATTTTGGGCGGAGCAGCAACTTTTATAGGGTTGTCAGCTTCTTTTTTTGATGTTGATGCAGCCATCGTTTCGGTTGTTGGTGGTGATTTTCCTCAGGAATATCTTGATTTGCTAAAAGACCGAAATATTGATATTTCAGGAATTGAAGTAGTAAAAGATGGTAATACGTTTTTTTGGAGCGGTCGTTACCACAACGATTTGAATTCTCGTGACACGCTCGAAACTCAGCTGAATGTTTTGTCAGATTTTAATCCGGTAGTTCCTGAGAATTTTACAGATGCCGATGTGGTTATGCTCGGAAACCTGCATCCGTTTGTTCAGAAAAGGGTTTTAGATCAACTCACCGCCAAACCAAAATTGGTTGTTTTGGACACAATGAATTTTTGGATGGATTCTACTTTAGATGAATTGCTCGAAGTAATTAAAAGAGTTGATGTTATCACAATTAACGACGAAGAAGCAAGACAATTGTCAGGAGAGTATTCTTTGGTAAAAGCTGCTGCCAAGATTCATGCAATGGGACCAAAATATGTAGTGATAAAAAAAGGAGAACACGGAGCCTTGTTGTTTCAAGGAAACGAAGTGTTTTTTGCACCGGCACTACCTTTAAAAGAAGTTTTTGACCCGACCGGAGCCGGAGATACATTTGCCGGAGGATTTGCCGGATTTATTGCCCAAAGCAAAAACATATCTTTTAATAATATGAAAAATGCTGTTATATACGGGTCTAATTTGGCTTCGTTCTGTGTAGAAAAATTTGGTACAGAAAGAATGATTAACCTGGACAAATATGAGGTTTACGACAGACTAAAACAGTTTCGTGCCTTAACACAATTTGACATTACCTTAGAATAAATATGCAGCCTCGAAATCTCGGGGCTTTTTTATACGCAAAATATGAGTGATAATATAAAACACGAATGTGGACTCGCCCTTTTAAGACTAAAGAAACCATTATCATTTTACAAAGAAAAATATGGCTCTGCTTTTTATGCAATACAGAAAATGTACTTGCTGATGGAAAAGCAACACAATCGAGGACAAGACGGAGCAGGGCTTGCCAGCATCAAAATCGACGTGAAACCCGGTCAAAGATACATCAGCAGGATACGCTCAAACGATGCCCAGCCCATACAGGATATTTTCACGCAGATTAATGAGAGAATAAACGAAGAGTTCAGACAAAATCCGGAGAAAATAGACGATGTGGCTTGGCAAAAAGAAAATTTGCCCTATATAGGAGAGTTGTTTTTGGGGCATGTTCGTTATGGAACTTTTGGCAAAAACAGCATTGAAAACGTTCATCCGTTTTTACGTCAAAACAACTGGATGCATCGAAATCTGATTGTTGCCGGAAATTTCAATATGACCAATGTGAAAGAGCTTTTTGACAGTTTGGTAGAGATTGGGCAACACCCGAAAGAAATGGCAGACACCGTTACGGTAATGGAAAAAATAGGACATTTTCTGGATGATGAAGTTACCGACTTGTATCAGGAATGTAAAAATAAAGGATTGTCAAAACGTGAGGCTTCGCCTGTTATTGCAGAAAAACTGGATGTTGCCAAAATTTTGAGAAGAGCCTCAAAAAACTGGGATGGAGGTTTTGCGATGGCAGGATTGTTGGGACACGGGGATGCTTTTGTTCTGAGAGATCCTGCGGGTATTCGCCCGGCATATTATTATGAAGACGATGAAATAATTGTTGTGGCATCAGAAAGACCGGTAATTCAGACAGCTTTCAATGTTCCTTATGAAAGTATAAAAGAGCTTGAACCCGGAAATGCAATCATTATAAAGAAAAACGGAAAACAGACAGTTACCCCCATATTAGAGCCAACGACCAATAAATCATGTTCATTTGAACGAATTTATTTTTCAAGAGGAAGTGATGCAGAGATTTATCAGGAGCGTAAAGAATTGGGCAGACTGATTCTGCCGGCTGTTTTGGATGCTATTGACAAAGAAACAGACCACACGGTGTTTTCATACATTCCAAATACGGCAGAAACATCATTTTTTGGAATGGTTGAAGCGGCTAACGACTTTTTGAACCAACGCAAAAACAAATACATACTCGATAACAGAAAAACGCTAACCAAAGAAAAACTCGAAGAAATACTTTCTGTTAAGATACGAACCGAAAAAGTGGCTATAAAAGACGTAAAACTCAGAACGTTTATTACAGAAGATAGTAGTCGGGACGATTTGGTAGCACACGTATATGATGTAACTTATGGTGTGATAAAACCCAATGATAATTTGGTAATAATAGACGACAGCATCGTGCGAGGAACAACGTTAAAGACAAGTATTATTAGGATGATAGGAAGGCTGAATCCAAAGCGAATTGTCATTGTTTCGTCTGCTCCACAGATACGCTATCCCGATTGTTACGGTATTGATATGGCAAAAATGGAGGGGCTTATTGCGTTTAGAGCTGCGTTAGAATTGTTAAAAGACAGAAACCAATATGATTTGGTAGATGAGGTTTATAAATTGTGTAAATCACAAGAAAAACGGAAAGATACAGAAATTGTCAATCATGTAAAAAAGATATATGAACATTTTACAGACCAGGAGATTTCAGATAAAATTGCTGAATTAATAAAACCACAAGAGGTGTTGTCTGAGGTAAAAATTATTTTTCAAACAGTTGATAATTTGCATAAAGCATGTCCTAAAAACTTGGGTGATTGGTATTTTACAGGAGATTATCCAACTCCGGGAGGCAATCGAGTCGTCAATAAAGCTTTTATGAATTTTTATGAAGGAAAAGACGACAGAGCGTATTGATGTTGTATTCTGCCATTTAACGAGTTTTGTTGCATTTCATCTAATTTTTTTGTTGACAAAATAACAACCGCATACTTTTGAACCACCATAGCATTAGTAGGTTAAGTTTATGGTAGATTTGGGGCAAAAAAGGTGGGAGCAATCCCGCCTTTTTTATTTTTAGAACAGCCCTTCGGGTTGTGTTGACTTCAAACATTTTTACAACATAAATTTAAACAGGCTCTTATTTTATCTTTTACATAGGTTTAATGTTTTTATATAAAAACAAAACCCAAGCAGTTTCCTTAACATTTTAATATTGTAAAACTGTTAACAACCCATATAAAGGTTAAAACTGCTCACATAAAGGTTAAAAATCCTAAATACTTATTAAGTATTGACTAACAATTGCATAAACTAAACTACATTTGTATATACCATAGTACGCACGGTTAAGTTTATGGTAGATTTGGGGCAAAAAAGGTGGGAGCAATTCCACCTTTTTATTTTATGTCAAATTTGAGAACTTTCTTCGACACCGTTGTTTAAATCACTTCATTTATAAAAATTGAATGGCTGTAATTAGTCCAAACTTTGTCAACGTTGAATTACTACTCATGTTCAACGAACTTTAAACTTTAAACAATCATTTCAATTGAAAGCCAAACTTATCTTATAAAAAAACGACACTCGAAAGCGTCGTTGGAATTTTAGATTTATCCGTTGATTGAAATTACTTCTATCCGTCATTTTGAGTGTTTTTCATGTAGTGAAACGGAAAGAAAAATGTATCAAAAAGTTTTTTTGTTGAGTTCTCGATATATTTTCAAATCATTTTTTTGCGAAAAATCATCTGAAAAATACTCGAACCGACCTAAAAATTTAATCTGTTTTTAATTTCACCCAACGGGTTAAAATTTATTTTTCTACAGCATATCTTCTCGATACTTCAGCCCAATTAATAATGCTAAAAAAAGCTTCAATATAATCAGGACGTCTGTTCTGATAGTTTAGGTAATAAGCATGCTCCCACACATCCAATCCTAAAATAGGCGTTCCTTCACAACCGACATTAGGCATTAAAGGGTTATCCTGATTAGGTGTTCCGCAAACTTCAAGTTTCCCGCCCGGATGTGCACAAAGCCACGCCCAACCGGAACCGAATTGAGTTGCAGCTGCCTTAGAAAATCTTGCCTTAAATTCTTCAAAAGAACCAAAATCTCTTTCTATAGCTTCTGCAAGTTCCCCCGTTGGT
The DNA here is from genome assembly GCA_034005285.1 of Flavobacteriaceae bacterium. Lineage (GTDB taxonomy): Bacteria > Bacteroidota > Bacteroidia > Flavobacteriales > Flavobacteriaceae > Flavobacterium. The sequence goes on from JAVEUZ010000042.1 coordinate 5,049, forward strand.
TCGCCACCTCCATTAGGAGAGATAACGCTCCAAAACAGGTTGTGATTATAAAAACCACCTCCATTATTTCTTACAGCAGCATTAGATTTGTCCAGATTAATTAATATGTTTTCTATGGTTTTTCCGTCCATATCTGTACCACTAATTGCAGCATTCAGGTTGTTTGTGTATGCTGCGTGATGTTTTGTATGGTGGATTTCCATTGTGCGTGCATCAATATGAGGCTCTAAAGCATCGTATGAATAAGGTAATTTTGGCAGTTCAAAACTCATAATCTTTATTTTTATGTTTAACAAATAGGTGCATCAAAATTAAAGAATTAACTTTGGAAAAGAAAATCTAAAGATTTTTTTTATTAACCAGATTGCTTTTTTGAGAATTGCATGACTAAAACAGCTTTTACGATATATAATGCTTCTGCCGGTTCGGGAAAGACTTTTACTTTGGTAAAAGAGTATCTTAAAATTATATTTAATTCGGATAAAAAGGATGTTTATAAAAATATTCTGGCAATTACATTTACCAATAAAGCTGTGGGCGAAATGAAATTGAGGGTAATTGAAAGCCTGTGTGAGTTTGCCAAAGAAACTCCGAATCCGAAAACACTTGATTTGCTCGATAAAATTTGTGAAGAATCAAATTTGTCCCACACTCAGATTCGGCATAAAGCAAAAGAAGTAGTAAAAAACATTATTCACAATTATACTGCTTTTGACATATCTACGATAGATAAATTTACTTCAAGGGTAATTAGAACATTTTCGCACGACTTAAAACTATCATCAACCTTTGAAATATATCTTGAAACAGAAAATCTATTGCAGGAAGCGGTTGATGCTTTAGTTTCTAAAGCCGGAGAAGACAAACAACTTACCGGACTTTTGGTCGATTTTGCTTTAGAAAAAACAGATGATGACAAATCATGGGATATAACCAGAGATATTAAAGAAATGGGCAAATTGCTTTCTAACGAAAACCACCGAAGCCACATTGCATCTTTAAAAGAAAAAGAAATATCCGAATTTGTTGCATTAAAAAGTAATCTAAAAAAGAGAATTCCGGAATTAGAATCAGAAAGCAAGGAGTTTGGAACAAAAGCCATGAACTTGCTTACAGAAAAAGGGGTCGATTTAAAATCATTTTCGTCAGGATATTTTCCAAATCACATACAATATATTATCGACGGAGAACTTAAAGATTCGCACAAAAAATATTATCAACGGCAAGACATTAAAATCAATAAAAATGCCGCAGACAAACTTTTGATAGAAAGCATTTCGGACGAGTTGATTCAGATACTTTCGGACGCCTATAAATGTTATGAGAAAAAAAATTTATATACCGCATTTTTAAAAAACATAACACCACTTTCACTTTTAAATTCTATTAGTAGTGAGCTTACAAAAATTCAGGAGGAACAAAACATACTTTCTATAGCCGAATTCAATACGATTATTCATAATGAGATTCAGAACCAGCCCGCACCTTTTATATATGAAAGAATGGGCGAGCGTTACAGACATTTTTTTATTGATGAGTTTCAAGACACGTCAGAAATGCAGTGGAAAAATCTGATTCCGCTTATAGATAATGCCCTTTCATCTGAAGAATTATCAGGAGAAAGAGGTTCGCTAATGATTGTAGGCGATCCGAAACAATCTATTTATCGATGGCGAGGTGGCAGAGCTGAACAATTTATAGAGTTGAGCAAATGTGAAAACCCGTTTGTCAATCCCGATAAATCTGTTCAAAATCTGGACACCAATTACAGAAGTTACTCGCAGGTTATAGAGTTTAACAACGATTTTTTTAAACACATTTCCAAAGTTTTTCAGAATCCGGACTATGAAGACCTTTATTTGAATCATAGCTACCAGAAAACCAATAAGAAAACAGGTGGTTATGTTAATCTGAGCTTTATAAATCCGACAGATATTGAAGATGAACAAACAAAATCTGATTTATACCTTGATGCAATTCTGAAAACCATTGACAAAGCACTTTCAAACGGATTTGAGTATTCTGATATTGCAATTCTAACCCGTAAAAGAGACCCGGGAGTGCTTGTAGCATCATGCTTGACAGAAAATAACATACCGATTCTTTCACCGGAAACCCTATTGATTTCCAATAACACAGAGGTCAAATTTCTTGTCAATATGCTTGGTTTTATACATAATCCTGATAATAAAGAAACCAAAGCTTATTTTCTGTTTTATTTAGCGACCTATAGACAAGATAAAATTCCGGTTCACGATTTTCTCTCAGAAGGACTTTCTTATAAAGACGAAACGGAATTAGAAAGGTGGTTAGATTCTTTTGGGGTAACCCTGAGTTTTGGAACATTGAGAAAAAAACCATTATACGAAAGTGTTGAAATGTTGGTTTCAGGATGCTTAAATTCAGAAACCAATGCTTATGTTCAGGATTTTCTCGATAGGATTCTTGACCATGAACTCAGAACTCAGTCCGGAATCGGGGAATTTTTAGAATATTGGGAGCAAAACTCATACAAATTCAGTATTCCTTCGCCCGAAGGCAATAATGCAGTAAGAATTATGACCATTCACAAATCTAAAGGGTTAGAATTTCCGGTGGTTATTTTTCCGTTTGCCGAAGAGAAATACAGCATCGGCATCAAAGATAAAATATGGTTAAATGCAGACGAAGAATCCTTTGGTTTGTCAACTATATTAGTGGATAATAGCGGTAAAGTTGAAACTTTTGGAGAAGTAGCCAAAAAAATTTATCAGGAGAAAAAAGAAGAAGAACTATTAGACAATGTCAATATATTATATGTCGCTCTCACGCGTGCCGAAGAACAACTTTATATTATTTCGTGCATGAACGTCAATGATAAAGATGAACCGGAAAAGAACAATATGTCAACGTTCTTTATTCAATATTTAAATAAAAAAGGTGTCTTTGAATCTCAAAAATTTGTTTATGAATGGGGTTCTGAGAAAAAACTTTCAGACAAAAATCAAAGAGTTTCGATTGTAAAGAAAATACCCTCATTAAAAGGGAGGTTTTCTATGCAAAACATAAAAATTTCGCAAAAAGAAAGTATGATGTGGGGAACACATCGTCTGGAAGCTATCGAATTTGGAAATATTCTGCATGAAGTTTTGTCCTATATAAAGGATTTTGAAGATGTTGAAAATGCGGTTTCAAAATCGTTAGAATCAGGTTTGATTACAGTTACGCAGGAAGAAGTAGTTAGGAATTACATAAATAAAATAGTTTTGCATCCTGATTTGGCAGATTTTTTTTCAAAAAACAATAGGGTTTTGAATGAACAGACAATAATTCATAAAGATATGCCACTTTTAAAACCCGATAGAGTTGTGATTAACAGTCAAAACGAAGTTTTGTTAATAGATTACAAAACGGGGAATAAAAATTCTTCTCACAAAAAACAATTAGAAACCTACGAAAATGCGATTGAATCGATGGGATATAAAGTCAGAAAAAAAGTATTGGTATATATCGGAGAACATTTGGAAGTGGTAAATTTGCACCAGATTTAAAACAGGATTTGGAATGAGAAGTTTAGTGATAAGAATATGTCTTTTAGCCCTGATAGCTTTATTGGCTGTTAGGTTGAAATTTGAATATAATTGGCTAACTATAGAAGATATACATTTTTAGGCATTAGAATTAAACAGAGATGTTTTAAAAGTAACAGTCATAAGTTTTTTGTAGTTAAAAACAAAAAAATAAGTAAATTACTAAAACCTTAAACAAAAAGAATATGTACGGAAAAATTAAAGAACATTTGCAAAACGAACTGAAAACCATTCAGGAGAGCGGTTTGTATAAAAGGGAAAGAATCATTACTTCTCCACAGGGAGCAGAAATTACGGTAAACGGAAAAACGGTTTTGAATTTCTGTGCGAACAATTATTTAGGATTGTCTTCGCATCCTGAGGTTGTCCAAGCAGCAAAAGATACATTAGACACACATGGTTTTGGTATGTCGTCGGTGCGTTTTATCTGTGGAACACAGGATATTCACAAACAATTAGAAAAATCAATTGCCGATTTTTATGGAACAGAGGACACAATTTTATATGCTGCCGCTTTCGATGCTAATGGAGGTGTTTTCGAGCCTTTGTTAGGGGAAGAAGACGCTATTATTTCGGACAGTCTGAATCACGCATCCATAATAGACGGAGTGCGTTTGTGTAAAGCAGCTCGTTATCGTTATCAAAACAACGATATGGCGGATTTAGAAGAACAACTCAAAAAAGCAAATGCCGAAAATAGACGTTTTAAGTTAATTGTAACCGATGGCGTTTTTTCTATGGACGGATTGGTAGCACCGTTGGATAAAATTTGTGATTTGGCAGATAAATATGATGCTCTTGTTATGGTTGATGAATGTCACGCAGCAGGATTTATCGGGGCAACCGGAAAAGGAACGCTCGAAGCCAAAAAAGTTATGGGACGTGTTGACATCATTACCGGAACATTAGGAAAGGCCTTGGGCGGAGCTATGGGCGGATATACGACTGCAAAAAAAGAGATTATAGAAATCCTTCGTCAACGTTCACGTCCATATCTCTTTTCAAATTCCTTAGCACCGTCTATAGTAGGAGCTTCAATCAAGGTTTTTGAATTACTGAAAAGAGATAATGTATTGCGAGATAAATTGGAATGGAACACTAATTATTTCAAAGATGGAATGAAAAAAGCAGGTTTTGACATCATTGACGGAGACGCTGCTATTGTGCCTGTTATGTTGTATGACGCAAAACTTTCTCAATTAATGGCAGACGAACTGCTTGAAAGAGGAATTTATGTCATCGGATTTTTCTATCCGGTAGTGCCAAAAGACAAGGCAAGAATCAGAGTACAATTATCTGCGGCACATACTCAGGAACACCTCGATAAGGCAATTTCTGCCTTTACAGAAGTGGGCAAAAAACTTGATGTAATATAATGTATTTAGTAAACTTGCTAAGAATTTTAAGTATTCATTTTGTAATTTAATCAAAACGAATTACTTTTGCAGTAGTTTAACATTCTAATGTAATCAAAACAAATCAAAGTATGAAACATCTAAACAAATTATTTGTTGCTGTTCTAATGGTAGTTGGATTGAATTCTAACGCTCAGGACGGAGACAACCCATGGGCTATCAGCTTTGGTGCCAACGCTGTTGACGGTGCCAGAGTAAGTGCTTCGGAAAGTTTTAAAAATCAGTTTTCGGAGTATTTTAATGTAAGAGATTATTGGAATTATATTCCTTCGGTTTCTTATATCAACGTTTCAAGATACGTTGGAAATAATTTCTCTTTTGGAATTACAGGTTCTCTAAACAAAATCGACAAGTTTGTTAACCCTCGTGTTAAACCGTATGATTTTACGGTTGAAAATCCTGGAGATCTAATGTATTATGGCATTGACGGAGTTATTAATTATAGCTTTGGAAACTTCTTCAAATTTTTAGAACCTACTGCACATATCGGTGGGGGTTATACTTTTATGGGTGATGCGAGTGCTGGTACAGTTAATGGTGGTTTAGGACTTAATTTCTGGTTTTCAGATTTTGTAGGACTTTCTTTCCGTTCTACTTACAAACACTCATTTGATGACACCAGAGTTCCTGATGTAGATGTCCCAACACATTTACAACACTTTGTGGGTCTTACTTTCAAATTTGGAGGTAAAGACACAGATGGTGACGGAATCTATGATAAAGATGACGAATGTCCAAACGATGCTGGTTTAGCAATGTTTAACGGATGTCCTGATTCTGATGGAGATGGTATTGAAGACAGAAAAGATGAGTGTCCTTATGATGCAGGTTTACCTGAATTTAATGGATGTCCTGACACAGACGGCGACGGAATTCCAGACAAAGACGACGCTTGTCCAGAAGTTGCCGGACTTAAATCTCTAAACGGATGTCCTGACACAGACGGTGACGGAGTTGCTGATAAAGATGACGCTTGTCCAGAAGTTGCCGGACCAAAAGAAAACAGAGGTTGTCCATGGCCAGACAGAGATGGTGACGGAGTTGCTGATAAAGACGATAAATGTCCAGATGTTGCAGGTCCTGCTTCAAACAACGGTTGCCCTGAAGTTACAGACGAAGTTGTTAAGAAATTAAATGATTTTGCAAGAACAATTTTATTTGATACCGGAAAATCTTCAATTAAAACAGAATCTTTCGCAACTTTAGCATCAATCAAAAATGTTATGAATGAGTATTCTCATGCTCGTTTCAGAATTGAAGGTCATACTGATAGTACTGGAAGATTGGCAACAAACGAAAGACTTTCTAAAGAAAGAGCTGCCGCAGTGAAAGATTACTTAATCTCTCAAGGTGTTGAAGCTTCAAGATTAGAGTCTGAAGGATATGGTCCTTCAAAACCAGTTGCAGACAACAAAACAGCTGCTGGTAGAGCTCAAAACAGAAGAACAGAAGTTGTTTTGATTAAATAAAATTAGAAATTTTATTTATATACAAAAACGCCTCGATTTCGAGGCGTTTTTTTTATATTTATCAAATGACAGAAAACAGTTTTTTATACAACTTATCAGAACAGATTATTCAAAAGCTATTTGTCGAAAAAAAAGCCGAATTTACAATTGTTCTACCAAACAAAAGGGCAAAAGTCTTTTTGATAGAAATTCTGAGACAGAAAGGAAAACAGAGCTTTTTTGCTCCGAAAATTATTAATATTGAAGAATTACTTCAGAGTATTTCTGAAATCAGGTTTGTTGATTCTATCGAATTATTGTTTGAATTTTATAACCTTTATATTCAGATAACTCCAAAAGAGAAACAACAAACTTTTGATCAATTTTCAAATTGGGCAAAAACACTTTTGTCTGACTTCAACGAAATAGACAGAAATCTAATAGACCCGAAGCATGTTTTCTCCTATCTTAGAGATATTGAAGCATTGAAAAGATGGAATTTAGACGCAGAAAGTAAAACAGACATTATAGACAAGTATCTTGAATTTTGGGACGATATTCCAAGTTATTATGACGCATTTACAGAATATTTGTCAGCCAAAAAAATAGGATACCAAGGGTTTGTTTATAGAAAAGCTGTTGAAAACCTACAAAAATTTTCTAAGGAAAATCAAAAAACTCATTTTTTTTTAGCCGGATTTAATGCCTTAACAAAGGCAGAAGAAAAAATATTCCGTTATATGCAGGAATCGGGTCAGGCTACAGTTTTGTGGGATATAGACAAAACTTTTCACGATGACCCATACCATGACGCCGGTTTGTTTTCTAGAAAGATTCAGAATACGTGGTCATATTATAAATCTCATCCATTTGAATTAATTTCCAATCACTTTTCTGAAGAAAAAAACATTGGAATTATTGGCATACCAAAATCTGTGGGTCAAGCTAAAATGACGGGCGTTATTCTTGAAAAAATAGCTTTAAATAATGGGTTGGACAATACAGCAGTTGTTTTGGGTGATGAAAATCTTCTTATGCCCGTATTACATTCTTTGCCTGAAAACATTTCTGGTTTGAACATTACGATGGGCTATTCTGCCAAAAACAATCCCGCTCAACTTTTTGTAGCCAAACTTTTCAAGATGCACCTAAATGCACAATCAAGAAACGGGAAAGATTATGTTTATTATTACCGAGACATACTCAACGTACTCAACAACCCAATTCTTGATTCGGAAGTTAAGGCAGATAATTTAATATCAATTATTAAAAAGAATAATTTCACTTTTATTTCATATCAAAAAATTCAGGAACTACACCCGGAGGCAACAACACTTTTTAAACTAATTTTTGAACCTTGGGAGACAACACCTTTGGAAGTTCTGTCAAGAGTCTCAGAGATTTTGCTGACCATAAAAGAATTATCCGATACAAAAAGTCAGGAGAATAAGATAATGCTCTCTTTTATGTACGCCATTTATAAGGTAATCAATAAACTTACCAATTACTGTATAGAACATGAGGCTGTTTTATCATTTGATGTTCTATTTTCTATTTATAAGCAAATTGTTGATTTGGCAGAAGTTTCTTTTGAAGGAGAACCTTTAACAGGATTGCAAATTATGGGGGTTTTGGAAACCAGAACTTTGGATTTTGAAAATGTAATTATTACATCTGTAAATGAAGGTACTTTTCCCGAAGGTAAAAACCAAAACTCATTTATTCCTCATGATATAAAAAGAGAATTGGATTTGCCTACATTCAAAGAAAAAGATGCTATTTATACCTATCATTTTTATCATTTATTACAGAGGGCAAAAAACATTTATTTGTTATATAATACAGAAACTGAAGGAATTGACGCAGGAGAGAAAAGTCGTTTTATCTCACAATTAGAGATAGAAAAACAGGGAAATCACAACATTACACATGAAATTTATGACGCAGAACTTCCTGAAAAATCTTATGAGTTGATGGTTGTAGAAAAATCGGAAGCGGTTATAAACCGACTGAAAGAAATTGCAGAAAAGAGCTTTTCTCCCTCATCATTAACTACTTATATCAGAAACCCGATGCAGTTTTATTTTCAACGGGTTTTGAGAATATCTGAAGTGGATGAGGTTGAAGAGAATCTTGCGGCAAATACATTCGGAACCATTATCCACGAAACTTTAAAAGCTCTTTACACGCCTTTTATCAACAGTTTTCTCACGGTTGAAGACATAAATCAAATGTTGAAAGAGTATGAAAAGGAAGTTAGAAATCAATTTAAAGAAATATATAAAGAGGGAGAAATCAACAAAGGGAAAAACCTTCTTGCGTTTGAAGTAGCCAAACGTAATGTTTACAACTTTCTGCAACAGGAGAAATTATCTTTAGAAGAAGGTGATGCCGTTAAAATCCTATTTCTCGAACATACTTTCACAAGATTATTAGAGGATGATAGACTGCCTTTCTCTGTAAATATTGGAGGTAATCTGGATCGTGTGGAACAACGCAACGGAAAAATTAGAATTGTAGATTATAAAACAGGAAAAGTAGAACAGAAAAATTTAGATTTATCCGATTGGAACGGGTTGACTTCAAATATTAAAAACGAAAAAACAATTCAGTTGCTTTGTTATGCCTTTATGCTTGAGAAAGATTTTCAGGATATGGAAATAGAAGCCGGAATTATTTCGTTTAAAAACATGAAAGCAGGTTTTATGCCTTTTCGTTTAAAAGAAGATAAAAAAATCATCTCTGAAGTTGTTTCTAAAGAAATGATAAATCAATTTGTCGTACAGATTATAGGATTGATAAACGAAATATTAGATCCGAATATTCCATTTGAAGAGAAATTGGTCTAAATTTTCTTTAGAAAACTCAAAAGGACGGCTATTAATTCATCGCGATTTTCGATATGACTCATGTGTCCGTCTTCGAAAGTTGCCAGTTCAACTTTTGTCCCTTCCAATTGCTCAAGACTTTCATTATAAGGAAGTACAGAATCTTTTTTGCCGAGAACCAATAGAATAGGATAGGGTGCAAAATGCAGGATAACCTCTCGGTCTTTACGAATTTTCATACCCTCCAAAGCAGCTATAATTCCACGAACAGACGTTTTTTCTGCCTCTTGTTTTTTCTGCTCAATCTCATTTTCTAAGCGTTTTCGGTTGTTTTCACTAAAAAGATTCGAGATGCTCATTCGTACGAAGCTTATGTGGTTTTGTTTGACTGCTTTGATAGCACGGTCACGGTTTTGTTTACGCTCATCACTATCAGCTCGAGACGTTGAATTGAGCAATACGACTCCTTTTACATTATCAGGATACAATTCTGCGAAAGCCAACGAAACATAACCACCCATAGAGTGTCCTATTAATACAGATTTTCTGATACGAAGCATCTGAAGCACTGCATAAACTGCATCTGCCATTTCTTCCATTGTATGAATATAACCCAGACATTCCGTTTGTCCGTGTCCTAATAAATCTATGGTGATAATCCGGTATTTTTTTGATAATTCAGGAATAAATTCATTCCACATAGATTGATTCTCCAAAAAACCATGTAACATCACTACGGCAACACCTTTGCCTGTGTCAGAGTAGCTAATTGTTGTGTTTTTGAAGAGAATGTTTTTCACAGATATAAACGAGTTCAATACAAAAATAATCTTTAGAAGCTGTTTAAAAATTATTTTACCAAGATTTTTGTCTAAAAAGCTATTTATTGGATTTTACATGATTTTATCATGTTGATTTTTATATCGTAAAGCCGTTTAAAAAGTTAAAGACATGGTGTTTATTCTAACAATAATACCTCGATATAAAGTTATTTATCGGGAAATTTTACTGTATATCGAAATATTAACGAATCATTATAAAAAAAACAATATTTAATCTAAGTTTGTTGTTCTGTTTTTGATGAAAATTACCCCTAAATTTTCATTACCCAAACACTGTGCGTAACCTACATTTTAGTTATAAATAAACAAAATTCGGACTTTGTTTTTAGACCGTATTTTTTCATATAATTTGTAGGTTAATGAAACACCGCTACATCATTATAGACGATGACTCCAAAAGTGTTTTGAAAACAAGGTCTGTTTTAGACAGTTTTTCAGACTTTGTCTTTTGTGGTTCTGCGTTAAATTTTGATGATGGTCTTAATCTTATCCTGGAAACGCTACCCGATTTTGTTTTTCTCGAAATAAATCCTCAGAACCAAGCCTCAGGTTTGTCACTTAGTTTAATTAGTGAAATATATCGATTTCTGAAAGAAGCACCTCAGATTATTGCCCTTTCGCACGACGATTCTTCTTCATTGAATGCTCTCCGTTACGGAGTGTTGGATTTTTTAGTAAAACCTATATCGGAATCAGATTTGAGAAAAACATTTTTTAGATATAGAAAAAGCAGGGATTTACCGGCAATAAAACCAGATTACGAAGAATTTCATATTACTGAAAAACAATTATTGCATGACAATAGCCTTGAATCAACGGATAACATCGTTTTTTCAGAGTTTTCAGAAATGATAAAGAATGAATTCTCTGCAATTAAAAATACTATTAGTGAGTTGATTTCAGGTCAGTTACCAACCACTTCTCCGTCAGAAATAGCCGAAGCCGTTATAGAAATGGTGAAAGAAATTATTCCGAAGTCTGCTGATACAGATATTAAACCATTGATTGAAGCGGTAAACAAAATAGCATACATCGATAGACCAACTGAGTTATCTGCCGAATCCGCTAAAAGAAACTTAATCTGTATTAAATCCTATGGTGATTATAGGTTTTTGGAGTTAGAAGAAATAGTCTTTTTAAAAGCCGATAACAACTCAACCGATATTACCATGAGTAACGGCGAGCAGATAACAGCTTTTAAAACCCTTAAATACTTTGAAGAAACACTTCCGGAAAACTTTTATAGAATACACAACAGCTACATGGTAAACAGAGATTATATCTCAAGAATCCACACAGGAAATAGTTTGTGTTTTATTAAAAACGCCAAAGTACAATTGCCATTTTCTAAAGGATATAAAGAAAACGTCGAACAGATTATTCATTTTCTTGCCGGTTCTGATTTTAAAGAAACAGAAAAGTAAACGTCAATCATAAATTATCTGAGATTTTAATTTGTCTTTATAAACAGAAGATATTATAATGGCTCTGTTTCTCTTGACAGCAAAATTCAATCCCTCTTTCTTCGAAATATACAAAAAGCACCAAGTTGTTAACAAATCATCCACCCGTGTGTTTTGTTTATTCACTTCCAAAATGAGTCAATCCACCAAACAGACCTTAATTTGCTTGGGTTGAGCAGAGTTTGCTTCTACTTTTACATCGTGAAATATCGGAAGTGCCAAGTTTGTTTTCTTCCTATATAGTGACAATTTCACAATATAAAATAAAAGAAACCAAATTCTAACAAAATAAAAATACCTTAATTATGAAAACATTATTCGCATTGCTTGGACTATTTATGTTTGCTTCTGTATCTAATACTAATGTAAATGCAAACACTGTTGCTAACAACGATGAACCAGTTCTAACAACTGAGCACGGTTCTTTACCTGGAGGTAAAAAAGCACTTATAATATTAGGATAATATAAATACCACAGTTATACTAAGGGCTTTTATTTATAAAAGTTCTGAATATTAGAAATCTTTTTAATATTTTTGAATAAACTTTGATTCGGAAATATTGAGAAGGTTTCTTTTTATTATATCAATACTATTGATGTCCTGCTCAGAAAGCAAAAGGGATAACCAATCTGTTCTGTCTGCTCAGGACAGTATTGTTTATTATATACAAAGGGCGGGGAACGAAACCTTGCCACATAATGAAAAGAATAAGATGAATGCTAGAGCATTAGAATTGGCAGAAAAACAACCTAATGATTCGCTAAACTTAATTAATTATTTTTTTATTTCTTTTCAGTATTATAATCTTGGCGAACTCGAAGATTATAAAAAAACCTTACAGAGGGCGGTTTATTTAGCCGAAAAGGAGAAGGACTCTGTAAATATGGCAAGAGCATATTCTTATCTCGGAGATTATTATCACGAGTTTTCTAAAAACGACAGTGCTTTCTATTATTATTATCAGGCAGAAAAAACGTATTTCAAGCTTAATAATGACAAAAATGTCGGCAGGGTTCACATGAAGAAAGCCCGTGTACAGTTTAGCGAGCGGGATTATAAGGGAAGTGAAAAATCGGCAGTAGTGGCTTTGAACCACATACGTTTTGAGCCTGACAGCCACACAGAGTTTGAAGCCAATAATTTATTGGGGCTAAATTGTTTGTCGTTAAAAGATTATGACAAAGCACAAGAATATTTTAATAAAGCATTAAAATTAGCTCGTGAGACAGAATTGCCCGGAATATTTCAAACAGAAACCGTTTGTCTGAGCAATCTTGGTTTGGTATATCAGAAACAAGAAAGACATGATGAAGCCATCAAATATTTTGATTTGGCTCTAAAAAATTCGAATCTCTTCGATGAGGATCCTTCTCTATATGCCGATATTTTGGACAATTTGACCTATTCAAAATTTAAACTGAATCGTAAAAACGGAGTTCCGGAAGATTTTTATAAAGCATTAAAAATAAGGGAAAGTCACCAAAACTATAATGGAGTCGTTGAAAATCTCATTCGACTTTCAGAATATTATCAAAGTGAAAGAAACACAGATAGTTCTGTAAAATATGCCGTGAATGCTCATTATTTTGCACGAAGGACAAATATACTGAACTTGCAGCTCTTAACCTTTTGACAGTTGAGTTCTGTTATT
>JAVEUZ010000043.1:0-18252 GCA_034005285.1 Flavobacteriaceae bacterium
ACAAGATTGTTGACAGTATGGGGGCAGAAAAAGTGAATACTGAATTTTTAGAATTCGGCTATTTTGAGAGAGAATTAAAAACAAATGAAACCATCATTTACTCAAATAGTATTATTTCTGAAGACTTTTCAGTTTCACCAACGTTCTTTGATAAAAATTTTGACAGTATCAGGATTCGCAGTTTATCCTCCAAAAGAAAAACGGAAATATTTTCAGGAAATTCTCCTGACCAAGATGATTCTCGGAAGAGGGATAATGCTGATTTAAAAATAGAGAAATCAGGAAAACTCGAAGTACTGAAAAAAGCCGAGTTTGAAATAAATTTTAAAGATATTGCCGCTACTTATCCAATTCAAAGAAGAGTTTCTGTAGAAGATTTACAAAATTTACTTCAGCGGGAACTAAAAGAATATGGAGTTAATACGCCTTTTGAGTTTGGAATATACAGCAATGGATTGGCTACCAAGGTTAAGTCTGAAAACTTCAGATTTAAAAAAGAAAACACATACAGTATTCCGGTTTTTTCAGATAATGAAGGTCTGAGCAAATATCAGTTGTTGGTGAGTTTTCCTCAAAAAGAAAAGTTCTTGTTTTCAAATTTAATCGGCATAACTGCCTTGTCATTAGTTTTTACTCTTATAATATTAATTGCCTATATTAGTGCATTAAACCAACTTATAAGACAACGGCAGATTTCTGAAATAAAAACAGATTTTATAAACAACATGACACATGAGTTTAAAACTCCTTTAGCAACCATAAATTTGGCTTTAGACGCTATTAAGAGTCCTAAAATAATAGAAGATAAAGAAAAGGTTCAACGTTATCTTCAAATGATAAGAGATGAAAATAAACGGTTGCACGCTCAGGTAGAAAACGTTCTCAGGATCTCCAAATTAGAAAAAAAAGAGTTGGATATAGCCAAAGAACCGCATGACGTAAATAATGTTATAGAAGATGCAATAGACCATGTAAGTTTGATAATAGAAAATAGGGGAGGTGTTATTAATAAATATTTTAATGCCGGCAGAACCACAGCATTATTAAACGATATGCACTTTACAAATATGATTGTGAATATATTGGAAAATGCAATCAAATATTCTAACGAAGCTCCGATTATAGATATTTATACAGAAAACATAAAAGATTTTCTTTTACTAAGTATTAAAGACCACGGAATCGGCATGGGAAAAGTAGCACAAAAAAGAATTTTTGAGAAATTCTACCGAGAACATACTGGAGATATTCACAACGTGAAAGGTCACGGACTCGGACTTTCTTATGTAAAAAGAATTATTGATGAACACAACTGTCAGATTTTTGTAGAAAGTGAAAAAGGAAAAGGAAGTACTTTTTCGATAAAAATACCACTAATTAATTAAATACCACAAAAATGTTTAACCTATGAATTCAGAAAACAAAAAGATTTTATTAGTTGAGGATGACCCAAACTTTGGCTCAATCCTTAGAGATTATTTGATGCTAAACGACTTTGATGTTATATTGGCAAAAAATGGAATGGAAGGCTTTGAAAAGTTTAAAAAAGACAATTTTGATTTGTGTATTCTTGATGTAATGATGCCTTATAAAGACGGCTATACATTGGCAAAAGAAATCAGAGAAAAAAACAAAGATATTCCTCTGATTTTTCTTACTGCAAAATCAATGAAAGAAGATGTGCTAAAAGGATACAAAGTAGGAGCAGATGATTATCTAAACAAACCTTTCGATTCTGAAGTGTTGCTCATGAAAATTAAAGCAATCATGCAACGAAAAGCTTCTGAAAACAAATCAGAAAGTACCAAGTTTGAGTTTCAGATTGGTAAGTTCCACTTAAATTCTAAGCTTCGTTTCCTTACATTCGAAAATGAAGAACCCATCAAACTTTCACCAAAAGAAAATGAATTGCTCAAATTATTGGCTCTTCACGAAAATGATTTAATGCCGAGAGAGCTTGCACTTACTAAGATTTGGAGAGACGATAACTATTTTACATCGAGAAGTATGGATGTTTATATCGCCAAACTTAGAAAATATCTTAAACCGGATGAAGATGTAGAAATCTTGAATATTCATGGCGAAGGATTCAGATTAGTAATTAAAAACAAAGTAGAAAATTAAGAATTTTTAAAAGCGGAGGAGAAATCTTCCGCTTTTTTTATGATACGTCTTAATTACGGTTATTAATTAAATCCTTAATACAATTGGTGATTTTGTATATATCCGTTTTATAATCAAACCACATTACATTTTTTGTACGTTTAAACCAGGTAAGCTGTCTTTTGGCAAACCTTCTTGTGTTCATCTTAATTTGTTCCTTGGCTTCTTCAAGTGATATTTTTTTATCAAAATAATCAAAAAGTTCTCGATAACCCACGGTTTGCAACGCATTCAGATTTTTGTGAGGATAAAGGTTTTCTGCCTCTTTCAAAAGTCCATTTTGCATCATTAAATCGACACGGAGATTAATACGCTCATACATTTTCTCTCTTTCGGCTTCCAAGCCAATGATGACAGGAGTGAAGTTGCGTTGATTTTTCTTTTGACCAATGAAACTAGAATAGGGTTTTCCTGTTCCTATGCAGACTTCTACAAAGCGTTTCATTCGTTGTGGATTTTGTAATGTTTGCGGATTTTCGGCAGCGATTTTTTGGTAAAAATCAAAATCCAATTCTTCTAACTTTTGCTGCAAATAATCAATTCCGAATTGTTTAAAATCAATATTTATTTGATTTCTGATACTTTCGTCTATATCAGGAAAATCATCAAAACCTTTCAGGACGGCATCCACATACAAACCCGAACCGCCCACCATAAGCTGAATCGGATTTTTCATAAATAATTCGTCCAATTTCAATAAGGCTTCACGTTCAAAATCACCTACACTATAAGTATCGAAAATAGATTTGTTTTTAATAAAATGGTGTTTTACGGCTGATAGTTCTTCGGCTGAAGGAACGGCAGTGCCGATAGTCATTTCTTTAAAAAACTGTCTGCTGTCGCATGAAATTATTTCACATTCAAAATGTTTAGCCAATTCTATTGACAAGGCAGTTTTTCCAATTCCCGTTGGACCGATAACTGTGATTAACGTGTTTTTCAAATCAGATTTTATGATATAAATTTTTATAAAAATAGTGATTTAGATTTAATCATTGGGCAATTCTGTACCGCAGTGGTAGCAATAAATAGAAGTATAACGATGGTCGTCTGTATTGCAGGTAGGACATTTTCTTTTATTGAATGAAAGAGTTGGTTTTCCTTCGGAACGGGCAATTTCTGCTGTTACAATTCCTGTGGGAACAGCAATAATTCCGTAACCCATAATCATAACAAGAGAAGCAATAAACTGACCTAACGGAGTTTCCGGAGAAATATCGCCATAACCTACAGTAGTAAGAGTAACAATACACCAATAAATACTGGTAGGAATACTCGTAAATCCATTTTCCGGACCTTCTATAACATACATACAAGAACCAATTATGACACAACTAATGAGAATAAAATATATGAAAACCATAATTTTTCCTCGACTGGCAAACAAAGCATCTCTCAGGTGAATGGATTGTGAGAAAAACAGTGGATGATTCAGTATTTTGAAAAGCCTCAACAACCTTAAAGCTCTTATCAATACTAACACATGAGTATCGAGAAGGAACAAAGATAAATACATGGGCAATATGGCAATCAGGTCAATAATGCCATAAAAGCTCAGGATATAACGTTTAGGTTTATTGGTTGATATGATTCTGAGGATATATTCGATAGTGAAAAAAACAGTAATGACCCATTCTATAATAATTAGTTCCTGATGAAATTTTTCATCAAAACCTTTTACCGTTTCAAACATGACAACTATGACACTTAAAAGAATGATTCCCAATAAGATTAAGTCAAAAAGCCTACCGGCTACAGTATTGTTGCCATGAAGAATGATATGAATCTTTTGTCTTAATATCTCGATATTCGATTTATTCTCTTTCATAATTTGCCGAGTAATGAATCAAAAGTAGTGAAATTTAGAATCGAATTATTTTTTGAACTTTCTTTTTTCTGAGATATTCTTTGATGATATGTTTAGCCTCGAAAGAAAAAGGTGTTGGAGTTATGAGATTTCTAAGAATTTCTATATTAGTAATCTGAAAATTAAGGTCAAAATAGCTGTAACCTTTATATTTTTTGTCTTCTATTAGAATAACACTTCGTTCATTAATATTTCTACCATAATCTATGATTAGCATATTCTGATAATCAAAAGTGTTTTTCTTAATAAAATCAAGAACTCGCTGATTGTATGTTTCCGGATTTTCCGGTTTTTCAGTTTCTGTGTTTTTTTCAGTTTCGGGTAATTGGTTAATTCTTTTAGACAGATTATATTTTTCCGAAATTCTCAACAAGGCATTTTCACCTTCGGTTTGCGTACTAAACGAAATGATTTCTTTTTTTCTTCTGTCTGTTTTTTTTAGTTGCAAAGAGATATATCCGTTTTCTGTTTTTTCTTGATATAAAGCCCATTTAAAAACATGGTTTTGTTGCCGGCTATAAATCGGTTTATTGATTCTGATTTCTTCATTTTCCTTTAAAATGGCAATGAGTTCACTTCCGGTTTCTTCAAAAGTTACGGCATATACTTCTACTTGGATTTTTTTATATTTACTGCTTGTTCTTGTAAATATTTGATTTACAGACTTTTTTATGTTTTTGCTTTTGCCAATATAAATGAGTTCGCCTTTTTCATTATGAATGTAAAATATACCTGTTTTGGAAGGCAAAGATTCAACAATATCTAAAAGTTTTGGTGATAGACCGGTTTTGATTTCGGTTTTAATAAAACTTTTGACAATGTGTTTTTCGGTATCTTTTGCTAAAAGCATTTTGAAGAGTTTTACCGTTGCCAAAGCATCGCCCGAAGCTCTATGTCTGTCAGTAACAGGAATACCCAATGAGCGAACTAATTTTCCTAAACTGTAGGAAGGCATTTCGGGAATGAGTTTTTTTGATAATTCGACTGTGCATAAAGTAGGTTTCTCAAAATCGTAAGCCAATCGTCTGAATTCTGTGCGAAGGATTCTATAATCAAACGAAGCATTGTGAGCTACGATTACACAGCCTTCGGTAATTTCGATGATACGTTTGGCTATTTCATAAAATTTTGGTGCCGAACGAAGCATCGCATTATTGATTCCGGTGAGTTTCACAACAAACGGCTGAATAGGAATTTCAGGATTGACCAAACTGATAAATTGTTCAACAACATTGTGACCGTCAAATTTATAAATGGCAATTTCGGTAATTCCTTCTTCGTTGAATTGCCCACCGGTGGTTTCTATGTCGAGTATTGCGTACATTTTCAATGGCAATGTCAAAAATCAATAGCAATGTCAAATTCAAAAATCAAATTCAATTTAAAAAATTGTCATTACCATTGATATTGATTTTTGTAATTGTTATTGATATTGAAAAATTATTTAGATTGTTTGTTAATTATCATTTTTGAGGCATTAGCTATTAATTCTTCAACTTCTTTTAAAAGTAAGATTCTATTATTTTTGTTGCCATCTTTGATGTAGTTTAATATTTTTAATGAATTTCGGGATTCTTTTACAGTTAAACCAACTTTAAAATAAAATCTTTATCACTAATTGTTCCTTGTGCTTCTCCAAAATTTAGCGAAGAACTTCCGGAAGACCTGATTAATTGATTTTTATAATATTCATTTTCAAATGTTTTATCTAAATTTTGTGTAAAGAAAATACATTCTCCTGCAAAACGAACTAATCGGTCTTCAAAATTGAATATCTTATCACTAAAATATTATTTTCTTCCATTTTCATTTTCATTTTAATTTTAATTGGTTTTGAACTTATCATTGCAATTGCAATTGATTTTTGAATTTGCTATTGTCATTGATATTTTCGATTGCCAAATATACTACTTCCAATCCTAATCATTGTGCTGCCACATTCGATGGCTATTTTGTAATCACCGCTCATTCCCATTGAAATAGTTGTCAGTTGAAAGTTTTCAGTTTTCTGTTTTTTGTATGTATCGAAAACGGATTCTAAATATTGGAATTCTTTTTTTATTTGATTTTTATCATCGGTAAAAGTTGCCATTCCCATCAAACCGATGATTTTTACATTTTGAAATGCATCTTTATCATTTTGAACTTGTTTCAGTATTTCATCCAATTCTTCTTCATCCAATCCAAATTTAGTTTCCTCTTCTGCGATGTGAATTTGCAACAAACAATCAATGATGCGGTTGTTTTTTTTTGCTTGTTTGTCAATTTCTTTAAGCAGTTTTAAGCTGTCAACACCGTGAATCAAACTGACAAACGAAGCAATGTATTTTACTTTGTTGCTTTGCAAATGACCGATAAAATGCCATTCGACATCTTCGGGTAAAAGAGGTTGTTTGTCAACCAATTCCTGTACGTAGTTTTCGCCAAAAATTCGCTGACCGGCGTTGTATGCTTCCATTAAATCGCTGACAGGTTTGGTTTTTGAAACCGCCACAAGTGTCACGTTTTCAGGAAGTTGAGACTTTATTTTATTAAGATTTTCGGCTATTGACATATTTTATTTGGTTTTAACTTAATGATTTTTCACTATAAAATAATAAAAAGCACATTCTATACCAAAGGAAGTATCTTTCTTTATGTTTCCTTCATAAATTATATCGAAGAGATTTCTAAAATTGGCTTCACCTAATATTTCAATAGTTTCCCAACTTTCCCATTTTTTAAGAGCAGTATTTATTGCCTTTGAATATTTGATTACTTTCAAGTATTCATCAGGAATTATTGTTCTTGGTTTGGTAACAAATAGAATTGAATAAAAAAGTGTATTTTTTGTAGAAAGGGTTTCAGATTTATTTAAGTCTTTTTTGATTTCTAACTCATACTCTTTTAGTGTAGAGTTTTTTATTAAATCACAAGAATAGCAGTTTTTTAACTCTAAAAGCAAAATGGGTTCTAATGTATGTTTATTTAAAATTGCTAAATCACATTTTTTCCATTCTCTGGTTACAATAAATTGGTCTTTAAATTCATTATGTAAAGCAAGTGCAAGTTTATCTCTTAATTGAATTTCTATTTTTGATGTTAACCCTAAATATGCTATTTCTTCTCTTTGAAACAGAATACCAACATTAAATTCTAAAAATTCTTTAATAGTTTGAATGTTAGGTTCTTTCATTGTTATTTTTAATTAAAAAATGTTATAAGATTACTTTGCTTCGTGTCTCGCAACTCCTCGCAATGACGGTTTGTGTCTATTTATTTGGAAAAAACTCCTAACTTCCAACTCCCGACTTCCAACTTTTTTACAATTCATAAATCATTAATCCACTACGGAATTTCGGTTCGATATAAGTTGATTTTGGTGGCATAATCAAGTTGTTGTCTGCCAACGCTTTAATCTCGGAAATATCACTTGGGTAAAGCATAAAGCCAACTTCAAATTCGCCTTCGTCAACTAATTCTTTTATCGTTGCAACAGATTGTTTTCCGGGAATGTATTCAATACGTTCGTCATTTCGTAAATCTTCAATACCTAAAAGTGGTTGTAAAACTTTATCGTACAAAATTTGAGCATCGAGATTGTCTAAAATTGAATTTTTACCATTACCATTGTTATTGCCATTGAATCTGTAAAACAACGCATAAAAATTACCGTCGAGATACATACCGAATTCAAATTTTTCCTGTGGTTTCCACAATTCTTGTTCTTTGGGTTTAATGATGAAATTTTCAGCGAGTTTTTCCAGAAAATCCTCTTTGGAATAACCGTTCAAATCACGGATAATGCGGTTGTATTCGTAAATTTTTACATTGCTTTCGGCAATAAGAAAACTCATAAAATAGTTCAGTCTTTCGTTTTTAGATTGTAAGTTTTCGTCATACAGAAGTTCTGCCGATGCAGAACGGTGATGACCGTCGGCGATATATAAGTTCGGGATTTCTTCAAATTTTTTCTGTAAAAATATAATATCATTCTCTGCGTCAATTTTCCAAAGTGTGTGTTTTTCTTTATTGGTTGTCGAAAAATGATAGATTGGCTCTTCATTTTTCTTTTCGGAAATCCATAGGTTAATCTCGGTATTATCAGGATAGGTGATTAAAACCGGTTCGGTGTTAAATCCGCTCTGATGAATATAATCCTTAAACAAATCAACCCTATATTGCAGTGTGTCTTCGTGTTTTTTGATGACATTGTTTTTGTAATCTTCAATAGAAGTGCCTGCAACAATTCCTGTATAAATCTGGGTTTTGGTTTGAATTTGGTAAAGGAAAAAAGCCGATTTTTCTTCCCGTATAAAAATTCCTTCCTGTTTGAAATCCTGATATTTGTGTGCAACACCTTTAAAGCGTTTGTCAAACGTGATTTTCTGCGAATGAGTATAAGCGGGATTGAGCACATGCAGAAAGGAATACGGATTAAAATTTAGCCATGATGCTAATTCAGCGGGACTGTAATCATCATAGTTTCTGCATGTTACCAATGACACTTTGTCGGCAACGGGACGAACTGCTTTGAATGGAATAATTTTACTCATGAAAAAAATAATAAACCGTAAAGTTACTAATTCTTAAAAAGTAACCTTACGGTTTGAATCAAATTTTGAAGGAGATGTCGTTTTATTTGCTAAAGAATTGTCTTATAGTATCTTTTTTAAGCCATAGCATATTAATGAGCCCAAAAATAGTTCCTGTTATTAAACTGCTAAAAAAAGCGATTAGAAATATCTTTAATAATGTTTCGGAGCTAAAGTCGCCGTCAAAAAGTTTTCTAACGATAGTAAATACAAACATGAAAACAAATATCGGGATGAATAAAGCCTTAAAGTGTTTTGATTTCATAGGTTATAATTTTAGTTTTTAAGTGAAAATTTGGTTATATCCATTTATTTTTAATTTTTTAAAACTTCATTCCTAAAGTAAAATTAACCGTTGAAACTCCTTCTAATTTACGTTTAACTCCATTTTTCTTCATATTAGAAAAATCTTGTTGAGTTTCAAAACCAATTCCAAAATCAAAATCTTTTGCTACTGCAAATTTTAATCCCAGTTGAAATCCATAACCTCCGTTCCAACCTTGATTTTTATTTTTATGAGTTCCTCCCAAAGTCTGGATTTCTTCTTTTAATAATGTGTTTGCATAAAGTCCAATTCCAGCATACGTTTTTAATTTATAATCTAATTCTTCTCCGAAAACAGATAGTGAATAATTTATATACAACGGTATTCTTAAGTACATTTGGTCTAACGAATAACTTTCTCCTGCTGTTACCCCGTTAGCTTTGAACTGCATTGCTCCAACACCTAAACTCACAGAAGTTCCTTTAGGAAATTGATAATAATAAACCATATCTCCGCCATTTGCAGAACCTTGTAAATTAACCATATCTGATTGAACAAGTGTGCCAAAACCTAATTTTCCTCCAAAATTTATTCCAAATTCTGACTTTCTTTTTGTGTCTTCTGTCTCTTGTGCTAATGCCAAAAATGAACTGAGGACTGTCAATAAAATAATTACTGTTTTTTTCATATTAATTTAGTTTAAAGAATTATGTAATGCAGATACCCAAGTATCTCGTTCGTTTTCATAGACGATAAATTTATATTCTTTTGAGGCTGTTTTAACCTTAAAAACATTATGTATAAAGCCTAATGTTTTGTGTTTTTCAACTTCGATGATTTCGTTTAAAGGAATATCAACGAAATTATTTTTAGAAGTGTCTTTTTCTTTAAATATCAACCTTCTATCGGTTAATATAATTTTGCCTGTTCCACCGTTCAAGTTAGCACGGCTTTCTAATTTTAATTTTTCGTCGTCGGCTAATTCAACAACTATTTTGTCCAAAGCTTTTTTATTAACATATTCAGTTATCAAAGGGAGAATAAACCCCATTGTTCCTCCGAAAAAAACAATCTGAAAAATAAATTTCCAAAGATGAAATTCTTCTCCTGATCCTCTCGCAAAAAGAACCATTATACCTGCATAGGTTATTCCCATTAAGGTAGCTTGTGCAATTTTGAACTTTAAACTTTGTTTTACCATAACATTTTATTTTTTTAATAATTTTTTTAAACCCCATAAACCCAACAGAGTCCAAGCTCCGAAAAACAACATACACACAGCACCTGCGATTTTCATAAATGTCGGATTATCACTCTGTGCCGATTTTTCGAAATACAAATAATAACCCACAAACACAAAAAAGACAGAGATTACAAGACTGAAAAGAAAATTGATTTTTTTCATAATATTGAATTAAGTTCTGTGCAAAAATAGTAGCTTAAAATAGTAGTGAATTGTATAATTGGGACAGTTGTGTTACTATTTGTAAAGCTAACCAAAAAATTACTTGAATCATACCTTATTATTTAAATACAGGTACAAAAATAGAATATTATAAAACTTTAAAATTGTAAAATTGGGACAGTTTAGTTTTCGAAATACCAATAGGTGTCTTCTTCTCCCAAATGCGAAATTTTTGAAAGCAGTGTAGTTGGAGTTTCTTTGGTAATGGATTTGAAGTTCTTGATAAAATGTGCTTGGTCGTAATACATACTAAACAAAGCCACATCCGTAAGGTTTGTTGTTTCTTTATTCTGATGAAAATAATTGAGTGCCTGACGAAACATTACCATTTTTCGGTATTCCTCAACCGACATATTGGTATGCTTTTTAAATAGACGGAGTAAGGTTTTTCGGTTTACGTTTAATTCTTCAGATAATTCGGAAACTTTAATCGCTCCGTTTGAGGTTATTATCTCTTTAACAGATTTTTTAAGGATAGGTTCATCGAATTCAACAAATCTTTTTTCGAAGAAAGTATCAAGTAAAATAACCTTCTTTTGAAGGTCTTTTTCTTCAAAAACTTGTGCTAATACTTCTCGAAGTTTTTCTCCGAAATACGAGAAAAAATCAAAATCTGTAGAGTGAATTTCACTCAAAGGTTTTTCGATAAAGAAATTGATTCCCAACGGATTAAAAACAATTCCGATTTTATCAAAACAGCCTTTTATACTTACTTTTAAGTTTTTTTCTTTGTTTATGGTATATAAAGGTTTTATATTGATTTTATCTGATGGGCTGACGATAGATTCGGAATCGGTCAAAGTAACTTCTGAATCCTTATACATTGTAAGTGCGTGTTTGTAGTTGGGGTAAAACACAAAGCTTTTGTTATAATTTTCATCATCCGAAGCGTGAAAATAATAATACGAAATGTATCTACTTATCTTTTGAGATATAGGTTTTGCTGTTATGAAAGTATCGTTATTTTTCAAGATGATTTTTAGTTGTCGGTTATCTGTTGTCAGTTTAAACCGATAACCGACAACTGACAACAATTATTTAAACTGCTTCGAAACTTTCTCTGCTTTTTTGCTTTCTGAATAATCATAAAATCCTTCTCCTGACTTCACTCCTAATTTCCCTGCCATTACCATATTTACCAATAACGGATTCGGAGCATATTTCGGGTTTTTGAATCCGTCATACATTACATTCAGAATCGAAAGACAAACATCTAATCCAATAAAGTCAGCTAACTGAAGTGGTCCCATTGGGTGAGCCATTCCCAGCTTCATAACCGTATCAATTTCTTCCACACCTGCAACTCCGTTATAAAGCGTTTCAATCGCTTCGTTAATCATTGGCATTAAAATTCTGTTTGCCACGAATCCAGGATAATCGTTTACTTCGGTTGGAGTTTTTCCAAGAGTTTTACTCAAATTATAAATCGTATCGAAAGTTTCTTTTGAAGTCGAATATCCTTTGATGATTTCCACCAATTTCATAATCGGCACCGGATTCATAAAGTGCATCCCAATTACTTTATCTGCTCTTTTAGTAACAGCCGCAATTTGAGTAATCGAAATCGAAGAAGTATTGGTTGCCAGAATCACGTTGCTGTCCGTTAGTTCTTCTAATTGTTCAAAGATTTTGAGTTTTAAATCTACATTCTCAGTTGCAGCTTCAACCACTAAATCTACGCCAACCACTCCGTCTTTCATATCGGTATAGGTGATGATGTTAGAGATGGTTTTGTGTTTGTCATCTTCGGTAATTGTTCCTTTAGCTACCATTCTGTCAAGGTTGGTAGCAATGGTTTTCATTCCTCTTTCCAGAGAAGCCTCTGAAATGTCAATAAGTTTTACGGTAAATCCCGATTGAGCAAACGTGTGGGCAATTCCGTTTCCCATTGTTCCTGCTCCAATTACTGCTATTGTTTTCATTTATTTATTTTTAAAAATTTCTATTTCTTTTTTTCTATCCAACTCAATTGCGAACGCAGTGAGTTCGTAATCGGAAAAGTTCTGTAAAATTGCCTCATCAGTTCTAACTGACGATACGAAAAACCACTTCCGAACTCAGGTTGAAGTTGTTCTGAAAGATATTTTATAAGGTAATTTCCGTAATCGGCTCGGTCTTTTCCTTGTTGTTCTTCGTTAAAAATTCGTTCTCCAATATGCCAATACAACAGTGTTCGTTGATAATCAACAGCACGAACAGCATTAGCTCTTGCCCCTGCAATAAGCGATTTGATTTCGTGAACAAAGTTGTTTTCTAACATTTTTTTGTTTTGTTTAAAATTTATTCGAGTAAAAAATTCACTTTAACTTCTGTTTCAAATTTAAGTTTTTGAAATTCTATTATAATATGTTCAGCAGGAGCTCTACTTCCATAAAGAGCTTCATTGTTTAACATACCTCTTATTTGAAGTCCTACTATTTGTCCTTGCAGTGAATTTGATGATGTATTGTCACTTATGTAAACAGCCTTTCCTACCTTTTGTAATAAAGGTTTAACTAATTTTTCTGCGGTTTTTTTTGCTTTTTTAATAGCAGAATATTTTAATTCCAATAATAATTCTTCTGATTTTGAATATTCAGTTTTACTTATTACTACATTTGATATACCGACTTGTTCCAATTCAGCTAAAACCCTTCCTGCTGTTACAGCATCATAAATCAATAAAGAATACATTTTTGTTTTCAAAATGTTTTGTCCTTTTAAAAAATAAGATTTAAAATTACTGCTGTAATCCAATAAAGATAAGTCTTCTTCAGTATCAATATTTAACCTTTTTAAAGTTAGTTCTAACTGTTTCTCAAGTTCTTCCGTAGATTTTTTATTTTTACTATCTGCTTCATTCAAAGTTATTGTCAGATAAATTCTGTCAGGAATAACCAAAGTATCCTTTTTTGCAGAAGTTTCAATATAAGGTAAATCAATAAAGTTTTTTGTTTGAGCAAAAGCAGTATTGGACAATAAAATCACGATTAGAATTTTAATAGCTTTCATTTTTTAAAGATTTTAGGTTTATTTATTTTTTAAAACAATCAATTATTATGTAAGCGATGCGTAGTGCTTCGGTTCCGTCTTCTAAAGTTACAATCGGAGTTTTATCGTTATGGATAGCATCTGCAAAAGTTTCTAATTCGTCCAGAATCGCATTGTTTGGGGCTACATCAGGATTGTCAAAATAAATCTGTTTGCGAACACCTTCTGCATTTTGCAAAATCATATCAAAATCTCCGGGAATTTCAGGAGCATCTTTCATTTTTACGACCTCACATATTTTATCCAAATAATCAACCGAAATATAAGCATCTTTTTGGAAGAATCTGGCTTTACGCATATTTTTCATCGAAATACGGCTTGAAGTTACGTTTGCCACACAACCGTTTTCAAACTCGATTCGGGCATTGGCAATATCGGGTGAATCACTGATTACGGACACTCCACTTGCGTGAACGTCTTTCACTTTTGATTTTACAACCGACAGAATCGCATCAATATCGTGAATCATCAAATCTAAAACTACCGGAACGTCTGTTCCTCTCGGGTTAAATTCAGCCAAACGATGTGTTTCGATAAACATCGGATTGTTGATTTTGTCCTTAACTGCCTTGAATGCAGGATTGAATCGTTCCACATGGCCAACCTGACCTTTTACGTTGTATTCTTTTGCAAGTTGAATAATGTGTTCTGCCTCCTCAACCGTATTGGAAATCGGTTTTTCTAAAAAGATGTGTTTCCCTTTTTTGATAGCCATTACCGCACAATCGTAATGCGATAAAGTCGGGGTTACAATATCAACAACGTCAACGTTTTCGATAAGTTCTTCGATAGTATCAAATTTTCGATATCCGAATTCCTCCGAAACTTTTTGTGCATTTTCTGAATTAGGGTCATAAAACCCAACTAATTCATATTTTTCAGATTGATTAAGAAGTCGTAAATGTATTTTTCCGAGATGTCCTGCTCCGAGAACTCCTATTTTTAGCATAAGAATAAATTTTATCAAAAATAAGATATTTGTTTTAATAACCGAACTCAGTTTTTTAGGTATTAAAGCTTAAAATTTCTTTAGGTCTAAAAATTGTTTAGAGTTTAGAATTTGCTTTTTGGTTTTTTTACGTCTATTTTTACCAAAATTAAAACTACATATAAGAAGAGTGAGAATGCTATATTCTTTGTGAGAAAATGAAAGATACTGCCAAACATCGTGGGCTTCGCAATCAGTTAGTAAGTGTTTTGGAGCAAAAAGGTATTACAGACAAGAATGTTCTTGAAGCCATTCGGAAAATTCCGAGGCATTGGTTTCTTGATTCAGGATTTGAAGATTTTGCTTATCAAGACATGGCGTTTCCTATTGCGGCAGAACAGACTATTTCTCAGCCCTATACGGTTGCTTTTCAGACTCAACTTCTCGAGGTTAAAAATGATGATAAAATCTTAGAAATTGGTACGGGAAGTGGTTATCAGACAGCAGTTCTGTGCACTATGGGGGCAAAAGTATATAGTGTTGAAAGACAACAAGAGCTGTTTAAGAAGACAAAAATTTTTTTGCCAAAAATAGGGATTCGCCCAAAGCATCTCTCTTTTGGTGATGGATATAAAGGTCTTCCCGATTACGCTCCTTTTGATAGTATTATTGTTACCGCCGGTGCTCCTTTTATTCCTAATCCTTTGATGGCACAATTGAAAATAGGAGGTAGGTTGGTTATACCTGTGGGAGAGAATGAGCAAATCATGACTTTGTTAATTCGCAAAAATGAAACTCAGTTTGAAAAACACGAGTTTGGCGAATTTAGATTTGTACCGCTTTTGGAAGATAAGAATTAAACTCAAAAGAAATAGCGTTCGGATTAAAACCGGTTTTTAATTCTATCCAAATCCCGTTTTGTGTCACGGTCTTTAATGGTCTCGCGTTTGTCGTAGTTTTTCTTACCGCGACATAAAGCAATTTCCATTTTGGCAAGCCCCTTTTCGTTGATATATAACCGTAGCGGTATAATTGTTAACCCTTTATTTTGAACACTTTTTTCGAGTGAACGCAGTTCTTTTTTAGTTAGAAGAAGTTTGCGTTCACTTTTGGTTTTGTGGTTATAATGCGTGCCAAAAGAGTATTCTTCTATATGTGAATTGATGACAAATAATTCTCCATTATTAAACTCACAAAAACTCTCAGCAATAGAAGCTTTACCCAAGCGGATAGATTTTATTTCAGTTCCAGTCAAAACAATTCCGGCATCATATTTATCGATGATTTCGTAGTCGAACTTGGCTCTCTTGTTGAGTATGTTTATCGTTTTCTGCATCGGACGGCAAATATAAGAACAAAAAAACAGGCAAAAGAACATTTTTTTAGCCAATAGAAAAAAGTTTAAATTACTTCACTTGTAATATCGTGAAATAAAAAAATCAGACAATGATTTTTATCAGTATTTCAATGATTTCTTCAAAATAACTTTGAACAATAATTTCAAACATTAACAACATGAAAAAGATTGTATTTGCTCTATTAGTTTCATCATTATTATCAGTAGATTATGTTCAGGCACAAGATGAAAAAAACGACAATGATTTTAAAAGATGGCAAGTCCGTTTAAGAGGAATTGGCGTTGTACCTGACGAAAGTGCTAAAATAGGAATAATTGGCGGAGATGCTAATATTTCTAATGCTTTAGTTCCTGAATTGGATTTCACTTATTTCTTTACTAAAAACATTGCGACAGAATTAATACTTGGTACCACAAAGCACAATGTTAATACAATTGGTTCCGATATTTCTGCTATTG
This sequence comes from Flavobacteriaceae bacterium, assembly GCA_034005285.1. Lineage (GTDB taxonomy): Bacteria > Bacteroidota > Bacteroidia > Flavobacteriales > Flavobacteriaceae > Flavobacterium. The sequence goes on from JAVEUZ010000043.1 coordinate 16,109, forward strand.
GCGGTCCGGAAAGTTTTGATGTAAATTTAGGGAGCGTATGGTTATTACCACCGACACTTACAGTGCAATATCACTTTTGTCCGGATAACGGAAAAACATTTAGACCGTATGTTGGGGCGGGAGTTAATTACACTATTTTTTATAGTGTTGACGAAGGCAATGTGGTTAAAGATGTTGAGTATGATAACGCATTTGGTTATGCTGCTCAGATAGGTTTTGATTTGTTTTTTAATGATAAATTTTTCATCAATGCCGATGTGAAAAAACTATTTTTGAAAACAGATGTAACCGTTGATGCTTCAAATCTTGCAGCCGGACTAAGTATCCCTGCGGAGGTTGAAATAAATCCATGGATTATTGGTTTAGGTTTCGGTATGAAATTTTAATTAAATTATTAGGTTAGTACGTACGGTTGTAATAAACCGGAAGATAAGCCACTGTCAATTTAGGTGGCTTATTTTGTTTGTTTTTAAAATAAAATAACTCGATTCTTTTTTGTGTTATACGTTTGAAAACTTTACATTTGCGGTCGCTTTTCGGGGTGTAGCGCAGCCTGGTAGCGTACTAGCATGGGGTGCTAGGGGTCGCTGGTTCGAATCCAGTCACCCCGACAAGATTTAATCCCTTGGATATTTCCAAGGGATTTTTTTGTTAAAAATCTCAATAACATAGGAATATTCTTTAAAATTTAATTTCTGTTTTATATGACATTAAAGCCGTGTCTTTTCTTTGTTTATAAGGCTTCGGGTGTTTTTTTTCTCGTTTTGATTGTTACTAATTTAAAAAAATACCCTTAAAAGTATTGATAATTAAAATAAAATGTTAATTTTACTTCGCCCTTATTTCTATTATTAACCTAATTGTTTGATTATGGCTACAAATTACCAATCTGTAGATAAGGAGGTTATAGCCTCTCTTACTTTCCCAAAAAACGATGTTTTAAATAAAACAGAATCTATTAAGAGACGATTTGCAGAATTAAAATTAGCTCTGACATACGGCAATCTTGATTTTTTCAAAATCAAAATTTATTTTGAAGACAATTGTTCAAAAAAAGTTGTCGAGGCCAAGGTGTGTGGTATAACTGATGAAAGAGTTATTCTTTATCAGGGAATTGGTATTCCGATAAATCGTATTTATAAAACATTTAAGTTCTATACTTAAAAAATCAGGAATATTGTTTTAGTTAGTTTGCGAAACACTAATCGTTGTTGCCACTTTGGTTGGTGTTTTGCTGTTTTTACAAATTATTTAGTAAGGAAATATCTAATTCATGTTTTTCAAAATAGGTTTGCGTACGGTGTTTGGCGTGATTATAATTTATTTTGTCATGAATTTGCTTAAAATAGTTGGTTTCCAATATCATCAGGTCGCCCATTTGTTCAGGTTTCGTCTCTTTGTTTTTTAGACGATCAATTGCTTTTTTGACGATTTCTAAATGTTGCTTTTCTTTGAGTAAATCCTGAGTAAATTGCACAATATAAATCGATGAAAATATATTATTTTCATTTTCTTGTAACAGCTGGTTCATCTTTTTTAAAGTTTCATCGGCTCTGTCTTCTCGAACCAAGGCGGCACATTCTGCTTCCCACAGAAAAACATCAGGGTTGTCAGAAATTTTTAATGTGGAAATTATAGATTTCACCTGATTTATTTTTGACGTATTCCAACTTAACTTTTCTGTACTTCTAAGCGAATTTAGGACTATTCTTTCAAGAATTTTATATTCTTCTCCACTTTGTTTACCTTTTTCAATACCAATTAAATTTTCTCTATTGGAATACCAATATTTGAAAAACCCATTTTCAATATCAAAAACAGCGTTTTTTAGTATTAAGTAGCTCTGGTGTGTTCCTAATCGTTCTTTCGGATATACCTGATATAATTCATCAGATATCAGATTTGTTTTTTTTTCGTCTTTATATAACTGTAATAAATCTGTATAAGCATATAGTGTTTTGATGCTTCTGTCACCGGATTCATATTTTGATTCCAAACTACCTGTTCTTTGATTTGGGTCTAAAGCAGTTTGACCAATTTTAATGAGATAATCTACATCGGCTTTTGCACCTGAATAGTGAAAGAAATTTTTATTCTTGTCAAAAAACATAAAATATGGGACTCCCGAAAAATGAATCCTTTCC
>JAVEUZ010000044.1:0-17532 GCA_034005285.1 Flavobacteriaceae bacterium
ATTCTTTATTTTAAAAATATCTTAATGCTATAAAATCAAATACCGAATATCCGTAATGTGTTATTATGTAATATTTGTTATCCCAACTTTCGATTCTCAAAAATCATATTTTCAAATATTTACATTTGATTCATGCTAAAAAAACACCCCTACCCCCATTCAAGAGGTGAACTATTACGGATTTTTACTCAACAGCTCTCTCCTTGACGATGTTAATCCCTTATTAGATATAATTTAACTGATTATGTCTAATAACGGACATTCAAAATCAAATCATCTTTCTGGCTTGTTCCAAATCTTCGGGCGTATCTATACCAATATTAACATGGGTTGTTACTGCCATTTTAATCCGTTTTCCATGTTCTAAATAGCGTAATTGCTCTAATTTTTCGATAGATTCTAATTTAGAAACCGACCATTTTGAAAAATCAAGCAAAGCCTGTTTTCTGAAAGCGTAAATTCCGATATGCTGAAAATATTCGGCAATCGTATTTTTATCTCTCAAAAACGGAATTATAGAACGTGAAAAATATAATGCAAACCCATTTTGGTCAGTAACAACTTTTACGTTATTCGGATTTTCAATTGCATTCCAATCGGTTATTTTGCACATTAAAGAAGCTAAATCAACCTGACTTTCTCTATCATTTTTAAAAATTTCTATCACCAAAGCCAAAGAATCTTTGTCTATAAAAGGTTCGTCACCCTGAACATTTACTACAATATCTGTATCAATGTTGGCAACCGCTTCGGCAATACGGTCACTGCCACTTTCGTGTTCTTTTATACTCATTATAGCTTGTCCACCTTTTGATGTAATTTCATTAAAAATAAGACTGCTATCAGTAACAACAAAGACATCGTCAAAAAGACCGGTGTTTACAGTAGCTTCATAAGTTCGTAAAATCACACTCTTTCCTCCTAAATCCTGCATAAGTTTGCCTGGAAAACGAGTTGAATCATATCTTGCAGGAATTACAGCAATTATTTTCATCTGATTTTTAATTGTTTTTAATTCTGTCAAAAGTAACACCTACAAATATCTTGATTAATCTGATAAATTTCAGAAAGGTATTTTATATTATTTTTCACAAATATACTAAGAGCCTATTTAATAACCTTAGTTCGATTATTCAAACTTTTTGAATATCCGTTATTAGCCATAATCAGTTATTACTTTTGGATAAATAAATATTTGAATTCCGATCCTTCTACAATTATTATCCAAACATACTTTAATATAAGCTCATTTTCAGACAGGCACAAAAATTCTATGTTAACAATCAATTTATTTAGGTTAAATAAGAAGCACTTTTAGAAAAAAAACAATTAAATTTACACATATTAATCTTAATAAACTTTAAACATTATGAAAAAAATCGTCATGAGCATGTTGCTCGCTTCTACGTTAATGCTATCAAGCTGCTTAGGTTCTTTTAGTGCTGTTTCCGGTCTGAAAAATTGGAATGACAGCATTAGTGACAGTAAATTTGTAAACAACCTTGTTTTTTGGGGATTAAACATAATTCCTGTTTATGGTTTGTTTGTATTGGGTGATGCAATCATTTTTAATGTAATCGAATTTTGGTCCGGCTCCAACCCTATTGCCATGAATGACGGCGATATTGAAACCCAAGTTATTGAAAAAGACGGTAATAAATTCAAATTAACCGCTATGAAAAACAAAATGTCTATCGTGGTAATTGAAGGTCCAAAAAAAGGGCAAACTCTTGATATGGAATATATTCCTGCAGATAAATCATGGAATGCCATCAAACCAAACGGTGAAGTAATAAAACTGTCTTCTTATGAAGAAGGATTTTATATTGTTTACTTGCCTAATGGTGAAAAAGTAAAAGTTGACCCTGCTGTTAATAAAACTGAAAGTTTGGCATTTTTAAAACAAGAAATTGCCGAATACACAGGAAATACTATGTTGGCTCAACAATAAAATTTCAAAACCTAACAATCAAATTTGGTTAATTAGACAGAAAGACTATCATTTTTTGATAGTCTTTTTGGTTTTAAATATGTCGTTTATTAAGAACCTGTTTAAAATTTATCTAATAATTTGTTTATGCTTCTTTTGAGTCGCTCCTACCTACTCGGTAGGAATGTTAAATTTTGAAACGATAGCTCTGCTGTCCTTTAAAAATTTGCCTTGTTCTATCTCAAAAATAACCTATAAACATTTTTACAATACAAATCTAAACAGGCTCTAAGACAAAAAATATTCATCCTTAAACCCTATCAAATATAGTTTTTCTTTTGCTCGGGTAACTGCCGTATAAAGCCATCGAATATAATCTTTGTCTATTCCGTTTGCCAAATATGGTTGTTCGATAAATACAGCACCCCACTGTCCGCCCTGAGATTTATGACAAGTTATGGCATAAGAAAATTTTACCTGCAAGGCATTAAAATGCGGATTGCTTTTTACTTTTTGTAACTTGATATAGGATTTTTCTCCCTCATAATCTTTCATTACTTCCTGATACAAACGGTTCGAGTCTTCATAAGAAAGAGACGGACTTTCGGCAGTAATGGTATCGAGTAATAGAATGGTTTCTAAAGGTCTTTGGTCAGGATAATCGACCATGCGAATTTTCACTTTGGCAAACTTAAATCCGTATAATTCTTCGATTCTAAAGATTTCGAGCACTTCTATAATATCTCCGTTGGCAATAAATCCGGCTTCATCGGTTTCTTTGAGCCAAAAATAATTGTTTTTGACAACCATAAGTAAATCACCTGCCGACAACTCACTTTCTTTATCCAAAATCTTACTACGAATCTGCTCATTATACTGATTTGCCCTTTTGTTTGAACGGACAATAAAAGCTGTTTCTTCAACACCAAAATTACTATACGAACTGTGGATGGCATCCTGAATATCATATCCATCTGTAAGACGCACAATATCTTTGAAACCACTTAATTGAAAAGCAAAACTTTCAAAAAAAGTTTCCTTCAAAACCTCACGTAGCAATGTGGCATTATACAAGATTCCCGAATTTTCTTCCTGTCGCATCACTTCGTCCAATTCGATATGAAATACCTCTTTGTCAAACTGCATACTGAGATTATCGATATCTAATGCAGGACTTATGTCAAAATGAACAGGTGGCAATTGGGCTTCGTCTCCCAACAAAATCATTTTGCATTTTTCACCCGAATAAACATAAGAAATCAAATCGTCGAGCAATGAACCATTCTGATAAATTGAGCTATCCGAGCCCGAATCTGAAATCATCGAAGCTTCATCAACAATAAAAATTGTATTCTTGAATTTATTCAACTGAAGGGTGAAACTCACACTCCCATTGCTGGATTTTTTAGGAAAATAAATTCGTTTATGTATCGTAAATGACTGTTTCCCAGAATATACCGAAATAACTTTAGCTGCTCGTCCTGTGGGAGCAAGCAACACGTGTTTTTTGTTTATGGCAGCAAGATTATTTACCAGCGAAGAAATAACAGTAGTTTTACCGGTTCCGGCATATCCTTTCAGAACAAAAATTTCATTATTGTTAGAATTAGTAACAAATTCTGCTATCATCTGAAAAAAAATATCCTGTTTTACCGTAGGTGAAAACGAAAATGATTTTCTTAAAAGGCTATAAAACTGAGGAACATTCATATTTACAGAATAATGTTCAAATATACATAATGAAATTCTCAAGGTCGAAAAAAAAATGTAAATTTGCCCTGTTACCTGAAATTCATTACTTGGAATCACAGATTAAAAATATTACCGAAAAGAACTATAAAAAACTGTCCGTTCAATTATCGCTTCACGGACTTTCTTTTTGTAGTAAAGATATATTGAGCGGAAATATCATTCAGTTTGGTCATGTCGATTTTGAGAGCTATCCCAAAAATTTCACTGTCGAAAACTGTATTTGGAAAAGCTTTTTAGTCCATGACGAACTCACCAAATCGTATGACGAAATTGTTGTTTTACACGAAAATAATCTGAGTGCTTTTGTGCCAAAAGCCTTTTTTGACGAAGACTATAAAGGAAGCTATCTTCAATATAACACAAAAGTTTTTGAAACAGATTTTTTTACTTACGATTCATTAGACAATTACGAAATGGTCAATGTTTATGTACCTTATGTAAACATAAACAATTATCTGATAGACCAATTTGGCACATTTGAGTACAAACATTTTAGTTCTGTTTTAGTGAGTAAACTACTTAATCTATCAAAAAACGATGAATCTAAAACCATGTATGTGCATGTGTCAAAATATCATTTTGAGATTGTGGTTATTCAAAATCAAAAACTACTTTTATACAACTCGTTCGAATATAAAACTCCTCAAGATTTTATTTACTATATATTGTTTACAGCCGAACAGCTTTATATGAATCCCGAAAATTTTAAATTAAAATTATCCGGCGAAATTTCTGAACACAATCCTCTTTATGTTGCGGCATATCAATATATCAGAAATATTGAGCTGCTTAATTTTGAGTACTCCGAGTTAAAAGCAGTTTCTGCGGAAGATTATCGAAAAAACCTTGTTATTTTTAACGTATGAGAATCATCTCGGGAACGCATAAAGGACGAAGAATTCAGACACCCAAAAACTTGCCTGTTCGTCCTACTACCGATTTATCTAAAGAATCACTTTTTAACATCCTGAATAATCATTTTAATCTGAATGAATTAAAAGTATTGGATTTATTTGCCGGAACCGGAAATATAAGTTTTGAATTTGCTTCACGTGGAGCAGCTCCCATCATATCTGTTGACGAAAATTATAACTGTATTTCATTCATCAAAAAAACAGCCGATAATCTCAAAATGGATATTACGGTCATTAAAAGTGATGTATTTAAATTTTTAGAAAAAAACAAAAATACTTACGATATAATTTTTGCCGACCCTCCGTATGATATGGAACAAAAAAATCTAGAAAAAATTATAACATTGGTTTTTGAAAATAACTTGCTCGATACAGAAGGCATGTTGATTATAGAGCACTCAAAACATATTGTTTTGGAACATCTACCCTATTTTTCTTTTGATAAAAGATATGGTGGTTCTGTTTTTTCATTTTTTGAATTTATAGACGAAGATGACGAAGAATAGTTTTTTTACAACAATAATAGTTTTCCTAATAATGTGTTCATGCTCAATGCCGAGCTACCGAACATATTATGAAAGTGTGCCATATGCGGTTGATTATATCAATAAAAAATGGTTGCTTACCCCGATAAAAGGTGAATCTGAATCCCTTGAAAAACAGGACAGCTATGCTACAAACGAACTAAAATCGTGCTTAGGAGAAAATCTAATCGAACATTTTGATTCTAAATCGGGCTATATGCTTCCCAAGAATACCAATATTTCACCAAATTTATATTTACAAACTCTGCAAACTACCGATTTAGATTACTGGATTGAAATCAAAAACAGTATCGAGCGTGAAAACAATTCGGGAAATGTTTCGGTAAAATCATCTTTTAATAACACTTTTGTTGATATTGTTGTTACTATCAATATTTATGACATTAAACAGCGTAACTTAATCTATTCTCAAAAGGTAAAAGGTTCTTTATCTACAGAAGGAAGTAAAGACGATGTAGTTCTGCATAAATCTACTTCGGGCATACAATACAAAGCTTTACAAAAAGCGGTTAAAAACCTAAAAAAGGATATGCTTTGTAAAAAATAAGCCATAAAAAAAGCTGTATCTCATTTGATACAGCTTTTTTTGATTGTTAGCTTTTTAAAATATTATCACATAAACAATTTTATGAAATAATAGACAAGGGCTGCAATCAATGCAGATACAGGAATAGTTAGAATCCATGCCCAAAGTAAATTAATGGTTACTCCCCATCGAACAGCAGATAACCTCTTGGTCAAACCAACTCCGATAATGGCTCCTGTAATGGTATGTGTCGTTGATACAGGAATTTTTAAGTGTTCAGTAATAAATAATGTTATTGCTCCTGCGGTTTCTGCAGCTACACCTTCTAACGGGGTAACTTTAGTAATTTTGGATCCCATTGTTTTTACAATCTTCCAACCACCGCTCATAGTTCCTGCGGCAATAGCAGTATAACAAGCTAAAGGAACCCAAAAAGGTGCTTCGTTTATCTTTACCTTTCCGTCAGTAATAGAATAATCTAAAGAAAGCCATTGAGGAAGCAAAGAAACATCTGTGTGGTTTTGAGTTATATAAACAACAATAGCTGCCGAAATAATACCCATAACTTTCTGAGCATCATTACCTCCATGTGCAATACTGAAAATGGCAGATGAGAGCAATTGCAATTTTTTAAACCACCAATCAGCCTTTGAAGGTGTCGTATTTCGACATATATTCATAATAATTACCGTAAGAAAATGTGAAATAAACATTCCCAAAAACGGAGCAACAAAAATAAACAAAGCTATTAGCCCTACTACGCTCATGTTTACTACATCAAAACCACCGTGTGCAATTGCAGCTCCGGCAAATCCGCCAATTAATGTGTGTGAAGAAGAAGACGGAATACCTAAATACCATGTTAAAAGATTCCATGCAATAGCGGCAATAATGGCAGCAAGAATAACAACAAGATCAATCTGCAAAGTATTAGCAGTCTTAGCTACCGTATCAGCTATATTCAAATCGAATATAAAATATGCCACAAAATTAAAAAAAGCTGCCCATAAAACTGCCTGAATAGGACTCAACACTTTTGTAGCTACAATAGTTGCAATAGAATTGGCAGCATCATGAAATCCGTTGATATAATCAAAAATCAAAGCCAGAATGATGATTATGATAAGTAGAGTAAAATCCATAAAACGTTAAATTAAAATTTATGAATGTTTTACAGAAATTTGCTCCAATACATTGGCAACGCTTTTACATTTGTCTGACGCAGTTTCTAATGCCGAAAGAACTTCTTTATATTTAATAATATTCTTTACGTCTGTTTCGTTTTCAAAAATATCTGCTACAGCCTTATCAAAAATAACATCTGCTTTTCCTTCAAGCTTATTGATTTTAATACATGCCTTGTTTACAGCATCTAAATTTTTAAAATTCTTCAAGTTTATGACTGCAACTTCAATAAGTTGACAACACTCTAAATTGATTTCAGTAAGCTTACGAATAGATTTAGTTATTTTCTCAATATTATACATATTCATCCTACTGGCGGCACCGTGCATATAATCAGCTACATTATCAATAGTTTTAACCAAAGCATGGATGTCTTCGCGGTCAAAAGGAGTAATAAAATTTGTGCTTAATTCTATATGGGTCTTATGAGTAATTTCCTCAAGAATAGCCTCCAATTCATCTATTCTCTTAAAATATTCATCCCGCTTGTCTTTTGGCGTGTTTGCAACCTCATTTACAGCCTCTGCTAATAAAATTAAATTATGAGTAGCTTGTTCAAAAAGAGGAAAAAATTTCTTGTCCTTTGGAACAAAAAATTGAAAAATAGCATTTAGCTTCATGCATTTGATTTTTAAATGTGCAAATTTACTACTACAATATTAACAAATCGTTAAGTTAATGATAATTCAGTTTTAATAAATATCTTCAAGAAAAATTTATAAAAAGGTTTTGTACTTTAGCAACGCCTAAAATTTTACACAATAAATATGGACATTAATTTTAATATAAACGAAGATTACAACAAACTTTTAGTATCGGATCTACGCAAGAGATTTGCAAAAGTTAAACTCGGAGGAGGACAAAAACGAATTGACAAACTACATGCCGAAGGCAAAATGACCGCCCGAGAACGCATCGGGTATCTTTTAGATAAAGACACAGAGAGTATCGAAATCGGTGGTTTTGCAGGAGAAGAAATGTATCAAGAACACGGTGGTTGCCCCAGCGGAGGAGTCGTTGTAAAAATTGGATATGTAAGCGAAAAACAAGTAATCATCGTAGCTAATGATGCGACGGTAAAAGCAGGTGCATGGTTTCCGATAACGGGAAAAAAGAACCTCAGGGCTCAAGAAATTTCGATAGAAAATAAACTTCCAATTATCTATTTGGTGGACAGTGCAGGAGTTTATTTGCCGATGCAGGACGAAATTTTCCCCGACAAAGAACATTTCGGGCGAATCTTTCGCAATAATGCCATAATGAGCAGTATGGGAATCACACAAATTGCGGCAGTCATGGGAAGTTGCGTAGCCGGAGGTGCTTATCTACCAATCATGAGCGACGAAGCTCTGATTGTAGATAAAACAGGAAGTATATTTCTGGCAGGAAGTTATTTAGTAAAAGCAGCAATTGGTGAAAGCATCGACAACGAAACGCTTGGCGGAGCAACTACCCATTGCGAAATTTCGGGAGTAACAGATTTTAAAGCCAAAGATGACAAAGATGCTTTGGACAGAATTAAAAGTGTAGTCGGAAAAATTGGGGATTTTGAAAAAGCAGGATTTAATAGAATAAAACCTCAAAAACCAACTTTGAAAGAAGAAGATATATACGGAATCCTTCCTAAATCAAGAGTTGAACAATATGATATGTATGAAATCATCAAGCGTTTGGTTGACAATTCGGAGTTTGACGAATACAAAGCAGGTTACGGACAAACCATAATTACAGCTTATGCAAGAATTGACGGCTGGGCTGTGGGAATTATTGCCAATCAAAGAAAAGTTGTAAAAACTACTGGAGCAAAAACAAAACCAAGCGAAATGCAGTTCGGAGGGGTGATTTATTCGGATAGTGCAGATAAAGCCACTCGTTTTATTGCTAATTGTAATCAGAAGAAAATTCCGTTGGTTTTCCTGCAAGACGTTACCGGATTTATGGTTGGTTCAAAATCTGAACACGGCGGAATCATCAAAGACGGTGCTAAAATGGTAAACGCAGTTTCTAATTCGGTTGTACCTAAATTTACGGTTGTGGTCGGAAATTCGTACGGAGCAGGAAATTATGCCATGTGTGGAAAAGCTTATGACCCCCGACTTATATTTGCTTGGCCAAGTGCTGAATTGGCTGTTATGGGTGGAGCCCAAGCTGCAAAAGTTCTGCTGCAAATCGAAGCATCATCGCTTAAAGCAAAAGGAAAAGAACTCACCCCTGAAAAAGAGACAGAATTATTCGAGAAGATAAAAGCAAAATATGATAGTCAGGTTTCGCCGTATTATGCAGCAGCAAGATTGTGGACAGATGCTATTATCGACCCACTCGATACCCGAAAATGGATTTCAATGGGAATTGATGCTGCCAATCATGCACCGATTGAAAAAAAGTTCAATTTAGGTGTGATTCAGGTTTAACTTTTGTTTAATGACTCAAACTAAAAAAAGACTCAGATTTAAAACCTGGGTCTTTTGTTTTGCTGTTTTTATTATATAAAAAGTGATTTAAACTTTTTTGATTGCTTCGCCAGTTCGAGCAAAGCTCACGCGTGAAGCGAAAAAGTTTAAATCACTTCTAAAATTAATCTTTAGTCTCGGGAGCCTGCCCAATCAATTCCATAAACTGGTCGAGTTTTGGCGTAATAATAATTTGCGTTCTCCTGTTTTTAGTTCTTCCGGCTTGAGTATCGTTACTTTCGATAGGGTTATACTCTCCCCTTCCTCCTGCAGTAAGTCTTTTTGGATCAACACCGTGATTGTTTTGTAATGCTTGAACTACAGATGAAGCTCTGAGTGTACTTAAATCCCAATTGTTTCTAATATTTTCTCTCGAAATAGGCACATTGTCGGTATTTCCTTCTACAAGCACATCATAGTCTTTATAGTCTTTGATGATTTTTGCAATTTTTGACAGCGTTTCTCCGGCAACATCAGAAATTCTGTAATCTCCGGATTTGTATAGCATATTATCTGCCAAAGAAATATAAACAACACCTTTAAGAACCTGAACATCTACATCTTTCATTTCCTCTCGACTTAAAGAGCGGGTTAAATTGTTGGTCAGAACAACATTTAGAGAGTCACTTTTATTTTTTGTATTTACTAAATGCTGAATATACTTATTAGATTGTTTGATTTCATCTACCAATTTGGCAATATTTGCTCCGGATTGGCTACTGCCTTGCAGACAATCGGCAAGAGAGTTTTGTGCAGCTGATAGTGAACCTTGAAGTTGTAGATTGTTTCTTCTCTCGGATTCGAGCAGTTCTTCAAGACTCATAATTCTTGATTTTGCTCCAACAAGTTCAGATTGACATGTAGAAATCTGAGCATTTACTAAGTCTAATCTTGATTGTAGTTCGTTATACTTCTTTTGACTTACGCAACCTGTGAGAGCTACAGATGCAGTAATAAGCCCTAATAACAAAGATTGTTTCATAATGTTTGGTTTTTTATCTTAAACGGAATATTAAATAAATAATTGTAAAATTACACATCAATTTTTTTGCCAAAAGACCTTGAGTCTGTTTAAATTTGTATTGTAAAAATGTTTATAGGTTATTTTTGAGTCAGAACAAGGCAAATTTTTAAAGGATAGCAGAGCTATCGTTAAAAATTTAACATTCCTACCGAGTAGGTAGGAGCGACCCAAAAAAAGCATAAACAAATTATTAGATAAATTTTAAACAGGCTCTTAATTAATCATTTTTTTTTTAAACAGTTTCTTACATTTGTAAAATGAAATGGTTACGGCTCTTACTTTTTCCTTTTGCCATCTTGTATGGAGGCATAACCGCTATCCGTAATTTATTATATGACAAAAACATTCTAAAATCATTTTCATTTAATTTACCTGTAATTGTTGTGGGGAATTTAAGTACCGGAGGAACCGGGAAATCTCCACAAACAGAATATTTAATCCGGTTATTATCTGTAAAATACCGTGTTGCTGTTTTAAGCAGAGGTTATAAACGACAATCGAAAGGTTTTGTTTTGGCAGATAAAAACACCCGAGTTGAAGATTTGGGAGACGAGCCTTTTCAGTTCTTCACAAAATTCAAGAATATATATGTTGCGGTTGATTCCGACAGAAAAAATGGTATTCAGAATCTTTTAGAACTCCAAAATCCGCCTGAAGTTATTTTGCTTGATGATGCTTTTCAGCATCGCAAAGTAAAAGCCGGTTTTAATATTTTACTCACGACTTATGGCGATATTTATACGGATGATTTTATGCTTCCGACAGGAAATTTAAGGGAATGGCGAAGCGGAGCCAAACGTGCCGATATAATTATTGTAACCAAATGTCTGCCGGATATTTCGGAAGAAAAACAAAATATTATTGTCAATAAAATTAATCCAAAACACCGTCAGAAAGTTTTTTTTAGTAAGATAGGTTACGATTCAAAAGTATATTCTCGTAACCAGAATGTTAAATTTGCAGATATTTACAAAAAGCCTAAATTATTGGTGGCGGGAATTGCAAAACCCCGTCCTTTTTTCGCATATTTGCAACAGGCGGATGATGATGTAATGATATTTCCAGACCACCACAATTATACAAATACAGATGTTTTGGAAATATTAGAAAAAGCCAACGGACGAATAATCATAACAACTGAAAAAGATTATATGCGTTTGCAAAACAAGCTCGATTCAGAAAAACTTTTTTATCTTCCGATACAAACAGAGTTTTTGAAAGAAGTAGAAATTTTTAATCAAAAGATATTAGATTATGTGGGAGAAAGTTCAGAAAACAGCAGCATGGCTGAAAGAAAAAACAAATTATAATCCGGAATTCGGGGTCATTCTTGGTTCCGGACTTGGTTCTTTTACGAAAGATATAGATATAGAATACACAATTCCGTATCAGGATATTCCCAATTTTCCGGTTTCTACGGTTGTGGGTCATAAAGGTGCTTTAGTTTTTGGTAAAATAGGTAACAAACAGGTCGTTGCTATGCAAGGACGTTTTCATTATTATGAAGGTTATGATATGAAAACCGTTACATTTCCCGTGAGAGTTATGAAATATATCGGAGTTAAAAACCTGATAGTTTCAAACGCTTCCGGTGGTGTAAACCCTAATTATAAAGTAGGAGATATTGTTGTTATCAAAGACCATATAAATTTTTTTCCCGATCATCCTTTAAGAGGACAAAATGATGAGCGTTTTGGTCCTCGTTTTGTCAATATGAGCGAACCTTATTCATTGGAACTTATTCAGAAAGCAAAAGAAGTAGCCCAAAAACATAGTATAGAACTGAAAGACGGTATTTATCTCGGATTGCAAGGCCCTACTTTTGAAACTCTTGCAGAGTACAAGATGGTCAGGATTTTAGGTGCCGATTGTGTTGGTATGTCAACCGTACCTGAAGTTATCGTAGCTCGACACATGGATATGAATTGTTTTGGAGTTTCTGTTATTACAGATATGGGCGACGAAGAAAGCATTGAAGATGTTAATCACGAAGAAGTGCTTGAAGCTGCCAAAAAAGCAGAACCATTTGTCCGTAAGTTAATCAAAGAGTTTATTTTAGCAGTTTAGTTTTTTGTGGTAGTTCTTTACTGTGTCAGTTTGTAAAAATTTTGAATAAACAGACACATCTGAACCAAATAGAAAATAGCACAGAAATTTAATTTTTGCTTGCTACTACCCCACCAAAAGAAGAATTGTCAAACAATCATGAACACTATAAATTAAAGTTTAGTGTATAATCTCTATTGCAATAACACAAACTGAAGGACTGGAAAAAAATCGTAATTATTATCGGAAAAACGGAATTTCCCTCTTTATAATACCAAATTTCCATTTTTAAAGAAAACACAAAGCCCTCAATCGAGGTTTTTCAAACAACATTTAAACACCGTTTAACCGACTATCGTCGTATCCATTGCTTATATATTATTATATCAGTTGTATGAGGAGTTATAATTGACCGACTTTGTGGATACATTTATTAACGGAATGAGTTTGAATTGACATGATTATAATAGGCTAAGACATCTTTTTGAGTAGTTTAAAAAAAGAAGATTTTAAAAACGACAACAATGTTACTCTTTTAAGAGTTTATAAATTCACCCAACGACTTCAATTCTCATTTTTTACAATCAAAATCCAATTGTCTTCTAAGAATTTATAACCGATATCATAGATAAATCGGTATTCTGCTCCATTTTTATAAACTTTAATATGAGTAAAATAGGTGAAATCAAAACTGTTTGTTGACAATTTTTGTGTTGTGGTTTTGGCTTTTCCGTCTGTAAAATTATGTTCAGAGAGTATGCGATAATTCTTGCGAAGTTTGTTGTTAATATTTCGCATTAGATTTGAGGTGTCTTTATTCTGCTTGTTATTATAGGCATTACGACAACTGTCGTTACAGAACTTTTTATCAGATCGTCCGATAATTTTTTCGCCACATTCTAAACATCCTTCCATAAATCAAATAAATTTTAATTCATATAAATTGTTCAAATATAGCAATTTATCCAATTTCAAATGACTACAATCGAAAGTAATTGTATAACTACCGACTATATTTTCTCCACTGCCGAATCTTTGCATCAGAGATTTGAGAAGTCAACTAACGTCTCAAGTTTAATGTTTAACTTTAATTTATTTATTATGTCATTAAGAAACAAAGTGATGCTTATTGGTCACACAGGAAAAGAAACAGAAGTTGTAAACTTTGAAAACGGAAGTATGAAAGCTAGCGTGTCGCTCGCTACGAAAGATTTTTACACCAATGCACAAGGTGAAAAGGTAGAAGAAACCCAGTGGCACAATTTGATAGCTTTTGGTAAAACCGCAGAAATCATGCAGAAATTTGTAACCAAAGGAAAAGAAATTGCCGTTGAAGGGAAAATAACCTACAGAAACTATGAAACCCAAGACGGTCAAAAACGATATCTTACCGAGATACGTGTAGAAGAACTCGTACTTCTGGGAGGCAAATAGTTTTAGAACAATACAATTAGAATTGAGAAACCCCGAAAATTTCGGGGTTTTTCGATTTTAATGTCGTTCATAGAAAACACAACTTCCTTATTCGGATTTTTGTCATTCTCAGGAATCACTTTACTTTGGTTTGATAGGTTTCCAGCCTAATTGTTCTTCTATTTTTTTACGAAAAGCTGTTTCTACTTGTTCGGGAGCTTTGCGGATATATTCTTCTGCTAAAACTTTAATTTCTTCGGGTAAAGTTTGTAAGTATTTGATAACATTGTCAGCATTTAAAGACAGTCCTATTTTATCTTTAAACCTGACAGAAAGATTTGTCCAGATAACGGCATCAAAATTTTTATTCAAAATCCATTCCCGTATATTGTCTGAAAATTCAAAGTTTTCAGGACAAATATTATTAGTTTGTTTATTATAAAATCCAATTTTAGAAACATCTGTCCCTTCTCTAATTGCCAAATTCAATATAGCTAAGTCTAAATTTTCATATAAAGAAACAGCATATAAGGTTTTTACTTTTTGTTCTGCGTTCTTATCGATAACTAATGTTAATCTGCCGCCGTTGCTTGAAATTCTGGAAAACTCGACAGGAAGAAAAACCCCGTCTTCTTGCCAACCTAAAGTTTTATCGTAAGATAATTCTTTAGACTGCCAGATAAGCGAACCCCAACCTAATATTGCTATTTTCATAATTTGAAAATTATTTGGTAAAAAGAAAATATAATTCCAATAAATCCTAGTACAGAAAATATTATTTGAGCATAAAATAAACACCAGTTAACTTTACCAATACATTTTGTTTGTCTGCTAATTTCTGAAGATGAAATCCCTCTTTTAATAAGTTTTGCCGTTTTTCTATAATCTCCCAACCTTAATAAATTAAAAGCAATATAGAAAGCTATTGACAGAACAAAGCAAAAAAGAGAAACTAATAATAAATCCATTATTACCAAATTCTGTTTCTCGTTATTATTGGTTAAAAAGTTTATGATAAATCCAATAATAGCAACACTAAATGTGAAAAATATATGACTGCTTGTGGTCAATTGCTGTCTTTGTGTTTCTCTCCAATATTTGTAATTATAGAATTCATTTAAAGGTTTTTTTGAGTTCATAATTATTCAATAAAACTTTGGATTTCTTTATCTTGAAATGTTGAGATTCCAGCCTTAACATTTTCTATAAAATATTCGGAATACTCGTTTACGATAATTCTGTCCGCTATTTTTTTTGATATTGGATATTCTTTTTCGGGCTTTGTTGCAGTTGCTATTAAAAAATCAAAATCCTTTAATTCATCAGTCCAATTGAAAGACAAAATTCCCTGTTCATCTACTGCGGGTTTTTCATTACCTACTTTGTATTGTTTAGGGTTCAAGCCTTCTCCACATTGCTTTTTCCAAAACTCTGATAACTGTTTGTGTTTTTTAGGATCTTTATCTAACAAATCAGGATTTATGGCAAGAGCTAAAGTTCCCCAACTCCAATTAAATATTTCAAAAACTGACTTATCCTTCTTGCATTCTGATTTTATTAGCTCCAAAGATTGTTTTCTTAATGCTTCTAAACTAACAGGATTATCTCTAAAAGGTACAAAGAAAGCAGTTCCTAACATATCTTCGCTATTACACTCCTCCGAAAAAACCATCGTAAAGGTACAATTTCTACCACCCGAAATCCTTCCGTATCGTATGGGTGCTTTGGTTTTAATTTTATTTTCTTCTTCTAAAAAATTGTTTCTCCAATTTTTACGAATTTTATCCTGCTCCCATAGCAAAGAACCAATAATTAAAACACCTCCTTTTAAAGAAATATCATCCATTAATTTGCTCTTACAAAATAATCAACTAACCAAATCATACCAACACCGTATTGATAATACTGATGTTTATACATCATTGTTGTATTTGTAAGCTCAATAATATGATATTCTATAACGTAGTCAGGATCTTCATCGTCAATATATGTAATTACTCCATTTTCATAAGTAAAAATATCGTCATAATCATTAGAATAACAACTACTACCTAAATAACCAATATATTCAAATGTAGTCACAACCCCATTTTCAGAATAAACAATTTTATCATACTCCGTACAATTTGCGTGAATTTGTATATCTTCTAAAACAACATTATCTCCCACCATTTGACCAGTTTTTCTATGTTCCCAAACTCCATAAATACTTCCTGAACTATCAGAAGAATCATCACTCGAACAACTTAAAAACATCGTAACTGCTACTAAACCTAAAAGAAATCTTTTCATAATTTTTTAAATTTAAAAGTTTGTAATATTTGTTAAAAAATCTTTGCGAAGATAATACTTTTTTCGACTTATAAGTCGATGTGTAAATTTATTTCTGTTTAAAGTCTTCGTTTCCTTTGTGAAATGCAGAAAAGCTTTGAGGAAATAGAAGCAGAATTAGTAAACCGCATATATAAATCGTTCCTTGTTAAGTTTCAGGGAAACAAGTCTGAATTTGCCCGTGTTTCTCAATGCACCGAAACCACCGTAAGAAGAGTTTTCAGAAATGAACAACGTATGACTTTGAATCTTTTTTTACGTTTTTGTACAGCTCTTGACATCAATATAGAGCAAATTTTCAGAGATATAAAATTTCCCGAAAAATCAAACTAAAATTTAAACTTCCTTTATTGATTTTTATTCAGAATAAATTTCTTTTGCAAACAACTTGGAACTTTAAACCTGAAACAAAAATGGGAAGAGCGTTTGAATTCAGAAAAGCACGAAAAATGAAGCGTTGGTCTGCTATTGTCTAAATTTTACAAGAATAGGAAAAGATATTGTAATGACGGTCAAAAAAGATGATCTAAATACCGGAACCAATTCCAGATTGCGTGTCTTTATGTAAAATGCTTAAAGACTAAGTTGAACATGCCATAAAAAAGTATCTAACAAAGACACGGCAAACTACAAAAAAGTTACTTTTTGAAGGATATCTTCCACACGTAATAGCTATTTTTATAGAAACAGAAAACGGAAATTCAAAAAATAATTAATTACTTCTGTTTTAATTAAAATTAATTATATTTGTAAAATTAACATTAATTTTATTAATTTTTTAAACTTTAAATCTATGAGGAAAATTACTTATCTATTTTTTATGTTTTTTATTGTTGTATTTATATCAATAAATGCACATGCACAATCAAGCTTTGTAGAAACTAAAACCATAGACATCTCAGGAGTTGAAAGCTGGGATGCTCAAGGAAGTTTAAACAATGAGTTGATAACAGTAGAGCTAGATGCCTTTGAAGGTATAGTTGGTTGTGATAATCCCGTACTTGAAATAATAGGTGCGAGTTATGAAACAAATCAATCAACAGTTGGAGTATCCTGGTTAAGCGAAATGAAAATAACTTTATTAGATCTTGTTATTACTCCGGGTTTTAGTAATAATAGTTCAGGAACAAATGTTTCGTTTAGCAGTGATGGGATTATTGATCTTATTGGGCTTAATTTGGTTCAAGAAGTTTCAAATGATGTTTCAGGGAGCATAATCCTTGAATTTTATGAAAGTTTTGATGATGCTGCAAATACTATTGATGGAACTTACAATACCGGAAATATCACACTACAATATCGTCTAAGCTGTTCAAACACGATGAGTACTGAAAGTATTTCCGATTTAAAAAATATTGTAATGTATCCGAGTTTAGTTAAAGACTTTGTAACTTTTGGTAATCCACAGAACATTAT